>JAXHLV010000022.1:0-280163 GCA_034521935.1 Roseovarius sp.
ATTGGAGCATTGCACATCGCGCCCCGCCTCGGGGATCACCGCTTGCGGCACCTCGTACTGCGCGCCGCAGTTCGGACATGTCAGCCTCATGGTTCCACCCGCTGCCTGTTCCTTGCCACCGTTTCCCGGCTCTTTCGTCCCGCTGATGAGCATAGGCGCTAATCCGCGACCCGAAAAGAGCAAAGCGAATCATCCGGGCGGTGATTGCACAACTGTGGCCTCTGGGGCATGAAGGGGGCTGCGGCAGCAAGGGGCGCAGGCAGTGATCGAGCTCGAGGGCGTGGGGTATTCCTATGGTGGTGGAGAGTTGCTGAGCGACGTGTCGCTGGCTCTTGCGCCGGGCTCGTTCCATTTTCTCACCGGTCCATCGGGGGCGGGCAAGACGACGCTGCTCAAGCTGTGCTACGGTGCGCTTGTGCCGACGGCGGGGCAGGTGCGGCTCTTCGGGCAGGATCGGCGCGAGATGAGCCGCGATGATATCGCCAAGGCGCGGCGGCGGATCGGCGTGGTCCACCAGGATTGCCAGTTTCTCGACCATCTCGACGTGGCCGAGAACATCGCCCTGCCGCTATCGGTTTCGGGGCGTGATCTGCTGGCCGAGGAGGCGAACCTGCGCGAGCTTATCGGCTGGGTCGGGCTGCGCGAGCGGGCGCAGGCGCGGCCACCCGAGCTGTCGGGCGGCGAGCGGCAGCGCGCGGCGCTGGCGCGGGCGGTCATCATGTCGCCCGACGCGGTGCTGGCCGACGAGCCCACCGGCAATATCGACTGGGAGATGTCCGAACGCCTGATGCGCCTGCTGATCGAGCTCAACCGCATGGGCAAGACGATCCTCATCGCCACCCATGACCTGGCGCTCATTCGCTCCGCCAAGGTGCATGTCCAGGCGCGCGTGCTGCGCATCGCCGGGCGGCGGCTGCATTTCGCGGGGGCGGACCTGTGAGGGCGGCGCTGGGCTTTCTCTCCGAGCTTCTGCCCGGCGATACACAGGCAAACCGGGTGGTGCCGCCGAGCGGGTTCACCGCCACGCTGACGCTGTTCACCGCTGCGGCGATGGCGTTCCTTGCGGTGTTCGCGCTGGCGTTGTCGCTGGCCACCGGGCGGCTCGCGGATCGCTGGGGCAACGAGCTTGCGCGCACCGCGACGGTGCGCATTTCGGCACCGGAGGGGCAGATGGCCGCGCAGACCGCAGCGGCGCTGCGGGTGCTCGAGACCACCGCCGGCGTGGCCCGCGCCCGCGCGCTCGATGATGCCGAGCAGGCGGCGCTGCTCGAGCCGTGGTTTGGTCCCGGTCTGCCGCTCGATCAATTGCCGATCCCGCGCCTCATCGAGCTGACCGAGACGGCCGAAGGGTTTGATGCGCAGGGGCTGCGGCTGCGCCTTGCCGCCGAGGTGCCGGCAGCCGTTCTCGACGATCACACCCGCTGGCGCGATCCGCTGGTGCGCGCCGCCTCGCGGTTGCGGTTGCTGGGCTGGTTGTCGCTGGCGCTGATTGCCGCGGCGACGGCGGCGATGATCACGCTGGCGGCGCAGGCGGCGCTGGCGGCCAATGCGCAGGTTATCACCGTGCTGCGTCTCGTCGGTGCGCAGGACGGCTATATCGCGCGCGCCTTCGTGCGCCGCTTTGCCGCGCGGGGCCTCGGTGGGGCGGCCATTGGCACGGCGCTGGGCTGTCTGGCGATCCTCGCGCTGCCGTCGGCGCGGATCGAGGGCGGGTTTCTCACCGGGCTCGGCTTTCAGGGCTGGCACTGGCTCTGGCCGCTGATGATCCCGCTGCTGGCGGGGCTGGTCGCCTATGCAGCCACGCGCTCTGCTGCGCGCCGCAGATTGGAGAAGATGCCATGACATACGCGCTGCAATGGCTGCGCTCGCTGGTTTTCGTGGGCCAGATGTATCTTGCGATGGCGGTGATCGGGATCGTGTTCCTGCCCTGGGCGGTGGTGAGTGCGGAGGGCGCGCGCGCGGCGTGCAAGTCCTTTTGCCGCTGGGTGCGGTGGAGTGCGGCGTGGATGGTGGGCCTGCGCACGGAGGTGCGCGGCACGCCGCCCGAGGGTGAAGTGCTCATCGCCGCCAAGCACCAGAGCTTTCTCGACATCATCCTGATTTTCGGCAGCATCCCGGCGGGAAAGTTCATCATGAAGCGCGAGCTGATGTGGGCGCCGGTCATCGGTCAATACGCGCTGCGCATCGGTTGCGTGCCGGTGGATCGCGGCAAGCGCAGCCAGGCCATCGGCAAGATGGTCAAGGACGTGGCGAGGGGGCGGCAGGAGCCGGGCCAGCTCATCATCTATGCGCAAGGCACCCGCGTCGCGCCGGGGGTAAAACGGCCCTACAAGGTCGGTGCGGGCGTGCTCTACGAGCAGACCGGCCAGACCTGCGTTCCCGCAGCGACCAATGTGGGCGTGTTCTGGCCGCGCAAAGGCATCTATCGCAAGCCGGGCCTCGCGGTGGTGGAATTCCTGCCCGAGATTGCGCCGGGCCTGTCGAAGGCGGCGTTCATGAAGCGGCTCGAGACGGAGGTCGAGGCCGCGACGGACAGGCTCATGCAGGAGGCGGGTTTCGAGTGGCCCGCGCCGTGACGGCCCTTGTTTCGTGACGGCCCCTGTTTGAAGGCTGTCGGCCAAGCTGCGCCCGGTCATCGCCCTCATATTGTCCGGATATTTACCTTTTCCGTCAAAACTTGGCCGCAAACCCGGGGCATCGTTGCGGGTGAGGCAACAATGCCGCCGGGGCGGCGCAGGCAAGAGGATGGAGAAGATGAAGGCACGTTGGCTGAAATCCGTGGTTGAGCACAGCAAGGAGGCCGCGCCCGCGCTGCCCTATCATCGGCAGGTGCGCCGTGAGGGGCGTCACGCCCGCATGTTCGCGCTGCTTCGCACGCTCAAGAGCGCCTGATCCACGCCGCCATGCGGGGTGCAGATTGGGGGCCGCCGCCGGGCGGCCCCTTGTGTGCTGCAAACTGTCGGTGTCGGACCAGGCACCGCGCTCGTGCCCGGCGGTCTTGGGGAACCGCGCGGCCTTGCAGCCATTTGCGCGATTGCTCCCGTCAGTTCACCGTGCTCTCCACACCCTCGGGTTGCCCCACCACCACGAAGGTGAGCCGCTCCGGGTCAAGCCACTCGCGTGCCACGCGATTGATCTCGTCCAGCGTGATCGCCTCCACCATCGCGTTGCGCTCGGTGATATACTCGGGGGCGAGCCCGTCCACCTGCATCCCCACGGCGATGGACGCGATCTGCGCGTTGCCTTCGAATCGCAACGGATAGGCCCCTGTCAGATAGGTCTTGGCGTCGGCCAGTTCCGCTTCGCTCACGCCCGCGTCGCGCAGCCGCGCCCACTCGTCGCGGATCACCGCGATGGCCTCGCCCACGCTCGCATTGGCCGAGGCGACAGATCCCATCCACAGATCCGCAGCATCCTTGTCGGCGAGGTAGGAATAGATGCCATAGGTCAGCCCGCGCTTTTCGCGCACCTCGGTCATCAAGCGGCTTTCAAACCCGCCGCCGCCAAGGATGTGGTTGAGCACATAGGCGGTCAGGAAATCGGGATCATGCCGGTCAGGGCCTGCTTGCGCGAAAAGCGCCACCGATTGCGGCGTCTCGAATTCCACCACCTCGACGCCGCCGGGCAGAGCGGGGTCGGCCTCGGCAGGCAAGGCCGTGCCGGTTTCGGGCAGATCGCCGAGAAGGCGATCAAGCAGCGCGCCCAGCTCTTCGGCGGTGATGTCGCCCACGGCACTCACATACACCCGGTCGCGCGCCAGCGCGCCACGATGGGCGGCGGTGATATCCGCGCGGGTGAGCGCCGTGACGGTCTCGATGGTGCCGTCGCCGGGGCGGGCATAGGGGTGATCGCCATAAATAAGCCGCGCCGCCGCGCGCCCGGCAAGGCTGCGCGGGTCGGTCTCGTCCGAGCGCAGCCCCGAGAGCACCTGCGCGCGCACCCGCTCGATGGCCGCCTCGTCGAATCGCGGCGCGATCAGGCTGTCGCGCAACAGCTCCAGCGCTTCCGCGCGCCGCTCGGTCAGTATCTGCGCCGAGACGCTCACCGCGTCGTCACCCGCACCATAGCTGAATCGTGCCGCAAGCTCCTCGGTCGCGCGCGCGAAATCCTGCGCGTCGCGCGCGCCCGCGCCCTCCTCCAGCAGCCCCGCCATCAGGTTGACCGCGCCGCCCTTGCCCTCGGGGTCGAGCGCGGTGCCGCCGCGAAACCGCAGTTCCAGCGCGACGAAGGGGATCGAATGATCCTCGACCAGCCACGCCTCGACGCCGCCGGGGCTCGTGATCTCCTTCACCTCCACCCCCGCGCGCGCGGGCAGCGCCGCGAGCATCGCGAGCAAAACGAGCGCATAACGGATCATTGCGTCACCTCCGGAGCCATCAGGTGGCCGGTTACCGATCTCTTGCGGTCAAAGACGTCGCGCGCGGCGGCCATGATCTCCTCTGCTGTGGTTTCTTGCAGGATGTCCGGCCACGCCTGCACATCCGCCACCGTCAACCCCTGTGTCATCGCCTGTCCGTAGCGGCGTGCCGATGCCGAGACGTCGTCGCGGTCATAGATTTGTTTGGCGCGCAACCGGCTCTTGATCCGCGCCAGATGCTCGGGGTCGGGGCCGGTCTCGAGGAACTCCGCCAGCACCTCGTCAAGCGCCGCCTCGGCCTCGTCGAGTGTCACGCCCGCCGCCGGGACGACCACAAGATCGAGGCTCGTGTCGTCGAGCGACAGGCCGGAATACCATGCGCCCACCTGCACGGCGATGTTTTGCTCGAATTGCAGCGCCGCGTTGAGCACCGAGGTCTGCCCGTTTCCCAGGATCGCCGCCAGGAGCGTCAGCGCCGCCGCCTTGTCCTGCGCGCCGCTGTCGCGCTCGGGCGCGAGGTAGGCGCGCGTCACGTAAGGCTGCGACACCCGCGGATCGCGGTAGCTCAGCCGCCGCTCGGCCAGTTGCGGCGGCTCTTGCGGGCGGGCGCGCGCGGGCAGGTCCGGGTTGGCCGGGATCGGGCCGTAATGCTTTTGGGCCAGGGCGCGCACCTCGTCGGGGTCGGCATCGCCAGCGACGATCAGGATGGCGTTGTTGGGCGCATAATACTGCTTGTAGAAGTCGAGCGCCGCCTCGCGGTCGAGCGCTTCCATCTCGTGCCGCCAGCCGATGATCGGCACGCCGTAGGGGTGGTTGAGATACTGCGCCGCCCCCAACTGTTCGCGGAACAGCGCCGAGGGGCTGTTTTCCACGCGGCTGTTGCGTTCTTCGAGGATAACATCGCGCTCGGTGGCGACCGCCGCCTCGCCAAGGCGCAGGTTGACCATGCGGTCGGCCTCCATCCCCATTACAAGGTCGAGCCGGTCGGCGGCGATGCGCTGGAAATAGGCGGTGTAATCATAGCTGGTGAAGGCGTTGTCGCTGCCGCCATTGCGCGCCACCGTGGACGAGAACTCGCCCGGCGCGAGTGTCTCGGTGCCCTTGAACATCAGGTGTTCGAGGAAATGCGCGATGCCCGACAGGCCGGGCGGCTCATCCGCCGATCCGGTGCGATACCACACCATCTGCGTCACCACCGGTGCGCGGTGATCCTCGATCACCACCACCTCCATGCCGTTGTCGAGGCTGAAGCTGGTCACCGAATCGGCCCAAAGGGGGCCAAGGGGCAGTATCAATAAAAGTGCGACGATCAGACGGCGCATGAGGGGCCTCCGCGTTCGGGACTACTTATCCTTACATACGTGCCGCGCCCGGTGTTTCAAGCAGTGTTTCAAGCGGCGATCAGCTGTCCGGCGAGGGTGGGGCCGCGGGCGTGCGCACACCGCGCCGACGCAGGCGCCGTTCCTCGGAATAAGGATCGAGCCACTGGTCCTTGTAGGCCTGAAGGTAATCATCCGAGGGCAGGAAGCGAAGCAGGTTGACGTTGCCGTATTGCCGCCGGATCTCGCGATCCTCGGCCGCCAGTGTCTGGCGAATCCCCGGATCGCGGCCAAAGCGCCCGGCCCGGTTGATCAGCCCGGCATGGGCCGCCGAGGGGGCCGCGTTGCGCCCTGCGCCCGCATTGCCGCCCAGCGCCGCGATGCCGTCGGCCAAGGGGTCCTGATCGGTGCGGTTGGGGCCGCCGGGCACCGGCTCGGGCAGCGCACCCGCATCGGCGGGCATTTCCAGCGGCTTGCCGGGCATGATCGAGAACTCGTCCGGCCCGTTGCCCTTGTGCTTGATCTTCCGCAGCGTCACCTCGCCGTCACGCCCGCCGCCACAGCCGGCCACGATCACGGCGGCCATCAGCATCAGAACGGTTTTCCGCGGCATCCACATCGCCACACTCCTTGCGGTTTGCGGTGGTGTATCGCATCCGTCCGCCGAGGTCACGAGGGCTTTTTGCCCCCCGGCAGCAACACCATGCCGAAGGCACCCGCGAAGATCGCCACATCGGCGACGTTGAAGGCGAACGGGTTGTCGATCCCGCAACATGAGATGTTGAGAAAGTCCGCCACCGCACCATAGATCAGCCGGTCGATGACGTTGCCCAGTGCGCCGCCAACAAGCACGCCCGCCGCCACCCGGTGCCACCGCCCGGCGCGCTCGGCATGGACCCACCACAGCACCGCCGCCGAGATCACTATCGCCACGGCGATGAGCACCCAGCGCATGAGGTCACCATGATCGGCGAGAATCCCGAAATTGATTCCGGTGTTCCACGCCATCCGCAGGTTGAGAAACGGCGGCCACACATCGATCGCGCCCAGGCTGCGCAGGTCGAGCATGTGAACCACGAGGTATTTGCTGGCCTGATCGAGCAGAAACACCCAGAAGGCCACCCAGAAGACAGTGCGCATCGGCCCGCCTCAGTGCCGGAAATGGCGCTGACCGGTCAGCACCATCGCCAGCCCCGCCTCGTCGGCCGCCGCGATCACCTCGTCGTCGCGCATCGACCCGCCGGGATGGATGACCGCCGTCGCCCCCGCCTCTGCCGCCGTCAAAAGCCCGTCGGCAAAGGGAAAGAACGCGTCCGACGCCACCACGCTGCCCTGCGTCAGCGGTGCATCGAGGCCCAGCGCGGTGGCCATGTCCTGCGCTTTCCGCGCCGCGATCCGGCAGCTATCGACGCGGCTCATCTGGCCCGCGCCCACGCCCACCGTGGCCCCGTCCTTCACATAGACGATGGCGTTGGATTTCACATGCTTGGCCACGCGCCAGGCAAACAGCATGTCATCCATCTCGCGTTCCGTCGGCGCGCGCTTCGTCACCACCCGAAGATCGGTGCGCGCAAGCCGCCCGGCATCCTTGTCCTGCACCAGATAGCCTCCCGAGACCTGCCGGATCACCCGCCCCGGCACATCAGGGTCGGCCAGCCCGCCGGTCAGGAGCAGGCGCAGGTTCTTCTTCTTGGCAAAAATACTCAATGCCGCCTCATCGGCCCCGGGCGCGATCACCACTTCGGTGAAAATCCCGCTGATCTCTTCCGCCGTGCCTGCGTCGAGCGGCTGGTTGAGCGCGATGATCCCGCCGAAGGCGCTGGTGCGGTCGCAATCGAACGCGGCCTTGTAGGCCTCCAGCAGCGTCGCCCCCCGCGCCACGCCGCAAGGATTTGCGTGCTTGATGATGGCACAGGCCGGGCCGTCCCCGGGGGCAAACTCGCTGACCAGCTCGAACGCCGCGTCGGTGTCGTTGATGTTGTTGTAGCTCAGCTCCTTGCCCTGCACCTGCCGCGCCGTGGCGACACCGGGGCGGACCGAGCCATCGACGTAGAACGCGGCGCGTTGATGCGGATTCTCGCCATAGCGCAGGCTCTGTGCGAGGGTTCCGGCAAAGGCCCGTCGGCGCGGTGCGTCCTCTCCGATCGCCTCGGCCATCCAGGTGCTGACCGCAGCATCATAGGCCGCCGTGCGCGCGAAGGCCCGCTGCGCCAGCTTGCGGCGGAATTTCGGACAGGTCGCGCCACCATGTTGATCCATGTCCGAGAGAACCCTGTCGTAATCCTCGACATCGACCACCACGGCGACATGCGCATGGTTCTTGGCCGCCGCCCGGATCATCGCCGGACCGCCGATGTCGACATTCTCCACGCAGTCATCGTAGCTGCCGCCGCGCGCCACGGTGTCCTCGAACGGGTAGAGATTGACCACCAGCAGGTCGATGGGCGCGATCCCGTGCGTCGCCATCGCCGCGACGTGGTCGGCGTCGTCGCGCAGCGCCAAGAGCCCGCCATGCACCATCGGGTGCAGCGTCTTGACGCGCCCGTCCATCATCTCGGGAAAGCCCGTCACCTCGGCCACGTCGCGCACAGTCAGCCCTGCCTCGCGCAGGGCGCGCGCGGTGCCCCCCGTAGAGAGAAGCTCCACGCCCCGCCCGGCGAGCGCACGGCCAAGCTCGACAAGTCCGGTCTTGTCGGAAACGGAAAGAAGGGCGCGGGTCACGGGCGCGAGATCGGTCATCGGGTATGGGTCCTGTCTCAATGGGGGTGTCGAACGGTTGTCCGACGTGGGGTGCCGAACGGTTGTCCGACGGGTCAGTCCTCGGTTTCCGGCTCCAGCGCGTCCTCCGTGACATCACGAATGCCGACGGGGGTGTCCTGCGCCTTGGCCAGTGACCAGCGGATACGGGTCGCATAGCCCGTCGCGCGACCCGAGAGAACGATCTGCCGTGTCGCACGCGGCTTGAGGCGCGTTTTTTCAAGATAGACGCTCGGGTTCAAGGCCAAAGCGGCCACGCCATCGCTGCGAAACACCCAGATTTCGCCGCTGCGCAGCACCAGCGATACCGCCGAGCCGCCCATGTCGAGCGACGCCTCCACATCCGGATGCAGGTGGAAGCGGATGTCATAGGGAACGCCATGTAGCCGCGTGGCATCCAGCGCGCGGTCGAATCGCGTCTTGTGGCTGTCCTCAAGCGCCAGCAGCATGTCCTCGCCCACCAGGGCCCGGCCATCGGAGGAAAGGTCGAGCCGACGCACCTGCGTCAGCCCGTGACTGCGCAGATAGCCGTCATGCCCGCCCTCGAAGCGCAGCCCGTCGGGCGCGCGCGACAGTTGCACCGGCACCTCGCGCGGGGCCTCCTCCAGCCTGCCGGGGTGACGCTTGTCGCGGCCCAGCCGCGCGCTTGACCCGCCCGCCAGCACCAGCGCCGAATGCGACGGCGTCGCGCGCCCGGCGCGGCGCCATTCGGGGCCAAAGCTTGACCCCGACCCGCAATTCACGATGAGCGGTCGCCGCCCCGAGGTGAGCTCGAAGGCCAGCGTCGAGGCGTGCGCCTCGTCGGCCGCCGCGCCGGTGGGGGGCGGTGCGGCATCGACGATGACGCTCGTGCGCCCGCGCGCGAGCCGGGCATAACCCATCACGCGCCCGCCGCGCGCCTGTCCCTTGACGCCGCTCGCCGCCAGCGCCGCGTCGAGCCGCCCGTCGAGGCCGCGCCCGCCGCCGTGAAACCGCGCCAGCCCGCCATCGGCATGGCGCAGCGCCCGCAGGCAGGGGGCGATCCGCTCGATCGCGCGCCAATGCGCGTCCGCCGCCTGACGACCATTCTCGCTGAGCACCAGCGCCGCCCATGTCAGCAGCGTGAAAACCTCCAGAAGCGCCTCGGGGTTGCGCCCCGGAACGCCGCCCTCGGCGTCGACGCAGGTCGCGCATTCGCGCGCCAGCGCGTCGCGCGCCTCGTCGGCGAGCGGGGCCATTCCCTCCAGCGATACGCCCGCATAGACAAGCCCGGTCAGCGCCTCGATCCGCGCCAGCCCCGGCGTCGCCGCGTGCCAGCGCCATGACAGGAATCGCGCCTGCTGTGCCAGCGCCCGCTGGAACGCCCCCGTCGCCTCTGCCGATTGGCCGCGCATCAGGAACAACGCGTGGCTGATCCAGCGGATGAGCCGCCGCCCGGCGAGGTCCGGCGTCCATCCCGGTCCGCGCCCGCGCCCGTAGCGCGCGATCCACGCCATCAGCCAGGCCTGCGCCCTCTCCCGCGCCGCCGCATCGCCGACCGCCGCCAGATCGTCGAGCCAGCCGAACCCGTGCATCTCGGCGGCGAACGCCGCATCGGGCGGCTCGATATCCCAGATCACCGTGTCAGGGGCCTCGACGAGGTGGCCCGCAAAGACGAAATTCCCGGCGCAAAGCTGCCTCCCGCGCGCGAGATAGCCGATGCTGCGCGGTTCGGGTTGTGAAACGAAGGCCGTAGCCGAGCGCGCCTGCGACCGGCGCGTCGCGCGGCCAGCCGGTTTCTCAGGCGCGTCCATCGCGCGGCCAGTGATTTGGGATGCGTTTCGGACTGCGACATGTGCCTCTGCACGCTTCTTGCGGCGCTCGTAACAGCACTATAGAGGGGCCGTGCGCCCAAGTCACCGGCGGAATGCATGTCGTCCGCCGTCATCCTTCACGGCGCGCGGCGCAGGCAGGCGATGTAGAAGCCGTCCATGCCGCCCCACTCAGGCCAATAATCAGGGCGCAGGCGCAGCCCGCCCTCAGCGGTGATCCATCCCGACTCGATGCCGGGCAGATCAAGCGCCGCACGGTCCACCGCCATCCCGGCATGCCGCGTCAGCGCCGCCTCGACCTGGCATTCCCCCTCGTCGGGCAGGAGCGAACAGGTGCAGAAAACCAGCCGTCCGCCGGGCCTGAGCAATGTCAGCGCATGATCGAGCATGGCCGCCTGCATCCCGATCAACCCGCCGATCCCGGCCCCGTCGCGGGCGTGGGGCAGGTCGGGGTGCCGCCGGATCGTGCCGGTCGCCGAGCAGGGCGCATCCAGCAGCACCGCGTCATACTGCCCCTCATGCGTCAGCGCATCGCCCACCACGCAGGTCGCGCAGAAAGCCCGGTACGCGCGAGGTTTTCGGCCACCCGCTCCATCCGCCGCTCCGAGATGTCGAGCGCCGTCACCTCGGCGCCGCTGGCGGCCAGTTGCAAGGTCTTGCCGCCGGGGGCCGCGCACATGTCGAGCACCGTCTCGCCGGGTTTCGGGGCCAGCACCTGGGCGGCCAGCGCGGCGCTGGCATCCTGCACCCACCACGCGCCGTCGGCATAGCCCGGCAGGCCAGTGACCTGCCCCGCGTCGTGAAGCCGCACCGAGCCGGTGGGCAGCACCGCGCCTCCCAGTTGTGCGGCCCACCCTGCGGGATCGTCCTTCACGGTCAGGTCGAGCGGCGCACCGGCGAGATGCGCGCGCTCCATCGCCGCCACCGCGCCCTTGCCCCAGGCCTCGACCAGCGGGGCGCGCAGCCAGTCCGGCAGGCGCGGCACCCGCAGATCCCCCCAGACCTGCGGCACCTCGCCCGCGAGCTTGCGCAGCACCGCGTTGACCATGCCCGACAGCCGGTTGTGCCGCGGGCTGGCATTTACGATGGCCACCGCCTCGCTCACCACGCCATGCGCGTCGCCGCCCTGCGCCAGTTCCGTCACCGCCAGACGCAGAACGTTGCGCACCGGCAGCGGCGGCACCTTGCGCGTGTGCCGCGCGACGAGCCGGTCGGCGCGCTCCAGCCCCCGCAGCGCCGCCAGCGCCAGCCGCTGCGCGCGCGCCCGATCACCGGGCGGCAGCGCGTCAAGCGCCCCGTTCGCCAGCGCCTCGGACATGAGCCGCTTTTCGCCCAGCACCTGGTCGAGCAGGCGCACGGCGGCGGCGCGGGCAGAGGGGATGGGCGGGGGCATGGGCAAATCCTTGGCCTTTGACGGGTGGCGCGATATATCAGTCATGTCATAAATGGGAAAGCCCGCGCATGAGCACCGACGAGACCACACCTGACGACCTGCCCCCCGCCGCGCAACGCGCCCTCGCCGAAGCCGAGGCCCGCCGCCGCGCCGCCGCCACACCGGACCTGCCGCCCGAACTTGGCGGGCGACGTGAGGGGCTCGAGCCCGTCCGCTATGGCGATTGGGAGAAAAAGGGCTTGGCGATAGATTTCTGACGCTCCACCTGTGCGGTGCTTGATCATGCGGGCGAGTCGAGCACTGTGACTCGCGATGCCGGCACCGCGGGTGCCGTAGACTGCACCCGCCATGCCCAGCCTCTGCCGCGACTGCCTGCACCCGTTCGAGAGCGCCCCGCGCTGCCCCGCCTGCGGCAGCCCGCGGATCGTGGCGCATGCAGAGCTGTGGGACCTGACCATCGCGCACATGGATTGCGACGCCTTCTATGCCAGCGTGGAAAAGCGCGACAACCCGGAGCTTGCCCACAAACCCGTCATCATCGGCGGCGGGCGGCGCGGGGTTGTCTCGACCGCCTGCTATATCGCGCGCATCCGGGGCGTGCGCTCGGCCATGCCGATGTTCCAGGCGCTGCGGCTCTGCCCCGAGGCGGTGGTGATCCGGCCGCGCATGGAGGTCTATGCCGAGGTGTCGCGCGCCATCCGGGCGATGATGCTCGACCTGACCCCGGCGGTGGAGCCGCTGTCGCTCGACGAGGCGTTTCTTGATCTCACCGGCACCGCACGGCTGCACGGCGCACCGCCTGCGGTCATGCTGGCGGGGCTGATCGGTCGGATGCGGGACGAGCTGGGGCTCACCGGCTCGATCGGCCTGAGCCACAACAAGTTCCTGGCCAAGATCGCCTCGGACCTCGACAAGCCGCACGGCTTTTCGGTGATCGGCGAGGCCGAGACCGCCGCGTTCCTGCGCGACAAGCCCGTGAGCCTGATCTGGGGGGTGGGGCAGGCCACGCGCGCGGCGCTGCACGACGCGGGCATCCGCAGTTTCGCCGATCTGTTGCGATGGGAGCGGACAGACCTCGTGGCGCGGTTCGGCGCGATGGGCGAGCGGCTCTGGCATCTTGCACGCGGGCAGGACCGGCGGCGCGTCTCGGCCAATGCGCCGGTCAAGTCGATCTCGAACGAGACCACCTTTGGCGAGGACATCGCCGATCACGAATTGCTCGACGGGCACCTGTGGCGGCTGTCGGAAAAGGTGGCGGACCGGGCCAAGGCCAAGGCGCTGGCCGGGCGGGTGGTGACGCTCAAGCTCAAGCACAGCGACCACCGGACCATCACCCGCAGGCAGGCGCTGCGCGAGCCCACGCAACTGGCCGACACGCTCTACCGCGCGGCGCGGGCGCTGATGGATCAGGTGCCGGGCGGGGCGGCGTGGCGGCTCATCGGGGTGGGGTTGTCGGATCTGGTGGCCGACACGGAGGCGGATCGTGCGGGCGATCTGCTTGACCCGGACGCGCCGCGCCGTGCCGGGGCCGAGCGTGCGACCGACGCGATCCGCGCGCGGTTCGGGCCGGGTGTGATCGTCAAGGGGCGGGCGCTGCGGTGAAGCTTACTCGGCGGCGAGCGGCATCGCCTGCGCACGTCCGATCTCGGTGATCTCGCGGATGACGCCGCGCATAAGCCGCCGGAATGCCTCGAAATTCCCGTTGGGGCGAATGAGGCGCTCGTTCATGTAGAGGGCGCGGTCGATCTCGATCTGCACGGCGTGACGCGCGCGCGCGGGCCGCCCGTAGGCCTGCGTGATATAGGCCCCGGCGAAGGGCGTGTTGCGCGTCACCACGAGGCCCGCCGCAGTGAAGGCGGCCTCGATCCGATCGACGATCTCGCCGTTGGCGGCAGCCCCGAAACGGTCGCCGAGCACGATCTCGGGGCGGCGCGGGCCGCGCCTCGCGACCGGGTCCATCGCCTCGTGGGGCATCGAATGACAGTCGATCAGGATCGCCTGACCGAACATCATATGTGCTTGGTCAAGCTGGGCCTGGAGCGCGTCGTGATAGGGCCGCCAGAAGGTGTCGATCCGGTGCTGGGCTTCCGAAAGGGGGATCTTGCCGGAATAGATGGCGCGGCCGTTGGCCACCACGCGCGGGATCACGCCGAGGCCCGAGGCGACGCGGGGGTTGTGGCCCTGGCGGCTGACCCCTTCGATCAGCGCGGGATCGAGCTCGTCCGGGCTGCGGTTGAGATCGACGAACGCCCGCGGCGCGCCCGCCCGCAAGAGCGGTGCCCCGGCGCGCGGGGCACTGTCAAACAGTTGATCTACATAGAAATCTTCGGACGATCGCACCGAATGCTCATCAAGCCGCGTGCGCCGCAGGAAGGACCACGGATAGTCCCGCCCGCTATGCGGCGAGGCGAACACCACCGCCGTGGTGCGGCGGTCGGGGTGGGTGAGGTGATACGCGGTCTCGGGCATCGGCGGCTCCTTGAGGGGTATAATAGCCGGAAATCGCTGCGCTAAAAGCCCTTGATCCGCCCCCCGACTCCTTTATAGCCGCGACCGACGCGGATACCGGCCCGTGTCTCGAAGGGGTGGACCGGGGTCAGGGCGATTAGCTCAGCGGTAGAGCACTTCGTTGACATCGAAGGGGTCACAAGTTCGAACCTTGTATCGCCCACCACGAAATTCTCGTTGCGTGTCAGGCACGTAGCACCCGCCAACCCGAAGGCGCACCCGCGCGCCGCGATAATGAGGAGACGACCATGAAGGTTCGCAATTCGCTGCGTTCGCTGAAGAACCGGCACCGCGATTGCCGCGTCGTGCGCCGCAAGGGCCGCGTCTACGTGATCAACAAGAGCCAGCCCAGGTTCAAGGCCCGCCAGGGCTGAGGCCACACGCAACCGACAGGTTCGGGGCGTGAACCGCACGGTTCGCGCCCTTTGTCGTGTTCGGTTGCGTGCGAGCGGGTAAGGATTTGGCAACCGGGCCGGACGAGTCTGCGTCTGTCAGCCGCGACATCCCCGCGACACCAGAGGCCCGCCATGACCGAGACGCCGCTCTTCCCCCCGGTCCCCGAGATCACCATCGAGGCGCTGCGCCGGTCGCTGGGTGCGACGGTGGACGAGGTGCGCCGCAGCGGGCAGCAGCGGCTGGTGCTGCGGCGCGGGCGGCCGGTGGCGGGGCTGGTGACGGTGACCGAGGCCCGCGCGCTCTGGACCCTCGACCACGAGAGCGCGCTCTATTCCGAATGGCGCACGATGCAGCACCTCGACGAACAGGCCCGCCGCCGCACCGCCGTCGCCCGGCAAGCCGAGGCGGAGCGGCGGGCGGCGTTCGAGCGGGGGGTGTTGGGGCGGTGAATTAGGGGGACGTGGGGAGCGAGGGGCGGGGTTTGGCCCTTTCGCGACGTTCGTGCCCGGCGCAGCATTTAATGGGCAATCAACGCACCGGGCGGAAAGCGGACCGATGCACATGCAGTCATCCGCGCAAAAGCACCCACAAAAGAGACATTTTTGACACTTTAAATATTTTTTTCCCGGGGCCTAATTGGGTCACATTCACAACCCCGTGTTGCTGATATACTGACAACTTGTGAGATCAGACAACCCCAGTGAAAGCTCATGAAATGTACAAGCGTTACCCTCGGCCCATTTCCAAAAACAACACCACTTGCAACTCCACGATCCGGGCAGGACGCAACAGAAAGATCAAATCGATGCGCCTCGTTGTGGGGGCAACACTTGTCGCGTTGCCTCTGGGATTGGCGCAAGCCGGTACTGCTGTCGCGCAGGATCTGAGCAGCTTTGCGGTCATCTCTGGCCAGACACTGA
Source organism: Roseovarius sp. (assembly GCA_034521935.1). Classification (GTDB taxonomy): domain Bacteria; phylum Pseudomonadota; class Alphaproteobacteria; order Rhodobacterales; family Rhodobacteraceae; genus Roseovarius. Next base: position 15,441 of record JAXHLV010000022.1, read on the forward strand.
CCAATACCGGCACGACCACCATTGTCGGGAACATCGCGCTCAGCCCCGGCATGTCCTACACCGGCTCCGGCAGCGTAATTCATACCGGCGATGTCTTTATTGCCGACGCTGTCGCGGCGCGCCAGCAGGACAGACTGACGACCCTCTACAACGCGCTTGAAGGAAGTTCGACCTCGACCGGGGGCGACCTGACCGGACAGAACCTTGGAAACATGACCTTGACCGCAGGTATCTACAACTTCGACACTTCGGCAGAACTTGCGGCAAACCAAACCCTGACTCTGGACGCGGGTGGTGATCCGAACGCGGTATTCATCTTCAATATCGGATCAACGCTGACCGCAGGCGCAGGCTCGGCTGTGGACCTGATCAACGGTGCCGAGGGTGGCAATGTCTTCTACCGCGTCGGCAGTTCCGCCACGCTGGACACCACGTCCGCACTGCAAGGCCAGATCGTTGCATTGACCAGTATCACGATGAATAATTCGGCTACGCTGGACTGTGGCGCGGCCTATGCCCGCAACGGATCGGTGACGCTCGATACCAATACGATCGAAATCTGCACGCTTGCCGCGCAAGGCTTTGATGTGATTGTCGCCGACCCGACGCTCAGCGCCAACGAGAGAGCCCTTGCCGAAGCCTTGTCGGATTTTGTCACCAACGGCGGTGTGCTTCCCATCGAGTTCGCCATTCTGGCCGCGACTCAGTCGTCGACCGAACTGGCCGCATCCCTTGCACAACTGTCTGGTGAGGTCGCGACAGGCGTGGCGCCCATGGGGTTGCACGCTATGGACGCCTTTCTTGATACGGTCATGAGGTCTGGCCGTACCGGCTTCGCCAAGACAATCGTCCCGGCCGAGCAGGATATCCCGGTCGGCAGGGTGCCGGACAGATCGGATGAGGCCTCCACCGGGAAATATGGCGGTGGCAAGTATGGCCCTGCCCGGCTCGCCTCACGCGGGGGCGCGACTTCGGAGGGACTGGAGCAGTCATTTGCCGCACCCGCGGTCAGAGAAACGCGCCCGTGGGATATCTGGCTCGCAGGGTATGGCTCACACAATACCACTGATGGAGATGCCGCTCGAGGCTATCACGAGCGGAATTCGGATAACCACGGGATCGCCGCAGGTCTGAACTATGCACCCAATACCGCCACGAATATCGGCGTGGCGGTCTCGTGGAATGAAGCGGATTTTTCGATTGTGGATGGGTTCGGATCGGGCACCAGTGATACGCTCTTTTTCGCCCTGCGCGGTCGGACGGTGTTTGAACGCGGGTATCTCGAAGGGGCATTGGCCTATGGTCACAGCGACATAACGACCAATCGCACCCTGACCATCGCCGGGATAGACCGGCTTGCCGGAGACACCACCGCCGAAACGATTGCCGCGCATGTCGAGGCCGGCTATCACATGGGTATGTTCACACCATTTGTCGGGCTGCGGGCGAAATCCATCACCACCGACGCCTATTCCGAGAGGGCAACCTCCGGCACGGCCAGCTTTGCCATGGACTTTGACCGGAACACTACAACCTCGCTGCGCAGCGAACTGGGTGTTGCGATGCATTGGCCGGCGGGCGATGCTGTCGGGGCAGGACCAACCTTCGGGGTCCGCGCGGCCTGGGCGCATGAGTTCGCGTCCGATGATCCGGTGCAGGCGTCCTACCAGATCATCCCGGGCCTCAGCATTCCCGTCTCCGGGGCCAGGCGCGACCGCGATAGCCTGTTGCTGTCCGCCAGCGCAGGTTTGGCGGCAACGAACGGTCTTTATCTCGATGCCGGGCTGAATGCGGAATTTTCCGCAAACACGCAGGATTACGGCGGATCGCTGACTGTGGGCTATCGTTGGTGAACGCGGTCCGGAGGGCGGACCCTTCAGCCGGATCATCTCCGGTGTGGCAGGGAAAATACCCTTGCCCCCGGCAGACCCGCCAGGTTCTTGCCCTACCGCGAAGGGCTGGTCATTTCACCTCTGGCCAGCTCTTTCAGCCAAACCTGCAACATGCAGCGGTCACCTTGAACGACCGGTTCCGGGAAATTGGTCAGACGCGCCGCTGAGATCGTGTAAGGCTGCTTTGGGCCGAGATCATCAAGAATGATAACCGCGGTTTGCGACTTTGCAAATGGCGCTTTCTGCGCAAAACCGACACCTCCCCCTACTCCCGTGCCCGCTCCACCCCTTCGGCGATGGCGGTGCGGAGTTTTTTCTCTAGCGCCACGCGTTTGCTTTCGGTGTGGAATTTCAGGCCGAACATGTCCTTGACGTAGAAGGTATCCACCACCTGTTCGCCGTAGGTCGCGATCACGGCGGAGGCGATGTAGACATTGGCGGCGGCGAGTGTGCGGGTGAGATCGTAGAGCAGGCCGGGGCGGTCGCGGGTGTCGACCTCGATGATCGTGTAGATCTCGGACCCGTCATTGTCGAAGGTGATATGGGTGGGCACGCGGAAGGCGCGTTCGCGTTTGCGGATCTTGTCGCGGGAGCGGATCGCCTCGCGCGGGACCACGTCGCCGTGCAGCGTCTTGTGGATCATCTGGCGCAGGCGGGGCAGGCGGCTTTCCTCGAACGGGCTGCCATCGGCATCCTGGATCCAGAACACGGCGGTGGCGAACCCGTCCTTGGAGGTATAGGTGCGCGCGTCCACCACGTTGGCCCCCACCAGCGCCAGCGCGCCGGCGAGCCGCGAGAAGATGCCCGGATGGTCGGCCAGCGCGAAACAGGCGCGGGTGGCGTCGCGGTCCGCGTCGATCGCGAGGTCGATGGCGATGTCGTCGGCTCCCAGGTCGTGCAGGAGGCGGGCAAAGACGACATGCGCGGTGACGTGCAGCCCCTGCCAGTAGGGGGGGTAGTGGCGGCCCAGCTCGCGCTTGAGGTCGCGGGCGTCCCAGTCCTTGAGCGCCTCGCGCAGGTTGCGCTTGGCGTCGGAGCCGCGCTGTTCGCGGGTGAGCGCCTCCATCCCGTCCTCGAGCACGCGGCGCGTCTGGCGGTAGAGGGCGCGCAAAAGCGACGCCTTCCAGTTGTTCCAGGTGTTCGGCCCGACGCCGCGGATGTCGCAGACGGTGAGCAGCAGCAGCAGGTCGAGCCGCTCGCGGCTCTGCACCGCCTTGGCGAAGTCGCGCACGGTGCGCGGATCGGCGATGTCGCGTTTCTGGGCGGTGTCGGACATCAGCAGGTGATGGCGCACCAGCCATTCGGCGGCATCGACCTCGCGCGGTTTGAGCCCCAGCCGGGGGGCCACCTTGCGGGTGATCCGCGCGCCGAGGATCGAGTGATCCTCGTCCCGCCCCTTGCCGATGTCATGGAGCAGAAGCGCGACGTAGAGCACGCGGCGGTTGATGCCCTCCTTGAGGATCGACGACGAGACCGGCAGTTCCTCGATCAGCTCGCGCCGCTCGATCCGGGCGAGGTGCGAGACGCATTGGATGATGTGTTCGTCCACCGTGTAGTGGTGATACATGTTGAACTGCATCATCGCGCGGATCGGCTCGAATTCCGGCAGGAAGGCCGGGAGCACGCCAAGCTCGTTCATGCGCCGCAGCGCGCGTTCGGGGTTGCCGTGTTTCAGGAGCAGGTCGAGGAACAGCTTTTGCGCCGCCGGGTCGTGGCGAAAGCCCTCGTCGATCAGGCCCAGATGGTTGGTCACGAGCAGCATCGCCTCGGGGTGGATCAGAAGCCCGGTGCGCAAGCCCTCCTCGAAGAGACGCAGCATGTTGAGCGGGTCGGCGAGGAACGCCGCCTCGTCGGCGATGGCAAGGCGGCCGTTGACCCGGGCGTAGCCCGGGCGCAGCTTCTTGCGGCGCTTGAGCAGGCGTTGCAGCAGCGGCTCGGCCTTTTGCTGCGCGGCCTCCAGCTTGGTGAGGAAGATGCGGGTGAGATTGCCCACCGCGGTGGCGTGGCGGAAATAATCCTGCATGAAGATTTCCACGCCGCGCCGCCCGCCGCGATCCGCATAGCCCATTCGGCCCGCCACCTCGGCCTGCATGTCGAAGGTGAGCTGGTCGTTGGCGCGGCCCGCGATCAGGTGCAGGTGGCAGCGCACCGCCCAGAGAAAGCTCTCGGCACGGATGAAGGTGCCAAGCTCGTCGGTGGTGAAGGTGCCCAGCGCCACCAGCTCGCCCACGTCGCGGACGTGGTGGATATACTTGGCGATCCAGAACAGCGATTGCAGGTCGCGCAGGCCCCCCTTGCCCTCCTTGACGTTGGGTTCGACCATGTAGCGCTCGCCCTGTTTGAGGTGGCGGGCGTCGCGCTCGGCGAGCTTGGCCTCGGTAAACTCGCGTTCGGTGCCGGTGAAGAGATCGTCGCGCAGGCGGGCGTCGAGCCGGGCGGCGAGATCGGCATCGCCGCCGAGGAAGCGGTTTTCCAGAAGCGCGGTGCGGATGGTGTAATCTTCGGCCCCCAGCCGCAGGCAGTCGCGCACGGTGCGGCTTGCGTGGCCCACCTTGAGGCGCAGGTCCCACAGGATGTAGAGCATCGATTCGATCACGCTCTCGGCCCAGGGGGTGATCTTGTAGGGGGTGAGAAACAGCAGGTCCACGTCGGAAAACGGGGCCATCTCGCCGCGCCCGTAGCCGCCAACGGCACAGACGGCGATGCGCTCTGAGTCGGTGGGGTTGGGCAGGGGATGCATCCGTCGCGTGGCCAGATCGAGGGCCGCGAGCACCACGCAATCGGTGAGCCAGCACCAGGCGCGGGTGGCGGGGCGCGCATCGAAAGGCCGCGCGGCGAAGGCCGTGGCGATGGCCGCGCGCCCGGTTTTCATCGCCTCGGCGAGGATCGGCACGGCGGCGTGGCGCAGATCGGCGGGGGTGTCCGCCTCTGCCGCGACGGCATCGAGCGCGCGCGAGAGCGCGCCGGCGTCGAGGATGTCCCCGGGCGGCAGGATCAGGTCGTCGGGCCGCGCGGGTGTGTCGAGAAGGGTCATGCCGGGGATGGGCCGTTCAGAAGCCCGCGCCGCCGAAGCCTTGCGGGGCGGGCGACAGGATGTCGACCTTGCCGTCGGTGATCGTCGCCACCGCGAGGCCGCGCTCGTTGCTGCCATCGGGCAGCAGCCGGAACACGCCGCCCACGCCCTGGAAGCCCGCGGGCTGCGTGAGGTCATTGCGGGTCAGGCCGCGCCCGGATTTGGCGAGCGCGCCCACGGCGGCGATGCCGTCATAGGCGAGCCCCGCCAGGGGATGCGGCGCGCGCCCGTTGGCGGTCTGGAAACGGCTGCTGAACTGCGCCGTGCGGTTCGGGTCGGGCAGCGCGAACCAGCCGCCCTGCACGCCGGGAAGGGCGAGCGTCTGCGGCGGGGTATCCCAGCGCGCGAGCCCGATATACTGGAACCGGTCGGGGCCAAGACCGGCCTCGGGCAGCATCTGCGAGAAGAGCGGCAGCGCGCCGGCGGTGTTGGCGGTCAGAAAGATCGCGTCGGCGGAGTTGGTCTCGGCGGTGGTGCGGATTTCGGGGACGGCATCGACGACGCCATCCTGCGAGAATTCATATGGTACGCTGCCCGAGAGCGTCGCGCCCTCGGCCCGCACCGCCCCCTCGATCGCATCGCGCCCGAGGCGACCGGCGAGGTTGTCGGAATGCACCACCATGATCCGGCTCTTGCCATTGCGCACCGCGTAGCGCGCGAGGCGGTTCGCGGTGGTGCGGAAGGTCTGGCCGAGCACGAAGAGATTGCCGCCCGCGATGGTCGTGTTGTTGGAAAAGGCCAGCACGTTGACGTTGCGGTCGCGGGTGGCGGTGGCGACGGCATTGGCCGAGTTCGCGTGCAGCGGTCCGATGATGATGCGCGCGCCGTCGGCCACGGCGTTGAGCGCGGCCTGCTGCGCCTGCGCGGGCTGTCCGGCGGTGCCGTAGACGCGCAGGTCGATCTCGACGCCGTCGAGATCGGTCACCGCGAGCCGCGCGGCGGCCTCGAGATCGCGGGCGAGGCTGGCCTCCTGCGCGTTCTGCGTGCCACTCGGCACCAGGAGCGCCACCGGCACCGCGTCGCCACGGGACACGCCGCCGCCGCCGCCGGTGGTGGTCAGTTGCACCGGCTCGCAGGCGGCAAGGGCAATGAGCGCGGCCAGCGCCGCGAGGCGGGCGATGGGCTTGCGGAGGGCGGCGGGAACGGCGAACATGGCGGGTGTGAACTCTCTGTTGTGGGCACTGGCGGCGGGGTCTTTCCCGCGGCGATCATAAACGTCATGTGGAAAGGGTCCAGCGATGAATTCCGAGCCGCGCAAGCCGGAGGCCGGGCTTTACCTGATCGCGACGCCGATCGGGGCGGCGCGCGACATCACGTTGCGCGCGCTCGACCTGCTCGGCGCGGCGGATGTGCTGGTGGCCGAGGATACCCGCAGCCTGCGGCGTCTGATGGAGATTCACGGCATCGGCCTCGGCGAGCGCCCGCTCTGGGCCTATCACGATCATAACGGTGCGCGGATGCGCCCGCGAATCATGGCGGCGCTGGCGGCGGGGCAGGTGGTGGTCTATGCCGCAGAGGCAGGCACGCCGATGGTGGCCGATCCGGGGTTTGACCTGGCGCGGGCGGCGGTGGCGGAGGGGCATCGACTGGTTTCGGCACCGGGGCCGTCGGCGGCGGTCACGGCGCTGACGCTGTCGGGGCTGCCCACCGACCGGTTCCTCTTTGCCGGGTTCCTGCCACCGGCCGCCGGAAAGCGCCGGGCGGCGCTCGGGGAGCTTGCAGCGGTGCCCGCGACGCTGATCTTCTACGAATCACCCCGGCGGGTGGCGGCGATGCTCGCGGATGCGGTGCGTGTGCTCGGGGGCACGCGTCAGGCGGCGCTGTGCCGGGAGATTACCAAGAAATTCGAGGAGATACGCCGCGATACGCTCGAGGGCCTCGCCTCCGGCTGCGCCGACACCCCGCTCAAGGGCGAGATCGTGGTGGTGATCGGTCGCGGGGATTCGTTGAATATTAGGGAAATGGATTTAGACAAGGAGGTGGAAGAGGCGCTAAAAGAGGGGTCGGTGCGCGATGCCGCCGATGTCGTGGCGGCACGTTTTGGTCTGCCAAGACGCAAGGTTTATCAGCGTGCCTTGCAGTTGGCATCGGGCGATGAGACGTCTGAACGCGGTTGAGGGTAACGGCATGACAGGGAGACCGGAGATGCGGCAACTGGCATTCGATTTCGAGGCAGGCGCGCCGGTGCCGGTGCTGTCGCGGCGACAGGAGCGGGGATTGCGTGCGTGGCTCTCCGGTCAGGCGGCGGAGGAGACGGTGGCACGCCTCTACGAATCGCGCGGGATCACCGTGCTGGCGCGGCGCTGGCGGGGCGAGAGCGGCGAGATCGATCTCGTCCTGCGGGCCCCCGATACCTATGTCTTTTGCGAGGTCAAGCGCGCGGCGAGCTTCGACGCCGCCCTGGCGCGGCTGCGGCGCGGTCAACTGGAGCGTATCTATCACGCGGCTTCGGAATATATCGGCCTCACGCCCGAGGGGCAGCTTGCGCCGGTGCGGTTCGACGTGGCGGCCGTCGACGGCAGCGGCGCCGTCCATCTGCGCGAGGCCGCGTTCGGCCATTTCTGAATTGCGCCCTGTCGCGGCTTGGCCCATGAAAGGGAAACATGCCACAAAGCGGGGAGCGGGATGAAGGTCGCCTTTCAGATGGACGCGATCGGGCCGGTGGACATCGGCGCGGACAGCACGTTCCGGCTTGCGCTTGAAGCGCAGGACCGGGGGCACGAGGTGTTCTATTACACGCCGGAGCGGCTCGCCTTCGAGGAGGGGCGGGTGACGGCGCGGGGCTGGCCACTCACCGTGCAGCGGGTGCGGGGGGATCATTTTTCACTCGGGCCGGAGCGCCATGTCGATCTCGCTGAGTTCGACGTGGTCTGGCTGCGGCAGGACCCGCCTTTTGACATGTTCTACATCACCACCACGCACCTGTTGCAGCGGCTCAGCCCCGGCACGCTGGTGGTCAACGATCCGTTCTGGGTGCGCAATTTTCCCGAGAAACTGCTGATCCTCGATTTCCCGGACCTGATGCCGCCCACCGCCATCGCCCGCGACCTCGACACGATCCGCGCGTTCCGTGCGCGGCACGGCGACGTGATCCTCAAGCCGCTTTACGGCAATGGCGGGGCGGGGGTGTTTCATCTGCCCGAGAGCGACCGCAACCTTGCGAGCCTGCACGAGATGTTCACCGGATTCTCGCGCGAGCCGCTCATCGTGCAGAAATACCTGCCCGATGTGAGCCGGGGCGACAAGCGGGTGATTCTCGTCGATGGCGAGGCGATTGGCGCGATCAACCGGGTGCCCGCGAAGGGCGAGACGCGGTCGAACATGCATGTGGGCGGGCGCGCGGAAAAGGTGGAGATGACCGCGCGCGACCGCGAGATATGCGACCGGATCGGGCCGCTTCTGCGCGATAAGGGGCAGGTGTTCGTCGGCATCGACGTGATCGGCGACTACCTGACCGAGATCAACGTGACCTCGCCCACCGGGCTGCAGGAGCTGGAGCGGTTCGACGGCACCAACGGGGCGGGGCTCATCTGGGACGCGATCGAGGCGCGGCGGGGATGAGCCTCGCGCGCCGTCTGCTCAACCCGTGGCTGCGGCTGGCCGAAAAGCGCGCGCTGGCGCGGGAGACCGATCCGGTCGCGATCAGGCGGTCCTTCGAGACCAAGGCGCGGCTGTTCTTTCACGCGCCGCGCGGCACGGGGTTCGCGCGGGAGCGCATTGCGGATGTGCCGGTGCAATGGGCAGTGGCGCGGGGCGTCGCGCGCAAGGACGCGCCGCTTTTGCTCTATTTTCACGGTGGCGGCTACGTGTTCGGCTCGTCCGACACGCACCGGGCGATGCTGGGGCGGCTGTCGATGGAGGCGGGCCTGCCTGCCTGCCTGCCGGATTACCGGCTCGCGCCCGAGCATCCGTTCCCGGCGGCGATGGAGGATGCGCTGGCGGTCTGGCGGGCGGTGGCGGCCCGGCCCGGCGGCGTGATCCTTGGCGGCGACAGTGCCGGGGGCGGCCTCGCGCTGGCGCTGCTGGGTGAAATCCTGCGGCAGGGGCTGCCGCCGCCGAAGGGCCTCTTTGCCTTCTCGCCGCTCACGGATTTCACCTTTTCGGGCGAGAGCCTGCGGGAGAATGCCGGGGCCGACGTGGTGCTGCCCGCCTCGCGCGCGAAGGAAATCGCGCGGCTCTATCTGCGGGATGCGGCGGTGGAGGATCCCCGCGCCTCGCCGCTCGTCGCCGATTTCACCGGCGCGCCGCCGGTCTGGCTGACCGCGGGCGACACCGAAATCCTGCTCGATGACACCCGCCGCATGGCGGCGCGGCTGCGGGCGCAGGGCGTGGCGGTGACCGACGAGATCGTGCACGATCTGCCCCATGTCTGGCCGATCTTTCACAACATCCTGCCCGAGGCGCGCGCGAGCCTGCGCGATCTGGGCGGCTGGATCAGGTCTCTTTGACGCCGGTGATGCGAAAGCTGGCCGCTTCGGCGACGTGGGGGTGGCGCACCGCCTCGGCCCCGTCGAGATCGGCGATGGTGCGGGCCACGCGCAGCACCCGGTGATAGCCGCGCGCGGTGAGGCCGAAGCGGTCGGCCACGCGGGTCAGGAGCGCGCGGCCCTCGGCGTCGGGCGTGGCGATCTCTTCGAGCGCCTCGCCTTCGGCATCGGCATTGAGGCGCATGTCGGGCCGGTCGGCAAAGCGCGCCTGTTGCACCGCCCGCGCCGTCGCCACCCGCTCGGCCACCTGTGCCGAGGACGCGCCCGAGGCGGGCAGGTCGAGGTCGGAAAAGGCGACGGGGGGCACCTCGATGCGCAGATCGAACCGGTCCATCAGCGGCCCCGAGACGCGGCCCATGTAATCCTCGCCGCAATTGGGCGCGCGCGAACAGGCGCGGGCCGGATCGGTCAGGTGGCCGCATTTGCACGGGTTGGCGGCGGCCACCAGCAGGAAGCGGCAGGGATAGCTGATATGGGCGTTGGCGCGGGCGATCATCACCTCGCCGGTTTCCAGCGGCTGGCGCAGGGTTTCGAGCACGGCGCGGGGAAATTCGGGAAACTCGTCCATGAACAGCACGCCGTTATGGGCAAGGCTGATCTCGCCCGGCTTGGCGCTGCGCCCGCCGCCGGTGATGGCGGCCATCGAGGCGGTGTGGTGCGGCTCGCGAAAGGGGCGCGTGCGGCTGATCCCGCCCTCGGAGATGAGGCCGGCGACCGAGTGGATCATCGAGGTCTCGAGCGCCTCTGTGGCGCTGAGATGGGGCAGGATGCCGGGCAGGCGCGCGGCGAGCATCGACTTGCCCGAGCCGGGCGGGCCGGACATGAGCAGGTGATGGCGGCCCGCGGCGGCGATTTCCAGCGCGCGCTTGGCGCGTTCCTGGCCCTTGACGTCGCGCAGGTCGCGCCCCGGCGGCGGGGGCGTCACCTCGCCCGGGGTGGCCGCGGCGAGGGGGCGTTCGCCAGTGAAGTGGCGCACCACATCCCCCAGCGAGGCGGCACCGATCACCTGAGCCGCGTCCACCCAGGCCGCCTCGGGGCCCGAGGCGCGGGGGCAGAGCAGCAGGCGATCCTCGGCGGCGGCGGCCATCGCGGCGGGGAGCGCGCCCACCACCGGGATGAGCGAGCCGTCGAGCGACAGCTCGCCCAGTGCCGTGGTGCCCTCGGCGGCGTCGGCGGGGATGATTTCCAGCGCGGCCAGCAGCGCCAGCGCGATGGGCAGGTCGAAATGGCTGCCCTCCTTGGGCAGGTCCGCCGGTGACAGATTGACCGAGATGCGCCGCGACGGGAGCGCGATGGCCAGCGCCGAGAGCGCTGCGCGCACCCGTTCGCGCGCCTCGGACACCGCCTTGTCGGGCAGGCCCACGAGCGAGAAGCCCGGCAGGCCGGGCAGAACCGCGCATTGCACCTCGACATGGCGCGCCTCGACGCCCTCGAAGGCCACGGTGTAGGCGCGTGCGACCATGTGCTCCCCGCCGGTCATGACAACAGGGTTAATGCCTAGCGCGGCAGGCGTTTAGGATTGGTTAACGCGCGCGGGGGCTCAGGGCCAGATCACCGCGAGATAGGCCGCGTAGCCCGTGAGCAGCAGCGCCCCCTCCCAGCGCGCGATGCGCAGCCCGGTGGCCGCGACCAGCACAAACAGCGCCGTGACCGCCAGCATCACCGGCGCGTCGAAGGTGGCGATGGCGGCGGGCACCGGGGTGGGCGCGATGAGCGCCGTCACCCCGCCGATGCCGAGGATGTTGATGATGTTGGAGCCGATGATGTTGCCGAAGGCCACGTCGCCCTGTCGCCGGAGCGCCGCCATGACCGAGGTGACAAGCTCTGGCATGGAGGTGCCGATGGCGACGATGGTCAGCCCGATCACCGTTTCGGGGATCGCGAAGGACTGTGCCAGCGCCACCGCGCCGCGCACCAGCGCGGCACCACCGCCGATCACCAGTGCCAGACCTGCCAGCGTGAAAAGCAGCGGCACGAGCAGGCCGACGGGCCGGGCGGTGCCGGGTGTGAGCGCGGGGTCCACCGCCTCGAGGGCGATTTCCTTGTTGTGAAGCGCGCCGCCATTCGCCGTGCGCTCCTGCCGGAAGGCGAGCGCGGTATAGGCGGCGAGCGCCATAAGGAAGGCCGCGCCGAGGCCGCGCGACATCGGCACGAGGACGGCGAGCGCGGTGAAGCCCGCGGCCACCGCCAGCATCACGCCCGCGTCGCGTTTGAGCGCCGGGGCGGCGACGACGATGGGAAAGACCAGCGCCGAGACTCCGCCGATGAGCAGGATATTGGCGATGTTGGAGCCGACGATATTGCCCCAGGCGATGCCCGGTGCGCCCGAGAGCGCGGCCTGCACGGAGGTGACAAGCTCTGGCATGGAGGTGCCGAAGCCCACCAGCGTGAGACCGATCACCAGCGGCGACACGCCAAGGCGTTCGGCCACGCGCACCGCGCCGCGCACCAGCAGATCGCCGCCGAGGATCAGCAGCAGCAGACCGCCTGCGAGGGGGAGCCAGATTTCGGTCAACGTGCCATCCTTTCGATGTGCGGGGCCGAGGGGATCTGGCCCCGCGCGTGAATGGGTTCAATGGGGCCGCGAGGGGATATTCTCGCCGGGGTCAGGCGGGGTATCGCGCCGCGTGGCGAGCGCGGCGATGGCGGGGGCGAGGAGGGTGTCGGGCTCGGTCTGCGTGACCGGCACGCCTTGGGCCTTGAGTGCCGTGGCGCGGGGGGCGGTGGCCGGATCAGCGCCGATGAGGGTGACGCTCTGGCCGAGCCAATAGGGGCGGGCGGCGGCGAGTTCGGCACCCAGCAGGTGGCCGGTGAGCGACGCGGGCGCGCCCTGCACCTGCGCGCCGCGCAGGTGGGCGGCGAGGCGTTCGGGGCGGCTGAGCGTGTCGGCGAGGGCATCGGCGTCGGCGCTGTCGCCGGCACCCAGGGCGGTGGCGAGGCGGGGGGTGAGGAAACTTTGGCAGCTTACCGCCTCTCCCGCGCTGAGATGCACCCAATGGGCGAGGGTGGGGGTGATCACGCAGGCGATACCGTCGTGATCGGCGCACCCGATCAGCAGCAGCCGCACCCAGCCGTCGAGGCAATCGGGCGGGCTGTCCTGCGTGAGGCCGGGCAGGCCGGGGCCGAGGCGTTCGGGCAGGAGCGGCGCGGGGAGGGGGCTGGCCACGCCCTCGCCCACGCGCAGGACCGGGCCGGAGCCGCCAAGCGTGGCGAGCGCCGCGTCGGCGGTGTCGGCGCGGGCCTGATGCAGGAGGCGCGGCCCGTCGAGCGCCAGCGCGCGGCCCGTGCTGCCGTCATGGCCGCAGAGACGCCAGAGGCTCATTTCCGGGATTGAAGCTGTGCCACGAGCCCCGACATGTCGTAGCCCGCCGCCGAGGTGGCGCGCAGGATGGTCTCGGGGCCGAGCGTGTCATAGCTAACGAGGCTCCACATCATGGTGCAGCGCGTGCCGGTGCGGCAATAGGCGAGCATCGGTTTGGGCATGGTTTCCAGCGCCTCGCGGAAGGCGGTGACATCGGCCTCGGTCATTGTGGCGGAGGTGAAGGGCACCGCGCGCATCTCGAGCCCGGCGGCGCGGGCGGCCTCGGCCACCGCGGCCTCGTCGGGCTGGCCCGGTTCCTCACCGTCGGGGCGGTTGCACATGATCGAGCGGAACCCGGCGGCGGCGATGGCGGGGATGTCCTCGGGCGTGATCTGGGGCGAGACGGAGAAGTCTTCGGTGATCTGGTGGGGGTCCATTGGCGGTCCTCGTGGTTGGGGCGTGTGGCGCGGACTATGCGGGCAAAGCGGGGGCGAGATCAATGCCGCGCGCTTGTCGGCTGCGGGCGCGCGGGCTAGACAGGCGTCCAAGCAGCGAAGGAGCGGGCGGCATGGGCGATCTTCCGGGTATTGTCATCAACGGCGCATCGGGCCGGATGGGGCGGATGCTGGCGCAGGTGGTGGGCGAGAGCACACAGGCGCGGCTGATCGGCGCGCTGGAACGGCCCGGCCATGACTGGGTGGGCCAGGACCTTGGCCGCGCGATGGGCGGGGCCGAGACGGGCGTGATGGTGAGCGACGATCCGCTGGAGCTTGTGGCGCGGGCGCACGCGGTGATCGACTTTACCGCGCCCGCCGCGAGCGTGGAGATGGCGACGCTCACCGCGCAGGCGCGGGTGGTGCATGTGATCGGCACCACGGGGTTTGACGAGGCCGATCTCAAGCGGATCAAGGCGGCGGCGCGGCACGCGGTGATCGTGCGCGCGGGCAACATGAGCCTCGGGGTCAACCTGCTGGTGCAGATGACGAAAAAGGTGGCCGCCGCGCTCGATGAGGCGTTCGATATCGAGATCGTCGAGACCCATCACAACCAGAAGGTCGATGCGCCCTCGGGCACCGCGCTGATGCTGGGCGAGGCCGCCGCCGAGGGGCGGGGCGTGATGCTCGACCATGTGGCGGATCGCGGGCCGCGACGGCATGACCGGGCGGCGCGAGGCGGGCCATATCGGCTTTGCCGCCATTCGCGGCGGCGACGTGGTGGGCGAGCATGACGTGATTTTCGCGGGCATGGGCGAGCGGCTGGTGCTGCGCCATATTGCCACCGACCGGGCGATTTTCGCGCGCGGGGCGCTGCGCGCGGCGCTATGGGGGCAGGGCAAAAGGCCGGGTGAATATGACATGATCGACGTGCTGGGCCTGTCGGACAAGTGATCCGGGCGGCGCGGTCCCGCGTAACATGAACAAACACGCGAGCGTGGGAGTTCGCAAGATATGCGGTTCGTGATTGTCTTCTTGGGTTTGATGGCCGGGCCGATGGCGGCGCAGGCGGAGTTCGCGCCGGTTTCCGAGCGCGGACGGTTCGTGTCGTTGATCGAGGGCAAGGACCTCACGCGGTTCGGTATCCGGCTCGAGGTGACGCCCGATGGGCGCATCCGGGGCCGCGCGTTCGGCCGTGACGTGACCGGCGCGTGGCGCTGGGCCGGGGGGTATTTCTGTCGCGACCTTTATTGGGGCAGCATGGAACTGGGCGCCAACTGTCAGGCGGTGCGGACGCGCGGGGATACGCTGCGCTTCATCTCGGATCAGGGCACGGGGCAATACGCCGACCTCTACCTGCGCTGAGCGCGCAGGCGCGGTTCCTCTGGGCGCTGTCTTTGTTGGAGGCCTGTGCGGGAAACAATGCCCCGCCCGAGAGCGCACTGCGTCAGCCGCGTGGATAATGCCACGAAAACTGTGATCGGCCGCGCCAAAAAAGCCTGATTTTCAAGCCATAGGCCAAGTGCAGCGTCCGACTTGGCGCGCCGGTGGTGCGGTGCGGTCGGAACGTGCTTGGCCATGAGGTGACACGACATGACGATACCGCGCTTCGACGTCGATCTTTCGCCTGCGGTTCCGGCGGCCCGGTCCGAGGGGTCCGAGCGCCTCTATTCCTGCCTGTGGGGCGATGCCGAGGACCGGGTGATGGTGCAGGAACGCAGCGTTCCGGCGCTGCCGCTGCTCGATACCGCGCACGCCGCCTTTGCACGCGGTGCGCTCGTGTCCACCCCGCGCGGGCCGGTGGCGGTTGAGGACCTGTCGCCGGGCGATACGATCATTACCGTGGCGGGGGGGGCCGTTCCGGTGGTCTGGATCGGCTGGGTCACGTTCCGCCCGGACCGCTCCGGCGACGGGGCGCCGCTGACGCGCGTCATGGCCGACGCGTTCGGCCTTGGACGACCGCTGGCCGATCTCGTGATGGGCCCGGGCGCGCGGCTGTTCAGCCGTCCGCGCCAGTTGCGCGCGCGATTGGGTGCGGATGGGGTGCTGACCCCGGTTCACGCGATGGCCGACGGGTTTCACGCGATCCGCATGGTGTCACGTCAGCCGGTGACGTTTTATCATCTCGCCTTGCGCCGCCACGCGATGATCGTGGTGAACGGGCTCGAAACCGAGAGCTTTCACCCCGGTGCCGGGTTCGAGCGCGGCCATGATGCCGCCACCCTGCGGCAGATCATGCAGGCATTCCCGCACCTGTCGGAGCCGCGCGATTTCGGCCCGCTCGCGCAGATGCGGCTACCGCTCGACGCGCCCGAATCGCTCGATCTGGTCTGAGCGGGGCCGGGGATCAGGCGGGCTGTTCGAGCCGCGCCTCGAGGATGTCGAAGGGCACGCCGGGCTCGTCCTTGGCCCCTCGGATCACGAGCGATGTCTTGACGCTGGCCACGTTGTCGGCGGCGGTCAATTCCTCGGTGAGGAAGCGCTGAAAGGTCGACAGATCGGGGGCCACGCATTTGAGGAGGAAATCCACCTCGCCGTTGAGCATGTGGCATTCGCGCACCAGCGGCCAGGCCCGGCAGCGCGCCTCGAAGGCCGACAGATCCGCCTCGGCCTGGCTTTGCAGCCCCACCATCGCGAAGACCTGCACCTCGAACCCCAGTTCGCGCGGGTCGATATCGGCGTGATAGCCGCGGATATAGCCTTGCTCCTCCAGCGCGCGGACCCGGCGCAGGCAGGGCGGCGCGGATATTCCGACACGCCGCGCCAACTCGACATTGGTCATCCGGCCATCGTCCTGCAATTCCGCCAGTATCCTGCGGTCGATCGGATCGAGACGCGTGCCCGCCATCGCGGCCTCCTGCTGATTTTCGCGGATGTTATAGCACCCCTGCGGGCGTGCGCAATTATCTTTCGCCTGCGCGCAAGATAATTTCGGAGTTCGGGGCCTGACGGAGGTGCAATGCCGCCCTGCAAGGGGTTACATGCCCCGGCCCGCGTGGCTATATCTGCGCCCGATACCCGGATTTCAGAGAGAGCGCCCATGCCGCAGACACGCCACACCAAATGCCTGATCATCGGCTCGGGCCCCGCGGGCTATACCGCCGGGGTCTATGCCGCACGCGCCATGCTCGAGCCCGTTCTGGTGCAGGGGATCGAGCCGGGCGGGCAGTTGACCACGACGACCGAAGTGGAGAACTGGCCCGGCGACACGGAAGTGCAGGGGCCGGACCTGATGGTGCGGATGGAGGCCCATGCCAAGGCGATGGGATGCGACATCGTGGGCGACATCATCACGGACCTGGATGTGGAGCGCCGCCCCTTCGTGGCGAAAGGTGACAGCGGTGCCACCTACACTGCCGATGCGGTGATCCTCGCCACCGGGGCGCGGGCGAAGTGGCTCGGCCTCGAGAGCGAGCAGGCCTTCAAGGGATTCGGCGTGTCGGCTTGTGCGACCTGCGACGGGTTCTTCTATCGCGGGCAGGAGATCGTGGTAGTGGGCGGCGGCAACACGGCGGTGGAAGAGGCGCTGTTTCTGACCAATTTCGCGTCGAAGGTCACGCTCATCCACCGCCGCGACGAGTTGCGCGCCGAGAAGATATTGCAGGACCGCCTGTTCAAGCACCCCAAGGTCGAAACGCTGTGGTTTCACACGCTCGACGAGGTCACGGGCGGGGACAACCCCAAGGGCGTCGAAGGTGTGCGGGTGAAGCATGTGGAGACCGGCGAGATCACCGAAATCCCCTGCAAGGGCGTGTTCATCGCCATCGGCCACGCGCCGGCGAGCGAGCTTGTGAAGGGCAAGGTGGAGATGCATCACGGCGATTACGTCAAGGTGGAGCCGGGCAGCACGCGGACCTCGGTGCCGGGGCTGTTCGCTGCGGGCGATCTGACCGATCACATCTACCGGCAGGCGGTGACAAGCGCCGGGATGGGCTGCATGGCGGCGCTGGATGCCGAGCGGTGGCTCGCGGAACAGGAGGGGTGAGGGGGCGCTGCCCCCGTCGCCGCCTGCGCGGCGACTCCCCCGGAGTATTTTGACCAGGAAGAAACCGGCCCCGTGTTCAGACTTTGTTGACGGATCGCGTCTTATGATCCTGCGAGGTCGCAAGAACGGGAAGCCGGAGCATGAACGCACCACCTGCACGGATCGAGGCTGCGCGCCCGCGCGGCGCGGCGGCGCATCTGAGCCGTGCGCAGAAGGCGGCGATCATCGTGCGCTTTCTGATGAACGAGGGGGCCGATGTGTCGCTCGCCGATCTGCCGGACGACATGCAGGGGCGGCTGACAACGCAGATGGGCTCGATGCGCTATGTCGATCGTGGCACGCTGGCCGAGGTGGTGGCGGAATTTGCCAATGAACTCGAGGGGATGGGCCTGACCTTTCCGCGTGGCCTGCCCGGCGCGCTGTCGGCGCTCGACGGGCGGATCAGCCCGCAGACCGCCGCGCGACTGCGCAAGGAGGCGGGGGTGCGCCAGCATGGCGATCCGTGGGAACTCATCAGGGCCACCGAGCCCGAAACGCTCGTGCCGATCCTCGGGGAGGAGAGCGCCGAGGTCGCCGCCGTCATCCTCTCCAAGCTCGATGTCGCGCGGGCCGCCGATCTGCTCGGACGGTTGCCCGGCACGGCCGCGCGGCGCATCACCTATGCCATTTCGCAGACCGGCTCGGTCAGCCCCGAGGCGGTGGACCGGATCGGCCTTGCGCTCGCCGCGCAGCTTCAGGATGTGCCGCAAAGCGCCTTTGCCGACGGGGCGGTGGAACGGGTTGGGGCGATCCTCAACTATTCCGCCGCGACTATCCGCGACGAGGTGCTCGAGGGGCTGGAAGAGACGGACCAGGATTTCGCGGCCCTTGTGCGGCGCGCGATCTTTACCTTCGTTCACCTGCCCGACCGCATCAAACCACCCGATGTTCCGCGTCTCCTGCGCGAGGTGGAACAATCCGTGCAGGTCACAGCACTGGCCGGGGCGCAGGATGGCGACCTTGCCCCGGTGGCGGAGTTCCTGCTGTCCAACATGTCCAAACGCATGGCCGATGCGTTGCGCGAGGAGATCGAGGTGCGCGAGCGCGTGCGCCCCCGCGAGGCGGAGGCCGCGCAGACCGAGATTGTCAACACGGTGCGGCGGCTCGAGGCGGCGGGCGAGATCAGCCTCGTGCACCCGGAGGAGGAGGAGGGCGCAGGGTAGGCCGCGAAAGGGCGGGTGCATGTCACTCGACAAAGCGCGAACATCATGCAATCGATCGATTCCATTTGGAAAATTCGAGCGGTTGGCAAGGCCGGACCGGTGCTTGTTGTCCCGCGCTCACGGGGGGAGGTGCCATGAAGGGCCCCGATCTGAGCCATCTCGCGGCACCGGGCAGCCGCATCGCCCTGCGGGTGACGCCGCGGGCGTCGCGGGCGCGGCTCGTGGCGGAGGGTGGGGCCTTGCGCGGCTACGTGACCGCGCCCCCCGATGCGGGCAAGGCCAATGCCGCGGTGCAGGTGCTCCTGGCAAAGGCGCTCGGGGTGCCGAAAACACGGCTCAGACTTGTGCGCGGGCACAGCTCGCGCGACAAGGTATTCGAGGTTTTGTGAGGAAATCCAGTGTGTTCAACCCTCTGCCATCCAGCGTATATGCCGTTCGCCGCGCGCCTCGGCGAGGGTGATCTGCCGCTGACGTTCGCGGAAGCGCGCCTTGTCGGCGGCGCTCGTTTCATGGGCGCACTGGTGACAGGCGACGCCCGCCTCGTAGTAAGGGCGGGCGCGGTCTTGGGGCAGGATCGGGCGGCGGCAGGCGTGGCAGAGGACATGGGGGCCGGGGCGCAGCCCGTGGCCGACCGACACCCGCCCGTCGAAGACGAAGCAGTCTCCGCGCCACAGGCTCCGGGATTCGGGCACCTCTTCGAGGTATTTCAGGATCCCGCCTTTGAGGTGGCAGACATCCTCCATCCCCTCTCCGAGGAGGTAATGGGTTGATTTTTCACACCGAATTCCACCGGTGCAGAACATCGCCACGCGCTTGTTGTGGAAGCGCGCCTTGTTGGCCTGCCACCATGCGGGGAAGTCGCGAAAGCTGTTGGTGCCGGGGTTTATTGCGCCCTCAAAACTGCCGATCGCCACCTCGTAGGCGTTGCGCGTGTCGATCACCGCCACGTCGGGGGCGCGAATGAGGTCGTTCCAATCGGCGGGGGCGACGTAGTGCCCGGTGGCGGCGCGCGGATCGACATCGGGGATGCCCATCGTGACGATCTCGCGCTTCACGCGGACCTTCATGCGACCGAAGGGGGGCGTGGGGCTCTGGCTTTCCTTCCACGTCAGTCCGGCGCAACCCGGCAGGCCGCGCAGGTGGTCAAGAACGCGGGTGATTCCGTCGCAAGGACCTGAAATCGTGCCATTAATTCCCTCGCACGCCAACAGCAGCGTGCCGCGCACGCCCTCGGTTTCACACAGGCTGAGGAGGGGCGCGCGCAAGGATGCGGGGTCATCGAAGCGGGTGAAATGGTAGAGGGCGGCGATGCGATACATGGGCCGCGATTTACGCCTCGGGCGGTGCCGGGGCAAGCCCCGCCTGCCATTGACGAAGCCGGTGGGCATCCTTACCGATGAGGGCCGACAGGAGGCTTGCCCATGACAACCGCGCTCATCGTCATCGACGTTCAGAACGATTTCTGCCCCGGCGGCGCGCTGGCGGTGCCGGAGGGGGATGAAATCATCCCTGAAATCAATGCTTTGATGGATGATTTCGACGAGATCATCCTGACGCAGGACTGGCACCCGGCGGGGCATTCCTCGTTCGCCTCAAAGCATCCGGGCAAGGCACCGTTCGAGACGGTGGAGATGGATTATGGCACGCAGGTGCTTTGGCCGGACCATTGTGTGCAGGGCAGCCGGGGGGCGGCGTTTCACGAAGGGCTGGATACGACCCGTGCGCATCTGATTATCCGCAAGGGTATGTCATTGGAAATAGACAGTTATTCGGCGTTTTTCGAGAATGACAGGGCGACGGCCACGGGGCTTGACGGGTATCTTCAGACGCGGGGGATCACGAGGCTGGTGATGGTCGGGCTGGCCACGGATTTTTGCGTGCAATTCTCGGCACTTGACGCCGCCAAGCTCGGTTATGCGGTGAGTGTGCGGCGCGATCTGTGCCGGGCGATCGACCTCGACGGGTCGCTGGCAGAGGCGGAGGCGGCGATGCGCGCGGCGGGGGTCGTGCTTGCGTGAACCGACAGGTTCGCGGCGCGAACCGCACGGTTCGGGCGAAACGGCGCTCGGTGATGAAATCCGCGCGTGTCGTTTGTGTGCCGAGCGATTCGCCGCGACCGAGACCGGGCACGCGCCGCGCCCGGTGGTCTGGTTCCGTCCCTCGGCGCGCATCCTGATCGCGGGGCAGGCACCGGGGATGCGGGTGCACCGCTCGGGGCGGCCTTTTGATGATCCGTCCGGCGAGCGGCTGCGCGACTGGCTGGGGCTGGACGCGGCGGCGTTCTATGATCGCGACCGGGTGGCGATTGTGCCGATGGCGTTCTGCTTTCCGGGCTACGATTCCAAGGGGGCCGACCGCACGCCGCCCGCGGTCTGCGGGCGGACGTGGCACGCGCGGGTGATGGCGGAATTGGGCGACGTGGCGCTGACGGTTCTGGTGGGCGGGCACGCGCATCGCTATCACCTGGGCACGCGGGCGGGGGTGACCGAGGTGGTGCGCGGCTGGCGCGATCATGCACCGCGCGTGTTTCCCTTGCCGCACCCGTCGTGGCGCAATAGCGGATGGCTGAAGCGCAACCCGTGGTTCGCAGGCGAGGTGCTCCCGGCGCTGCGCGGGGCGGTGAAAGAGGTGCTGGATGGCCGAGATGACCGCGATTGATACCGCCCACGCGGCGATGGAGGCCGCGCCCGAGGACGCGGGCGCGCGGCTGCGGTTCTACGAGCGGCTGGCGGCGAGCGAGGTGTATCTGTTGCTGAGCGCAGAGGCGGAGGGCGACCGGATCGACCCGGTGGTGATCGCGCCGGAGGGGCAGGACTGCGTGCTGGTCTTTGACAGCGAGGCGCGGCTGGCGGCGTTCGCCGAAGGCCCCGCGCCCTATGCCGCGCTGTCGGGGCGGGTGCTGGCGGCGATGCTGGCGGGGCAGGGGATGGGGATCGGGCTCAATCTGGGGGTGGCGCCCTCGGCGATCCTGTTGCCGCCGGAAGCGGTGGACTGGCTGGCGGAGGTGCTGGCCGGGGCCCCCGAGGAGGTGGCGGCGCGCCCGGTGGCATTCGCGGTGCCGGGGGGGCTGCCGGAGGCGGTGTTGCGCGGCCTCGATGCGCGGCTGGCGGGCATGGCCGGGATGGCGCGGGCGGCGTGGCTGGTGGCCGTGCGCTACGAGGGCGGCGGGCGCGGGCATTTGCTGGGGTTCGTCGGGGCGGTGCCGGGCGCGGAGGGCGCGCTGGCGCGGGCGGTGTCGGAGGTGCTGGCGTTTTCCGGGCTGGAGGCGGCGGCGCTCGATGTGGGGTTTTTCGAGGCGAGCGATCCGGTGCTGGCGCGGATGGCGGGCTGCGGGCTGCGGTTCGATCTGCCGCAGGTGGCGGAGGCGGCCCCGCGCAAGGCACCGGGGTCCGACCCGGAGGTGCCGCCGCGATTGCGGTAGGGGGTGGGTATTGGCCTGGAGGGGACGGTCGCGCAACGGTCGGGGAGCCGCGCAGCGCCCGACCGCGGGTGGGCGCTCCGACGGTGAGATGATGCACTTTATGGTCCGGCATACTCCAACGTTCTCAATAACTTGTAACGTTGAATAGCGCCCGCCCGGGGGGCGGTCGGGCGCTGCGCGGCGGTGCCTTGCGGCACCTTGATTCCGCGCAAGGGGACTTTGCCCCGACCGTCCCCTCCAGGCCATTTCCGTCCTGTCCGTGCTCCCCCTTCAATACCCCGCTTCGCGGTCCACGAGGTGCAGGAGCGGCGCGCCTGCCTCGCCCCGGCGGATGTTTTCGGCGATGACCTCTGCCGCCGTCTCGGGCCGGGTTTCCGAGGCGATATGGGGGGTCACCGTCACGCGGGGATGTGCCCAGAACGGGTGATCGGGGGGCAGCGGCTCGACCCGGAAGACATCGAGCGTGGCGTGGCCGAGGGCCCCTGCGTCGAGCGCGGCGAGCAGTGCGTCGTCGTCGATGAGCGGGCCGCGACCGGGGTTGAGGATCACCGCGCCCTCGGGCAGCCGCGCGAGGCGGGGGGCGTCGAGCAGCGTGTCGGTCTCGGGGGTGAGCGGCAGCAGCAGCACGAGGATATCGGCCTCGGCCAGCGCCGTGTCGAGGCCATCCGCACCCGAGAGGCAGCGCAGGCCGTCGATGTCCTTGGGGCTGCGGCTCCAGCCGGTGACGGGGAAGCCGAGCGTGGCCAGCATCCTTGCGCAGGCCGCGCCGAGCGCGCCGAGGCCGAGCACGCTGACGCGGCGATCCTGGGCCAGCGGCGGCGCG
Organism: Roseovarius sp.; assembly: GCA_034521935.1. Lineage (GTDB taxonomy): Bacteria > Pseudomonadota > Alphaproteobacteria > Rhodobacterales > Rhodobacteraceae > Roseovarius. The sequence continues at coordinate 38,059 of JAXHLV010000022.1, forward strand.
TCGGGCCGCCAGATGCCGTCCTGGTGCAGGATATGGGTATCCATCCCCAGGTGGTGGCGCAGGACGTGGCCGGTGACCCATTCCACCATGCCCTGGGTCAGGCCGTGATCGACCATGCGGGCAAGCGGGATGTGCAGCGTCGGGTTGGTGGTGATGTTCTCCACCCCGGCCCAGAGGTTGAGCACGGCGCGGGCGCGCGTGAAGGGGGTGAAATCCTGCACCGCGCTGTCGGGGGCGTAGATGATGTAATCGACCTCCCCGGGCGGCAGGTCGGTGGCGAGGTTCGCTGTCACGCCTTTGCGGTCGAGGGCCGCGCGCAGGGGCGATTCGTAGGTGCGCCATTGGGCCGCGCGGGCGGCGAAGAGGATGTTTGCTGTCATGCGGTTACCTTGGTTTGTGGACATGCGCGCTCTGGACGAGGCCGAAGCCGAGCATCAGCACCAGCATCGCCGAGCCGCCATAGCTGACCAGCGGCAGCGGCACGCCGACCACGGGCATCAGCCCCGTCACCATCGCCATGTTGACGGCGAAATAAAGAAAGAACGCCACCGCCACCCCCAGCGTCATGAGCGACGAGAACCGGTCGCGATTGGTGAGCGCGGTGGCGACGCAGAACACGATGATCAGCGCGTAGAGCCCCAGCAGCGAGACCGCGCCGATGAAGCCGAATTCCTCGGCCAGGGTGACGAAGATGAAATCGGTGTGTTTCTCGGGCAGGAAGTTGAGCCGCGATTGCGTGCCCTGCATGAAGCCGCGCCCCGTCCAGCCGCCGGAGCCCAGCGCGATCTTGGACTGGGTGATGTGATAGCCCGCGCCGAGCGGGTCGCTCGCGGGATCGAGGAAGGTGTCGATGCGGCGGAACTGGTAGTTTTCGAGCAGTTGCCACTCGGTGCCACGGCTGAGCATCACGGTGGCGATGGCCCCCGCGCCGAGCGCGATGACGGTGGTGAAATAGGCCCAGTGGACACCCGCGAGGAACATCATCGCGCCGCCCCCCAGCACCAGCAGGATCGAGGTGCCGAGGTCGGGCTGGCGCAGCACCATGCCCACCGGCACGAGGATGAGCGCCAGCGGGATGAGCACCCAGGCGGGCCGCGACACGCGCGACAGCGGCAGCCAGTCGTAATAGGCGGCGAGCACCATGACGAGGGTGATCTTGACCAGTTCCGAGGGCTGGATGCGCATGACCCCGAGATCGAGCCAGCGCTGCGCGCCCTTGCCCTCGATGCCGACGAGCGCCACCGCGAGCAGCAGCGCGAGCGAGCCGAGATAGGCCACGAGCGACAGGTTGCGCCAGAACCACACCGGCACCATCGCCACCACGATCATCGCGGCAAAGCCGAGGGCGAAGCGTTTCATCTGCGGCTCGGCCCATGTCGAGAGCGTGCCGCCCGCGACCGAGGTGAGCATCAGAAAGCCGATGGCGGCGACGGCCGTCAGCAGGATCACCAGCGGCCAGTGGAGATAGAGGATCTTGCGCGGGCCGGCGGGGACCGTCTGGACGGTATGTTCGAGATAGCTCATGCGCGGTCGCTCGCCTCGCCAGCGGTGCGCTCGCGGTCGCGGCGCAGCTCTTCTTGCAGGGTGCGGATGCGCGGGCGGTCGGCGGCGGGGTAGGCGGTGAGCGGCGGATCGCCGCCATAGAGCGCCTGGAGCATGATGTCGCGGGCGATGGGGGCCGCGGCGGTGGAGCCGCCGCCGCCGTGTTCGACCACCACCGACAGCGCGTAGCGCGGCGCGTCGTGCGGCGCGAAGCTCACGAAAAGCGCGTGGTCGCGCTGTTCGCGGGGCAGGTCGCTGTTGGAGCGCACGCCGTCCGCGCGTTCGGTCGCGGAGATGTTGCGGACCTGGCTGGTGCCGGTCTTGCCTGCGAGGCGCATCGTCTCCTCGATGATGCGGGCGCGGTATGCGGTGCCGCGATTGCTGTTGGAGACCGCGAACATGCCGCGGCGGATTTCGCGCAGGTGGTTCTCGTTGAGGCCGAGGCTGTCGCCGTGGCCGGTGGGCTGATCCACCCCGTCGATGGATTTCACCAGCCGGGGCACGATGGCGCGCGAGGTCGCGATGCGCGCCGTCATCACCGCGAGTTGCAGCGGCGAGGCGAGAACGAAGCCCTGCCCGATGGCGGTGTTGGCGCTGTCGCCGACCATCCACGCCTCGCCGCGATTGGCGCGTTTCCATTGCCGGGACGGGGCGAGGCCCTCGGCCACGCTGGTCATCGGCAGGTCGAACTGCATGCCGATGCCGAGCCGTTCGGCCATCGCCGATATGCGTTCGATGCCGGTGCGCATCGCCATTTCGTAGTAAAAGACATCGCAACTGTCGCGCAGCGAGCGGTGCAGATCGACATTGCCGTGCCCGCCGCGTTTCCAGCAGTGGAAGCGCCGCCCGCTGACCTCCTTGTAGCCGGGGCAGTAGACGGTTTCGTTGAAATCGACGAGGCCTGCGTCGAGGGCTGCGAGTGCCGTGACCATCTTGAAGGTGGAGCCGGGGGGGTAGATGCCCTGCACCGCCTTGTTCGGCAGCGGGCGCAGCGGATCGTCGAGCAGGGCGCGGTAATCGGCCGACGAGATGCCGCGCACGAAGAGGTTGGGATCGTAGCCGGGGCTGGAGGCGCAGGCGAGGATATCGCCGGTCTCGCAATCGAGCACCACCGCCGCCGCGCCCTCGCCCTTGAGGCGGGCGTGGGCATAGCTCTGGAGCGCGTTGTCGCAGGTGACCTGGATATCGGCACCGGGGCTGCCTTCGTTGCGTTCAAGCTCGCGCATGATGCGGCCGGCGGCGTTGACCTCGACCCGCCGCGTGCCGGCGCTGCCGCGCAGCCTGTCCTCGAGCCGCGATTCCAGCCCGATCTTGCCGATCTGGAAGCGCGGCAGGCGCAAGAGCGCCTCGGGCGCGTCGAGCCGGTCTATATCGCGCGCGCTCACCGCGCCGACATAGCCGATGGCGTGGGCATAGGCCGCGCCCAGCGGGTAGCGGCGCGACAGCCCCACCTCGGGTGTCACGCCGGGCAGGGCGGGGGCGTTGACGGCGACGCGGGAGATCGCCTGCCAGTCGACGCGGTCGGCCACCGTCACCGGCGTGTCGCTGCGCAGGTCCGCAAGGTCGCGGCGGGCCTTTTCCAGCTCTCCGGTCTTCAACTCGACCAGCCGGGCGAGCCGGTCGAGCACCGCCTCGGTATCGCCCGCCTGTTCGCGGGTGATGGTGATGCGGTAGCTGGGCACGTTCTCGGCGATGATGCGCCCCTCGCGGTCGAAGATGCGGCCGCGGGCGGGGGCGAGAAGCTGAAGATTGATGCGGTTCTCGTCGGCGAGCAGGCGGAATTCGTCGGCCTGGTCCACCGAGAGGTGGCGCATCCGGAACAGCAGCGTGCCGAGCACGGCGACCTGCGCGCCGCCGATGACGAGGGCGCGCCGGGTCAGGCGGCGCTGGCTTTCGGCGCGGTCGCGGGCGGGGCGTCTCATGGGAGTGACCTCGCCGGGGAAAAATCGCCGGGCGCGCGCTTGCGCACACCGAAGATGAAATGCGAGAGCGCCGCCACCAGCGGATAGGCGATGAGCGTCGAGAGAAGCTGCATCAGGCTGAGCCCGAGGGACGGCTGATCGACGAGCAGCAGGCCGAGCACCAGCCGGTAGCCGAGCGTCATCGCCACCAGCGTGCCCGCGACCGCCGCCCAGTCGGCGAGGAAGGTGCGGTCGCGCAGCGCAGGGGCGCGGCGGCGCAGCGCCTCGCAGCCGATGACCGTCAGCGCCGCCCAGAGACCGGGGGGGCGCTGGAACAGCAGGTCCATCAAAAGCGCCAGCCCCGCCACCAGCAGGGGCGGCACGTATTCGGGCCGCCGCACCGCCCAGGCGAAGGCCAGCGCGAGGAAGAGATTTGGCCCCGCCCAGCCCGGCGGGGCGGTGTCGAGCGGCAGCAGCCGCGCGAATACCAGCGCCCCCGCCAGCCCGGCAAAGAGCGCCTGCATGAGCCAGAGGTGAAGCGCGCCCCGTTCAGCCATTGCCGGCCTCCGCCGCCGCTTGTGGCCCCGGTGTCGCGGAGTCGGGGGCGATCAGGCTGCCCGGCTCCTCGATGCGTTCGTGGTCATAGCTGCGCAGCACGCGCAGGAATTCGAGCCGTTCGTAATCGGCGGCGATGCGCACGCGCATCCGTCCGCCGCGATCAGCCACCACCCGCCCGACCGCGAGCCCCGCCGGGAACACCCCGCCATCGCCCGAGCTCAGCACCCGGTCGCCGGGGCGGACCTGCTCGGCATTTTCGATGAAATCGAGAAGCGGCGCGGGGGAATTGTCGCCGATCACCAGCGCGCGCTGACCCGAGGGCTGGATCGTCACCGGCACGCGGCTTGACGTGTCGGTGAGCAGGATCACCCGCGCGGTATTGCGCCCCAGCCCCGAGATGCGCCCGACGAGGCCGAGCCCGTCCATCGCCGCCCATCCCTCCATGATGCCGTCGCGCCCGCCCACGTTGAGCAGCACCGATTGCCGGAACGGCGAGCCGCTGTCGGCCATCACCACGCCGGTGACGTAGGTGAGCCTCGGGTCGAGCTGCACGTTGTTGAGATCGAGCAGGCGGGCGTTTTCCTGCTCGAGTTGCAGCGCCGCCTCCTTCCATGCCTTCATCTGCTGCAATTCGCGGCGCAGTTCCTGATTTTTGTGATACATCCGCTGGTAGGACTGGAAATCGCGCAGGATATTGACCGCCCCGGTCACGGGCGCCATCGCCCAATCCATCGGCGGCACGACCCGGTCCACCACCTGCGCACGAAAGCGTTCCACGCGCGGGCTGTCGATGCGCCAGACGAGGAACAGGCCAATGAGGCAGATCACGAGCACACCCAGGAGCAATCGCCTCAGCGGGCCCCGGTAATCGTCGCTCTGTGCGCGGTCGCTGGCCACTGGCAACCCCTTTTTGGTGTTGAAAGGTGGGCCTCTCAGCTGTCGTAGTCAATCGCGTGGCGCAACTGTTTCTCGAACTCCAGCGCCTTGCCGGTGCCCAGGGCCACGCAGTTGAGGCTGTCATCGGCGATCGAGACGGCAAGCCCGGTCTGTTCGCGCAAGGCCAGATCGAGATCGCCGAGGAGGGCACCGCCCCCGGTCAGCATCACGCCGCGATCCACGATATCGGCGGCAAGGTCCGGGGGCGTGGCCTCGAGCGCGGTCATCACCGCCTCGGTGATCTGCTGCACCGGCTCGGCCAGCGCCTCGGCCACCTGCGCCTGGCTGATCTCGGTTTCCTTGGGCACGCCGTTCAGCAGGTCGCGCCCGCGGATCCGGATCGAGGTGCCGCGCCCGTCATCGGGCATCCGCGCGGTGCCGATGGTGGTCTTGATCCGCTCGGCGGTGGATTCGCCGACGAGCAGGTTCTGCTGGCGGCGCAGGTAGTTGATGATCGCCTCGTCCATGCGGTCGCCGCCCACCCGGACCGAGCGGGCATAGACGATGTCACCCAGCGACAGCACCGCCACCTCGGTGGTGCCGCCGCCGATATCGACCACCATCGAGCCGGTGGGATCGGTGATCGGCATCCCCGCGCCGATGGCTGCGGCGATGGGCTCTGCAATCAGCCCGGCGCGGCGGGCACCGGCGGAGAGCACGGATTGCCGGATCGCGCGCTTTTCCACCGGGGTGGCGCCGTGGGGCACGCAGACGATGATTTTCGGCTTGGAGAAGGTCGAGCGTTTGTGGACCTTGCGGATGAAGTGCTTGATCATCGCCTCGGCGGTGTCGAAATCGGCGATCACGCCCTCGCGCATGGGGCGGATCGCCTCGATGCTGCCGGGGGTGCGGCCCAGCATCAGCTTGGCATCTTCGCCCACGGCGAGCACGCGCTTGACGCCGTCCTTGACATGGTAGGCCACGACCGAGGGTTCGCTGAGGATGATGCCGCGGCCCTTGACGTAGACGAGCGTGTTGGCGGTGCCGAGGTCGATTGCCATGTCCGAGGAGAAAAAGCTCGGGATGTTGTCAAAGATGGCCATTTGCGCCCGTATCCTGTTGCCCCATCGCTACAAGGCCCCGCGACTCGGGGTGCCCCCGGGGCCATGCGCCGTTATAGGGGGCGCGAGAGCCGGGTGAAAGGGCTGTTTAAATGAGGATCGGCGGGGGATCGCCGCCTAACGGTTCAAGTAATCCAGCCGCGCGCGCACCGACAGGCCGTGGGCCTCGAGGCTCTCGGCGTTTGCCAGCGTTTCGGCGGCGGGGCCGATGGCCGCGAGCGCCTCGGGGGTCATCTTCGCCAGCGTCGTGCGTTTCAGGAAATCCATCACCGAGAGACCGGAAGAAAACCGCGCCGAGCGCGCCGTGGGCAGGACGTGGTTCGGCCCGCCGACGTAATCGCCGATGGCCTCGGGCGTCCACGCGCCGAGGAAGATCGCGCCGGCATGGGTGATCTCGCGGCTCAGCGCCTCGGGGTCGGCGACGCAGAGTTCCAGGTGTTCGGGGGCGATGCGATTGGAGAGCGCGGCGGCGGTGGCCAGATCGGGCACGGTGATGATCGCGCCGAAATCGCGCCAGCTCGCGCCCGCGATCTCGCGGCGTTGCAGCGTCTCCAGTCGGGCTTCGATGGCGCTGGCCACGTCGCGGGCGAGCGTGGCGTCATCGGTGACGAGGATGGCTTGCGCGCTTTCGTCATGCTCGGCCTGGCTGAGCATGTCGAGCGCGATCCAGTCGGGGTTTTGCCCCTTGTCGGCGATCACGAGGATTTCCGACGGCCCGGCGATCATGTCGATGCCGACGCGGCCGAAGACACGGCGCTTGGCGGCGGCGACAAAGGCGTTGCCCGGCCCGGTGATCTTGTCCACCGGGGCGATGGTCTCGGTGCCATAGGCGAGCGCCGCGATGGCCTGTGCGCCGCCGATGCGATACACCTCGTCCACGCCCGAAATCCGTGCCGCCAGCAGCACCAGCGGGTTGGCCACGCCGCCCGGCGTGGGCACGGTGATGGCGAGGCGGTCCACCCCCGCCACCTTGGCGGGGATCGCGTTCATCAGCACCGAGGACGGATACGAGGCCAGCCCGCCGGGCACGTAGAGCCCCGCCGCCGACACCGGCCCCCAGCGCCAGCCGAGCATCGCGCCGGTCTCGTCGGTCCAGCTTGCATCCTCGGGCATCTGCCGGGCGTGGTAGGCGCGGATGCGGTCTGCGGCCAGTTCCAGCGCGGCGCGCTCCGCGTCGGGCACCTGCGCGATGAGCGCGTCGATCTCTTCGGTGGAAAAGCGCAGGGATTCGGGCGTGAGCGTCACCCGGTCGAACCGCGCGGTCAGCTCGATGACAGCCGCATCACCGCGCGCGCGCACATCGGCGATGATGGCGGCGACGGTGTCGTCCACGTCGGCGCTCTCTTCGCGCTTGGCGCTCAGCAGCGCGGTGAACCGCGTCTCGAAATCGGGTTGGGTCGCGTCGAGGGTGATGGGCATGGGCATTCCTTTCCGGCACGGCAGGTAGCGGGCGGGGGGCGATCTCTCAAGCGCCGCTGTTTCTTCCTGGCAAAAATACTCAAGACCGAGCGTCCCGGCCCCGCGCTCAGACGTCGTGCCGCGGCACCTTGCCCGAGGGGGCGGGGTAGGGGCGGGTGACGTCGCGCAGCGTGACCTCGAGCGCCTCGATTTCCAGACGGATCGCGCCATCGCCCGCCAATGTCAGCAGCAGGTGGCCCGCGCCTTCCTCGCCCGGCTCGAATGTGACCGCGAGCAGCGACAGCACCGTGTCGGCCTCATTGCGGTCGATGCCCTGACTGGCCACGCCGAGCGCGTTTTCCACCACCAGAAGCGCCTGTGTCCGTTCGGGTCCGTGGCGGTCACCCCCCGCATCCTCCCAGCGGAAGCGGTTGAGGAGCAGCGCGAAGCGGTGGCGGCGCCGGTCCCAGCGCATCTCGGTGATGGGAAACACCGCGTCCTGCGCCAGCGCCGAGATCACCTTGAGATCATCGGGATCGAATGCGGCGAGGTTGAGGGGCGTCTCGCGGGCGTCCTCGAATCTGGCATCTTCGGTCATTGGCCGGTCATCCTCTCTATTTTCGCGCCGACGGCGGACAGTTTTTCCTCGACGCTCTCGTAGCCGCGATCGAGGTGGTAGACGCGGTTCACGGTGGTGTCGCCCTCCGCCGCGAGCCCTGCGAGGATGAGCGAGACGGAGGCGCGCAGATCGGTGGCCATGACCGGCGCGCCCTTGAGACGCTCGACGCCCGTGACGGTGGCGGTGCCGCCCTGCACGTCGATCTTTGCCCCCATGCGCATGAGTTCGGGCGCGTGCATGAAGCGGTTCTCGAAAATGCGTTCCTCGAGCACCGAGACCCCGTCGGCGGTGGCCAGAAGCGCCATCATCTGCGCCTGAAGGTCGGTCGGGAAGCCGGGGAAGGGGGCTGTGACCACGTCGACGGCGCGCACCCGGTCATTGCGGCGGGTGACGGTGAGGCCGGCCTCGGTTTCCTCCACGCTGATGCCTGCCGCGTCGAGCCGTTCGCAGAACGCGGCCAAGAGGTCGATCCGCCCGCCGAGGCAGGTCACCTTGCCGCCGCAGATGGCAGGCGCGAGCATGTAGGTGCCAAGCTCGATCCGGTCGGGCACCACCGCGTGGGTGGCACCATTGAGGCGGTCCACGCCCTCGATGGTGATGGTCTGCGTCCCCTCGCCCTCGATCCGCGCGCCCATCTTGCGCAGGCATTGGGCGAGGTCCACGATTTCCGGCTCGCGCGCGGCGTTTTTCAGCACCGTGGTGCCGCGCGCCAGCGTCGCGGCCATGAGCGCGTTTTCGGTGGCCCCCACCGAGACCAGCGGAAATTCGACCGTGCCGCCCCGGAGCCCGCCGGGCGCACGCGCATGAACATAACCGTCGCGCAGGTCGAGCTCGGCCCCCATCGCCTCCAGCGCCTTGAGGTGCAGATCGACGGGGCGCGCGCCGATGGCGCAGCCGCCGGGCAAGGAGACCACGGCGTGGTGGTCGCGCGCCAGCATCGGCCCGAGCACGAGGATCGAGGCGCGCATCTTGCGCACGATGTCGTAATCCGCGCAATGGTTGGTGATGGTATGCGACGACAACGCCAGCACCTGCCCGCCCTGCATCGTCGCCACCTCGGACCCGAGCGATTCCAGCAGCGTGGTCATGGTGCGGATATCCGACAGCCGCGGCGCGTTGGTGAGCGTCAGCGGCTCGTCGCTCAGCAGCGTGGCGGGCATCAGCGTGAGGCAGGCGTTCTTGGCCCCGGCGATGGGGATCTGCCCGTTCAGGGGGCCGTTGCCGGTGACGAGGATGGAATCCATGCTGCTCTAGTCCTTGTTGTCGTTGTCTGCCGTGGCATCGTCCGTTTCGGTGTCCGTTTCGGTGGCGCGCGCGCGGGCCTGCGCCTTGCGCCGCGCGAGATTGGCCTTGAGCGCGGATTTGAGCCGGTCCCCGCGCTTTTGCGGCGCGGGTTTGCGGGGTTTGGGGGCGGGATCATTGCTCATGCCACCCCTCTTACAGGAGGCGCGAAATAGCGTCCAGTTACCCCTTGCGCGGCCCCGGCTAAGCGTCTAATCAGCGCGCCACATGCTGCTGTAGCTCAGAGGTAGAGCACTCCCTTGGTAAGGGAGAGGTCGAGAGTTCGATTCTCTCCAGCAGCACCATTTTTCCCGTCCTGGCATTGTCACCCGGCCCCGGCCCTGTAGGGTGCGGGCGGATGCGACAGGGAGGGCAGACATGACCAAAGTGAACCCCGAGAGATTTCTGGCCGATCTGCACCGGCTGCGCGAGTTTGGCGCGGCGGGGGTGGGCAAGGGCGTGGTGCGCCCGGCCTTTACCGGGGCCGATCTGGCGGCGCGCGACTGGCTGGCGGGAGAGATGCGGGCGGCGGGGCTCATGGTGCATGTCGATCCGGTGGGCAATCTCTTTGGCCTTGCCGAGGGGTCGTCGATCCTGCTGGGCAGCCACACCGACAGCCAGCCCGAGGGCGGCTGGCTCGACGGGGCGCTGGGCGTGATCGCGGCGCTGGAGATCGCGCGGGCGGCGCGCGAGGCGGGTGGGCCGGCGGTGTCGGTGGTGTCGTTCCAGGACGAGGAGGGGCGCTTCGGCGTGACCACCGGCAGCGCCATCTGGGCGGGGATGCTGACACTGGAGGATGCCGACCGGCAGACCGACCGCGACGGCGTGACCTTTGCCGAGGCGCGGGCAGCGATCGCCGGGCAGGCGGAGGAATTTGTTGATCCTGCACGCTTCACCGGGTTCATCGAGATGCATATCGAGCAGGGTCCGTGGCTTTTTGAGGCGGGCGAGGCGGTGGGGGTGGTGACCGATATCGTCGGTATCCGCGACATGCGGATCACGCTGGACGGCGAGCAGAACCACGCCGGCACCACGCCGATGCACCGCCGCCGCGACGCGTTCCAGGGGCTGGCGCGGTTCAATACGCTGCTCAACGAGCGGCTGCGGGACGTGGTCACGCCGCAGACGGTGTGGACCATCGGCCATGTGCGGCTACACCCCGACGCGCATTCCATCGTGCCGGGGCGGGCCACGTTCTCGATGCAGTGGCGCGATGGCGATGCCACGCGCCTGCGCGCGATGGAGGCGATCATCCGCGAGACAGCCGCCGAGGTGGCGGGAGAGATGGGGCTGGGCCTGAGCTTTGGCGATCTGCTGGGGCTGGAGCCGATGCCCACGGATGCGCGGCTGCGCGAGGCGCTTGCCGGGGCGGCCGAGGCGGCGGTGCCCGGTCGCTGGCGGCGGATGCCGTCGGGGGCGCTGCACGACGCCACGAACGTGGCGCGGCTGATGCCGTCGGCGATGCTTTTTGTCCCGTCCATCGACGGGATCAGCCATGCCTTTGCCGAGGATACCGACGAGGCGGACCTTGTGGCCGGGCTGGAGGTGCTGGCGGGGGCGGTGGCGCGGCTTTGACGTCGTGCGTGCCGTCATCGTCCGGCTTGACCGGACGATCTCTTGCGGCTGGGGGTTCCAGTGTTGCACACCTCACAAAAGGGTCCTGTCCGAGCCGCGCGCCATCAGTCACGAAGGTCAGGTGTGCGGGACGGAGCAGACGGTCGACGGTGACGTCGAAATAGTTCGGTTTTGGCCTTGAGCTGCCATTCAAGGCGAAGCCCCCTTGCGCGGAATCAAGGTGCTGAAAGCACCGCCGCGCAGCGCCCGACCGCCCCCCGGGCGGGCGCTTCTGCACCGTTCAACTTCCTATGATCGTGGGATTTTTCCGAGCCATAAAGTGCCCTCCTTCACCGTTGGAGCGCCCACCCGCGGTCGGGCGCTGCGCGGCTCCCTCACCGTCCGCTCAAGGTTATAACCCCGCGCCTGTTCTCCCCGGTTCCAATAGCGCCTAAGGGCTCCAAGCCGTCATTGGGTTCGTCTGTCAGGCGGCGAACACCAGGGGCGAGCCGGAGGAGGACGGGGTGGGAGATCCTCGGGTCAGGCCCGAGGATGACGGTGGGTCAGCCCCATTTAACATCCCCCAGAAAGATATAGCCCGCGCCGTAGATGGTCTTGATGAGGCGGGGGTTTTTCGGGTCTTCGCGCAGCTTGGTGCGCAGGCGCGAGATGCGCACGTCCATCGCGCGGTCGAAGCTCTCGCCCGCCGCCCCGCCAAGCGCCTCCTGCATGGCCTGCCGGGAAATCAGGCGCTTGGGGCGTTCGAGGAACAGGCGCAGCACCTCGCCTTCGGCGTGGGAAAAGGGCGTCTCCACCCCGGCCTCGTCCTCGAGCATGTAGCGGTCGAAATGCGCGGCCCAGCCGTTGAAGCGCGCGATCTCGCCGGTCTGGGGCGATGGCGTGCCGCGGCGCAGGCGGGCGCGGATGCGGGCGACCACCTCGGCGGGGTCGAACGGCTTGATGATGTAGTCGTCGGCCCCGAGCTCCAGCCCGGTCACGCGGTCCTGCACCTGTGCGCGGCCCGAAATGATGATCACCGTCGCGCCCTGTTCCAGCGCGAGGCGGTGGACGAGCGTGAGCCCGTCGCGGTCGGGCAGCGACAGGTCGACGAGGCAGACATCGGGGTTGGCCTGCCGCAGGGCGGCCTCGAACTCGGTGGCGCGGCCGAAGGCCATCGTGCGGAACCCGGCCTCTTGCAGCGCGTCGGAGAGCATGGTGCGGATCGCGGGCTCGTCGTCGAGGATGGTCACGAGGGGGGCTGTCATGGCTGGTCTCCGGCGCTGAGGGCGGCGTCAAGCTGCGCGGCGCTGACGGGTTTGCGCAGCACCGGGGCCACGCGGGCGGCGGCGCGGTGGAGCGGGTCTTCGGGCGGCAGCGAGGTCATCAGCACCAGCGGGCAGGCGGCGGGGCGGGGCAGATCGGCGAGGTCGATGCCCGTCCCGGCCCCTTCGAGCACGATATCCGACAGGATCGCGGATATCTCGGGCAGGTCGGTAAGGATCGCGGTGGCCTCGGGCACGCTTGCGGCCTCGATCACGCTGTGACCCGCAGAGCGCAGCATGTCGCGCAGGGCCGAGCGCAGGTCGGGGCTGTCCTCGACCAGCAGAACGAGGCCGGGGGGGCGCGCGTCGCCGGCTGGCCTGAGCGGCAGGCGCAGGGTGACGCGGCCACCGGTATCGGTATTGCCGAGGGTGACGCGCCCGCCCGCGAGCTTGGTCATGTCGTAGACCATCGACAGGCCGAGGCCCGAGCCTTCGCCGCCCTTGGTGGTGAAGAACGGATCAAGCGCGTGGTCGAGCGCCTGCGCCGAGAAGCCGGGGCCGGTATCGGTGACGGTGAATTCCAGCCATGTCTCCTGCTCCGGGCGCACGGTGAGGGTGACCCGACCGCTGCTACCGCAGGCGTCGCGGGCGTTGAGGATCAGGTTGATGAGCGAATCCTGCAACATGCCGGTATCGAGCAGGAAGCGCCCGCGGGGTGCGGCCTCGATATGCAGGGAAACGCCCGTTCGCAGGGTCGAGCGCGCCAGCGTGTCGAGATCGTCGAGGAAGGCGGCAAGATCGGTGGGCACCGGCTCGTGCTCGCGCGGGCCGGTCATGTCGGCGATGCGGCCCAGAAGCCCGCCGCCGCGTCGCGCCGCCGCGAGGGTGGCGTCGATGAGGTCGCGTGCCTCGCTCGGAAGCCCCATGCGCGCCAGCCGCGACTGCATGCCCAATATGATGGTGAGCAGGTTGGCGAAATCATGCGCCAATCCGCTGGTGAGTTGTGCCGCCATCTCGCGCCGCCGTGTCTGTTGCAGGGCGGCGCGGGCCTGGCTCTCGCGGGTGATGTCCATCGACAGGATATAGACGCCGCCGGATATCGGGTCCGGGGTGAGGGCCACGCGCACCCTTCGCGAGGAGGGGGCGTGGGTGAATTCGAACACCGACGCCTGCCCGGCATAGGCGCGGTCAAGCTCGGGGCCAATCACGGCCCATGTTTCCGGCCCCAGCACCTCGGCCGCGTGGGTGCCGATGAGATCGCCGCGCGAGCCGGGCATCACCGAGGTGAGCCGCCGGTTGGAGTAGGTATAGCGGCGGTCGCGGTCCACGTGGGCGATATGGGCGGGCATCATCTCGGCGGTCAGCCGCGTGCGCGCCTCGGCCTCGGTGATCTGGCGCTTGGCCTCTTCGAGCGCGGTGATGGTGGCCTGAAGCTCGCGGTTGGCGGTGGCGAGATCCTCGGAATAGGCGAGGAGCTGATCGGAGAGTTCTTCGGAGCGGGCGCGCAGGAGCGCCTCCTGCCGCTTTGTGGGGGTGATGTCGGTATAGACGGTGACCCAGCCGCCCTGCGGCAGCGGCGTGCCCTCGACGGAAATGGTGCGGCCATTGGCGCGGGTGCGCTCCATGTAATGCGGCTCGAAGGCGCGGGCGATTTCGACGCGTTCGGACACAAATCTCTCCACATCGCCCACATCGCCGTAATCGCCGCGCCGGGCGAGAAAGCGGATGGTGGCGGCGAAATCCGCCCCCGGAGTCACCAACTCGTCGGGCAGGTCGAACATTTCCTGAAAGCGGCGGTTGCACACGGCGAGGCGCAGATCGCGGTCGTAGATGGTGAGCGCCTGCTGGATGAGGTTCAGCCCGGCCATCGTCATGGCGTCGCGGTCGTTTTGCATCCCCGGCTCTCCTCCTCGCGCATCTTGGCTAGCACCGAAGCCGTGGGGCGCAAAGGCCGTTCCCGCGCCGGTTACAATTCGTAAGGTTTGCGACATGTTCAGGAAAAAGTTGACCGCCAGCAATATTCGCGCACCCTTGAAGCGTCGAAGAATCGCGCCCGGGGGCGCGGCCCGCGTGGAGGATGCGGGCGATAGGGAGGAGACAGACTTGGCACAGCCGTCACAACCGGCGGATGGGGCGCGCTCCATTCCGGCGCTCTTGCAACGCAACGCCAGCCGTTTCGCGGGCCGCGACGCCTATCGCGAAAAGGAATACGGTATCTGGCAGACCTGGACCTGGGCCGAGGCCGAGAAGGAAATCGAGGCGCTGGCGCTTGGGTTGTTGAACCTCGGGGTGGACGAGGGGGATTTCATCTCGATCATCGGGCGCAACCGCCCGTATTTCTACTGGGCGATGGTCGCCGCGCAATCGGTGGGGGCGATCCCGGTGCCGCTCTATCAGGATGCTGCCGCCGACGAGATGGCCTATGTGATGGAGCATTGCGGCGCGCGCTTTGCCATCGTGCAGGACCAGGAGCAGGTCGACAAGCTCATCGAGGTGCAGGAGGAGCTGCACCAGCTTGAGCATATCGTCTATGTCGATCCGCGCGGCCTGCGCAAATACGACCACCACAAGCTGCACCGCTATACCGACATCCAGGAGCAGGGGCGCGCGGCCTATTACGAATTCATCGAGGATCTGAAGGCGCGGCGCGAAAAGCTCGATTATGACAGCGTCTGCGTGATGCTCTACACCTCCGGCACCACGGGCAAGCCCAAGGGCGTGGTGCTGAGCAATCGCAACATCATCGAGGCGTCGAAATCCTCGGCCGAGTTCGACAAGCTGACCGTTGACGAAGAGGCGCTCGCCTATCTGCCGATGGCGTGGGTCGGCGATTTCATCTTTTCCATCGGCCAGGCCTATTGGTGCGGGTTCTGCGTCAACTGCCCCGAGAGCGCCGAGACCATGCAGACCGACCTGCGCGAGATCGGGCCGACCTATTATTTCGCGCCGCCGCGCGTGTTCGAGACGCAGCTCACCAATGTGATGATCCGCATGGAGGATGCGAGCCGGTTCAAGAAATGGCTGTTCGATCATTTCATGGAGGTCGCGCGCCGGGTGGGTCCCGACATCCTCGACGGCAAGCCGGTGAGCGGCATGGACCGGCTGCACTATGCGCTTTGGCAACCTGTTCGTTTATGGCCCGCTCAAGGACACGCTCGGCCTTGGCCGGGTGCGGGTGGGATACACGGCGGGCGAGGCGATCGGGCCGGAAATCTTTGATTTCTATCGCTCGCTCGGGATCAACCTCAAGCAGCTTTACGGGCAGACCGAGGCGACGGTCTTCATCACGCTGCAACCCGATGGCGAGGTGCGCAGCGACACGGTCGGCGTGCCCGCGCCGGGCGTGGAGGTGCGCATCGGCGACAATGGCGAGGTATACTATCGCGGTCCCGGCACGTTCGAGTATTATTACAAGAACGCCGAAAGCACCGCCAAGACCAAGGACCCCGACGGCTGGGTCGCCACCGGCGATGCCGGCTTCTTCGAGGAGGGATCGGGGCATCTGCGGATCATCGACCGGGCCAAGGACGTGGGCAAGATGATTGATGGCAAGCTCTTCGCGCCGAAATTCGTGGAGAACAAGCTCAAGTTCTATCCCAACATCCTCGAAGCGGTGGTGTTCGGGCATGAGCGCGAGCAATGCACGGCCTTCGTCAACATCGACCTGACGGCGGTGGGTAACTGGGCCGAGCGCAACAATATCGGCTATGCCTCTTATCAGGAGCTGGCCGGGCACCCGCAGGTGCTCGAGATGATCCGGGAGCATGTGGAGGAGGTCAACCACAGCCTCGCCGACGATCCGATGCTGAGCCATTGCCAGGTGCATCGCTTTCTGGTGCTGCACAAGGAGCTCGATGCCGACGACGGCGAGATGACGCGCACGCGCAAGGTGCGCCGGGGCGTGATATCGGAGAAATTCGGCGAGCTGATAACGGCGCTTTACGACGGGTCCGAGGAGATATTCACCACCACCGAGGTGACCTACGAGGACGGGCGCAAGGGCGCGATTTCGGCGACGCTCAGGATCGTGCCGGTGCGGATCGCGGCGGAGCAGGCAGAGAAGGTGGCGGCGGAATGAAGGACATGGACACCGGAGGCTTCACCACCGAGGACGGGCGCACCATCGGCGGCGTGGTGATGGAGATGCGCAATATCACGCTGCGCTTCGGCGGCGTGGTGGCGATCAAGGATATCAGCTTTGACATCCGCGAAGGCGAGGTCCGCGCGATCATCGGCCCCAATGGCGCGGGCAAGTCGTCGATGCTCAACGTCATCAGCGGGTTCTACAACCCGCAGGAGGGCGAGGTCTGGTACAAGGGCGAGCGGCGTCCGCAGATGCGGCCCTATCAGGTGGCGCAGCAGGGCATCGCGCGCACGTTCCAGAATATCGCGCTGTTCGAGGGGATGAGCGTTCTCGACAACGTGATGACGGGCCGCATCCGGCAGATGAGCGCGGGGCTGTTCGGCCAGGCGCTGTGGAAGGGGCGGGCGGAACGCGAGGAGACCGAGAACCGCGCGAAGGTGGAAAAGGTCATCGATTTCCTCGAAATCCAGCATATCCGCAAGACGCCGGTGGGGCGGCTGCCTTACGGCCTCAAGAAGCGGGTGGAATTGGCGCGGGCGCTGGCCGCCGAGCCGTCGATCCTGCTGCTCGACGAGCCGATGGCGGGCATGAACGTCGAGGAGAAGGAGGACATGAGCCGCTTCATCCTCGACGTGAACGACGAGTTCGGCACCACGATCGCGCTGATCGAGCACGACATGGGCGTGGTGATGGACCTGAGCGACCGGGTCGTGGTGATGGATTACGGCCGCAAGATCGGCGACGGCACGCCCGACGAGGTGCGCGGCAACCAGGCGGTGATCGACGCCTACCTGGGGGTGGCGCATGATTGATTCCATGTCGGAATACGCGGATCCGCAATCGGAGGGGACCGCGGGCATGAGCGGTGCCGGAGCCATGCTCTACGCTGCTCTGAGGATGGAGGTCTCTGAACGGCCTGATGGCCGGGGTGCTGTATGCGCTGGTCGCGCTGGGCTTCGTGCTGATCTTCAAGGCGTCCGGCATCTTCAACTTCAGCCAGGGTGTCATGGCGCTTTTCGCCGCGCTGACGCTGGTGGGGATCATGGAGGGGCAGGTGCCGTTTTCGCACCTCATCAATGCCACGTTCGGCACGGAGATTCACAATTTCGGGTGGGAGGTTCCGGCGCTGGCTGCGATCCTGCTGACGATGGTGGTGATGGTGGCGCTGGCATGGCTGGTGAACCATTTCATATTCCGGCACCTCGTGGGGCAGGAGCCGATCATCCTGTTCATGGCCACCATCGGGCTGGCCTATTTCCTCGAAGGGTTCGGGGACATCATGTGGGGCAGCGACATCAAGAAGCTCGACGTGGGGCTGCCGCAGGGCATCAACGGGGTTATCGACGAGGTGACCTACAACATCTTCGGCTACGGGTTCTTCATCGACAATCTCGACCTGTGGGCGACCTTCGTGGCGGCGCTGCTGGTGATCGCGCTGATCATCTTCGCGCAGTATTCCAAGCATGGCCGCGCCATGCGCGCGGTGGCCGATGACCATCAGGCGGCGCTGTCGGTCGGGGTCTCGCTCAACTTCATCTGGGTGATGGTGTGGTCGCTGGCGGGGTTCGTCGCCATGGTGGCCGGTATCATGTGGGGCACGAAATCGGGCGTGCAGTTCTCGCTGTCGCTGATCGCGCTCAAGGCGCTGCCGGTGCTGATGCTGGGCGGGTTCACCTCGATCCCCGGCGCCATCGTCGGCGGGCTGATCATCGGGGTGGGCGAGAAGCTGTTCGAGTTCATCGTCGGCCCGATGGTGGGCGGGGCGACCGAGAACTGGTTCGCCTATGTGCTGGCGCTCATTTTCCTCGTGTTCCGGCCGCAGGGCCTGTTCGGCGAGAAGATCATCGAGAGGGTGTGACGGGATGCGAAAGTTGATCGCGATTGCCAACGTGGTGGCCTGGGGCGGGTTCTGGGCGTTTGGCTATCTTGCCTTCACCACCGAGCCGGGGGCTGTCGGGCAGATGGTCACCGCTGCGGTGCTCGCTGCGCTGGGCGGGGGCGTGGGGATGCTCGCCTATTTCTGGCTGGTGCGGCACAGCGAGGCCACGGGCTATGCCCGGCCCGCCAACCGCGCGCAAAAGCGCGACGACGACGACACTGAAATCCACGGGGAGGTTCTCTAGATGTTTTACCGCGAGGCGGGGGATTTCAAGACCTCCTATACCGATGACAGCCAGACCTTCCCGATCAAGTTCGACCGCTACCGCTATTACGTCGTGCTGGTTCTGGCCTTTGCGGTGGTGCCGTTTGCCATCAACGATTACTGGGTCAACTCGGTTTTCCTGCCGTTCCTGATCTACGCCATCGCGGCCATCGGCCTCAACATCCTGGTCGGGTATTGCGGGCAGGTGAGCCTTGGCACCGGCGGGTTCATGGCGGTGGGGGCCTATGCGGTCTACAAGCTGATGACCGGCTTTCCCGAGGTGAGCATCTTTATCCACGTCATCCTTGCGGGCGGGATCACGGCGGGGGTCTGCGTGCTGTTCGGCCTGCCAAGCCTGCGGATCAAGGGGTTCTACCTCGCGGTGGCCACGCTGGCGGCGCAGTTCTTCCTGGTCTGGCTGTTCAACCGGGTGCCGTGGTTCTACAACTACTCGGCCTCGGGCCAGATCAGCGCGCCCGAGCGCACCATCTTCGGGCGTGCCGATCACCGGGGCGGAAACGGCGCCCTGGGCGGCCTATCTGTTCTGCCTCGTCTTCGTGGTGGCCTCGGCGATCATCGCGCGCAACCTGACGCGCGGCATGGCGGGGCGCAAATGGATGGCCATCCGCGACATGGACATCGCCGCCGAGATCATCGGGGTGAATCCGTTGAAAGCCAAGCTGTCGGCCTTTGCCGTGTCGGGCTTTTTCGTGGGCATTTCCGGCGCGCTGTTTTTCTCGGTCTACCTCGGCGCGGTCGAGGTGGGCGAGGCGTTCGGCATCGACAAGTCGTTCCTGGTGCTGTTCATGGTGATCATCGGCGGGCTTGGCTCGATCTTTGGCAGCTTTGCCGGGGCGGCGTTCCTGGTGCTGCTGCCGGTGCTGCTGAAGAATACGCTGGTGGGGGGCCTCGGCTGGCCCACGGATATCGCCGCGCATCTGGAACTTGTCATCGTCGGCGCGCTCATCATCATCTTTCTGGTGGCCGAGCCGCACGGGCTGGCACAGCTCTGGCGGGTGGCAAAGGAGAAACTGAGGCTTTGGCCCTTCCCGCATTAGGGGGGACGGTGGCGGGGAGACCCCCGCCCTGCGAAGTTGGGCGCAGGAGATCGCGTTCAAGAGAAGACGTCGGAAAACCAAGGGAGGATAAAACCGATGAAACAGAGATTAATGGCAACCGCGCTGGCGGCGGCGATGGTGGCGGGACCGGCACTGGCCGATCTGACCATCGTCGATACGAGCTATCGCACCGGGCCCTATGCCGCGAACGGCATCCCGTTCTCGGATGGCTATCAGGACTATTTCACGCTGCTGAGCGAGCGCGATGGCGGTATCGGCGGCGAGCCGATCAACCTCGTGGAGTGCGAGACCGGCTACAACACCGAGAAGGGGGTCGAGTGCTACGAGGCCACCAAGGGCGAGGGCAGTGGCGCGCTGGTCTATCAGCCGCTCTCGACCGGGATCACGTATCAGCTTATCCCGAAAGTGTCCTCCGACGGCATCCCGCTCCATACGATGGGTTACGGGCGCACCTCGGCCAAGAACGGCGCGGTGTTCAAGTGGGTGTTCAACTATCCCGCCAACTACTGGGACGGGGCGAGCCACGCGATCACCCATATCCTGAACGAGAATGGCGGCGACATCAGCGGGCGCAAGATCGCGCTGGTCTATCACAACTCCGCCTATGGCAAGGAGCCGATCCGCACGCTGGAGAACCTTGCCGAGAAGCACGGCTTCGAGTTGATGCTGCTGCCGGTGGATCACCCCGGTCAGGAGCAGAAATCGCAATGGCTGCAAATCCGCCGCGAGAAGCCCGACAACGTGATCATGTGGGGCTGGGGCGTGATGAACCAGGTCGCCATTCAGGAAGCCGTCAACATCCGCTATCCGATGGATCAGTTCATCGGCATCTGGTGGTCCGGCTCGGAGAACGACGTGAAGGCCGCCGGAGAGCGGGCCAATGGCTACAAGGCGCTGACCTTTCATAACCTCGGTTCGGATTACCCGGTTTACGACGACATCCAGAAACATGTCGTGGACACCGGCAACGCCGCCGGCGCGGGTGATCAGATCGGCACGGTGCTCTATAACCGGGGCATGTATGCCGCGATGCTGGCCGCCGAGGCGATCAAGACCGCGCAGGAGATGCACGGGGTGAGCGCGATCAATGCGGCGCAGATGCGCGACGGCATGGAAAACCTCGAGATGACCGAGGAGAAGATGGAGAAACTCGGCCTGCCGAATTTCGGCCCCGAGTTCAAGGTGTCGTGCGAGAACCACGGCGGCAACGGTTTTGGTGCCGTGTCGCAATGGGATGCGGCGGCCGGTGAGTTCACGCTCATCACCGATTACTTCCAGTCGGACCAGGAGATCATCTCGCGGCTGGTGGAGGAGGATTCGGCGCAGTACGCCGAGGAGAACGGGATCGAGCCGGGCTGCTGAGCGCGTGACAAGAGGTCCGGCCGCCGCGACCGGTGGCGGCCGGACGATTTGAGTATTTTTGCCAAGAAGAAGCCGGGACGCCTGCCCTGAGACGCGGGGCGCGCGGCCTGCGGAAACGGAGCCTGGGCGATGCTGGATGCTGGAAAGACCGAAGAGGCAATTCTCGAGGTCAACAATATCGAGGTGATCTACAACCACGTGATCCTCGTGCTCAAGGGCGTGAGCCTCAACGTGCCCAAGGGCGGGATCACGGCGCTTCTGGGCGGCAATGGCGCGGGCAAGACCACCACGCTCAAGGCCATATCCAACCTGTTGAAATCCGAGCGCGGCGAGGTGACCAAGGGGACGATCCGCTATCGCGGCGAGCGGGTGCAGGATCTTTTGCCCTCCGATCTGGTGAAGAAGGGCGTGGTGCAGGTGATGGAGGGGCGGCATTGCTTCGAGCATCTGACCGTCGAGGAGAACCTGCTGACCGGGGCCTATACGCGGGGTGTGGGGCGCGCCGAGCTCGAGGCCGACCTGGAGATGGTCTATGACTATTTCCCGCGCCTCAAGGACGTGCGCCGCAGCCAGGCGGGCTATACCTCGGGCGGCGAGCAGCAGATGTGCGCGATTGGCCGGGCGCTGATGGCGCGGCCCGAGACGATCCTTCTGGACGAGCCGTCGATGGGGCTTGCGCCGCAACTGGTGGAGCAGATCTTCGGCATCGTGAAATCACTGAACGAGAAGGAGGGCTATACCTTCCTTCTGGCGGAGCAGAACACCAACGTGGCGCTGCGGTTTGCCCATCACGGCTATATCCTCGAATCGGGGCGCGTGGTGATGGACGGCCCCGCCGATGCGCTGCGCGAGAACCCCGACGTGAAGGAATTCTATCTCGGTGTGTCCGACGAGGGGCGCAAGAGCTTTCGCGACGTGCGCAGCTATCGCCGCCGCAAGCGGTGGCTGAGCTGAGGCCTTCGACCCACCCGTGCCGTTTGCCCTGAACAGAGGATGTGCGATGACGCCCTATTTCGATGAGTTGGAGACCAGGACACAGGCAGCCCGCGCCGCCGATATTGCCGAAAAACTGCCCGCGCAGATCGCCCGCGCGCAAGGATTGCCCGGCTATGGCGGCGCGCTGGACGGGGTCGAGGCGGCGCGCGTCACCGACGCGGCGGCGCTGGCGCGCCTGCCGGTGCTGCGCAAATCCGACCTTGGCCGCGCGCAGGGTGCGGCCGCGCCGTTCGGCGGGCTGACGCGCCTGCCCGCCGCGGGCTTTGCCCATGTGTTCCAATCGCCGGGGCCGATCTACGAGCCGGGCGGCGCGAGCCATGACTGGTGGCGGATGGGGCGGTTTCTTCATGCCTGCGGGATCGGGCGCGGCGATATCGTGCAGAACTGCTTTTCCTACCACCTTGTCCCCGCCGGGATGATCTTCGAGAGCGGGGCGCGGGCGGTGGGTGCGGCGGTGCTGCCCGCCGGGACCGGGCAGACCGAGTTGCAGGCGCGCGCCGCGCATGACGTGGGCGTGACCGCCTATGCCGGGACGCCCGATTATCTCAAGGTCATCCTCGACAAGGCCGACGAGATGGGGCTGCCGCTCGGGATCACCAAGGCGGCGGTGGGGGGCGGGGCGCTGTTCCCGTCGCTGCGCGCCGAGTATGCCGACCGGGGCATCGCGTGCCTGCAATGCTATGCCACCGCCGATCTGGGCAATATCGCCTATGAGAGCGCGGCGCAGGAGGGGATGATCGTGGACGAGGGCGTGATCGTCGAGATCGTGCGCCCCGGCACCGGCGATCCGGTCGCGCCCGGCGAGGTGGGCGAGGTGGTGGTCACCACGCTCAACCCCGATTATCCGCTGATCCGCTTCGCCACCGGCGACCTGAGCGCGGTGATGGAAGGGGAAAGCCCGTGCGGCCGCACCAACCTGCGCATCAGGGGCTGGATGGGCCGCGCCGATCAGACCACCAAGATCAAGGGCATGTTCGTGCGCCCCGAGCAGGTGGCGGCCCTCGTCGCGCGCCACGACGGAATCGGGCGCGCGCGGGTGATCGCGAGCCGCGAGGGCGAGACGGATGTGATGACCGTGCGCATCGAGGCGGCGGGGGCCGAGCCGGACCATTTCGCGGGCACGGTGAGCGAGGTCCTGAAGCTCAGGGGGCGGATCGAGATTGTGCCGCTGGGCAGCCTGCCGAATGATGGTAAGGTGATCGAGGATCAACGCACGTATGAGTGAGTCGGAAGGATCGGTGTCATGGGACTGAGACGGGGAATCATCGGGGCGGTCTGCCTCAGTCTGTGGACCGTCGGGGCCCTGGCCGCCGATCTGGCGCTGGTGCTGGACACGCGCGAGCGTGACCGGAGGTCGGCGGTGGTCGATCCGGCGGTGGTGCTGGACGGGGCCGCGTTCGAGGTGGTGACGCCCAAAGGCCGCAACATCGCGGCGCTGCGCGCGGCGGCGCTCGATGTCGAGGCGCGGATCGCGGCGGGCGAGGTGGCGCGGCTGGTGATCCTCGTCGCAGGCGAGATGGCCGGGGACGGACAGGATAGCTGGCTGCTGCCCGCGGGCGCGGGCGTGCTGTCGCGGATGCGGATCGGGGCGGACGGGCTGTCGCTCAACGCGCTGTCGGGGATCGCGGGGCAGGTCGATGGCCCCGCCGTGATGCTGCTGGTGCCCGAGGCGGGCGAGGCGGCGGGTGCGGGGCTCGAGGCCGGTCTGTCGGGGTTCGCCGAAACCGAGGGCGTAACCTATGCCACCGGCCCGGCGGCGGGGATCGCGGCGCTCTTGCGCGGTGCGCTGCTGGAGCCGGGGACGAGCTTTGCCGAGGTGGCGCGGGATGCGCCCGAGGGCGTGGTGCTGTCGGGCGACCTGTCGGAGACGGTCGGGCTGATGGGGGCGACCGCGCCAAGTGCTGCGGCGCTGGCGCGTGCGCGCGAGGACGGGTTCTGGCAGGCGGTGGAGGCGCTCGACACGCGCGCGGCCTATGACGCCTACGCGGACGCCTATCCCGAGGGGCGGTATCTGTCGGAGGCCGATGAGCGACGCGACTGGCTGCGCGAGGCACCCGCACGGACGGCGCAGGCCGCCGAGGCGGCGCTGGGCCTTGACCGCGGCGCGCGGCGCGAGGTGCAGCGGCGGCTGGCGGTGCTTGGGTTCTATGACCGGGGGATCGACGGGATTTTCGGGCGCGGCACGCGCGCCGCGATCGCCGCCTGGCAGGAGCGGGCCGGGATCGAGCCGACCGGCTATCTCGATCGCGCAGGCCTGGCGCGGCTCTCTGATCAGGCGGAGGCACGGCAGCGCGAGATCGACGAGGAGGCGCGGCGCGCGCGCGAAGAGGAAGAGCGCCGCGACCGCGCCTGGTGGCGCGATACCGGGCGCGGCGGCGGCGAGGCGGGGCTGCGCGCCTATCTTGAGCGGTATCCCGAGGGGCTGTTTGCCGAAACCGCACGCGCGCGGCTGGACGAGATCGAGGCGGCGCGCCGGGACGAGGCCGACCGGGCCGCGCGCGCCGACTGGCGGGCGGCGCAGGAGGCCGACACAGCCGACGCCTATGCCGTGTTCCTGCGCGATCACCCCGACAGCCGGTTCGCCGAGACGGCGCGGGCGCGGCTTGACGAGATCGAGGAAGGGCGCGCCACCCAAGAGGCGATCAGGCAGGCGCGCGAGGAAGAGCGGCTTTATGCCGGGGTCGAGCTGGTCCGCGTGCTGATCGAGCGCCGCCTTGCGCAGATCGGCGCGCAGCCGGGGCCGGTGGATGGCACCTTCACCGACGAGACCCGCGCCGCGATCCGCCGGTTTCAGCGTCACCGTGGCCTGACGGTGACGGGCTATGTCTCGCAGGAGACGGCGGCGGCGCTGATGGGCGGGCGCTGAGCGCGCTCAGAAGCGGTTGGCGTCGTAGGGGGCGAGGTCGATATTGGGTCTTCGGTCGCTGAGCATGTCGGCGATGAGGCGGCCCGTCTTTGGCCCCGCCGTCAGGCCGACATGCTGATGCCCGAAAGCCGCGAAAACGCCGGTGCCGCCGATCTCGCCGATGAGCGGCAGGCTGTCGGGGGTGGAGGGGCGCGGGCCCATCCATTCCTCTGCGCTCTCGAATTGCAGGCCGGGAAAGGCGCGGGCGATCTCGCGCCGGATCAGGGCGAAGGGCGCGCGCGACGGCGGCGCGTCGGGATGCCCGAGCTCGACCGTGCCCGCGCAGCGCAGCCCGGTGGCCATCGGCGTGACGGCGAACTTGGCCCGCGCCATCATCAGCGGCTGGCGCGGCATCTGCGACGGGGCCGAGAGGTGCAGGTGATAGCCGCGCTCTGCCACGAGCGGCACGCGTAGCCCGAGTTTGCGCATCAGCGGTTTCGACCAGACCCCCGCTGCCAGCACCACCCTGTCGCAGGGCAGGGGGCCCTGGTCGGTCAGCACCTCTGTAATACGCCCGTCGGTGAGGGTGACATCGCGCGCCTCGGCGCGCAGGTAGCGCCCGCCCTCGGCCTGAAGCAGCGTCGCGAGATCGGCCATGTAGGCCCCGGGATCGAGAACGTGCCCCTGCGCGCGCAAGAGCGCGAGGCATTTGATTGCCGGACCCACCAGCGGCTCGGCCTCCTGCACCGCCGCGCCCTCGATCACGTCCGGCTCGAAGCCCGCCGCGCGCTTGGCCTGCCAGCCATAGGCATCGGCCTCGAAGGCTGCGCGGCTGTCATAGGCATAGGCGAGATCGCTGGTGGCGAGCCATTTCTCGGCCGCCGTGCCGCGCACGAGAGCGCGGTGTTGATCGGTGCTGTCGGTGACCAGCGGGATGAGACCCTCGATCATGCGTTGCGCATCGCGCGGATTGGCGTTGCGCGCGAATTGCCACAGCCACGGGGCGAGGCGGGGCAGGTCGCGCCAACGGAGCCAGAGGGGGGCGTCGGGGGTTGTGAGATACCTGAGCGCCGAGGTCAGAAGGCCGGGCGTGTTGACCGGCACGATGGCCCATTGCGCCAAGAGCCCGGCATTGCCCTGCGACGCCCCCGCGCCGGGGGCGTCGCGGTCGATGAGAGTGACGCGGTGGCCCGCCCGGGTGAGCCAGATGGCCGAGGCGAGGCCGCAGATGCCGGCGCCGATGACGATGACGGTGCGGGGTTGGGTCATGGGGGGAGGTCCTTCGTGGCGTGGTGCCACAGAAGCGGAGGCGGCGCGGCAGTGCAAGCCTTGTTATGGCGGGTGCCACGGTTCTGCGAAGGGTCGTGGATTGGGCTGTTGCTACCGCTGCGAGTGAAACGTTGAGGCGCGCGAGGACCCGGTGCGTGGGTGCGCAATGAATGCGCACCCTACAGGCAGGGCATCGGGCGTAGGGTGCGCATTCATTGCGCACCCACGCACCGGGGGGACAGATCGCAACGTCCGCTTCGGGCCTGCCCCTCCCGCCTCACGCGGTCAGCCCCTCCGGCTCTGCCAGGCCGTTCGCGCGGCAGCAGGCGGTGACGGTGTTGGCCAGCAGGCAGGCGATGGTCATCGGCCCGACGCCGCCGGGCACGGGGGTGATCGCGCCCGCCACTGCCGCGCAGCTCTCGAAGTGGCAATCGCCCACGAGGCGGGTTTTCGGAGTGCCGTCCTCGTTCATGCCCTTTTCCGGGGCCTCGATGCGGTTGATCCCGACGTCGATCACCGTGGCACCGGGCTTGATCCATTCGCCCGGCACCATTTCCGGGCGGCCCACGGCGGCCACCACGATATCGGCGCGGCGCACCACGTCGGGCAGATCCCTGGTGCGGGAATGCGCGATGGTCACGGTGCAGCTCTCGCCCAGCAAAAGCTGCGCCATCGGCTTGCCGACGATGTTGGAGCGTCCGACCACCACCGCGTCGAGCCCGCTGAGCGAGCCGAGGTGGTCGCGCAGCATCATCAGACAGCCCAGCGGCGTGCAGGGCACCATGCTCTTCTGCCCGGTGCCCAGAAGGCCCACGTTGGAGATGTGAAAGCCGTCCACGTCCTTGGCCGGGTCGATGGCGTTGATCACGAGGTCGGAATCGATATGGCCGGGCAGCGGCAGTTGCACGAGGATGCCATGCACCGCCGGATCATTGTTGAGCGTGTCGATGAGCGCCAGCAGATCGGCCTGCGCGGTGCCTTTATCCAGCTTGTGCTCGTAGGAATTCATCCCCGTTTCGACGGTCTGGCGACCCTTGGAGCGCACGTAGACCTGGCTCGCCGGATCCTCGCCCACCAGCACCACGGCGAGGCCGGGGGTGATCCCGTGCCCCTCCTTCAGGCGCGCCACATGGCCCGCCACCTGCTCGCGGATGGTGGCCGCGAAGGCCTTGCCGTCCAGTATCAATGCGCTCATGTCCTCGTCCTTTCCATTCATTCCGCCGCACCGGTATAGGTGGCGCGGTAATGCTCCATCTGCATCCGCGTGGCCAGCACCGCGTTCTGCATCAGCACCGAGACCGTCACCGGCCCCACCCCGCCCGGCACCGGTGTGATCCAGCCCGCCACCTCGGCGCAACTGTCGAAATCGGCGTCGCCCACGGTGCGGGGCCCCTCGGGCGTCTCGACCCGGTTGATGCCGATGTCGATGAGCGCGGCGCCGGGTTTTATCATCTCGCCCGTGACCAGCCCCGGCTTGCCCACGGCGACGAACACCGCATCCGAGGCGCGCGAATGCATCGGCACCGAGCGGGTCATGTGATGGCACACCGTCACCGTCGCCCCCAGCCCCATCATGAGAAAGGCGATGGGCTTGCCGACGATCTCGGAATGGCCGATGACCGTCACGACGAGCCCTTCGAGGCCAAGTGGCAGGGTCTTGAGGATCTCCACCGCCGCCACGGCGGTGCAGGGGCCGAGGGCGAGATCGTTATAGACGATGTTGCCGATGGAGGCGGGGTGCATCCCCTCCACGTCCTTGCGCGGATGGACCGCCTTTTGCAGCGCCTTGACGGGGATATGCGCGGGCAGCGGGCGCTGGATGATGATGCCGTTCACGCGCGGATCGGCGTTGAGGCCCGTGAGCACGCCGGTGAGCTGCTCCAGCGAGATCGACTCGGGATAGGCGCGGGTCTCGAAGTCCACCCCTGCCTGTACCGCCGCGCGGCCCTGGTTGCGCACGTAAATCTCCGCTGCCGCAGTGTCGCCGACGCTCACTGAGACCAGCCGCGGGGTCCAGCCCGTCTCGGAAAGCTGCTCCGCCTCGCCGCGGGTGGCCTCGCGCATCCTTGTGGCGATCGCCTTGCCGTCGATGACCTGTGCGCGCATGTCGGTGCCCCTTTCGTGAGGGAAGGCGGGGTGAAACCCCGCCCTGCCATCGTCGGCAGGCCGGGGTTCGCCCCGGCCCCCGTTTCAGAACAGCCCTTCGATCTGGCCGTCCGCGTTGAGGCGGATGTTTTCCGCCGCGGGCCGCGAGGGCAGGCCCGGCATGGTCATGATCTCGCCGCACACCACCACGACAAAGCCCGCCCCCGCCGAGAGCCGCACCTCGCGCACCGGCACCGAATGCCCGGTGGGCGCGCCGCGCCGGTTGGGATCGGTGGTGAAGCTGTATTGCGTCTTGGCCATGCAGACCGGCAGGTGGCCATAGCCCTGATCCTCCCAGTCCTTCAACTGGTTGCGGATTTTCTGATCCGCGAGCACCTCGTCGGCGCGGTAGATGCGCTTGGCCACGGTCTCGATCTTCTCGAAGAGCGGCATTTCGTCGGGGTAGAGCGGGCCGAAATTGGCGTGTCCCCCCTCGGCCATCTCGACCACCTTGCGCGCCAGCGGCTCGGACCCTTCGGACCCCAGCTCCCAGTGGCGCGAGAGCACCGCCTCGG
The DNA here is from genome assembly GCA_034521935.1 of Roseovarius sp. GTDB lineage: Bacteria > Pseudomonadota > Alphaproteobacteria > Rhodobacterales > Rhodobacteraceae > Roseovarius. Next base: position 66,609 of record JAXHLV010000022.1, read on the forward strand.
CCCCGTGGGTGGCGACATATTCCTGCACGGCGGCAACCTCGGCCTCGGTATCGGTGACGAAATGGTTGATCGCCACCACCACCGGCACGCCGAAGCTCTTGAGGTTCTCGATATGGCGGCCAAGGTTGGGACAGCCCTTCTTCACGGCGTCGACGTTCTCGGCCCCGAGATCGGCCTTGGCCACGCCGCCGTTCATCTTCATCGCCCGGACCGTGGCCACCAGCACCACGCAATCGGGCGCGAGGCCGGCCTTGCGGCACTTGATGTTCATGAATTTCTCGGCACCCAGATCGGCGCCGAACCCGGCCTCGGTCACCACGTAATCGCTGAGCTTGAGCGCCGTGGTGGTGGCGATGACCGAGTTGCAGCCATGCGCGATGTTGGCGAACGGGCCACCGTGGACGAAGGCGGGGTTGTTCTCCAGCGTCTGAACGAGGTTGGGCTGCATCGCGTCCTTCAGCAGCACCGTCATCGCGCCCTCGGCCTTGATGTCGCGGCAAAATACCGGCGTCTTGTCGCGGCGGTAGGCCACGATCATCGCGCCGAGGCGCTTTTCGAGGTCTTGCAGGTCGCGGGCAAGGCACAGGATCGCCATGACCTCGGAGGCGACGGTGATGTCATAGCCGCCCTCGCGCGGGAAGCCGTTGGCGACGCCGCCGAGGCTCACGTTGATCTGTCGCAGCGCGCGGTCGTTCATGTCGACCACGCGACGCCAGACGACGCGGCGCACGTCGATATCGGCCTCGTTGCCCCAGTAGATATGGTTGTCGATCATCGCCGAGAGCAGCGAATGCGCGCTGGTGATGGCGTGGAAATCGCCGGTGAAATGGAGGTTCATGTCCTCCATCGGCACCACCTGCGCACGCCCGCCGCCCGCGGCACCGCCCTTCATCCCGAAATTCGGGCCGAGCGATGCCTCGCGGATGCACACCGTCGCCTTCTTGCCGATCCGGTTGAGCCCGTCGCCGAGGCCCACCGTGGTGGTGGTCTTGCCCTCGCCCGCAGGCGTCGGGTTGATCGCGGTGACGAGGATCAGCTTGCCGGTGGGGTTGCCCTGCACCGAGTTGATGAAATCCTGGCTCACCTTGGCCTTGTCATGGCCGTAGGGCAGCAGATGATCGGACGGGATGCCGAGCGTCGCGCCGATCTCCTGGATCGGTTTCTTGTCGGCCTCGCGCGCGATCTCGATGTCGGATTTGTAGCTCATGTCCGGTCCTTTCCCTGGGCACGGGTGGGGGGTAAGTTCCCCCGCGTATAGCGGCTTTGCCAAGGGCCGAGAGAGGCGAATCCGACATATCCCGCCCCACTTGCGGCGGGCTGTCGCATGTGTGCGTCAGCCTTGCATCGGGTCGTGTCCCGCCCACGCCCGTTGATCGGGGATGTGCAGGCGCAGGACGTCGCCGATGGCGATTCGGCCCTCGCGTTCAACCCATGCGGTGACGCCGCGCCGCCCCCTGGCCGCCGCCTTGAAACGACCGCCGATGCCCGGCAGGTGGCCGTCGATCACGCGGGCGGGCAGGTGGCAGGGGCGGTTCTCCATGTCGATCACCAGGGTTGCACCCGAGGGCGCCTGAAGCCGCGACGAGGGCGGCACATGGGTGAAATCGGGAATGCCCTCGATCACCAGCGATGCCCCGAGCCATGCGGGACTGAGCGCGTCCGCGCCCATTGCGGCAGCGATCCCGGCGATTTCCTCTGCCGAGAGCACCGACAATTGCCGCACGTTTGCGATCTCGGTGCCCTTCGGGTGCTGCGCCACGACCCGGCTGCACGAGGCCCGCGTGCGCCCGCCATGCGCCTCGCCCGCGATCCCGGCGAAGGTGAGCTGCGCCGTGTCGAGCGGTTCGGCGTCGAGCGCGGCGGCGCGATCCGTCACCCGGCCCAGCCAGACCACCCGCGCCTCGAACTCCGTCGGTTTCAATGCAGGCATCGCGCGCCCCTGTTTCTTCTTGGTGACAAATACTCGCCCCGCAGGGCCGCTATCCGCCTCGCTCAGACGGTGAGGGTAAAGAACAGCCGCCGGAACGGGAACAGCACCGTGCCATCGGCGCGCACCGGGTAGGCGGTGTGCATCACCTCTTCGTAGCGGCGGATGATCTCGGTCTTCTCATCGGCGTCGAGCATCGCGAGGACGGGGCGGGCATAGGTGCTCTCGGTATAGCGGCGCACCGGGTGGCTGCCCGGCTCGGCTGTGAGGCGCTGGTAGTAATCGGTTTCCCACAGCCGGAATTGCCCGAACCCGGCCAGCAATTCCTCGTAGCGCACCGGGGCCATGACGCCGGGGGTGCCCATCTTCTCGGCCCGGTCGGGGCGGAATTCCTCGGCGAGGCTGAGCCAGACACGGTGCGAGGGGGCCTTGTTCTGGTGCGGCATCTGCACGGCGAGGGTGCCGCCCTTGCCCAGCATCCGCACCAGCCGGGGCATCAGAACCTCGTGGTTGCCGACCCAGTGCAGCGCCGCGTTGGAATAGATCAGCCCCGGCGCGCGGCGCGGGTGCCAATCGGCGATATCGCCCTGCTGGATCGCGTCGTATCCGACGCCTGCGCGGGCCTTCTCGAGCATGGCGGGGCTGGCATCGACGCCGACGAGGCTGCGCCCGCCCGCGCGCGCGCGCAATGCCTCGGCCATTCCGCCACCGCCACAGCCGAGATCGACCACGTCGCCTGCCCCCATCTCTCCGACCGCGTTCAACAGGTCGAGCGCGGGCCGCAAACGCTGATCCCGGAACCGTGCATAGGCTCCGGGATTCCAGTCTTGTCGGGTCGCGGTCCGGCTCACGTCGAGGGCTCGGGCTCCAGCCCGCCATCGCCGTTGCCGGGTGCGGATTTGGGTTTGGTCTTGGGAATGGAGATCAGCGAAGGCTTCTCGGTCGCCGGTGCGCTGCCGTCGTCGTCATCCGATGCCGGCGGCTCGCCATTCATCACGCGACGGATCTCGTCGCCGGTGAGGGTCTCGTATTCCAGAAGACCCTCGGCGAGGCGAACCCATTCCTCGCGCTTTTCCTCGAGGATCTTGCGGGCATTCTCGTAGCCTTCGTCGATGAGGCGTTTGACCTCGTCTTCGATCAACTCCTTGGTATGGGCGGAGATCGAGAAGCTGCCCGCGCCGTTGCCCATGTAGCCCTCGTGCGCCTGCTGGTAATCGACATTGCCGACCTTGTCGGACATGCCCCAGCGCATCACCATCGCGCGTGCGAGCCCGCTGGCCTGCTGGATGTCGCCCGCCGGGCCGTTGCTGACATCACCCTCGCCATATTTGATAATCTCGGCGGCCTTGCCGGCCATCGTCATGGTCAGTTTCTGCTCGCATTCGGATTTGTGCCAGTTCAGCCGGTCGATCTCGGGCAGGCTCACGACCATGCCGAGCGCACCGCCGCGCGGGATGATCGTGGCCTTGTAGACCGGGTCGCATTTCGGCAGGCTGAGCCCCACAATCGCGTGCCCGGCCTCGTGAAAGGCGGTCTTTTCCTTCTGGTCGTCGGTGAGCACCATCGAGCGACGCTCGGTGCCCATCATGACCTTGTCCTTGGCGTTCTCGAAATCGATCATCGTGACAAACCGCCGCCCGACGCGCGCCGCCATCAGCGCCGCCTCGTTGACGAGGTTGGCAAGGTCCGCGCCCGAGAAACCGGGCGTGCCGCGCGCGATGAGGCGCAGGTCCACATCGGGGCCGAGCGGGGTCTTGCGGGCGTGGACGCCGAGGATCTTCTCGCGCCCCTTGATATCCGGGTTGGCCACCGTGATCTCGCGGTCGAAACGTCCGGGGCGCAAGAGCGCCGGGTCGAGCACGTCCTTGCGGTTGGTGGCTGCGATGATGATGACGCCCTCGTTGGCCTCGAAGCCGTCCATTTCCACCAGAAGCTGGTTGAGCGTCTGCTCGCGCTCGTCATTGCCGCCGCCATAGCCGGCCCCGCGCGACCGACCGACCGCGTCGATCTCGTCGATGAAGACGATGCAGGGCGCGTTCTTCTTGGCCTGCTCGAACATGTCGCGCACGCGGCTGGCACCGACACCCACGAACATCTCGACAAAGTCGGAGCCGGATATGGTGAAGAACGGCACGCCCGCCTCGCCCGCGATGGCGCGCGCGAGCAACGTCTTGCCGGTGCCCGGCGGGCCGACAAGCAGCGCGCCCTTGGGAATCTGTCCGCCGAGGCGGCGGAATTTCTGCGGGTTGCGCAGGAATTCGACGATTTCCTCGAGTTCCTCCTTGGCCTCGTCGATCCCGGCCACGTCGTCAAAGGTGACGCGCCCGCTTTTCTCGGTGAGCATCTTGGCCTTGGACTTGCCAAAGCCCATCGCGCCACCTTTGCCGCCGCCCTGCATCCGGTTCATGAAGTAGATCCAGACGCCGATCAGCAGCAGGAAGGGCAGGAGCGACAGAAGGAAGGATTGAAAGCCCGACTGTTCCTGGCTCTCGGCCTTGACGGCGATGCCCTTGTCGATGAGCCGCTGGGTGATCTCGGCATCCTCGGGGCGGACGGTGGTATAGTCCGTGCCGTCGGTGCCGCGATAGCGGACCGTTTCGCCGTCGATGGTCACCTGGCTCACCGAGCCGCTGTCGACCGCCGCCACGAACTCTGAATAGGGGACCGACCGGCTTTGGAGCGTATTGCCCGATCCGCTGAACAGGTTGAACAGGGCGAGGATCAGCAGGAACAGGATCAGCCAGAAGGCTATGTTGCGCGCGTTACCCAAGAGAGATCTCCCGAAATGAGGTCTGGATGCCCATAGCACGGGGCGTTTAGTTCTTAAATAGATATCGGCAGGCGGGGTTCAATGAAAGATTGGGCTGTCGAGGTAGTCCGTGATGTCGCGCAGCGGCTGCACCCGCCAGCCATTGGGCCAGCCCGCGAGGGGGGCGGCGATGAGCGTGGCCCCGCGCCACAGCCCCGGGCTTGCCAGCGCCGAGGCGTGCGGCAGCCCGCCCGCGCGCCAGTCGGGGCAGGCGCGCAGCCCCGCCGCGCCGAGCGCGGCGATGGTCGCGCGCCCGGTTCCGCCGGTGGGGGCGGTGGCGCGCCAGCGCCCGTCCCAGACCGCCCCCGCCGACACGCGCAGCCGTGCCACCGCGCGGTATTCGCGGGTCAGCCGCAGGTGCGCGGGGCTGGCGCTCAGCACGCAGCCCTGAAGCGTCATGCGCCGTCCGTCGCGCGCGGCGGCGAGGAACGCGGTCATCGCCGCCCCGCGCGGCGGATAGTCCCGCCCGGTCATCCATGCGAGCCCCGCCAGCAGCAGCCGCCGGGCGATCTCGTCGGGCAGGTGGGCGAAATCGCCTCGCCGCCACAGCAGGTCTCCGCCCTCGACCGAGGCGATGTCCTGTGCGGCGCGCCGGGCGCAGGTCCCGAGCGCCGCGCGCGCCTCCGAGAGCCGTCGCGCGGTGGCCGCGAGCGTGGGGCTGTCCAGCCCGAGGGGGGCCAGCGCGGCGAGGGTGCGCGCGCCTGCGGGCGCAGGTAGGCCGGATCGGTGTTGGTGGGGTCGTCGGCCCAGCCTTGACCGCGCGCGCGCAGCATATCGCGGAGATGCTCGCGCCCGAGCGCGAGCATGGGCCGGTGAAAGGTGATGCCGTCCGCCTGCCAGTGCCCCCGCATCGCCGCCAGCCCGTCCACGCCCGCGCCGCGCGCCAGCCGCATGAGGAAGGTCTCGGCGAGGTCGTTTTCGGTATGGCCGATGGCCACATCCGCGATTCCGTGCCGCCGCGCCCAGCCAGCCAGCAGGCGGTAGCGTGCGCGCCGTGCCTGATCGGGGAGATTGCCGCGCGTGGCCTGCCCGGCCCAGTGCAGCGTGTCATGCGCCAGCCCCAGCGCGCCGCAGAGCCGCGACACCTGCGCCGCCTCGTCCGCCGCCTCGGGGCGCAGCCCGTGATCGACGGTGGCCACGCGCAGATCGGGGCCGCCCGCGCCGCGCCAGTCGTTCAGCAGATGCAAAAGCGCAACCGAGTCGCTGCCGCCCGAGACCGCGACGCCGAGCCGCGCGGGCGGGGCGCTGGCGAAATGCGCGCGCACCGCCCCGGAGAGGGGCGCGGCGTCGTGGCTCACGGACAGCCGAGCCGGGCCATTTCCGCCTCTGCATCGGCCACCGCGTCCGCGTCGGGATAGCGCGGCGCGACCTGTCCGAGCATGACACAGGCCTCGTCGGCCTGGCCCAGCCGCGCCAGCGCGCGGCCCAGAAGGTAGAGCGCCTGCGGGGCCTCGGCCCCGTCGGGCGCGGCGCTGAACGTGTCGAGAAAGGCGCGCGCGGCGGCGCTTTGCTGGCCATCCGCCTCGAGCGCGCGACCGCGCATCAGCCCCGCCTGACCGCTCAGCGGACTGCCGGGATAGTCGGCGAGGAAGGCTGTGAGGCGCTCCGCCGCCTCCGCGTGCTCGCCCGCCTCCATAGCGGCGGTGGCGCGGTCGAAATCCTCGCGCTCGTTGACCGCGAGCTGCGGGCTGTCGTCGGTGTCCGTGCCGTTGCCGGTGTCCGCAGGGGGCGTGCCGCCGCCGGTCTGCGGCGCAACACCACCCAGCGTGTCGCCCGGCTCGAGCCCCGCGATGTCGCAGCCCGGCTCCAGCTCGCAGAGGCGGAATTCGAGATCGCCCACGCGGTTGGTGCCGTCGCGCACCACACGGTCGATGCGGAATTCCAGCTCCTCGGTCTTGGAGGTCAGGCGCTGCACCTGCCCCTCGATGGCGTTCACGCGGTCCAGAAGCGGGCCGCTATCCGCAGGCTGCGCCGCGCCGCCGGTGGTGCTCAACTCGCGCTTGAGTTTCTGCAACTCGACGAACAGCACCGCCAGTTCCTGCCGGATATCGGCCAGCGTCCCGGCCTGTTGCGCGCCCGCCCCGGCGGGGGCGAGGAGGAGAGTGAGGGCGAGGGCCTTCAGCGTTGCGCGCATCGCCTTGCCCTCAGCTTCCCAGACCGGCGGCGAGCACCGTCACCGCGCGCCGGTTCTTGGCATAGCAGGCCTCTTCGCTGCAAATCTCGATGGGGCGTTCCTTGCCGTAGCTCACCGTGCGCAGCCGGTTCGCGGCGACGCCGCGGCTGACGAGGTATTCCTGCACCGAGTTGGCGCGCCGCGCGCCAAGGGCGAGGTTGTATTCGCGGGTGCCCTGCTCGTCGGCATGGCCCTCGATGGTGACGGTGAAATCGCGGTTTTCCATCAGCCACTCGGCCTGCCCGTCAAGGGTGGCCTGCGCCTCGCGCGAGAGGGTGGACTGATCCACGGCAAAAAGCACCCGGTCGCCTACGGCCTGCTGGAAATAGGCCGGCGAGGCCGGATCGGAGGCGGCCCCCGAGAGCCCGGAGCCGTTCAGATCGACGTTGTTCTGGTTCGCGAACCGGTCGGGATTGGTGCAGGCGGCGAGGGCCAGCCCGGCCACCAGGATCATGGTCTTGCTCAGATAGGTCATTGGTGTTTGTCCTTTGTTATTGGGGGTGTCATACCACAGGCCGCAGCCCGAGAAAATCCGCCTCGCGTCATGGTGTCTTCATTCCTGCAACGGCCCCCATGATGGATCGCTCGCGCCGCTGGCTGTGGGCACCTGCCGCAGGTTGCGCCCGGTGATGTCGACCGAGTAAAGCCGCGCCTCGCCCTGCGCCCCCCGTGTCTCGCGGGTGAACATGATGACCCGGCCATTGGGGGCCCATGTCGGCCCCTCGTCGAGGAACGAGGCGGTGAGCAGGCGCTCTTCGCTGCCATCGGTGCGCATGACGCCGATGTGAAAGCGGCCCTTGGCCTGCTTGGTGAAGGCGACGAGATCGCCGCGCGGCGACCAGACGGGCGTGCCATAGCGCCCCTGGCCAAAGCTGATGCGCTGCGCGTCGCCGCCACGGGCCTCCATGATATAAAGCTGTGGCGTGCCGGAGCGGTCGCTCTCGAACACGATGCGGCTGCCATCGGGGCTGTAGCTGGGCGCGGTCTCGATCGAGGGCGCGGTGGTGAGCCGGGTGCTTGCGCCGCTGGCGATATCCATCGTGTAGAGATCGGTATTGCCGCCTTGGGTCAATGAGTAGACCACCGTGCGCCCGTTGGGCGAAAAGCGCGGCGCAAAGCTCATCGTGCCGTCCAGCGTCGGCAGCACGCGCCGGCCCACATCGGCCACGTCGAGCAGGTAGATGCGCGGAAACCCGCTCTCGTAGCTGGTATAGAGCACCCGGTCTCCGGTGGGCGAAAAGCGCGGCGCGAGCACGATGGTGGAGGCGTCGGTGAGATAGCGAAGGTTCGCGCCGTCGTAATCCATGATCGCCAGCCGCTTGGCGCGCGCATCCTTGGGCCCGCTCTCGGCAACAAAGACCACGCGGCTGTCGAAATAGCCGCCCTCGCCGGTGATGCGGGAATAGACCTGATCGGCCACCTTGTGCGCGATCCGCCGCCAGCCATCCGCGTCGCCGACAAGCTGCTGGCCGCGGCCAAGCTCCTGCCCGGAAAAGACATCGTGGATGCGGAACTTGACCACCAGCCGCCCGCCGCCGTCGACGCTCACCGCGCCGGTGACCAGTGCCTGCGCGTTGACCGCGCGCCAGTCGGCGAACTCGACCGGGCTGTCGAAGCTGGTGATCCGCCCGATATGCGCCTCGGCGGGGATTTCCCGAAACAGGCCCGTGCCGCTCAGATCGGCGGCGATGACGCGGGCGATGCGGTCGGCGAAATCGCGCGCCTGCGTGTTTTCGGCGACAAGGCCGGGCACCGCGAAGGGCATCGGCTCGATGACGCCCTCCGTGATCTCGAGCCGGAGCGGGCCGCCGTCCTGCTGTGCGGTGGCGGGCATCGCCCAGAGCGTCAGGGCGACAAGAAGGGTCAGGAGAGAGCGCATCATTTGATCCTCATTTTCTCCGGGTTGAATGTCATCTCGATATCACGCCATTGCGAATATTTCTCTTGCGGCAGGTCAAACCCGTCGGCCCCGCAGCGGATGATCGCGCGGCGCGCGGCCTCATAGGCCTGTCGTGCCGCCGCCTCGCTGCCGCCGGAATGGCTCAGCTTGCGGATGCTGGCGATATCGGGCTTGCCGGTCTCGGCCATGCTGACGGCCACGACAACGGTGGTGGCGAGCGCGTCGGAACTGAGGCTGCCGACGTTCCAGCAGCGTTGCACGGCGACGCGCAGCGCGTCCTTTTCCCCGGCGGTGAGCGGCGGGCCGGAGGGGCGGGAGGGTGTCGGCGTGCCTTGCCCGAGGGCGGCGGCGAGCGCGTCGCTGACGGCATCGCGGTCGGTGTCGGGCGCGGCAGGCTCTTCCGGGGCGACCGCCGTCCTCGGTTTCGGACGGCGCGGGGCGCGCGGGCCGGGCGCGCGGACGGATCGAGGCGGTGGGGGCCGGGCTGTCGGCCTCCTCGGCCTCGGTGACGATCTCGGTGGCGGCCTCCTCCGGCGCGGTCGCCTCCTGTTCTTCCTCGGCCACCTCGGCCCCCTCCTCGGGGGCGACCTCGGGGCGCGCCACGTCATCGACGCGGGTATCCGGCTCGGGCCGCGCCACCGGTTCGGGGGCGACGCGAGGTGCGGGGCGCGGTTGCGGGCGGGGCGAGACCTGCGGCACCAGCGCGGCGGTCTCCTCGGGTGGCGCGCTCAGCGCGGGCGGCGCGTCATCGACATCGGCGGGGGCCGGGACCGGGCGCTCGGGCGCGTCGGGGCGGGCGTCGGGCGGCGGCGTGGCGCTGGCCTCGGGCTGGCGCGCGTCGGGGGCGGTATCGGTATCGGACGACAGCGCGGGCGCGGCCTCTCCGGCTGCGGGCGGTTCGGGGGTATCAACATTGGCCACCGCCTCGGGCGCGCCTTGCCGGGCGGTGAGCGCGGCATACTCCTCGGACGAGATGGCCACCGCCTCGACCACCGTGACGGGCGGCGGGTCGGAGCGGAACCCGCCCCCGAAAAGCGCCCATCCGATCACCGCCAGATGGCCCGCCCCGGATATGATCTGCCCGGTGTTCACGCAGCAGCCCCTAGCCGCCCCGCCCGTCGAGCGCCGGGCCGCCGGTTTCCGTCACAAGGCCGATATTGGCAAAGCCGCCGCCGTTGAGCGCGCCCATCACCTCCATCACCGCGCTGTAGGGCACATTGCCATCGGCGCGCAGAAACACGCGGGTGCTGTCGCGTTCGGCGGCGATGGCGCGCAGGCGCGCCAGCAATTCGCCCCGTGGCACCTCGGTGGTCTGGATGCTGACGCGGCCATCGGCGGTGATGGTGACGGTGAGCGGTTCCTCCTGCTCGCCCGGAAGGGCGCTGGCGGCGGTTTTCGGCAGTTCCACCGGCACGCCCACCACCAGAAGGGGTGCGGCCACCATGAAGATGATCAGGAGCACCAGCATCACGTCCACGAAGGGCGTGACGTTGATCTCGGACATGGGGCGCGAGCGCCCGCGCCCGCGCCTGCGGCGTCCGCCGCTGTCCCGGTTCTGAACGACGCCTGCGCCCATGCTCAGCTATCCAACTGGCGGCTGAGTATGGTGGAGAACTCGTCGGCAAAGGCCTCGTAGCCCGCCACGATCCGGTCGGCATCCGCGCTCAGCTTGTTGTAGAAGATCACCGCCGGGATCGCCGCCAGAAGCCCGAGCGCGGTGGCCATGAGCGCCTCGGCGATGCCGGGAGCGACCACCACCAGGCTGGTATTCTGCTGCGCCGCGATCTCGACGAAGGCGCGCATGATGCCCCAGACCGTGCCGAACAGGCCGATGAAAGGCGCGGTGGAGCCGACGGTGGCCAGCACCTGCAGCCCGCTTTGCAACCCGTCCGCCTCCTTGGCGATGGCCACGTCCATCGAGCGGTCGATCCGCGCGGTGGCCCCGGCGATCAGATCGCCGTCATCGCGGTGGCTGCGCCGCCATTCGGTCATGCCGGCGGCAAAGATGCGCTCGGATTGCCCGGCGGGGTCGGGGCCGATCTCGTCGAACAGCCCGTCGAGCGGCTCGCCCGACCAGAAGCGTTGGTCGAACACGCCCGCCTCGCGGCGCGCGCGGCGGTAGGTGATGAGTTTCTGGATGATGATCGACCACGACCAGAACGAGGCGAGGATCAGCACCAGCATCACCAGTTTCACGATGAAGGTGGCGCGCGCGAAGAGCGCCCACATGGAGAAATCCATCTCCTGCGCCAATGCGAGGGTTTCTGCTTCCATTTGCCTGCCTTATGCCTCTGATGGCCGTTTCCCGGCCTTATCAAGGGGCAAATTAGCCGATTTCCAGGGGGAAAGCCATGAGCTTTGGCCGCGTCACGCGCGATTAATCGGGGCGCGCGGCGCAGGCGGCGGATATTCGCTTGGGCGTGGGGGTGCTCAGCCGCCTTCGATCATCATGTAGCCGCGCCCGTGCACCGTGCGGATGCGCTGCGCGGCCTCCTCGTCATCAAAGAGCTTGCGGCGCAGGCGGCTGATGACGCCGTCCACCGCGCGGTCATTGATGGCATGGCCGCCGCCCTTGACTGACGAGATGATCCGGTCGCGCGAGAGCACGGTGTTGGTATTGGCGGCCAGCACCATCAGCACGTCGAATTCGCTCGGGCTGAGATCCACGACCCGGTCGTTGACACTCACCATCCGCAGCACGCCGCAGATCTCGACATCATCGACGCGGCGCAGCATTCCGTCAGGCAGGGGGCGCGCGCCGGTCTCATCGGGCGGGGTGATCACGGTGCGGCGCAGCACCGTGCGGATGCGCGCGCACAACTCGCGCGGGCGCACCGGTTTGACCATGTAGTCGTCGGCCCCCATTTCCAGCGCGAGAACGATGTCGATTTCCTCGGCGCTCTGCCGCAACATCATGATGCCGGCGGGCGATTGAAGGCGCAATTCGCGCACCACGTCATAGCCGTCCCGCCCGAGGGTCCGCTCGCCGACGAGGCAGATATTGACGTTTTCCCGCTTCACGGTCTCGACAGCAGCCTCGTTGTCTCGGGCAAGCACGAACCCCTCGCTTTGCAGGCAACCCTCGACCATCGCCGCGTGTTCGCGGTCGTCGTCGAGGATCATAGCGGTGAGATCGGGCATTAAGCCTCCGGTTGTGTCGCTTCAGAGTAAGAGGCTAACGGAAATGACGGGACAGCGTCAATCGAACGCTCTTTCATGAATTGCAAATGTGCATTTGCACAAGCTTATACAACCCTGCCCGATTTTGGACAAATTTGAGAGAAATATTGCTATTGTTGAGTTCGATGAAAATAACACAACCCGGAGGTGTTTTTGGAAAAGCCGAGGTCCGGTTGAAAAGGAGACAAAGATGAGCATCCAGTTCTTTACGCCGCGCGGGCCGAGGAACGAGCTGATCAAGCTTCCCTCGGCGCTGCGCAAGACAGTGCGCTGGCTTCCCCAGATCGGCGACAATTTTCCCGATTTCAACGTCGAGACGACGACAGGTGATGTGAATTTCTGGGAATGGGCAGAGGGCTCGTGGGTGCACCTGTTCAGCCATCCGGCGGCCAATACGCCTGTCTGCACCACGGAAATGGCCTCGATCGCGAGCCTTGCGGACGAGTGGGAGGCGGCGAATGTCAAGCATCTGGCATTCAGCGGCTCGACGCTCGACGAGCAGCGCACGTGGCATGACGATATCAAGCGCCTTTTCGGGCTCGAGATCGGGTTTCCCTGCGCCCACGACCCCGGGCTGCAACTGTCGCGCCTCTTCGGCATGATGCACGAGAAGTCGGACGCCGACCGTCCGATCCGCAAGAGTTTTATCATCAACCCCGCGATGTGCGTGAGCATGATGTTCGAATACCCGTCCTTCCTCGGCCGCAACATCGAGGAGATGCTGCGCGTGGTGAAGGCGCTTCAACTGCGCGACGAGACCGGGGCGGCGACACCGGCGGACTGGCAGGGCGGTGACATGGTCATCATCCCCGACAACCGCTCCGAGACCGAGGTGATGCGCCAGTTCGGCGCCGGGTCGGACCGGCTGTTGCCCTATCTGCGGGTGGTGGCCGAGGGCTGATCCGGGCCGCTTGCCGTGTCGCGTATCGCGGCGGCCAGGCGCGCCGGGCGGCCCGAAGCCGTGAGGCAGGCCACCGTGACCACCGCGCGAAAGAGGCGCGTGTCGCCGCGCCACACCGATTGCTCCATCACCAGCCGCGCAGCCGTCGCGCGAAGGGTCCGCGTCTCGACCTCCAGCGCGTCGTCAAGCCGCGCAGGCGCGAGGAAATCGGCCTCGATGCGGCGCACGACAAAGACGGTGCCCTCCGCGCGCATGGCATTCTGATCGACCCCGAGATCGCGCACCCAATTGCTGCGGGCGCGTTCGATGAATTTCAGGAAATTGGCGTGATAGACGATACCGCCCATGTCGGTATCCTCGTAATGGACATGGACGGGGTAGCGGTGGGTCATGCTCTGCCTCCAAGGCGATTTCCGCAAATCGTGTCAATTTTACGAGCTATACGCCCGCCATCAGGACATCGACCGCCCGGGTGATCAGATCGCCCTGGTCCGCAACGCTCCCGGTGCGGTGCAAGCTCGACCGTCGCACCGCCGCAATCAGTCGTGTCGCAAGCACCAGGCGCCTGCCGTCGTGCCGGAGTTCAGGGTTCAGGTGCCGCACCGCAGGGTAGCCGGAGAGAAGTGGGATGACGACGACGGACGCATCGGGCGGCAGAAGGTCGCTTTCGACAACGACCATTGAAACACCATTGTACTCGGCGACATCAAAGCGGGTCAGCGAGTCCATGAAGATCCGCCGGGCGCTGTCATGATGTCGGCCAGCGGGTGCCCGTGTCGCTCGTGCCATTCCGATTGGGCCGTAAATGCGCCTGCGTTCTCCGCGAGCCACGTCTTGCGTCGAGCGTCGGCAACGGCCTTGATGAGCGCCGTCTCGGCCACTGCGGAGACGTTGATCCCAAGTTCCTTTGCGCCCTCAAGCGCCTCGATATCGAGCGTCAGGGACGTCTTGCGCTTGGTCGCAGATACCATGCGATCACACTCCTTTATAATACCGCAAAATTATACCGTATTGCGGCACGGCGCAAGCCCCACAGAGCACGAACCTCGGACCCGCCAACACGATTTCCGAACATGACCCGATCCAAGGTTTTGCGCAGGGCGAGCACTAGCCCATGTCGCGCGCGACCGGGAGGCGGTTTCGCGCCCCTTTGCTTTGTCGGCCCGCGCGCCTAGCTTGGCGATCATGAGCGCCTTGCCCGCCCCCGTCGCCCGATGGTTCGCCGCCCGTGGCTGGCAGATGCACCCGCATCAGCAGGCCATGCTCGGGCGTGCGGATGACCCCGCCACGCTGCTCATCGCGCCCACCGGGGGCGGCAAGACGCTGGCGGGGTTCCTGCCGACGCTCGCCGATCTGGCGTGCGGTGATCACGCCGGTCTGCACACGCTTTATGTCTCGCCGCTCAAGGCGCTGGCCGCCGATATCCGGCGCAACCTGACCGGCCCGATCACCGAGATGGGGCTGGATATCCGCGTCGAGGATCGCACCGGCGACACCTCGTCCCATGTCAAGCGCCGCCAGCGCGCCGACCCGCCGCATATCCTGCTCACCACGCCCGAGAGCCTCGCGCTGATGATCTCCTACGAGGATGCGCCGCGCCTCTTTGCGGGGTTGCGGCGCGTGGTTGTCGATGAAATCCACGCGCTCGCGGAGAGCAAGCGCGGCGATCAGCTCATGTTGGCGCTGGCGCGGTTGCAAACGCTGTGCCCCGGTCTGTGCCGCGTCGGGCTGTCGGCCACGGTCGAGGACCCGCCCGCGCTCGCCCGGTTTCTGGGCCACGGCGGCGTGCCCTGCGCGGTGATTGACGCTGATCCCGGCCCGGACCCGGATATCGCCATGCTGGAAACGGAGGTGCCCCCGCCCTGGGCGGGGGGCGGGGCCGCCCATGCGATCCCGGCGGTGCTCGATGAAATCCGCCGCCACCGCACCACGCTGATCTTTCATAACACCCGCGCGCAGGCCGAGATATTCTTTCACAACCTGTGGCTTGCCAATGACGACGCCCTGCCCATCGCCATCCATCACGGCAGCCTCGACCGAGACCAACGCGCCCGCGTCGAGGCGGCGATGGTGAAAGGCGAGCTGCGCGCCATCGTCTGCACCGGCAGCCTCGATCTGGGGCTCGACTGGGGCGATGTCGATCTGGTCATTCAGGTCGGCGCGCCGAAGAACGTCAAGCGCCTCGTGCAGCGCATCGGGCGCGCCAATCACCGCTACAACGCGCCCTCCAAGGCGCTGTTGGTGCCGGCCAATCGCTTCGAGGTGGTGGAATGCCTCGCCGCGTTGCAGGCCGCGCGCGCCCATGATCTGGATGGCGAGCCGCGCGGGGCGGGGCCGCTTGACGTGCTGTGCCAGCATATCCTGATCGCCGCCTGCGCGGGGCCGCTCAAAGCGGATGCGCTTTATGCCGAGATGCGCGGTGCCGGGCCTTATGCCACGCTCACGCGGGCCGAATTCGACGCCTGCCTCGAATTCTGCGCCACGGGGGGCTACGCGCTGCGGGCCTATGACCGCTGGCAGCGGCTGCAACAGCGCGCCGATGGCCGCTGGCAGTTGCGCGACCCGCGAAGTGCGCGCCTCATCCGCATGAATATCGGCACCATCCAGGACACCGACACGCTCAAGGTGCGCATGAAACGCCAACGCGGCGGCACGCCGCTGGGCGAAATCGAGGAAGGCTTTGCCGCCACGCTCACCCCCGGCGACACGTTTTTGATGGGCGGGCAGGTGGTGCGGTTCGAATCTTTACGCGAGATGGTGGTGGAGGTGAGCCGCGATCCCGGCCGCACGCCGAAGATCGCCACCTACATGGGCACCAAATTCGCCACTTCCACGCAGCTCTCCGCGCGCATCCTCGCGATCCTCGGGCAGGACGACTGGCCCGATCTGCCCGCCCCGGTCCGCGAGTGGCTGCACCTGCAACGCGATCTTTCGGAAATGCCCTCCCGCGACCGTCTGCTGATCGAAAGCTTCCCCTTTGAGGGGCGCGAACACGCCTGCATCTACGGCTTTGCGGGGCGCAACGCGCAGCAGACCCTCGGGCCTTCTGGTGACGCGGCGGATGGAGGAGGCGGGCCTTGCGCCGCTGGGGTTCGTGGCCACGGATTACGCCACGCTGATCTGGGGGCTGGAGCCGCTGACCGATGCCGCCCCGCTCTTCGCGCCCGAGGGCCTGCGCGCCGGGCTCGATCAATGGCTCATGTCCAACGCGGTGATGAAACGCACGTTCCGCGCCTCGGCCACCATCGCCGGGCTGATCCAGCGCAACGCGCCCGCCGCGCGCAAGAGCGGACGGCAGGCCACCATGTCGTCGGATATCCTCTACGACACGCTGGTGAAATACGACCCCGGCCACCTGCTTCTGGAGATCACCCGAACCGAGGCGATGCGCGGGCTGGTGGATTTCGGCCGCGTCGAGGAGATGCTGGCGCGCATCCGCGGCCGCGTTGCGCTGCGGCGCCTGCCCCGCGTCTCGCCCCTCGCCGCGCCGCTGTTTCTGGAGGCCGGGCGCGTGCCGGTGGCGGGGGCGGGGCAGGAGCGGCTGCTCGCCGAAGAGGCCGCGCGGCTCATGGCAGCGGCGGGGGTGCCGGGCTGAGAGCGGGGAGGCCTGCGTTGCGCCTGAGGCCCGAACGACGAATTCCTCCTTGCCGCCATCGCCCCCGAAACCGGCAAGGATATTTCCTGAACCGCAGCAAATGCGCAAAGCCTGACGGGAAAAGCCCTTGCGCGCTCTTCAGAACGCTGCTTTCCGCGCCAGAAACACGTTGTTTTTCAAAAGGAGCGGCCAAAAACCGCCCCCCTTGCTCACCCCGCCTTCTCGACATTCACCTGATGTGGATAAGGAATCGAGATGCCGCCCGTATCGAACGCCTCCTTCACCGCCTTGGTCATGTGGAACTTCAATTCCCAGTAATCGGCTGCGTCGCACCACAGCCGCACGCCGATATCGACGCTGCTGTCACCGAGGCCCACCACCCGCGCCCAGGGCGCGGGGTCGTCATGCACGCGGGTATCGGCCCGCGCAAGATCGAGGATGATTTGCATCGCGCGATCCGCGTCATCGCCATAGTCGATGCCAAAGCCCAGATCGCAGCGCCGCGTGGCATGGTGCGAGTAATTGGTGATGACCGACCCCCAGGTCTGTCCGTTGGGCACGATGATCTGCACGTTGTCGGGTGTCGTAAGCTCGGTGACGAAGAGGTTGAGATCGACCACCGTGCCCGAGGTGCCGCCAATATCGACATATTGCCCCAGCTTGTAGGGCCGGAAGACGACCAGCATGAACCCGGCGGCCAGATCGCTCAGCGTGCCCTGAAGCGCCAGCCCGATGGCCAGCGTCGCCGCACCGAGAACCGCGACGAGGCTCGTCGCCTGGATGCCGAATATGCCCAGCACCGCCACGAGAACCATCAGCAGGATAACCCATTTCACGATGGAGGCCGCGAAATTGCCGATGGTCCTGTCGATCCGCGCGCTGGCATTGACCCGGCGGCGGACCATGCCGCTGACGATCCCGGCGACCATCCAGCCGAGGATCAGAACCGCCAGCGCCTTGGCGGCGGCGATCACGAGCGGGGCGTAGCCGCCAAGCGATGAAAGGATATCCTGCATTTGGCTCTCCGTTATGTCGAATGAAATTTGCACAGCCTTGCAACAGGCCCGCCGGTTTCGCAATGGCGCTGCCGTCCCTCCGCCACCGTCTGCACGCCGCACCAAGGGAAAAGGGCGGGGCTTTGTCCCCCGCAGGAGGCCGACGCATCTTGCACCCGCCGCGCCCGCCGCCTAGCGTGCCGCCGTTGCCGATCACCACGGAGAGCCCATGCACCTCGCGCTTTCGAAGACCGACGCGCTGTTCCACATCCACCACGCCCCCGCCCGCGAGGGTGCTGCGACCTTCGTGTTCGTCAACGCGCTCACCGGCTCGACCGGGGCGTGGGAGGCGGCGGTCGCCCCCGCCCTGCGCGTGCAAGGCTTCGGCACGCTGAGCTGGAATTTCCGGGGGCAGGCGGACTCGTCTTTCGATCCGGCGCTGGACCTGACCGATAGGGTGATCACCGACGATCTGACGCGGCTTCTGGCCGAGCTACGACCCGCGCGGCCCATTCTCGTCGGCCTGTCCATCGGCGGGCTTTATGCTGCGCGCGCGGTGCTGAACGGGGCGCAGGCCGAGGGGCTGGTGCTGCTCAACACCCTGCGCGAGATCGGGCCGCGCATCGACTGGGTCAACCACGCGATGGCGGGCATCGTGGCGCATGGCGGGGTAGGGCTCTTTCTCGATGCGCTGTTCCCGCTTCTGGTCAACGGTGATTTCGCGGCGCAGGCGCGGGGCAATTTCCTCAAGGGTGACTACGCGCCGCTGCCGCCGGAACATGGCCACATGAACCTGATGCGCAACGCCGCCCAGACCGATTGGGCGCTGGATTGGGGCGCGCTCGCCCTGCCCACGCTCGTCATCACCGGCCATCAGGACCGGGTGTTTCTGGATACCGAAGTGTTGGACCGGCTCTATGCCACCCTGCCCGACGCGCGGCGCGAGGACTGGGCCGATATCGGGCATCTCCTGCCGCAGGAGGCCCCAGACCGCCTCGCCGCCAGCCTCGCGCGGTTCGGAGCGGATATCCGGCCATGAACATCCCCGAGAAATGGGCCTATCCGGCGGTGATGATCGGCGTGGCGGGCCATGCAAGCAGCGAGTTCTTCGCCAAGCTGGGCGGCGTGGCCGGCCCGGAAACCAGCGTCTGGCGTTACCTTCTGGGGGGCTTCGGCCTCATCCTCTGGGCGCTCTGGGACCGCGACAGCCGCGACCTCATCACGCCGCTGCGCCGCGAGGGGCTCAATATCGTCTGGCTGTCGCTGATGGGCGTCACCGTCACCTACCTGTTCTTTCACTGGGCGCTCGATTACGCGACCGTCATCCAGGTGGCGACGGTGACAACCACCATCCCCATCTTCGTGGCCCTCGCCAACTGGACGCTGAACGGCGTGCATCCCGGCGCGGTCAAGATGGTCACTGGCCTGCTCGCGGTGCTCGGCATCGCCGTCCTGCTGACCGACGGGGCGCTGACGGCGCTTGCGGGCGAGGCGGGGACGCTTCCCGGCGTGCTGCTGGCCACCGGCTGCGCCGCGCTCGGCTCGTTCTACGCGGTGCTGATCAAGCCGGTGATGGGCCGTCACGGCGGCCTCAAGATCATCGCGCTCACCATGATGATCGGCGGGATCGGGCTGTGGCTGCTTGTCGGCGTGGCCTGGGGCCGCTGGGTCAACCCCGCGAGCATCGTCGAGAAACCGGCGCTGGCGGCGTGGTCGCTGGTGATCCTCGCGCTGTGGAACACCACGTTGACGCAACTGATGTGGTTCGGCGGGCTGTCGGCAGCGCCGGACATCACCCGCGCCTCCTATCTCTTCTTTCTCAAGCCGATCATCGCGGCGGCGCTGGCCATCGTGATCCTCGGGTCGTGGCCCACCGGGCTTCAGGTGCTGGCCATCGCGCTGGTCACCGCCTGCGTTCTGGTCGAGCTTTACTGGCCAAGGCTGCGCGCGTTGGTGGGGCGGGATTAAAGCATGTTGCTCAAAAGTGGGAACCGGTTTTGAGCTTCTCGGACATGCGATATCAATGAGTTAGAGCGTGTCGCGTGAATGTGAATGAAGGCGATGCGCTCTAGCGGCGGTCAGAGCCAGTCGTCGCGCCCCGTGCCCACCGCCTCGGCCACCGACGCAAATCCGTCGCGCGCCAGCAGCGCGTCGAGCCCCCGCGCGATCTCCGACACCAGCGACAGGCCTTCGTAAACCAGCGCCGAGTAAAGCTGCACGGCGCTGGCCCCCGCGCGGATCTTGGCATAGGCATCCTCGGCGGAGCCGACCCCGCCCACCCCGATGAGCGGCATTTGTCCGCCGGTCACCTGCGACAACCGTGCCAGCACCCGCGTGGAGCGCGCGAATAAGGGCGCACCCGACAGGCCCCCGGCCTCGTCGCGCGCAGCGCTTTGCAGCCCGTCGCGCGCCAGCGTGGTGTTGGTGGCGATGATCCCCGCGATGCCCGCCTCGCGTGCCACGACGGCGATCTCCTCCAGATCCGCATCGCCCAGGTCCGGCGCGATCTTGAGAAAGACCGGGATGGGCCGGGGCAGCCCGTCGCGCGCATCCATCACGCCCGCAAGCAAGGCGGCCAGCGCCTCGGCCCCCTGCAACTCGCGCAGCTGCTCGGTGTTGGGGCTGCTCACATTCACCGTGGCGAAATCGAGATGCGCGCCGCAATGGCGCAGCACCGTCGCGAAATCTCCGGCGCGGTCGGCGCTGTCCTTGTTGGCCCCGAGGTTGAGGCCGATCACCGCGTCATGCGGACGCTGCGCCAGCCGTGCCGCCGCCGCCTCCATTCCGTCGTTATTGAAGCCGAAGCGGTTGATAATGCCCCGGTCCTGCCGCAGCCGAAAGAGGCGCGGGCGCGGGTTGCCCGGCTGTGCGCGCGGCGTGATCGCCCCCGCCTCGATGAAGCCGAACCCGGCGCGCGAAAGCGGCCCCAACGCCTCGGCGTTCTTGTCGAACCCGGCGGCAAGGCCCACCGGGTTGGGCAGCGCCATGCCCGCAAGATCGACCCGCAGCCGTGGCGACGTGACCGGGCCGGGCGCAGGCGCAAGCCCCATGCGCAAGGCGTGCAAGGCAAGGCTATGCGCGGTCTCGGGATCGAGGCGGTGCAGAAGGCCGAGGCCAAGACGCTCCAGCGCGATCATGCCAGCCCCGCCGGGAAGCGATGCGCACCGTCCTCCAGCGGCAAGGGCTGCGCCCAGGCCACATCCTCCAGTCTCAGCGCCCGGTAGAGATGCGGGAACAACGCCCCGCCGCGCGACGGCTCCCATCTCAGCGCCGCGCCCAGCCGGTCGGCCTCGGCGGCCACGAGCATCAGGCCATCAACGCCCGCGAAATGCTTCGCCGCCGTCTCGGGGGCCTGCGTGGCGGTGGAAAAATGCACGAACCCGTCGGCGATATCCACCGGCGCGCCCGGCGTTTCGCCTCTCTCGCGCAGGGCGGCCCATTCGGAGCCGCGGAAAATCTTGTAGATCAGCATGGGGGTGGTGATGCCGCGCCGCCGCGCCCCCGTCAAGCGATGCTTGAGGCAAGGCCGGGGATCGGCTAGCAAGATGGTCCACCAAGGGAGACGGGCATGGCATTCACCATCGCGATCGACGGGCCGGCAGCGGCGGGCAAGGGCACCATCGGGCGGGCCCTGGCCGCGCATTTCGGCTTTGCCCATCTCGATACCGGCCTGCTCTACCGCGCCACGGGCCGGCGCACGCTCGACGGGCTCGAGCCGGTGGAGGCCGCGCAGACCCTGCGCGCCGAGGATCTCGACGCGGACGATCTGCGCACGCCGGATGTGAGCCAGGCCGCGAGCCGCGTCGCCGCGATCCCCGAGGTGCGGCAAGCGCTGCTGGATTTCCAGCGCGCCTTTGCCCGGCGCGCGGGTGGTGCGGTGCTGGATGGGCGCGACATCGGCACGGTGATCTGCCCCGAGGCGGAGGTAAAGCTCTTTGTCACCGCGACAGACGCCGAGCGCGCGCGCAGGCGGCACAAGGAGATGGTCGAAAGCGGGCACAGCGTGACGCTTGAAGAGGTCGCCGAGGACCTGCGCCAGCGCGACGCCCGCGACAGCGCCCGCGCCGAGGCCCCGTTGAGGCCCGCCGGGGATGCCCTCATGCTCGACACCTCCGAGATGACGATAGATCAGGCCGTCGCGGCGGCGGTGGCGGCGGTGGAGGCGGCGAGGGGCTGAGCGCCCGCTCTTGGCAGGAAACCGCTCAGCCGTTTGCGCGCGTTGGCATGGCTCTTAGGTTGACGGGGCGTTCGCGGCCCTGCTCCGCAGCGCGGACACTGCACCCTAAGGAGGCCTCATGCCCACCCGAACCATACTCAAGGCAACCACGACGGCCATCGCAATGGCATTCGCCGCAGCACCGGTGACCGCCATCACCGCCCAGAGCGCCGCCGCGCAGGAGGCGAGCTATTCCGCCGAGGAACTCGACACATTCGCCGAAGCCCTGCTTCAGGTGGCCGATGTGCGCCAGAAATACACCGCGCTTATGAAAAGCGCCGAGACCGAGGATCAGCAGGCGGCCATCGTCGAGGAGGCCAATACCGAGATCACGCGCGTGATCGAGGATACCGACGGCATCACCCTCGATCGCTACACCGAGATCGCGCAGGCCGCGAGCGAGGATCAGGGTCTGAACCAGCGGATCATCAAGCGTGTTCAGTCCAGGAACGACGTGAGCCAGTGACAGGCAGGGCCGGGGCGGCATCCGCGCGCACCCGGCCCGCCGCAATCCAAAGCAAAGCCGATCACCTCCTCAGCCCCCCGCGTTGGGGAAAGAGCTGCTGCCCGTCCAGCTTGTATCCGGCAATCGCGGCTTGGCCCTCGTCCGACAGCACCCAGTCGATGAATGTCTGCCCGGCTCTGGCCCTGACGTTCGGGTGTTTGTCCGGGTTCACGAGGATGATGCCATACTGGTTGAAGAGCCTTTGATCCCCCTCCACCGCGACCGCGTGCCCGCCCTTGTTGCCGAAGGCGATCCAGGTGGCGCGGTCGGTCAGGATATAGGCCCCCATCGCGATCCCGGTGTTGAGCGTGGCCCCCATGCCCGATCCGGTCTCGCGATACCACGTCCCCGAGGCCGCCTGCGCGTCGATCCCGGCCTCGCGCCACAGCCGCAACTCGGCCTTGTGGGTGCCGCTGTCATCCCCGCGCGAGGCGAACGGGGCCTGCGTTTCAGCGATGCGCCTCAGGGCCGCAACCACATCGCTCATCCCCGCCACGCCCGCCGGATCAGAGGGTGGCCCGACAATGACGAAATCGTTATACATCACGTCCGCGCGGGCCACGCCATGCCCCTCGGCCACGAATTTTTCCTCCGCCGGTTTGGCATGGACGAACAGCACGTCGCCATCGCCGTTCATCGCATTGCGGAGCGCCTGACCGGTGCCAACGGCCACCACGCGAACGTCGATTCCGGTCTTCTCCTCAAAGGTCGGCAGGATATGTTCGAACAGGCCCGAATTCTGCGTCGAGGTGGTGGATTGCACGAGGATGAATTCGTCCTGCGCCTGCGCGGTGCCGGTTCCGCAGGCGAGTGTCGCGCCGAGGGCAAGCGAAAGAAGGTGACGACTGGACATTGTATACTCCCTGTTGCTCTGGTCTGCAGTTTCGAGGGCGGTTTTGGCCTGGAGCGGACGTTCGGCTCGCCGCGACGGAATCGAGGTGCCGCGCAGCGCACCGCCGCGCGAGCGCTCCGACCGCCGCCCTGGTGCGGGCGCTATTCCGACGTTCTCAATTACTTGACAACGTTCGAATAGCGCCCGCCCGAGCGGGTCATGCCGTATCACCGTCTGAGCGCCGCACCGCGGCGGTGCCTTGCGGCGCCTTGATTCGCGCGGGCATGCCGCAACGGCAGCAACAGGCCATCAACGCCCCTTCCGTCGCTAGAACGGCGCGCCGGTATAAAGCCGCCCCTGCACCCACGCCCGCGCGGCCTCCGAACACGGGGCCCCCAGAACGAGGTCGCGCGGCCCGGTCTCGGCCACCTGTCCGGCGTGCAGGAAAATCACCTCGTCGCCCATGCGCCGCGCCTGCCCCATATCGTGGGTCACCATCACGATGGTCACGCCGCGCCCATGCGCCGCGTTCACCAGCTCCTCGATCATCTGCGTCGAGGCCGGGTCGAGGCTGCTCGTCGGCTCGTCGAGGAACAGCAGGTCCGGCGCGCACACGAGCGCCCGCGCCACCGCCAGCCGCTGTTGCTCGCCGCCCGACAGCAGCCGCGCGGGCTGCCGCGCCTTGTCGGTGAGCCGCGCCATCTCCAGCGCCTCCGCGACCCTGTGGTCGCGCGCCCGCCCGCGCCAGCCATGCACGCCGAGCGCAAAGCGCAGGTTGCCCAGCACCGAGCGGCGCAGCATCACCGGGCGCTGAAACACCATCGCCTGCGCGCGGCCTGCGGCCCGCGGGCCGTGCCATTGCACCGCACCCGCCGAGGGCGGCAACAGCCCGTGCAGCACCCGCAGCAGCACGCTCTTGCCCGCGCCGTTCGCACCCATCACCAGCGTGCGCTGCCCCTTTTTGATGCTCACGTCGATCCCGTGCAGGATCGGCTGCCCGCCCGCCGCATAGCCCAGGCCCCGCGCCGTCAGCAGCGCCGCGTCGCAGCCCGTCCCGGGCGCGATATCGCTCACCAGATCACGCATAGGCCGCCCTCACCGCCGAGGCGCGCAGCGTCATCACGCCCGCGTTGACCACCACCGCGAGGCCAAGCAGCAGCACGCCCAGCGCCAGCGCCAGTTCCAGATTGCCCTTGGAGGTCTCGAGCGCGATGGTCGTGGTCATGACGCGGGTGGCGTGGTTGATGTTGCCGCCGACGATCAGCACCGCGCCCACCTCTGCCACCGCCCGCCCGAACCCCGCCAGCGCCACCGTCAGCAGGCTGTAGCGCGCATCCCACAACAGCGCCGCGACCCGGTCCCGCGCCGTCAGGCCGAAAGAGGCGAATTGCTCGGCATATTCGCCGTGCAGGTCCTCGACCACCTGTTTCGTCAGCGCCGCCACGATGGGCACCACCAGAAGCGTTTGCGCCACGATCATCGCGGCAGGGGTGTAGAGCAGCCCCAGCACCCCCAAAGGCCCCGAGGCCGACAGCATCAGGTAGACGAAAAGCCCCACCACCACCGGCGGCAGGCCCATCAGCGTGTTGAGCAGCACCGTCAGAACGCCGCGCCCGGGAAAGCGGAACGCGCCGATGACCGCGCCGAGGGGCAGGCCGATGAGACAGGCAATCGCCACCGCCGTCAGCGTCACGCGCAGCGACAGGATCACGATCTCGCTCAGGTCCCGATCCCATGTCAGGATCAGGCCCAGCGCCTCTGCCAATATGTCACCAAGGCTGAACACGCGCGTTTTCTCCCCTCTCTGGGAAAAAAAGCATAAAAACGCATAAAGCGCCAGTCAGAATTTCGTGCGCCGCTCAGACAGGCTGCAACCGCCACAGCCGCAACGGCTGATCGAGCACGGGGCCATCCGCGCTCTGCCGCGCGTGGCGGGCGAACAGGCGGGTGATTTCCTCGCGCTTTGCCTCTGCCACGGCGCGCCGCGCGGGATCGACGCGGGCGAGATAGGTGATGAACGCCTCCACATCGGCCACCGGGGTGGGCCGTTCCCATGTCACCGGCGCGGGGCCGGTGGCCGCGCCCGCGCCCAACACCGCGTCGATGGCGGCGATGGCAGCAGAGCGAATGTCGCTCTCGTCCTCCACCGGGCGCATCACCTCGAAGAACGCGCCACGCGCCAGCGGCTCGACGATCACCACCTCGCCGCCCGGTCGCAGCACCCGCAGCGCCTCGTGCAGGGCGGTCTGCATGAGCGGCACCGGCACATGGTGCAGCGAGTTGAGAAAGATACAGGCGTCAAAGCTGCCATCCCCGAACGGCAGCGCCTCGGCCCCGCCGACACTGAACCGCGCATCCGGCACCCGCTCCCGCGCCGCCGCGATCACCTCCTGTGCCGGGTCGATGCCCGCCACGGCATGACCACGCTCTGCCAGCACCCGCGCCAGCCCGCCCGCGCCGCAGCCGATATCGAGCACCTCGCGCGCGCCGATCTCGGCAAGAATCGCCGCGATCCGGCTCCCTGCATCACTCATCGGAAAACTCCGCGCGCAGTGCCGCGCTGTGATCCCCGAGCCCGGGCACCGGGCCGGCCGTGGCGGGCGTGCCGTCGATCAGCGCACCGGGGGCGAGCATCGTGACCGGCCCGCTTGGTGTCTCGACCGTGACGTGGCGAGCCTGCGGATGCGCCTTGAGGTCCGCCATGTCGCTCACCCGCCCATAAGCGATGCGCGCCGCGCGCAGGCGGTCTGCCATCTCGTCGCGGGACAGGGCGGCGAACACAGGCCGCAGGATCGCGTCGAGTGCCGCGCGGTTGGCGACGCGGGCCGAATTGCTGTCGAACCTCGGATCGCGGGCGAGCGCCGCATCCCCGAGGATCGCCTCGCAGAAGACCGCCCATTCCCGTTCGTTCTGGATCGAGATCAGCACCGATTTGCCGTCGCTGCCCTCATAGGCGCCGTAGGGCGCGATGGTCGGGTGGTTGAGCCCCGCCCGCGCCGGCACCTTGCCGCCATAGGCGTATTGCAGATACGGCACGTTCATCCAGTCGGCGAGCGCGTGGAACAGCGACACCTCGATATGCCGCCCCTTGCCCGTCTGCGCGCGCCCGATCAGCGCCTCGAGCACCGCCTGGTAGGCCGTCATCCCCGCCGCGATATCGCAGACCGACACGCCGGTGCGCGCAGGCCCCGCATCGTTGCCGGTAATCGACGACAGGCCCGATTCGGCCTGCACCAGCAGGTCATAGGCCTTGAGGTCCGCGAGAGGTCCCTCGGCCCCGTAGCCCGAGATCGACACGGTGATGAGGCGCGGATGCGCGGCGCGCAGCCGGTCGGGCGCGAATCCCAGCCGCTCTATCGCCCCCGGTGCGAGGTTCTGGATAAACACATCCGCCCGCGCCAGCATCCGCGCCATCAGCGCGTGATCGCCCTCGTCGCGCAGATCGAGACAGACCGACTCCTTGCCCCGGTTGAGCCAGACGAAATAGGCGCTCTCGCCGTGAACGAGCGCATCATAGCCCCGCGCGAAATCGCCCTCGGGGCGCTCCACCTTGATGACGCGCGCGCCCGCCCCGGCGAGCCGCCCCGAGGCATAGGGCGCGGCCACCGCCTGTTCGACAGAGACGACGAGAAGACCGGAGAGGTCGGCTGGCATGGGCAGGCTCCTTGCATTTTTGCGCCTGATCCTGCCCGCTCGTGGCGGCAGAGGAAAGCCCGGTTTCGCACAAAGCCGCCCTTTCCCTTGCCCGGAAAACCTGCAACGTCAGGCGCGCGAGAAGAAGGACAGGATGCCATGACCCATTTCGATCCCACCTCTGAGCACGCCGATATCCGCGAGGGCGTGGCGCGGGTCTGTGCCGGGTTTCCCGGGCCTTATTGGCGCGATCTCGATGCCCGGCGCGCCTATCCCGACGCGTTCGTCGCGGCGCTCATCCGCGAGGGCTATCTCGCCGCGATGATCCCCGAGGTCTATGGCGGCTCGGGCCTGCCGCTCACCGCCGGGGCCGTGATCCTCGAGGAAATCCACCGCTCCGGTTGCAACGCCGCCGCCTGCCATGCGCAGATGTACACGATGGGCACGCTGCTGCGCCACGGCTCGGAGGCGCAGAAAGCCGCGTATCTGCCCGGCATCGCCGACGGGAGCCTGCGCCTTCAGGCCTTTGGCGTGACCGAACCGACGAGCGGCACCGACACGCTCGCATTGAAGACCACGGCGCGGCGCGAGGGGGATGAGTACGTCATCAACGGCCAGAAAATCTGGACCTCGCGGGTCGAACATTCCGACCTGATGATCCTCCTTGCCCGCACAACCCCGCGCGATCAGGCGAAATCGAAGACCGACGGTCTGTCGGTCTTCCTCGTCGATCTGCGCGACAAGCTGGGCAACGGGGTGGACATCCGCCCCATCCGCACGATGATAAACCACGCCACCACGGAGGTTTTCTTCGACAACCTGCGTATCCCCGCCGACAGCCTGATCGGCGAGGCAGGGAAGGGTTTTCGCTATATCCTGTCGGGCATGAACGCCGAGCGCATCCTCATCGCCGCCGAATGCATCGGCGACGCCAAGTGGTTCCTGAAAACCGGGTCGGACTATGCCCGCGAGCGGGAGGTCTTCGGCGAGCCTATCGGCACCAATCAGGGCGTGCAGTTCCCGCTCGCCCGCGCGCAGGCGCACATGATGGCCGCCGAGGCGATCGTCTGGCGCGCGGCGGCGATGTATGACGCGGGCGAAACGCCGGGGGTGGAGGCTAACACCGCGAAATTGCTGGCATCCGAGGCAAGCTGGGAGGCCGCCGAGGCCTGTATGCAGACGCATGGCGGGTTCGCTTTTGCCGAGGAATACGACGTCGAGCGCAAGTGGCGCGAGGCGCGGCTTTATCAGATCGCGCCGATTTCGACCAACCTGATCCTGTGCTACATCGCCGAACAGGTGCTGGGCCTGCCCAAATCCTACGGGGCCGGGCGCGGGCGATGACCGGGGCGTATGACGACTGGATCGGGTGGGGCTATACCCGGTCCGAACCGATCACCGGGCGGCTGATCGCGCAGTTCCGCGCCACGCTGGCGGGCACGCTGGCCGGTAGGTCGGTGCCGGTGGGGCTGCACTGGTGCCTGGTGCCGGACGTGGTGGAGCCGCAGCACCTGGGCCGCGACTGCCACCCGAGGCCGGGGATGTTCCTGCCCGCCCTGCCGCTGCCGCGCCGGATGTGGGCGGGCGGAGAGGTGGAATTTCATACGCCTTTTCAAGCGGATGACGTGGTGATGCGTGAGACGGTGATCGACGACGTGACCTTCAAGCAGGGGCGCAGCGGGCGGCTGGGCTTCGTCACGCAGCGCCATGTCTATACCGTCGAACGGCACTGCGCGCCTCAGCGAGCGGCAGGACATCGTTTACCGCGAAGACCCCAAGCCGGGGCAGACGCGGGTGCCCGACCGGGCCGAGGAGTGGCCGGGTGCGCAAGCGTGGCATGTGACCCCCGATCCGACGCTGCTTTTTCGCTTCTCGGCGCTCACCTTCAACGGCCACCGCATCCATTACGACCATCCCTACGCGACGCAGGTCGAGGGCTACGAGGGCCTCGTCGTCCACGGGCCGATGCAGGCGGTGTGGATGATGAACCTTGCGGTTCAGAGCGCGAATCGCACGGTTCGCCGCTTTTCGTATCGCGGGCGCACGCCGCTCATCTGCGGCACGCCGGTGGCCATCGAGGCGCGCGAGGCGGGCGGCGGTTTGGACCTGCGCGTGCGGCGCGAGTCGGACGGGGTGGCGACGATGGAGGCGCGGGCGGAATTGGCGGATTGACATAACTAGTTTTGTAGTTATATTGACGGCCATGACACAGACAACCTCCACCTCCCGCGCGCTGGCCGCTCTTGGCCACGACACCCGCCTTGCCATCTTTCGCCTGCTCGTGCGGGCGGGCGACGAGGGGCTGAGCGTGGGCGAGGTCGGGCAGCATCTGGGCCACGCCCCCTCGACGCTGGCGCATCACCTCTCGACGCTGGTCGATGCCGGGCTGGTGACGCAGGAGCGGCAGGGGCGGACGATCCTCAACCGCGTGGAGTTCGCCGCGATGCGGTCCATGCTCGATTTCCTCACCGCCGAATGCTGCACCGGCGTGCGGCTGGCCAAGACAGACACCGCCGCCTGATTTTTTCGGGCCTGACATAACGACTCTCTAGGGATATCACCATGAGCGACACGACCCTCACCCCGCCCCGCGCCGCCACCGCTTTGCGCACCCTCTGGCGCAAGCACAGCGTCTGGCTCACCATCGCGGTGATCCTCGCCCTGCTGACCGTGATCGACCGGGCGCAGGCGGGGGCCTCGGTCGCGTTTACCGCCGACGCGCTGTTGCGCACCGCGCCGTTTCTGGTGCTGTCCATCGGGGTCGCGGCATGGGCCACGGCGACGGGGGCCGACAACCTGATCGCGCGGGCCTTTACCGGGGCGCCGGCGGTGATGATCGGGCTTGCCGCACTCGCGGGCGCGCTGTCGCCGTTCTGTTCCTGCGGGGTGATCCCGCTGATCGCGGCGCTGCTGGCGATGGGCGTGCCGCTCGCGGCGGTGATGGCGTTCTGGCTCGCCTCGCCGGTGATGGACCCGTCGATGTTCGCGCTGACCGTGGGTGTGCTGGGCCTCGAGTTCGCGGTGGCCAAGACGCTGGCGGCCATCGGGCTGGGCCTCATGGGCGGCTGGGTGGTTTACCTTGTGGGACGCGCCGGGGGCCTGTCGGACCCGCTGCGCGAGGGCATCGGCAATGGCGGCTGCGGCGGGGCCAAGCTGCGCGAGCCCAAGCCCGTGGTCTGGCGCTTCTGGGCCGAGCCGGAGCGGCGGGCGAAATTCGGGCGCGAGGCGATGAGCGTGACGCTGTTCCTGCTGAAATGGCTCACGCTGGCCTTCCTGCTGGAAAGCCTGATGCTGGCCTTCATCCCTGCCGAGACGATCACGGGTGTTCTGGGCGGCACCGGCCTGTCGCCGATCATCCTCGGCACCCTCGTGGGCGTGCCCGCCTATCTCAACGGCTACGCCGCGCTGCCGCTGGTCGGCGGGCTGGTGGAGCAGGGCATGGCGCCCGGCGCGGGTCTCGCCTTTCTCGTGGCGGGCGGCGTCACCTCGCTGCCCGCGGCCATCGCGGTCTGGGCGCTGGTCAAGCCGCGGGTCTTCGCGCTCTACATCGCGCTGTCGCTGGGCGGGGCGCTGTCAGCCGGTCTGCTGTTTCAGGCGTGGAACCTGACATGAGGCGGCTTACGGTCGAGGTCGCGGGGCTGGAGGCCGGGGCACGGGTTCTGGCCCCGGCGGGGATGGCAAGCCCCGAGGACGCGGTGACCGCCGCCACCGTCACGGGCGGGCGCATCACCGCCGTGTTGCCCGAGCCGGAGCTTGGCCTTGCCGCGCTGCTGATCGAGGCGGAGGGCGGGCCGCTGACCCTGAGCCACGACATCGCCCCGGCCGCGCCGGGGCAGGGCTATCCGGAGGTGATCTTTACCCCGCGCGCGACGCGATACACCATCCCCGCCGACGATCTGGCGCAGGCGAGCCGCGAAGCCGCCCGCGCGGCGGGCGGCGGCATGGACGGAATCGCGGCGCTGGTGGCCGAGGCCGAGGCGCGCTTTGCCTATGCCCATCCCGAGCACCGCTTCAACGACGAGACCGACGCGGTGCCGTATCTCGCCTGCGGCACGACGCCGGGCTCTTGCGTGGATATCAACACCTATCTCGTGGCGAGCCTGCGTGCCGCAGGCTACGAGGCGGGCTATGTCTATGGCTATTTCTTCCCGACCGAGACCGGCGGCGTGACCCATGACAATCATTGCTGGGTGGTCACGCGCCACGAGGGCAGGGTGCAGCACTGGGACATTGCCCATCACATGAAGGCCGGGCTTGGCCCCACGCGGGCGGGTCTCAACCCGCGCCCCGGCTGGCGCGTGGCGCTCGGGCATTCGATGGGGCACAGCTACGGTCAGGATGTGGCGCGGCTCAAGCTCTTGTCCGAGCCGCTGCTGGAGGGGGCGGGTGGCGACTGGCAGGCGGTCTCTCTCGTCGCGCGGCTGGCCGCGCCGTGACGGGGCCGCTGGCGTCATCAATGTTTTATTGACAAATTGTGAACGTCTGCGCAGGCTTTCCGGTGACCGGAGCGGGTGAACCCCGCCCGGTGGCATTTGATACATCAGGGAGCACATCATGAAACACCTTTTCAACGTGGCGCTGTCGGGGGCCTTTGCCCTTGGCTTGGGCGCGGGCGCGGGCCATGCGCAGACCACCTGGGACATGCCCACGCCCTATGGCGATTCCGTCTTTCACACCCAGAACATCATGCAATTCGCCGAGGATGTGGCCGAGGCCACCGACGGCGCGCTCAGCATCACCGTGCATTCGGCGGGGTCGCTTTATGCGCACCCGGAAATCCGCGATTCGGTGCGGCGCGGGCTTGCCCCCATCGGCGAAATCCTGATGTCGCAGCTTGCCAACGAGGACGCGATCTTTGGCGTCGATTCGGTGCCGTTTCTCGCGGCGAGCTATGAGGATGCCGCGCGGTTGTGGCAGGCCTCGCGCAACCAGATCGCGGCCAAGCTGTCGGATCAGGGGCTGACGCTGCTCTATGCCGTGCCGTGGCCGGGGCAGAGCCTTTACGTCACCGAGGAGGTGACCTCGACCGAGCAGTTGAGGGGCGTCAATTTCCGCGCCTACAACACCGCGACCGAGCGGCTCGCGCAGCTCATGGGCGCGGTGCCCACCACGGTCGAGGCGGGTGACATCCCCACGGCCTTTTCCACCTCGCGCATCGCGGCGATGATCACCTCGCCCTCGACCGGCGTGTCGTCGCAGGCGTGGGATTTCGTCGGCCATTACATCGACACGCAGGCGTGGCTTCCGAAGAACATGGTCATCGTCAACACCCGCGCCTTCGATGCCCTGCCCGAGGATCAACAGGACGCACTCTTCGAGGCGGCGGCGGAGGCCGAGTTGCGCGGCTGGGAAATGTCGGTGACCGAGACCGAGGAGAAGATCGCCACGCTCAAGGAAAACGGCATGGAGGTGCATCAACCCTCTGGGCAACTGGCGGCGCAACTGCGCGAGATCGGCGAGACCATGACCGCCGAGTGGAAAAAGGCGGCGGGGCCCGAGGGGGCGCTGATCCTCGACAAATACGCCGGCAACTGAGCGAAGGCGCGCGGGCGGGACCCTCGCCCGCGTGCTGTCGCCGGATCAAGGGAGGCACGCCATGCTGCGCCGCACGCTGGACCGTCTCTACGATGCGGGATTCGTCCTGGCCGCGCTGGCGCTGGTGGCCATTGCCGCGCTGGTGCTGGTGCAGGTGGCAGGCCGGATCATCGACCGCAGCCTGATCGCCCTGGGCCACGAGCCGTTGGGCATCGCCATCACCTCGCTGTCGGAACTGGGCGGGTTCCTGTTCGTCGGCGCGGCGTTCCTGGCGCTGGCGGGCACCCTGCGTGCGGGCGGGCATGTGCGGGTGACGATGCTGACCGACAGCCTGCCCGCGGCGCTGGCGCGGCCCCTCGCGGCGCTGGTGCTGGTGGCGGCGCTGGGGCTGTGCGGCTTCGCGCTTTACAGCGCAGGGGTGCAGGCGCGCGACAGCTATGCCTTCGGCGCTGTCAGCTTCGGCATGGCGGGCTTTCCGCTTTGGGTGCCGCAGGCGGTGATGGTGGCGGGGCTGGCGTTGCTGGCGCTCGCGCTGGTGGACGAGTTGGTCGTGCTGTTGCGCGGTCAGACCCCCGCCGCGCGTCGCGCGGAACTGGCGAAGAAGGGCGGCCCCGATGGGCATTGAAACGCTCGCGCTCGTCCTCGTCGGTATCCTGTTCGGCTGTCTCGCGCTGGGCCTCTGGGTGGGGTTCGCGCTCATCGCGGTGGGGCTGGCGGCGATGCTCATGGCGTCCTCGGCCCCGGTGGAGCTTGTCTTTGCCACCAAGGTCTGGGGCGCGCTCAATATCTGGGACCTCACCGCGCTGCCGATGTTCATCTGGATGGGCGAGATCCTGTTCCGCTCGCGGCTGTCGTCGGACATGTTCTCGGGGTTGGCCCCGCTCACCACGCGGCTGCCGGGGCGGCTTCTTCATGCCAATATCTTCGGCTGTGCGCTGTTCGCCGCCGTTTCCGGCTCGTCCGCCGCGACCACGGCCACGGTGGGGCGCATGTCGGTGCCGGAACTGACGCGGCGGGGCTATGATGACGCCATGATCATCGGCACGCTGGCAGGGTCGGGCACGTTCGGCTTTCTCATCCCGCCGTCGATCATCCTCATCGTCTATGGTGCCGCCACCGAGCAGAGCATCGCGCGGCTGTTCCTTGCCGGGATCGGGCCGGGGCTGATGCTGGCGGTGCTTTTCTCGGGCTACACGATGCTCTGGGCGCTGATCCATCGCGACCGGATGCCCGCGACAGAGCCTGCGACCACGTGGGGCGACAAGGTGCGGGCCGTGGTGCTGCTGGGGCCGACGATCCTGTTGATCGTGGCGGTGATCGGCTCGATCTACGCGGGCCTTGCCTCGCCCACCGAGGCCGCTGTCATTGGCGTGCTCGGCGCGCTGATCCTGTCAGGCTTGGGCGGCTCGCTCGACCGGGCCGCGACATGGGGCGCGCTGCGCGGGGCCACGATCACCACCTGCATGATCGCGTTCATCCTCGCGGGGGCGGCGTTCCTGACCGTCGCGATGGGCTATACCGGTATCCCCCGCGCGCTGGCGGCGTGGATCGGCGAGCAGGGCTATTCGGCCAACATGCTGCTGGCGGCACTGGTGGTGTTCTTCATCCTGCTGGGCATGTTCCTCGACGGGATTTCCATCGTGGTGCTTACCGTCTCGGTGATCCTGCCGATGGTGCTGGCGGCGGGGATCGACCCGATATGGTTCGGCATCTTCCTCGTTCTCGTGGTCGAGATGAGCCAGATCACGCCGCCGGTGGGGTTCAACCTCTTCGTGCTGCAATCCATCACCGGGCGCGGCATATTTCAGATCGCGCGCCACGCCTTTCCGTTCTTCCTGCTGTTGGTCGCCGCGACGGCAATCCTCACCCTCTTCCCGGAGATCGCCCTATGGATTCCGCAGACGATGCTCGCCCGCTGAGGCCGGGGCCGGTCGTGTCCTCGGCGCATCTCGCCAATTCCGGCCTGCCGGAACTGTCGGAGATGGAGTTTGCGCTGACCATGGCCAACCATGCCTTTCAGCGCTGGATGGCGCGCTGCATGACCGCCGCCGGGATGCCGGGGCTGGCACCGCTGGAGGTGCTGGTGGTGCATCTGGTGCATCACCGCGACCGGCCCAAGAGCCTTGCCGATATCTGCCTCGTGCTGAATGTCGAGGACACGCACCTCGTCAGCTACGCGGTCAAGAAGCTGGAGCGGCACGGCCTTGTCGGGACCGGGCGCAAGGGCAAGGAAAAGACCGTCGCCATCACCGGGGCGGGGGCCGACTACTGCACCCGCTATGGCCGTGTGCGCGAGGAGTTGCTCGTGCGCTCGGTTGAGCAGCTTGGCCTCGACCGGGCCGAGATGTCGCGGCTGGCGGCGCTCTTGAGGGCGCTCTCGGGGTGTTACGATCAGGCGGCGCGCGGCGCGGCGGCGGTGTGACCGGCGCGCTCGCCGCGCTGGCGCGGCACGGTCGGCTGGTGCTGGTGGCGGGCCTCGTCGTGGGCGCGCTCGCACCGGGGCTGGCGCGGACGATGGCGCCGCTCATCTTTCCGATGATCGCCCTTTTGCTGTTCCTGGCCACGCTGCGGGTGGATGTGCGCGCGGCCTTTCCGGGGCCACGGGCCTTGCCGCGTTACCTTGCCGTGACGCTGACGATGCAGGTGGCGGGGCCGGTGGCGGCCATTGCGGCACTCTGGGGCCTTGGCGCGCAGGCGAGCATCCTCGGCATCGGCTGCGTGCTGGTTCTGGCCGCGCCGCCCATGACCGGCAGCCCCGGCCTCACCATCCTCGCGGGCGGCGATCCAACCCCGGCGCTGCGCCAGCTTGTGCTGGGCACGGCGCTGTTGCCGCTGACGGTTCTGCCGGTGTTCTGGCTGTTGCCGGTGTTCGGCGCGCCGGTGGTGGTGGTGGAGGCGGCGCTGCGCCTGCTCGGGGTGATCGCGCTGGCGGGCGGCGCGGGCATGGTGCTGCGGGCACGGGTGGCGTGGCTGCGCGGGGATGCGGGGCGGGGCGCGGTGGACGGGCTCATCACGCTGGTGATGGTGGTGGTCGTGGTGGGCCTGATGTCGGCGGTCGGCCCGGCGCTGCGCGCGCCCACGCCCGCCGTCTGGATCACGCTCGCCTGCGTTGTGGTGCTGGGGTTCGGCGCGCAGATCGCCACGCTGCTGCTGACGCGCGCCCGCGCGCCGCAGAGCGCCCCGGCGCTGGCGGTCATCGCGGGCAACCGCAACCTCGCGCTGTTTCTGGGCGCGCTGCCGCCCGAAACGGCCGCGGCGCTGCTGTTGTTCGTGGGCCTCTACCAGGTGCCGATGTATCTCACCCCGCTGGTGATGGCCCCGCTCATCCGTCGGCTGACTGCCCGGATACCGATGTGAACCCGGTGTTTGCCACCCTGACATACCATGTCGTTGGCGCCTGTGGGGGGCGGGTATTGGCCTTGAAGCGGACGTTGGGACAACGGTCGAGGGGCCGCGCAGCGCCCGACCGCGGGTGGGCGCTCCGACGGTGAAGGAGGGCACTTTATGGTGCCAAATACTCCAACGATTGCAGAACCATACACGTCGCAGAGCGCCCGCCCGGGGGCGGGCATGCCGGAGGCATGCCTCTGGCATGACGCTGCGCGGCGGCGCGTTCCGCGCCTTGACTCCGCGCAAGGGGGCTTCGCCTTGAACGGCGGCTCAAGGCCAGAACCCGCCGTGACCCCCGGATGCCGGAACACCCTCTCAGACCCCCAGTTCCGCCCGGATCGCGGCGCTGTCCGCGCCCCGTTCGGGTGGCTCGGCCACCGACGGCACCACCCCGTCGAAGCGTGGGGCGGGGGCGGGGGACAGCCCCCCGGGCGCGTCCCGCCACACGCCGCGCGCGGACATGTGCGGATCGGCTGCGGCCTCGTCGGGGCGTAGCACCGGGGCCACGCAGGCCTCCGATCCGGCGAAGACCTCTGCCCAATGTGCCAACGGCTTCGCGGCGAACATGTCTGCCAGCGCCTGCGCCTGCGCGGGCCATTGCGCGGGATCGTTCTGCGCGGCGAAGCGCGCATCGCCCGTCAGCCCCAGCCGGTCGAGGAACGCGGCGTAGAACTGCGGCTCGAGGCATTGCACCGACAGCCAGCCGCCGCAGGCGCAGGCATAGACGCGGCTCCAGTGCGGGCCGTCCAGCAGGCTTTGCCCGCGCGTCATCGAGAGGTTGCCCGAGGGCATCATCGACATCAAAAGCGCCATCATATGCGCCGATCCATCGACGATGGCGGCATCGACGACCGTGCCCTGCCCGGTGCGCGCCGCCCCGATCAGCCCGGCGAGCACCCCCGCCACGAGATAGAGCGCGCCGCCCCCCACATCGCCCAGCATCGTGGGCGGCGTGAGCGGTGGCGTGCCGGGCGCGCCCGCATACCAGAGCGCGCCGGAGGTGGCGAGATAGTTGAGATCGTGCCCGGCCTGCGTGCTGCGCGGTCCGTCCTGCCCCCAGCCGGTCATCCGGCCATAGACGAGGCGCGGATTGGCGGCGCGCATCTCGTCCGGTCCCAGCCCCAGCCGCTCCATCACGCCGGGGCGATAGCCCTCGATCAGCGCGTCGGCGCGGGTCACGAGCGCGCGGGCGATGGCGATATCCTCGGGGTCTTTCAGATCGAGCACGATGGAGCGTTTGCCGCGATCCAGCAGGTTGCGCGCCCCCGCCACCGGGCTGCCCGCGCCGGGGCGGTGGATGACGATCACCTCGGCCCCCATCTCGGCGAGCATCATCGCGGCGAAGGGCGCGGGCCCAAGCCCCTCGAATTCGACCACCCGCAGCCCTGTGAGCATCCTTGCCTCCCCGTTTTGTGACCCGCCGAGCATAGGACGGCTTTGCGCGCGTGCGCCAGCGGGTTACGCTGTGCCCCGGAGGAACAGGAGGAACCCGCGATGAAAATGTCCGACAGCCGCGACATCGCCGCCGACCGCGCAACGGTCTGGGCGGCGCTGCTCAGCCCCGAGGCGCTCAAGGCCTGCGTGCCCGGCGCGCAGGAGGTGACCGGCACGCCCGAGGACGGGTTCGAGGCCGTGGTGGTGCAGAAGGTCGGCCCGGTGAAGGCGACGTTCAAGGGGTCGGTGACGCTCACCGACATGGTCGAGCCCGAGAGCCTGACGCTCAGTGGCACGGGCAAGGGCGGGGCTGCGGGCCATGCCAAGGGCAGCGCCGCCGTGCGGCTCGAAGAGATCGAGGGGGGCACAAGGCTGCATTACGATGTCGAGGCCAGCGTCGGCGGCAAGCTCGCGCAGCTTGGCAGCCGCATCGTCGATGGTTTTGCCAAGAAGATGGCCGACCAGTTCTTTGCCCGTTTGGAGGCGGCGGTCATCCCGCCCGAGGAGGCCGTGGAAGAGGAGACGGCAGCAGAGGGTGAGGCCCCGAAAACCGGCTGGTTCCGCCGCATGATCGGCAAGGGCTGACCGGCGCGCGCCCTCAGTCCGCGCGGGTCGCGTTGCGCGAGACCATCGGCGCATCCGATTCGGCGATGATGCGCCGCGCGATGCGATGGGCGATGGCGCGGCTGCCCTTGAACGAGGGGTGGATGCGATCCATCGCGTGGTAGCTGAGATCGCCATGCGGCACCATGTCGGCGAGCGACAGGAAATGCACGCCGCCATCGAGCCCCGCCAGCCGCACCATCCGCGCCTCGAGTTCCGCGCCCTCGTCGGCGCAATGTTCGACCGGAGAGCCCTTGCCCGGCGTGCGCATGTATCCCACCATCAGCACCTGCGCCCCGTCCTGCCGCGCGCGCGAGGCGAGACCGGGGATCGCCCCGCGCCGCCCGTCCTTGGAAATCATCCGGTCGATCTTGCGCTCGCAGCGGGTGCAGCCGCAGCCCATCCACAGGTCGTTGCCGCCGCCGTTCACCACCACCCAGTCCCAGCCGCCCCGGCGGTATTGCCTGGAGATGTTGAGGCCCATCGCGCCGGAGATCGGAAGCCGGTAGAGAAACCGCGCCCCGCCGACGGAATTGTCCACCACGGGCACATCGAGCGCCGCGCGCAGCCGTGTGCCCACCGAGGCCCCCACGAGCTTGTGCATGGCGAAGAGCGAATCGCCGATCATCAGGATGCGCGGCCCGCCCTGCCCCCCGGCATGGGCCAGCCCGACAGGCGTGACAGACAACAAAAAAAGAGCGGTCAGGATTCGCGCAAGCATGACGCCTCCGGCTATCGTTGCGGTCCCACCCACACCTCACCATAGCAAAACAGGTCGGGCATGGGGCGAAAATCGGGCGCACAGACTGTTTCCGATCCGGCACCGCGCATTTGCGCACAGGGTGGACGCCGCCCACACCGCTTGCAGCCGCGCGCCAGCCGTCTAGGTTGCGGCCAAAGCATCGGGGGACAGCATGACTGCCATCGTCGAGGTCGAGAACCTCACCAAGACCTACAAGGACGGGCTGACCGCGCTGCGCGGCGTGTCGCTTGCCATAGAGGAAGGCGAAATCCTCGCGCTTCTGGGCCCCAACGGCGCGGGCAAGACCACGCTCATCTCGGCGCTGTGCGGCATCACCACGCCCTCGGGCGGCCATGCGCGCATCGGCGGGCATGACGTGGTAACGGGTTGGCGCGCCGCGCGGCACCTCGTGGGCCTTGTGCCGCAG
Source organism: Roseovarius sp. (assembly GCA_034521935.1). Classification (GTDB taxonomy): domain Bacteria; phylum Pseudomonadota; class Alphaproteobacteria; order Rhodobacterales; family Rhodobacteraceae; genus Roseovarius. The sequence goes on from JAXHLV010000022.1 coordinate 105,406, forward strand.
GAGGTGGCGCTCGAGCCGTTCGAGCGGGTCATCAACACGGTGCGGTTCTCGCGCGGCCTCTTCGGCAAGGGGCGCGACGAGGCGCTGGTCGAGCGGGTGCTGCGGCAGTTGTCATTGTGGGACAAGCGCGACGCGCGCACGCGCGAATTGTCGGGCGGGATGAAGCGGCGGGTGCTTATCGCCAAGGCGCTGTGTCACGAGCCGCGGGTTCTGTTCCTCGACGAGCCGACGGCGGGCGTCGATGTGGAGCTGCGCCGCGAGATGTGGGATGTGGTGCGGGGGCTGAAAGCGCAGGGCGTGACCATCATCCTCACCACCCATTACATCGAGGAGGCCGAGGCGATGGCCGACCGGGTCGCCGTCATCAACGGGGGCGAGATTCTCCTGGTCGAGGACAAGGCCGCGCTCATGCGGCGCATGGGGAAAAAGACGCTGCGCATCGACCTTGCGGCACCGGTGGCAGAGGTGCCCGAGGCGCTTGCGGGCTATGACCTCGAACGGGTCGAGGAGGGCGCGGCGCTGCTTTATCATTACGACACGCGCGGCGAGGGCACCGGCATCACCCGGCTGTTGCAGGCGCTGGCGCGCGAGGGGCTGGGCTTGCGCGATATCGAGACAAGGCAAAGCAGCCTGGAGGAGATTTTCGTGGGCCTTTTGCGAAAGGACGCGGCATGAACCTGCACGCGATACGGGCCATTTACCTTTACGAGATGAAGCGGTTTTTCCGCACCATTTTTGAATCGCTGCTGTCGCCGGTGATTTCCACCACGCTCTATTTCGTGGTGTTCGGCGCGGCCATCGGCGGCCGTATCGAGGAGGTGGAGGGGGTGAGCTATGGCGCGTTCATCGTGCCGGGCCTCATCATGCTGAGCGTGATGACGCAGGCGATTTCCAACGCCTCCTTCGGCATCTATTTCCCGAAATTCATCGGCACGATCTACGAGCATCTGTCGGCGCCGGTGAGCTTTATCGAGATCGTGACCGGCTATGTTGGTGCGGCGGCGACGAAATCGCTGCTGATCGGGGCGGTGATCCTCGTCACCGCGCGGCTGTTCGTCGAGATCGAGATCGCGCATCCGGCGATGATGGTGGCGTTTCTGGTGATGATCTGCATCAGCTTTGCGCTTTTCGGGTTCATCATCGGCATATGGTCCGAGAATTTCCAGCAATTGCAGCTTGTTCCGCTGCTGGTCATCACGCCGCTGGTGTTTCTCGGGGGGGCGTTCTACTCGGTCTCGATGTTGCCGCCCGCGTGGCAGACGGTGGCGCTGTTCAACCCGGTGGTCTATCTCATCTCGGGGTTTCGCTGGGCGTTCTTCGGGGTGGCGGATGTCAGCCCGGGGCTGAGCCTGCTAGCGGTGGCGGTGTTCTTTGCGCTGTGCCTCGCGGTGGTCTGGGCGATATTCCGCACCGGCTATCGCCTCAAGTCCTGAGCGGCGCAGGCGGCATCCGCGCGGGGCGCGGGGTGGGTTTACAATCGGCGGGCCGTTCGTTCTTGTATCGGCGAGCATGAGCAACCAGGGACCCGCATGACCACCGCCGCCATCCAACGTGCCAACCTCACCGGGGCCGTCTATGCGCTGGCGGCGGTGACGTGTTTTTCCGTGAACGATGTCGGGATCAAGTTCCTGTCGGGCGGTTACGCGCTGCACCAGGTGGTGCTCATACGGGCGCTGGTGGCGCTGGTCGTGTTCGCCTGCCTCGTCATGCCCTTTGCAGGCGGCCTCACGGTGCTGCGCACGCGCCGCCCGGTGATCCATGTCGTTCGCGGGCTGTGCGTGGTGGCGGCCAACATGTGCCTGTTTCTCGGCCTCGCGGCGCTGCCCATTGCCGACGCCACAGCGATCTTTTTCGTCTCGCCGCTCGTCATCACCGTGTTCTCGGTGATCTTTCTGCGCGAGACGGTGGGGCCGCGCCGCTGGGCGGCCATTGCCGTGGGATTTGTCGGCGTGCTGATCATCGTCAAGCCCGGCACGGCGGCGTTTCAGGCCGCCTCGCTTTTGCCCATCGCCGCCGCGTTTCTCTACGCCACGCTGCACATGCTTACCCGCCGCATCGGCGGCACGGAAAGTGCGGCGACGATGGCGGTCTATATCCAGATCACCTTTCTGGTGGCCAGCGTTCTGATCGGCCTTGCCATCGGCGACGGGCGGTTTGCAGGCTCCGGGCATCCCTCGCTCGAATTCCTGTTGCGCGGCTGGGACTGGCCCGCCACCGGGGATTACGCGTTGTTCGCGGCGCTGGGCGTCTCGGGGCTGTTTGGCGGGCTGTTCATCAGCCAGGCCTATCGGTTGTCCGAGGCCGCGTTTGCCGCGCCGTTCGAATATGTCGCCATGCCGCTGGCGATCTTCTGGGGCGTGATGGTGTTCGGCACATGGCCGGACGCCACCGCCTGGATCGGTATCGCGCTCATCATCGGGTCGGGTCTCTACCTGCTCTGGCGCGAGACGGTGCGCGATGAGACAGTGACGACCAAGGCCCCGAAATACCGCCGCTGAGCAAAGGAGACACGCCATGCCCCCCACCATCATCCCCTTTGACGAGGGCGAGCGCGCGCTCGACTGGCTGAGCCTCTGCGCCGCGTTCCAGGCGGGCCATGAGCGCCCCCGCGCCGAGATCGCCGACAGTTTTCTCTACCGTGGCGGTGACACGCTGCTCAACCGCGCCGCGTGGATCGACGGTCTGGGCCTTGCGGTGAAATCCGCCACCATATTCCCGGGCAATGCCGCGCGCGACCTGCCCACCATCAACGGCGGCGTGAGCCTTTATGACGACGCCACCGGCACGCTGGCCGCGATCGTGGATTTCCACCTCGTCACCAAGTGGAAGACCGCCGGCGACAGCCTTTATGCCGCGACGCGGCTGGCGCGGCCCGACAGCCGCCGCATCCTCATCGTTGGTGCGGGCACCGTCGCGCATTCGCTGTGGCAGGCCTATGGCGCCGCCTTTCCCGAGGCGGAATTCACCGTGTGGAACCGCACCCGCGCGCGGGCCGAGGAGATGGCGGCGGCCTGCGGCGGGATCAAGGTGGCGGATGATCTCGAAGAGGCGGTGCGCGCCGCCGATATCGTCACCTGCGCCACCATGACCACCGAGCCGATCCTGAAGGGCGAATGGCTGCAACCGGGGCAGCATGTCGACCTGATCGGTGCCTACCGCCCCGACATGCGCGAGGCCGATGATGAGGCGCTGCGGCGCGCGCGGCTGTTTGTGGACAGCGTCGAGACCACGGTGGGCCATATCGGAGAGATCGCGATTCCTATCAAGGCGGGGACCATCGCGCGCGACGATATCGTCGCCGATTACTATGCGCCGGAGGCGTTTCAGCGGCTGAGCGACGACGAGATCACGCTCTTCAAGAACGGCGGCGGCGCGCATCTGGACCTGATGACAAGCCGCTATATCCTCGACGCGTGGCAGGCGGCGCGGTGATCTGGTGGGGCCTTGCGACACTCACGCTGGTTGCGGCCGCGCCGGTCCTGCGCGAGATTACAAAGCCCCGTATCGACAAAGCGCGGGCCGAGGCCCCCGGTAAGCTCGCTACTCTCTCCTGCGGGCGCACGCATTACCGCTGGCACGGCCCCGAGGGCGGGCCGGTGACGGTCTGTGTTCACGGGCTCACCACGCCGTCTTTCGTCTGGGAGGGTCTGGTGCCGGGGCTGGTGGCAGCGGGCCACCGGGTGCTGACCTATGACCTTTACGGGCGCGGCTATTCGGACCGGCCCGGCGGCGCGCAGGATTCCGGGTTCTTCGTGGGGCAACTGGAGGAGTTGCTGGCCGATCAGGGCGTTGAGGGGCCGGTCATGCTCCTCGGCTATTCGATGGGCGGGGCCATTGCCAGCGCCTTTGCCGCCCGCCACCCCAATCGTGTGCGCGAATTGATCCTGATCGCGCCCGCCGGGCTGGGCCATGATCTTGGCCCGGTGGCGCGGCTGGTGGCGCGGGGCGGTCCGCCGGGCCGGTGGCTCATGCTCGCGGCCTTTGCGTTGAGCTTTCGCCGGGGCTGCGAGGCCGAGCGCGCGCTGCCCTCGACGGTGCCGGGGATCGTGGACCGGCAGCAGGCGGAACTGCGCTGGCGCGGGTTCGTGCCGGCGGTGGCGCGGTCGGTGGCGGGGATACTGGCCGAGGATATGGGCGAGACCCACGCCGCGATTGCGCGAGGCGGCGTGCCGGTGCGGGCGATCTGGGGGGCGGAGGACAGCGTGATCCCGCTGTCGCGCAAGGCGCGGCTGGCGGAGATAAACCCCGGCGCGCGGCAGGTGGTGATCGAGGGCGCGGGACACGGGCTGACCTATACGCATACCGACCGGGTGTTGGCCGCGATCACGGGATGAGGCACCGCTGGTGCGCGGGCGCGTGCTGGTATATGGCGCGCCCATGTCCGATTACAGCCCGCCCGACACGCCGCTCGACATCCTGCACGACGATCATGAATTGCTCGTCGTCAACAAGCCCGCGGGCCTCCTGAGCGTGCCGGGCAAGGGCGCGGACCTCGCCGATTGCCTGCTCACCCGCGTGCAGGAGGCGTTTCCCACCGCGTTGCTTGTCCACCGGCTGGACCGCGACACGTCCGGGGTGATGGTGTTCGCGCTCAGCCCCCATGCGCAGCGGCACCTCGGGCTGCAATTCGAGAAACGGTATGTGAAGAAGACCTACGTGGCGCGGGTCAGCGGGGCGCTGTCGCCCAGGACGGGCACGGTCGATCTGCCGATTGCCGTGGACTGGCCCAACCGCCCGTTGCAGAAGGTCTGCTATGAGACCGGGCGCGCGGCGGTGACCGATTGGCGCGTGCTGCGGCAGGGCGACGGCGAGAGCCGGGTGCGGCTCATGCCGCATACGGGCCGCAGCCATCAGCTTCGGGTGCATATGCTGAGCCTCGGGCATCCGATCCTCGGCGATCCGCTCTATGCCACGGGGGCGGCGCGGGATCATCCGCGCCTGATGCTGCATTCCGAGGAGTTGCGCCTGCGCCACCCGGATGGCGGGGCGGGGGTCAGGTTTCGCGCCAGGGCCCCGTTCTGAGCGGGGGCGGGTCTGGTTAGTGCGCCTCGGCCCAGTTGCCGCCCTGCCCGGCATCCACCACCAGCGGCACGTCGAGATGCACCGCCGGGTTGGCGGCCCCCTGCATCACGTCGCGCGCCACCCCGATCAGGCTGTCAACCGCGTCCTCGGCCACCTCGAAGATCAGTTCGTCATGCACCTGGAGCAGCATCCGGCACGGCAGCCCCTCAATCGCGGCGGGCATCCGGATCATGGCGCGGCGGATGATATCCGCCGCCGTGCCCTGGATCGGCGCGTTGATCGCGGCGCGCTTGGCGAAGCCGGCGCGGGGCCCTTGCGCGCCGATCTCGGGCGTGTGGATTTTCCGCCCGAACAGCGTCTGCACGTATCCGTGCTCCTTGGCGAACTCCGTGGTGTCGTCCATGTAGTCGCGGATGCCGGGGAAGCGTTCGAAATAGCGGTCGATGAAGCCCTGCGCCTCGGCCCGCGGAATGCGCAGGTTGCGCGCGAGGCCGAAGCCGGAGATGCCGTAGATCACGCCGAAATTGATCGCCTTGGCCTGACGGCGCACATCCGGCGTCATCTCGTCCATCGGCACGCCGAACATTTCCGAGGCGGTCATGGCGTGGATGTCGTGGCCGTCGCGAAACGCCTGCTTCAGCGCGTCGATCTCGGCCACATGGGCGAGGATGCGCAGCTCGATCTGGGAATAATCGAGGCTGACCAGCACGTTGCCCGCCTCGGCGACGAAGGCCTCGCGGATGCGGCGGCCCTCCTCGGTGCGCACGGGGATGTTCTGCAGGTTCGGGTCGGTCGAGGCGAGCCGGCCGGTGTTGGCGCCGGTCTGCACGTAGGAGGTGTGCACGCGCCCCGTTTCGGGGTCGATATGGTCCTGCAGCGCGTCGGTGTAGGTCGATTTGAGTTTCGAGAGCTGCCGCCAGTCGAGCACGCGGGCGGGCAGCTCGTGCTCGGTCGCCAGATCCTCGAGCACGTCGGCGCCGGTGGCATAGGCGCCGGTCTTGCCCTTCTTGCCGCCGTCGAGCCCCATCTTGTCGAAGAGGATCTCGCCCAGTTGCTTGGGGCTGCCGACGTTGAAGTTCTCGCCCGCCAATTCGTGGATTTCCGCCTCGAGCGCGCCCATCTTCTGCGCGAACTTGCCCGACATGGCGCGCAGCGTCTCGCGGTCGACCTTGATGCCGTGCCGCTCCATCTGTGCCAGCACCGGCACGAGGGGGCGCTCCAGCGTCTCGTAGACGGTGGTGACGCGGGCGCGGTGAAGCTGCGGCTTGAAGGTCAGCCACAGGCGCAGGGTGATATCGGCATCCTCGGCAGCGTAGGGCACGGCGTCCTCCACCGGCACGCGGTCGAAGGTGATCGCAGATTTGCCGCTGCCCAGGAGCGACTTGATCGGGATCGGGGTGTGCGTCAGGTAGCGCTCGCTGAGCGTGTCCATCCCGTGCCCGTGCTCGCCCGCGTGCAGCGCGTAGGACATCAGCATCGTGTCGTCGATGGGGGCGATGGTGATCCCGTGGGCGGCGAGGATCTTGGCGTCGTATTTCATGTTCTGGCCGATTTTCAGGATGGCCTCATCCTCCAGCACCGGCTTGAGCGCAGCCAGCACGGCGACCATCGGCATCTGCCCCTCGGCCAGCACGTCGGAACCGAAAAGATCATCCGCCGCCCCCCCCTTGTGCGCCAGCGGGATGTAGCAGGCGGTGCCCGGTGCGGTGGCGAGCGAAATGCCGACAAGATCGGCCTGCATCTCGTTGAGCGAGGTGGTTTCGGTGTCGATGGCGACATAGCCCTGCGCGCGAATCGTGGCGATCCAGTCGTCGAGCGTGGCCGTGTCGCTGATTCGCTGATACGCCCCGGGCGTGATCGCGGGCCAGCCGGGGGCCGCCTCGCCCGCCTCTGCGGCCTCCTGCGCTTCGGGCTCGGGGATCGTCGGGGCCTCCTGTCCCAGCGCGTCGGCGATGCGTTTCGACAGGGTGCGGAATTCCATGTCCGCCAGAAAGCCCAGAAGCACCTCGGGATCGGGGTCGTGCACCTCCAGATCGTCGAGGGTGAAGCCGAGCGGCGTGTTGCAGTCGAGCTGCACCAGGCGCTTCGACATCTCGATCTGCGCGCGCTTGTTGATCAGCGTTTCGCGGCGCTTGGGCTGCTTGATCTCGTCCGTGCGGTCCAGAAGCTCTTCGAGCGAGCCGAACTCGTTGATCAGAAGCGCGGCGGTCTTGATCCCGATGCCGGGCGCGCCGGGGATGTTGTCGACACTGTCACCGGCGAGCGCCTGCACATCGACCACGCGCTCCGGGTCCACCCCGAATTTCTCGCGCACGCCCTCGGCGTCGATGCGGCGGTTCTTCATCGCGTCGAGCATCTCGACGCCGCCGCCCACCAATTGCATCAGGTCCTTGTCGGAACTGATGATCGTCACCCGCCCGCCAAGCTCTCGCGCCTGGCACGCCAGCGTGGCGATGATGTCGTCGGCCTCAAACCCCTCGATTTCCTCGCAGGCGATGTTGAAGGCGCGGGTGGCGTCGCGCGTCAGCGGGATCTGCGGGCGCAGGTCCTCGGGCATCTCGTCGCGATTGGCCTTGTAGGCGTCATAGAGGTCGTTGCGAAAGGTATGACTGCCCTTGTCGAAGATCACCGCCACATGGGTGGGCGCGTCATGGCCATTGTTGCCCTCGACATAGCGTTGCAGCATGTTGCAAAAGCCCGCGACCGCCCCGATGGGCAGCCCGTCGGATTTGCGCGTCAGCGGCGGCAGCGCGTGGTAGGCGCGGAAGATGAACGACGACCCATCGATCAGATGCAGGTGACAGCCTTTACCGAATGACATCCGGCACCCTCCCGCTCAGGTTTCTTCTTGGCAAAAATACTCAAATCCCGGCAACCGCAACAGGCGCAACGTCAACCTGTTCAGACCTTGCCCTCGAAATCGCGATGGATGAGCTTCGCGTCGCAATAGGGGCATTCCACATAGCCCACCTCGCGCGGGATCTGGAGCCAGACGCGGGGATGACCGAGCGCGCCCTCGCCGCCGTCGCAGGCCACGCGATAGCTGTCGACGATACGGGTTTCGGGGGCTTGGGTGACCATCGGGACGTTTCCTTTTGCGCGGCATTGGATTAGGTCGGACTATGGTGGAACATAAGGCGGGGGGCAAGAGCGGCATGGCGGCGAATGCCATCGAAATCAGCGGGCTGGTCAAGACCTATGCGGGCGGGCGGCACGGCCCGGAGAAACCCGCGCTCAGGGGCATTGATCTGGCGATCCCCCAAGGGTCGGTCTTCGGCCTTCTGGGGCCCAACGGCGCGGGCAAATCGACGCTTATCAACATCCTTGCCGGGCTGGTGGTGAAAACCGCCGGGCAGGTCACGATCTGGGGCTTCGATCAGGACCGCAACCCGCGGCAGAGCCGCGCCGCCATCGGCGTCATGCCGCAGGAATTGAACCTCGACCCGTTCTTCACCCCGCGCGAGGCGCTCGAGGTGCAGGCGGGGCTTTACGGCGTGCCGAGGCGCGAGCGGCGCAGCGATGCGATCCTCGCGATGGTGGGGCTCGAGGACAAGGCCGACGCCTATGCGCGCACGCTGAGCGGGGGGATGCGTCGGCGGCTCTTGCTGGCCAAGGCGCTGGTGCATCACCCGCATGTTCTGGTGCTCGACGAGCCGACGGCGGGCGTCGATATCGAGCTGCGCGCGATGCTGTGGGACAACGTGCGCCGCCTCAACCGCGAGGGCATGACCATCATCCTCACCACCCATTACCTCGAAGAGGCCGAGCAGATGTGCGACGAGATCGCCATCATCAACGAGGGCGCGGTGGTGGCGCGCGACAGCACCGCGCGGCTGCTCGGGCGGCTCGACGGACGCTCTATGATCATCACCCCCGAAGAGCCCGCCGCCACGCTCCCCGAGGGGCGCGGCATGGCGGCAGAGCGGCGCGCCGACGGCACCATCGCGATCACCTATCACGCCGGCGAGATGCCCGCCGGGGCGGTGCTCGACGCGGTGCGCGCCGCCGGAATCGCGATCCGCGATGTGCGCACCGAACAGGCGGATTTGCAGGATGTGTTCCTCGACCTGACCCGCAGCCGGGCGGGGTGAGCGGTCTGGTCTCCAGCCATGACCGGACCCGGCACGCGGTGTCCTCTGGCAGGGAATGGGCGTCAGAGCAGTTCGCGCGCCAAAAGCACCGTTCCCGAAACCAGCGTCATCGCGATGAGCAGGCGGCGGAAGACGGCGTCGGGCAGGCGGCGGAAGATGGCGATCCCGGCCTGCGCGGTGAGCATCGAGACCGGCAGGGCGAGGGCGATGTAGAGGAGCGTCTCGCGCGTGTAGGCCCCCTTGAGCGCGAGCGCCGCCGCCGTCAGCGTCAGCACGGTGACGTTGAACGGTTGCAGCACCGCGCGCGTCTCGGCCTTGGGCCAGGGGCGCAGGGCGCACCACATCATCGGCAGCGCGCCCGAGAGCGAGGCGGCGCCGCCGAGGATGCCGCCACAAAGCCCCACGAGCATGTCGAGCACGGGCGTGGGACGGGTGAAGCGCGGCAGGCGGGGGCGCAGGCTGAAATAGCCGCCGTAGAGGATGAGAAACCCCGCGATCACCAGCTTGAGGCTGCGCGCGTCGAGAAACGACAGCGTCAGCACGCCAAGGGGGATGCCCGCGATGCCCGGCAAGAGAAAGCGCGCCAGCCGCCGGGTGTTACTGCCGATGGCGTGGCGCACGACCCACAGCCCCTGCAATCCGGTGAGCGCCGAGAGCACCACCACCACCGCCACCGCCTGTATCGGCGGCATGACGGTGAGGAAGAAGCCGAGCGCAAAGAGCGCCGTCCCGAACCCCGCGAGCCCGTTGATGAGCCCGCCCGCCGCCGCACCGGCGATGACGAGGAGCGCCACCTCGGGGGTCATGCGGGTGCCCCGGGGCGGAAGGTGCCGATTTCGACGGCCCCGAGAAGCGCCGTGTGAATCGCCTCGATCACCCGCAGGCGGGGGTTGTCGCGGCGGTGGGCGAGGGTGAGCTGGCGCACCGGCGCGCCCTCGGGCAGGGGCAGGCGGCGCAGCGGCAGCGCGCCCGCCCCGCGCACGCAGCGGGCGGGCACGATGGAGACGCCGAGCCCGGCGAGCACCATGCTGGAAATCGCCTCGAGCCCCTGCAATTCCATCGTGACATCGACGGTGATGGCCTGCTCGCGCAGCCAGCCGTCGATCAGCCCGCCCACCACCGCGTCGCGGCTGAAGCGGATGAAGGGGTGTTCGGCCAGGAGCGCGCGGGGGTCGTCGCCCGCCGCATCCTCGGGGGCGAGCAACTCCATCGGCTCGCGGGCGATATCGGCGTGGTCGATCCCCGGCGGCAGCGGGCCTTGCCGCGACAGGATCGCGCAATCGAGCGCGCCGCGCTCGACCTCGGCGATGAGCGCGGTGGTCATGCCCGGCACCACGCGCACATGCAGGTCGGGATAGCGCGCCTTCAGCAACCGCACCGAGAGCGGGGTGAGCCCCGTCAGCGTCATCGGCACCGCGCCGAGGGAAATTTCGCCGGCGAACCCCTCGTCGCCCATCACCGAGGGAATCATCCCGTCATAGGCGCGCAGGATGTCGCGCGCGCGGGCGACGATGGCGCGGCCCACCGGCGTGAGGTCGGGCGTGCGGCGGGTGCGGTCGAAGAGGGCGATGCCCCATTCGTCCTCGAGGCTGCGCATCTGCTGGCTGACGGCGGCATGGGTGACGAACACCGCGTCCGCCGCCGCAGAAAAGGTCTTGTGATCGTGGACGGCCACGAGGGTGCGCAGGCGGCGGATTGACATGTGCTGTCCTTACCGTAAGCTTTGGTGACGCAAGCTGTAACGGAATATTGCTTATCTAAAGGTTGGCTTAAGGTTACACCTGACACCGGAGGGTGTGCAATCGGTGAAAAACCGGCGCACCCGCAACAGAGGAGGAGGATACTATGCATCTGAAATCACTTGGCGCGCTCTGCGCCACGGCCCTTGGGCTGGCCGCCGCGCCCGCGCTGGCCGAATATCCCGAACGCCCGATCAACATGGTCATTCCCTACGGCGCGGGCGGGGCCACCGATATCTCGGCGCGCACCATCGCCGAGCCGCTGGGCAACGCCGTGGGCGGCACGCTGGTCATGTCGAACATCACCGGCGCGGGCGGTGCGACCGGATCGGTCGCCGCGAAGAACGCCAAGCCGGACGGCTATACCATGCTCTTTGCGCGCGTCGGCTCGCATTCGGTGAACCCGGCGATGAAGGCGACGCTGCCCTATACGCTCGACGATTTCCGTTTCGTCACGGTCTATGAGATCAACCCGGTGGCCTGCGCGGTGCGGCCCGATTCCGGCATCGAGAGCATGGAAGATCTGGTGAGCCTGACCGAAAGCGAGGGCACGAGCTACAGCTCGTCCGGTGTCGGCTCGATGCTGCATCTGGCGGCGGTGTTCGTGCTGGATGAATTCGGCGTCAAGGACCCGCTGGATAAGGCCGTGCATATCCCGCAAAAGGGCGGTGGTGCTGCGGCGACGGCGGTGCTCAACGGGACGGCGACGTTCCTGTGCACCAATTCCTCGGCGTTGGCGAGTTTCGTGTCCAACGGGCAGTTGAAACCGCTGATGGTGACGACCGACGAGCCGGTGCCCGGCTTTGACGCGCCCTCGGCGAGCAGCCTTGGCAAGCCCGAATTGCGGCAGCTTGTCGGCTGGACCGGGATCGCCGGGCCGGACGATCTGCCCGATGACGTGGCCGTCAAATGGGGCGAGTGGATGGCCGAGGCGGCGTCGAACGAGAAGTTCGTCAAGCAGATGACCGAGCGCGGCTCGGTGATCAAGGTGATGAGCCCCGCCGAAGCCAACGAGTTCATCGAGACGCAGTACAACACCTTCCGCGCGCTGGTTGACAAGCTGGGGATGCGCATCGAAGGCTGACGCACGACCGGCCCGGCCGCGGGGAGGCGGCCGGGCACGGGTCTGAGTAACAAGCCGGGAGGGGCAGGGGTGAACCATCGGGCATTGCAAATGCGGCTGGGGATCGGCGCGATCCTCGCCGCCGTGTTTCTCATGATCTATGCCATACCGAATTGGGTGTCGTCGCCGAGCAACGTGCGCAACATCGTGCTGTCGCCGCTGTTCTGGCCCTATATCCTCGGCGCGCTCACCGGGCTGATGGGCCTTGGCCTTGTCCTGTCGGGGTGGCGCGCGGCGGCGGGCGAGCCGGTCAACGAGGCAACAGGCGATCCGCGCGCGGGGGCGCTACGGCTGGTGGCGTTCGCGGTGCTGACGGCCGTCACCTTCCGGGTGATGCCGCAGCTGGGCATGGTCTGGACCTCGATGCTGGCGTTTCTGGCGCTGGCCTTCCTGGTGCGCACGCGCCACCCGGCGGCGGCGGTGATCTGCGCGGTGGTGGTGCCGCTGATCCTCTATGCGTTTTTCGCGCATGTGGCGAGCGTCGCCATTCCGCAGGGTGAGCTGGTGAGGCTGCCATGAGCCTTTATGACAGCGTGATGGCGGGGCTGGCCCTTGTCGGCAATTTCGAGGCGTTCCTGTCGCTGGCCATCGGCATCGTGATCGGCGTGGTCGGCGGCGCGATCCCCGGCATCTCGGCGACGATGGCGGTGGCGCTGGCGTTGCCGTTCACCTTTCCGATGGAGGCGATCAACGGCATCCTGTTGCTGCTGGGTGTCTACAAGGGCGGCATTTTCGGCGGGTCGATCCCGGCGATCCTGATCAAGACGCCGGGCACGCCCGCGTCCTCGGCCACCATCCTCGACGGGCATCCGATGGCCGAGCAGGGCGAGGCGGGGCGCGCGCTGGGGATGGCGCTCTGGGCGTCGTGCACGGCGGATTTCGTGTCGAACCTCGCGCTCATCTTCTTTGCCGGGTTTCTTGCGTCATTCGCGCTGAGTTTCGGCCCGCCGGAGTTCTTTGCGCTGATCCTGTTTTCGTTGACGATCATCGCGGGGGTGTCGGGCGAGAGCCTGTTGCGCGGGGCGTTATCGGCTTTGCTGGGCCTTCTGCTGGCCACGATCGGGCTTGACCTGGTCTACGGCACCAACCGCTTCACCTTTGGCGATCCGAACCTGATGGGGGGGCTGAATTTCATTGCCGTCCTCATCGGCCTTTTCGCGATCCCCGAGGTCATCAACATGGTCTGGCACCCCACCGGGCACATGGGCAAGGTGCAGAAGCTGGGCAGCAAATGGGTGACGTTCGCGGACTACAAGCGCTCGTTCCGCTCGATCATCCGGGGCAGTTTCATCGGCGTGTTTCTCGGCTCGATCCCCGGTATCGGCTCGGCCCCGGCGGCGTTCCTGAGCTATTCCGAGGCGCGGCGCAAATCGCCCAACAAGGCGAATTTCGGCAAGGGCGAGATCGAGGGGGTCGCGGCGTCGGAGGCGGGCAACAACGGCGTGGCGGGGGCGACGCTCATCCCGCTTCTGGCACTCGGCGTGCCCGGAGACGTGATCACCGCGATCATCATCGGGGCGTTCATGGTGCACGGGTTGCAGCCGGGGCCGATGATGTTCGTGCTGAACGTGGATATCATCTACGGCCTTTTCATCGGGCTGATCCTGTCCTCGGGCATCCTGTTCATCGTCGGCGGGCTGGCGATTCGCGGCTTTCGCCCCGTGGCAGACATTCCCAAGCGCATCCTGATGCCGATCGTGCTGGTGCTGTGCATCTACGGGGTGTTCGCGGTCAACAACAACATTTTCGACGTGGGCGTGATGTTCGTGATGGGCTGGGTCGGGTTTGCCATGATGCGGCTGCACATCCCGCCCGCGCCGTTCCTGATCGCGTTCATCCTCGGGCCGCTGCTGGAGGATAATTTCCGGCAAGCCATGCTCATGTCGGGCGGCAGCCCCGAGATCCTGCTGCGCGGGCCAATCACGTGGTTTTTCTGGACGCTGACCGTGATCGCCATCGTGGCGATCACCCGGGGCACGATGCGCGCGGGCCGCGCGGGGGGCTGAGCGGCGGTCACATTTGCGTGGACCCGCGCGATTGCCCTGTAAAAATCACGGCACAGCACATATATTCATTCTCGAATATGAATCCCCCGTCCTGAACGGGTGGCGAAACGTATACGAGGGGAAAGACAACATGACGGGACTGGAGACGGAATTCACCCCGCTGCAATCGCTGGCGGGCGGTGTGCTGATCGGGCTTTCGGCGGTGCTCTTGATGCTGGCGCAGGGGCGGATCATGGGGGCCACGGGCATTCTGTCGGGGCTGATCGCGGGCACCGCGCCCGGCGACAAGGGCTGGCGCGCGGCGATGGTGGCCGGGATGATCGCGGGGCCGCTGGTGGTGCTGGCGGTGACCGGGCAGATGCCCGCCGTCGATGTGCCGGTAAGCTGGCCGATGATCGTGGTCGGCGGGTTTGTCGTCGGGATCGGCGTGACCTTTGGTTCGGGCTGCACCTCGGGGCACGGGGTGTGCGGGATGGCGCGGCTGTCGCCGCGCTCCATCGCGGCGACGGTGACCTTCATGATTGCCTGTGCCGTCACCGTTTATGTCATTCGTCATATCGTGGGGGGCTGAGCCATGCGGTTGCTTTCAGGTTTCATCGTCGGGCTGATCTTTGGTGTGGGGATCGCCGTTTCGGGCATGATCAACCCCGCCAAGGTTCTGAATTTCTTTGACATTGCCGGGACGTGGGACCCGAGCCTTGCCTTTGTCATGGGCGGCGCGCTGATCACCACGTTCATCGGTTACCGCCTCGTTCTGCGCCGCGACGCGCCGGTGATCGAGGCGACATTCAAGCTTCCGACCGCGCGCGATATCGACGCGCGCCTCATTGGCGGCTCGGCGGTGTTCGGCGTGGGCTGGGGCATCGCGGGGTTCTGCCCCGGCGCGGCGGTCCCCGCACTCGGCTCGGGAAAATGGGAGGTTGCGCTTTTCGTCGTCGCCCTGCTGGCCGGGCTTTGGGTGGCGCGCATGATCATAGACAGACAGGCAGGAAAGGGGGCATTGGCATGACCGGCTATCCCGTGAACATGGACGTCAAACCGCTGGTCGAGGCGTTTTTCGACGAGGCCACGAACACCATCAGCTACGTGGTCAGGGACCCGGACTCTAACGCCTGCGCGGTGGTCGATAGCGTGATGGATATCGACATGGCGGCGGGGCGGATCACCTATGCCCATGCCGACGCGATAATCGCGTATATCGAGCGCGAGGGGCTGACCCTTGAGTGGATCATCGAGACGCATGTTCATGCCGATCACCTGTCTGCCGCCCCGTATATTCAGGAAAAACTCGGCGGCAAGATCGGTATTGGCGAGAATATCCTGATCGTGCAGGACGTGTTCGGCAAGATCTTCAAC
The DNA here is from genome assembly GCA_034521935.1 of Roseovarius sp. Taxonomy (GTDB): domain Bacteria; phylum Pseudomonadota; class Alphaproteobacteria; order Rhodobacterales; family Rhodobacteraceae; genus Roseovarius. Next base: position 120,743 of record JAXHLV010000022.1, read on the forward strand.
GAGGGCACCGAGTTTCAGCGCGACGGCAGCCAATTCGACCGGCTGTTCGGTGAAGGCGACACCTATACCGTGGGCGGCATGAGCTGTTTCGCGATGCACACGCCGGGGCATACGCCCGCCTGCATGACCCATGTGATGGGCGACGCGGCCTTCGTGGGCGATACGCTCTTCATGCCCGATGGCGGCTCGGCGCGGGCGGACTTTCCGGGCGGCGATGCGGCCACGCTTTATGACAGCATTCAAAAGGTGCTGACCCTTCCCGACGACATGCGCCTTTTCATGTGCCACGATTACGGCCCGAATGGCCGCGACATCCGGTGGGAAACCACGGTTGCCGAGGAGAAGGCGCACAACATCCACGTGGGCGGCGGCAAGACGAAGGAGGAATTCGTGCGCTTCCGCACCGAGCGCGACGCGACGCTGGCCATGCCGCGGCTGATCCTGCCGTCACTGCAGGTCAACATGCGCGCAGGCGAGGTGCCGACCGACGCGGATGGCAACCAGATGCTCAAGGTGCCGGTGAACAAGCTGTAAAGGACCGCCCCGACCGGGGCGGGGACCCCCTGACATGAACACAAGATCCTTGCAGCGCGCGCTTCCGATCCTCGATTGGGGGCGCGCCTATGACCGGCACGCGCTGGCGGGCGATGCGATGGCGGCGGTGATCGTGACGATCATGCTGATCCCGCAATCGCTGGCCTATGCGATCCTCGCCGGGCTGCCGCCCGAGGCGGGGCTTTATGCCTCTATCGTGCCGATCCTGCTTTATTCCGTGTTCGGCACCTCGCGCACGCTGGCCGTCGGCCCGGTGGCCGTCGTGTCGCTGATGACGGCGGCGGCGATCGGCGAGGTGGCGCAGGCGGGCACCGCAGGCTACGCGGTGGCGGCGCTGACGCTTGCGGGGCTGTCCGGCGCGATCCTGCTGGCGATGGGGCTCTTGCGGCTGGGGTTTCTGGCGAATTTCCTGTCGCACCCGGTGATTTCCGGCTTCATCACCGCGAGCGGGGTGCTGATCGCGCTGAGCCAGATGCGGCATGTGCTGGGCGTGCAGGCGCATGGCGGCACGCTGCCGGAAATGGCGCTGTCGCTGTGGGAGGGGGTGGATGCCACCAACTGGATCACGGTGGTGATCGGCGGTGGCGCGGCAGTGTTCCTGTTCTGGGTGCGCAAGGGGCTCAAACCGGCGCTCAGGCGGCTGGGGCTGGGCCCGCGCGCGGCGGATACCCTCACCAAGGCGGGGCCGGTGGTGGCGGTGGCGGTGAGCATACTGGCGGTCTGGGCGCTCGATCTGGGCGCGCGCGGCGTGGCGGTGGTGGGCGTGGTGCCGCAGGGGCTGCCGCCGCTGACCCTGCCGTCCTTTGCGCCCGCGCTGCTGGGGCAGCTATTCGTGCCCGCGCTGCTGATCTCGGTGATCGGATTCGTCGAATCGATGTCGGTGGCGCAGACGCTGGCGGCCAAGCGGCGGCAGCGGATCGACCCGGATCAGGAACTGATCGGGCTGGGCGCGGCCAATATCGGTGCGGCCTTTACCGGTGGCTACCCGGTGACGGGCGGGTTCGCGCGGTCGGTGGTGAATTTCGACGCCGGTGCCGTGACCCCGGCGGCGGGGGCGTTCACCGCGCTGGGGCTGGCGGTGGCGGCGATGTTCCTCACGCCGCTCATCCACGACCTGCCGATCGCCACGCTGGCCGCCACCATCATCGTGGCGGTGCTGAGCCTTGTCGATCTGTCGATCCTGCGCAGCGCCTGGGCCTATTCCAAGGCGGATTTCGCCGCCGTGGCGGTGACGATCCTGCTGACGCTGGGTCTGGGCGTGGAGGCGGGCGTGTCGGCGGGGGTGATCCTGTCGGTGGGGCTGCACCTCTACCGCAGCTCAAAGCCGCATATCGCCGAGGTCGGGCTGGTGCCCGGCACGCAGCATTTCCGCAACATCCTGCGCCACGAGGTGATCACCGACCCGGGCGTGGTGACGTTCCGGCCCGATCAGAGCCTCTATTTCGCCAATGCCCGCTTTGTCGAGGATCACATCCTCGACCGGCTGGCGGGGGACGGGGCGGTGCGCGACGTGGTGCTGATGTGTTCGGCGATCAACGAGATCGACCTGAGCGCGGTGGAAACGCTGGAGGCGATCAACGCGCGGCTGAAGGAAATGGGCGTGCGGCTGCACCTGTCGGAGGTCAAGGGGCCGGTGATGGACCGGCTGTGCCGCGCGCATTTCCTGAAAGAGATGACCGGGGCGGTCCATCTCGCGCAATATGACGCCTTTGCCGCGCTGGCCCCGGAAGCGGCGAAGGCGGCGCAAGACCCGCGTGTTTCCTGCTGATTTTCCGGCGCGGATGGGCTAGGACCGGGAAAACGCCCGCAGTGAGCGCCGAGAGCCGATGGATCCGAGTTACCTGACCACCAAGGAAGTCGCCGACCTGCTGCGCGTGCGCGAGCGCAAGGTCTATGACATGGTGGCGGCGGGCGAGATTCCGCACCGCAAGGTGACCGGCAAGCTGCTGTTCCCGCACTCCGAGATCACCGCCTGGCTCGAGGGCGAGGGTGATCTGCGCACCCTTGAGCGGCCCGGCGTGGTGACCGGCTCGCACGACCCGTTGCTCGACTGGGCGCTGCGCGAGAGCGGATCGGCGCTGGCGACGCTGTGGAACGGAAGCACCAATGGGCTCGATGCGTTTTGCCGGGGCGAGGCGGCGATGGCGGGGCTGCATATCCCCGGCGAGGGCGACTGGAACATCGAGGCTGTCGAGGCGCGGGGGGTGCGCGACGCGGTGCTCATCGGCTGGGCGACGCGGGTGCGCGGGCTGATCCTCGCGCCGCAGGTCGCCGACATGGTGCGCGATTTTGCCGATCTGCGCGGGCGGCGGGTGATCCTGCGGCAGGAGGGGGCGGGGACCACGGCGCTTTTCCAGCGACTGATGGACGAGGCGGGGCTGACGGCGGCGGACCTGTCGACCCCCGCCACCCCCGCCCATACCGAGAGCGAGGCGGCGGCGGCGGTGGCGGCGGGCGAGGCCGAGGCGACATTGGGCATCGAGGCGATGGCGCGGCAATTCCGGCTGGTGTTCCGCCCGCTCTTGCGCGAGCGGTTCGACCTGCTGGTGGATCGCCGCGCGTATTTTACCGAGCCGGTGCAGCGGCTTGTGGGGTTCATGCGTTCGGAGGTGATCGCGGCCAAGGCTACGGCGCTGGGCGGCTACGACACCGGCGGCATGGGCGCGGTGCGGTGGCTGTCGCCCTGAGGCGTCAGGCTTGACCGGGGGCGGGCGGGCCGGTAACGTTTTCGTGTATGGCCCGGTTTATTGGGGCCGGAGACGTTGATGGTGACGGGCATTCGCGCGCGAATCGCAGGCTTGGCAAGGGGACGGTTGGCACCGGCCATTCTGGTGCTGCTACTGGGTGTGCGGGTGGCGACCGCCGCCGCAGTCGAATGCCAACACGAACTGGCCGATGCCGCCCATGCTGCGGAGCGCGCGCAAGAGGCGCTAAGGGCCGAGACGCTGGCGCTTGGGGGCGAGTTGTGCCTCTACGCGACTGGCGACCCGGCAGAGACGGCGCAGCAGGACGGTGCGCCGCATCTGACCTCGCCCTGCCCGTTTTTCAAATCCCCGCTTGCGCTGGCCGGGATCGTGACCGATGCGACGGCGCGGATCGTTTCCTTCTCGCCGCTGGCACCCGTTACCAGCGTGCCCGCGAGCGATGCGCAGGCGCCTCGCGCGGCCTACAGCCCGCGCGCGCCGCCACGGGTGGCCCTGGGATAACCGGCATGTGCGCCTGACGGGCCTGCCCCTTGCGGCAACCGCATCTCCAGCGGGGCATCCTTCGGGAGCGATCCATCGTCGGGTTTCGGCCTCGCCGCTCTCTCCAGCGGGCTGGCGGGCTCTCCAGCGAAACCCCGGATGCGCGGCCCGCACGGCCCATGCCGATCCCGTGGCGCGGTGCGCTGCGCGGGCACCGGTTGGCCGCCGAGATCGGTGTGGCGGTCTATCAGGACCTCAACGGGCTTCAGCTCGAGACCGACTGGATCGCGACGCTGGGCTGGCAATACGCGTTCTGAGACGTGGTCAGTCCGTCACCCGCGCGCTGTCGCGGCCCGCGATTTCGCGAGAAAAGGGTCGTGGCAGCGCCTGTTGGCCAAGCCGCGCGCGGTAGACCGGCAGGCTCTCGGCCACGCGCATGACGTAGTTGCGGGTTTCGCGGAAGGGCAGGTGCTCGATCCAGTCTATCACCTCCTCCGCGTCCATCAGGCGCGGGTCGCCATAGGTCTCGAGCCACCCTGCCACCCGCCCCGGCCCGGCATTGTAAGCTGCCGCCACCAGCAGCGGGTTGCCGTCATAGCGCGCGATCAACTCGGCGAGGTAGGCGGCACCGAGCCTTGCGTTGTAGGGCCAATCGCCGGTCAGGCGGGCGGGCTGCCACGGCAGGCCGGTCTTGTCGGCCATCTCGCGGGCGGTGCCGGGCATGAGCTGCATCAGCCCGCTCGCGCCCGCGCCGCTTGTCACACCTGCGTTGAATTCGCTCTCGCGCCGGGCGATGGCAAGCGCCCAGTGCATTGGCGCGGGCAGGTCCATTTCCGTGAGGGGGTGGAGCGGGTAGTAGGGGGCGATCACCGTGAGGCCGCGCTCTGCCGCCGCCTTGCCAAGCATCACTTGCAGGTGGGGCGAGCCCAGGTCCCCAAGCATCGCGCCCATCTGCGCGAGGCCCTGTTGGTCCTGCGCGTCGGAAAGGTGCAGGAAGAACCGCCGCGCCAGCCAGGTGTCGTCCATGCGCAGGGCGAGGGTGCCGATCTTGTGCAGGTCGGTCTGTGCGAACGCCTCCTGCCGCCAGGGCGGGGCTGTTTCGGTTCCTGCGAGGTCCTGGTCGATGTCGTGCCCGATCGCTTCGGCGGCGAGCAGGCCGTAAAAGCTGGTCGGGTGATCGGCCCCCCCGGCATAGGCGTCTTGTGCGCTTTCGGTATCGCCGCCCGCGTCGAGCGCGCGGCCCAGCCAGTAGCCCGCGCGTCCCAGCGAGATGGGCGTGGAGACGGCGGCGCGGAAGCGCTGAAAATGGTCGCGCGCCAGATCGGGCGAGTCGAGATAGCTGAGCGCGACATAGCCCGCGAGCCATTCCAGATCGGCGTAATTCGCGCCCTCGGGCAATTGGTGCAGGGCCGCGATCTCGTAGGCGAGTGCGGCGTCGCCGTCGCGCATCACCTGACGCGCCAGCGCGCGGCGCCACCCGGCCCAGCGCTCGGCCTCTCCCAGCCCGCCATTGATGCGGCTCTGGCGCAGGAGCACGGCGATGGCGTCCTCGGCGGAGCCTTGCAGATGGTGGGTGAAGAGCGCGAAGGCGATGCCGGGGTCGCGGGCCTGCGCCTCGGTGATCCCCTCGGTATCACCGACCGCGATGCGCGCCCATGTCTCAGAGCGGGTGCGCGCGGCGTCGCTCACCAGCGGCAGCATCAGCGCCGCGTCCGCGTCCAGCCCGCGCCACAGCGCCATGTCGAGCCGCGCCTCGTGGTGGGGGGGCAGCAGCGCGCCGAATTCGCGGAGGAAATCGGCGTGCTCTGAGGTGGTGAGGGCGAGCGTGCGCCACGCCATGACGATCCCGGCCTCGGCCTCGCCCCGACGCCCGCGTGCCAGCCGCGCGCGCGCGGCGTTGAGCGCGCCGGTGCCGGTCTGCGGGATATAGCCCTCGTAGAAGGCAAGCGCCGCGTCGAAATCCGCGCCCGCCATCGCCGCCTCGCTTTGGCGGCGCAGGTGGGCGAGGCCGGGCCAGTGGGCGTTGCGCCCGAGGAATTCGAGAATGTCGGCGGGTGCGCCCCGCCCCGCGCGCAGGCGGTGCCATTCGATCAGGTCCGCCGCCGCCGGGCCGTCGCGCGCCGCGAGATTCGCTGCCACCTCCCAGCGGCCCGCCTGCATGGCGTGAAGCGCGCTGGCCAGAGGGCGCGGGGCGATGCGTGGCACATCGGAGGCCGCCACCGGCCCGAGCGGCATCGCAAGGATCAAAACCACGGCCAGAAACCTTAACATCCCTTGCCTTTTGCACGCTGAATCAGGATAGACGTCCCCAGCTTAGGCGGCGTGGCCCGCGCGGTCCACTCACGAGTAGAGGACCGGCTGTCGCCCGAGACCACACCAAGACCACGAAGGAGCGTGTCATGTTCAAAGGATCCTTTCCGGCCCTCGTCACGCCGTTGCACAACGGCGAAGTGGATTGGGACACGCTCGGCAAACTCGTGGAATGGCATATCGGCGAGGGCAGTCATGGCCTTGTGCCCGTGGGCACCACCGGCGAGAGCCCGACGCTGACCCATCAGGAACATGAGCGGGTGATCTCAGAAGTGGTGCGCGCGGTGGCGGGCCGCATCCCGGTGGTCGCAGGCGCAGGCAGCAACAACACGCTGGAGGCCATGCGCTTCATGCGCCACGCCGCCGAGGTGGGTGCCGATGCCGCACTGGTGGTCACGCCCTATTACAACAAGCCGACGCAGGCGGGCCTCATCGCGCATTTCACCGCGTTGCACGATTGCTGCGAGTTGCCGATCATCATCTACAACATTCCGGGGCGATCGGTCGTGGACATGCTGCCCGACACGATGGGGCAGTTGGCGCGGCTGCCGCGGATCATCGGGGTGAAGGACGCCACCGGCGATCTGGCCCGCGTCTGCACGCAGCGCATCGCGTGCGGCAAGGAGTTCATCCAGATTTCCGGCGAGGATGGCACGGCGCACGGGTTCAACGCGCAGGGTGGCGTGGGCGTCATTTCGGTGACCGCCAATGTCGCGCCGAAGCTGGTGGCGCAAGTGCAGGAGGCGACGCTGGCGGGCGATTATGCGCGGGCGCTCGACTTGCAGGACCGGCTGATGCCCCTGCATCGCGCGATTTTCACCGAGCCGGGGCTGGTGGGGGTGAAATACGCCATGTCGCGGTTGGGGCTGTGCAGCGAAGAGGTGCGCCTGCCGCTGGTGGGGCTGAGCGATCCGACAAAGGCACTGGTCGAGGACGGGTTGCGCCATGCGGGGCTGATCAACTGAGGGGGCTTATGGTCTGGAGCGGACAGTCGGGGTGAGCCGCGCCATCGACAGGCCGCGGGCTGGCGATCCGACGTCTGTTCAGGGCACTTTATCTCTCAGCATCCGCGAAACCTCGAAGTGGCGCGCATACTTGACGAAATCGCCAGTCCGGGGGGCGGCCTGGCGATGGCGCGGCGGCCTGCGGCCTTGATTCCGCGCCGGGGCCAAGCCGCAACGTCCCCTTCAGGCCAAAAACCGCCCGTTATCCCCTCGCAAACGCCACGATCGCCCCGCTCAGGCAATCGAGGCTGTCGGTTCGCGGCAAATCGTCGGGCAGGGCGCCGGTCATCAGCGACAACTCGGTGCAGGCGACGAGCAGGTGATCGACACCTTGCGCGCGCAGCGCCTCGGCCTCTGCCCGTAGCGGCGCGGCCAGCGTGGTCGTGTCACGGCCCGCCTTGACCGCGCGGATGATCGCGAGCAGCGCGGTATCGTCTTCGAGGAACACCGGCTCCAGCCCGCGCGCGGCGAAGGGCGCGGCGAAGACATCCGCCAGCCGCGTGGCGGGGGAGGCGAGCATCCCGACGCGCCGCGCCCCGGCCCCGGCCAGATGCGTCGCGGTCAGGTCGAGCATGTCGAGGAAGGGCAGCGCCGTCGCCGCGCGGACCGCCGGGGCATAATAGTGTGCGGTGTTGCACGGCATGGCGAGCGCCTGCGCGCCGCCTGCCGCGAGGTCGCGGGCCATGCGCGCGAGCGTGGGGCCCGGGTCTTCGCCGCCGCCCTCGATCAGCGCCTTGATGCGGCTGGGCACCTGCGGGTTCTGGTGCACCAGAAGCGGCACGTGGTCCGCGTCGTCGCGGGCGGGCACCGCCGCCATCACCTTTTGCATGAGCAGGATCGTGGCCTCCGGCCCCATGCCGCCCAGAATGCCCACGCATTTCATCGCTTGGTCCTATCCCGTCGAGGTGAGGGCACGGGGGGCCGTGCCTGATCGGATATCGGCGGTGCGCGCGTGCCCCTCCATCCCCTCGGCGCGGCTGAGGCGGGCCGTCACCCCGGCGAGATCTTGGAGCGCAGCGGGCGCGACCTTTTGCCATGTCACGGTCTTGAGGAACTTGTGCACCGACAGGCCACCAGTATAGCGCGCGGCCCCGGAGGTGGGCAACACATGGTTCGGCCCCGCCGCCTTGTCGCCAAAGGCCACGGTGGTGCGCTCGCCCAGAAACAGCGAGCCATAGGCGGCGAGCCGCCCCAGCCACCAGTCAAGGTCGCGGGCCTGAACGTGCAGGTGCTCGGGCGCGCGGGTATCGGCATGGGCGGCCATCTCCTCGGGATTGTCGCACAGCACCACCTCGCCCAGGTCGCGCCAGGCCGCATGGGCGGCGGCGCGGTTGGGTTCGGGCAGGTCGGCGATGAGCGCGGGGATGCGCGCCATCACCGCTTCGGCCAGCGCGCGCGAGGTGGTGGCCAGCCACACAGGCGAATTGGCCCCGTGCTCGGCCTGCCCGACGAGATCGGCGGCGACGGTCTCGGGGTCGGCGGTGTCATCGGCGAGGATCAGGCTGTCGGTGGGGCCTGCGACCATGTCGATCCCGACGGGGCCGAAAAGCTGTCGCTTGGCCTCGGCCACGAAGGCGTTGCCGGGACCGACGAGGATATCGGCCTGCGGCGCGCCGAAGAGGCCAAAGGCCATCGCCGCCACCCCCTGCACCCCGCCGAGGCACAGGATGCGCGTGGCCCCCGCGAGGTGCATGGTGTGGACGAGCGCATCGGGAATGCCGCCCGGCCCGGAAGGCGGCGAGCAAGCGGTGATGTCGGCCACCCCGGCCTCGCGCGCGGTGGCGATGGACATCAGCGCCGAGGCGATGTGGCTGTAGCGCCCGCCCGGCACGTAAGCGCCGACGGCGCGCACCGGAATCTGCTTTTGCCCGGCGATCAGGCCGGGGCGCAGCTCGATCTCCATGTCCTGCGCGGTGGCGCGCTGGGCGGCGGCAAAGCGCGAAATATTGTCATGCGCCCAGGCGATATCGGCCCTGAGCGATTGCGGCACGCGGTCCGAGGCCGCCGCGATCTGCGCGTGCGTGAGCGCCACCGGCCCCTGCCAGCCATCGAGGTCGCGCGCATATTCGAGCGCCACCTGCGCGCCGCCCGTGCGCAGCCGCGCGAGCATCACCTGCACGGTATCGGCGATATCGGCGGTGGTTTGCGCGGGCTCTCCGGGGGCAGTCTTGAGGTATGTCAGCGGCATGGTGCGGGCCTCCTTCTCCTCTGGAATGGGGCGCGGGGCCGTTTCGGGCAAGCGGTTTGCCGGGGATGTGACGGGGTTTTTGCAGCCCGTGAAAGCGGCTTTCGGACTTTCCGAAGGAAGCGCGCCGGTCAGAGCCGCGCGGCAAGCCCCCTTGCACAAGCCTCGATCAGGTCGAGCGCGCCGTCGAAATCGCGGGTGTAATAGGGATCGGGGACGTGACCGGCCCCGGCCTCGGGGGCGTAATCGGTAAAGAGCATGACCGGCGTGGTGTTGCCTGCCGGGCGCAGCGCCTCGATCACGCGAAGGTTCTTTGCGTCCATCGCCACGATCAGGTCGAAGCTGTCGAAATCAGCCGCCTTGAACTGCCGCGCGCGCAGGTCCGAGAGGTCATGGCCCCGCGCGCGGGCGGCATCCTGCATGGGGCCGTAGGGCGGCTCGCCCACATGCCAGCCGCTGGTGCCGGCGCTGTCGGTGACGGTGTCGGGCGCAAGGCTGCGAAACACGCCCTCGGCGGCGGGAGAGCGGCAGATATTGCCAAGGCAGACAAAAAGGATGCGGGTGGTCATGAGGCCTCCGATAGGGCAGATTTACACGCGGAGGGCGCGATGGAAAAGATCGTCATTCTGACCGGGGCGGGCATTTCCGCCGAGAGCGGGCTGGGCACGTTTCGCGATGCGGGCGGGATCTGGGCCGAGCACCGCATCGAGGACGTGGCGACGCCCGAGGGATTCGCCCGAGACCCGGGCCTTGTGCATCGCTTCTACAATACCCGTCGCGTGCAGGCAGCAGACGCGCGCCCCAATGCCGCGCATGTTGCGCTGGCGCGGTTGCAGGCGGCGCATCCCGGCGAGGTGGTGATCGTCACGCAGAACGTGGACGGGTTGCACGAGGCGGCGGGAAGCCGGGACGTGATCCACATGCACGGGGAATTGTCGGGCGCGCTGTGCGCGGCTTGCGGGGATCGCTGGGAGGCGGCCCTCGAAATGTCACCCCATGACACCTGCCCTGCCTGCGGCGCGTGCGCCTGTCGGCCCGACGTGGTGTGGTTCGGGGAAATCCCCTACCGGATGGAGGACATAATCGATCATCTGTCAGGGGCGGACATCTTCGCCGCCATCGGCACCTCGGGGCAGGTCTGGCCCGCCGCCGGGTTCGCCTCGGAGGCGGCGGCTGCGGGCGCGCATTGCGTGGAGATCAACGTCGAGGCCTCGGCGGTGGCCTCGGATTTTCACGAGGTGCTGCGGGGCCGCGCCGCGCAGGCCGTGCCGGAATGGGTGGCGGGCCTGCTCGGCGCGGGTTTGGATCAGTCGGTCTGACCGTGCTTCGGCTTGCGCGCGAGGTCCACCGGCACCTCGATTTCGATCTCGCCGGAGTGATCGAAGGTGAGGGTGAGCGGGATGGTCTTGCCCTGCTCGAACGGCTCGGTCAGGCCCATGAGCATGACGTGATTGCCGCCGCGCTGGAGGAACACCGTCTCGCCCGCCGGGATTGCAAAGCCCTCCTCGACATGGATCATCTTCATCACGCCGCCCTCTTCGCGGTGGGTGTGAAGCTGCACCATCCTGGCGGCGGGAGAGGCGGCCCCGACCAGCCGGTCATCCGTATCGCCGGTGTTATGGATCATCATGAAGGCCGCGCCTGTCTTGGCCATCGGGCTGGCGCTGCGGGCGTAAGGATCGTAGATCTCGATGCTCTGCGCCAGTGCGGGCGCGGCGAGGGTGAGGGCGGCAAGCGCCGTGATAGCGGTGGTTCTGAGGGACATGGTGTCGTTCCTGTCTGGTCTGAGGTGAGTCGGGTGGACGGGATCAGACCGGAGGCGGCGGCGCGCGCGCGAGCATCATGGGGCGCGTGGCGGCGGCAGCGTGGCGGGCATGGGCAAAGGGTGCGCGTGCCGTGACGGGGGCCGTGTGCGGCGCAGGTAGCGGATCGTTCGGGGCCGTGGCGTGGAAGGCGAGCAAGCAGTCGGGGCAGATATGCGGCGGGGGCACAGGCTGTCCGTCGGTATCGACGACCAACCGGCTCAGCCCCTCGCCGGTGCAGATCACCATCACCCCCACCGGCCCCGGCGCGCCGCGCGCCACCGCGAGGGTGACGCTGGTCAGCGTCAGGAACAGGCAGAGCCCGAGGGTGGTTATGCCGCGAAGGACTGTCATCATTCGCAGGTATAGGCCCCACCGCCCGCGCGCGACAAGCGACAAAACGAAACAGCCCCGTCGCAGTGCAACGGGGCCGGTAATGCCGGTAAGAGGGCCGGGCTCACGCGGTGGCGGTCTGGGCGCGGGCGATCTCTTTCTTGACCTTCAGCGCGGAGGCAGACAGCTCTTCGTCCCTGGCCTTGGCGAGAAAGGCGTCGAGCCCGCCGCGGTGATCGACGCTGCGCAGCGCGTGCGCCGAAATGCGCAGCTTGATGCCGCGGTTCAGCGCCTCGGACTGCAGCGTCACGTCGTTGAGGTTCGGCAGATACCGACGCTTGGTCTTGTTGTTGGCGTGGCTCGAGTTGTTGCCGGTCATCGGGCCTTTTCCGGTCAGTTCGCAGCGGCGCGACATGGGATCATCCTCGTCTCTGGGGGAGGGCATCGACGCCCCGTCTCAATACAAGCGGGCACCGCCACAGGCAGCACCCCGAATTCCGTGAGCGGTGATTATGCGCAAAGCCGCCGGGCGTCAAGTGCAGCGGGCTTGAAAAAGCCGCGTTGCATCGCGTGCGTGCGGGCGTAGGATCGGGGTTGGAGCAAGGGAGGGTCTCATGAAGATCATCACATCGGACACGCGCGCAAGCCGCCCCGCCGACCAGGCGTATTTCACCGGGCCGGTCTGGCAGGAGCCGGTGATCGGCGAGGGCGCGGAGACGGATATCCGCGCGCTGCGCGTCACCTTCGCGCCCGGCGCGCGCACGGCATGGCACACGCATCCGCGCGGGCAGACGCTGCACGTGTTGTCGGGCGTGGGCCGCGTGTCGACGCGCGACGGCGCGGTGCAGGTGATCCGCGCTGGTGACACGGTCTGGATTCCGCCGGGCGAGGAACACTGGCACGGGGCCGCGCCCGACCGCATGATGTGCCATCTCGCGATTCAGGAGGCCGTGGACGGGCGCACGGCGGACTGGCTCGATCAGGTCAGCGACGCGGAGTATGGTGGCTGAGACATGCCCGGAAAACCGGATGGTGGGTCTGCACTTGGCCTTGAGGAGACGTTGGGGGTGAGCCGCGCCATCGACAGGCTGCGGGCTGGCGATCCGACGGCGTCGCAGCGCAGCTTTGATCCTCAGCATCCGCGAAACCTCGAAGTGGCGCACATACTTGACGAAATCGCCAGTCCGGGGGGCGGGTCATGCTGAAAGCATGCCTCCGGCATGACCGATGGCGCGGCGCCCTTCGGGCTTGATTCCGCGCCGGGCCTAGACATCGACCCAACGTCGCCTTCAGGCCAATTCCAGCCCCCACACGCCGTGGTCCCGGCCTCACCCCGCCGCAACCTCCAGAAACCGGTCGATCCCGGCCTCCTCAATCGACCAGTCGCAGACGAATCGCGCCAAGAGCGGCGCGTCGGGTGCGCCCGTCTCGAGCGGGCCTTCGTAGAGCGCGTAGGCCGCGCCTGCGGCCTTGAGCCGCTGATGGGTGGCGCGGGGCAGGCGGGCGAAGATCATGTTGACCTCGCAGGCGTAGACCATCTCGGCCCCCCGCACGGCGCGCAGCCCCTCGGCCAGCCGCGCGGCGCGGGCATTCGCGGTTTGCGCGGCCTCGCGCCAGACATCGTCCGCGACGTAGCCTAGCATCTGTGCCGAAAGGTAGCGGTGCTTGGAGAACAGATGCGCCGAGCGTTTGCGGCGCAGCTCGAATTCCCAGGCATTCTCGGGGTTGAAGAAGATCACCGCCTCGACGCCGATACAGCCGTTCTTGGTGCCACCGAAGCTCACCGCGTCCACCCCCGCCTTCCACGTCATCTCGGCCGGGGTGCAGCCGAGGGCGGCGGCGGCATTGGCAAAGCGTGCGCCGTCCATGTAGGTGGGCAAGCCGTACGCGCGCGCCACGTCGCACAGCGCGGCGATCTCGTCGCAGGTATAGACGCGGCCCCGCTCGGTGGCCTGGGTGAGGGCGAGTGGCCCGTGCTGCGGGTTGTGAACGTCGCCCGCGGGCCAGGCGGCGATGGCGCGTTCAAGCTCTTCCGGCGTCATCTTGTCGGCCTCACCCACTAGGCTCAGCTTGGCCCCGCCGGTAAAGAACTCGGGCGCGTTGCATTCATCGGTGTGGATATGCGCGAGCGGGGTGCAGAACACGGTCTGCCACGGCTCCGAGAGGGTGGCCAATGCAAGCGCGTTGGCCGCCGTGCCGGTGGCGACGAGGTAGATGCTGGCCTGCGGGGCCTCGAAGAGGCTGCGCAAACGGTCGCGCACCTCGTCCATCAGCGCCTCGGCCCCGTAGGAGGGGGTGTGCCCCGCGTTGGCGGCGATCATCGCCTCCATCACCTGCGGCAGGGCGGGGCCGGCATTGTCGGAGGCGAAATTCATAGGCCGGGCTCCTCGATGATGTGGTCTTCCCAATCGTCCTCGGGCACCTCGAATTCGGGCAATGTGCGGTGCTGGACCGAGACCCCTGCCGCGTGGACGCTCTCGGGTGTGCCCGAAATCAGCGGGTGCCACGGGTAGAGCGGCTTGCCCTCGTGCAGGAGCTTGTAGGCGCAGGTTTCGGGCAGCCAATAGGCGTGGCGCTCGATGGTGTGGGGTTTGAGCGAGATGCATTCAGGCACGAATTGATGCCGGATGGCGTATTGGCCGCAGCGGCAGGTGGTATCGTCGAACAACCGGCAGGCGACGCGGGTAAGCTCCACCTCGCCGGTTTCATCATCCTCGAGCTTGTTGAGGCAGCACTTGCCGCAGCCGTCGCAGAGCGCCTCCCATTCGCGCACCGTCATCCGGTCGAGCGGGGTGGATTCCCAGTAGCGGGGGCGCAGGCCGCTGCGGTCGATGGGATCGGCGGGATCGGTCATGTCGCCGCCAGGATGGTGCGGGCGCGGGCGCAATCGGCCTCCATCTGCGCGATGAAGGCCTCGACGTTCGGGAACGTCTCTTCGGGGCGGAGATAGTCCACCAGCCCCACAGACAGGTGCGCGCCGTAAAGATCGCCGGAGAAATCGAAGAGGAAGGTTTCCAGGTTGGGTTCTGCGCCGCCGTATTGCGGGCGCACGCCGAGCGAGGCTGCCCCGTGATACTGCCCCTGATGCGGGCCGTCGAGCACGTCCACGAGCACCGCGTAGACGCCGAAGCGCGGCGGGTGCAGCCCGGCAATCGACATATTGGCAGTCGGAAAGCCCAATGTGCGGCCGCGCTGTTCGCCGCCCACCACCGGGCCTTCGATGCGGTGCCAGTGGCCCAGCATGGCGGCGGCGTCGCGCGGGCGGCCCTCCGAGAGGGCGCGGCGGATCGCGGTGGATGAGACCTGACCGCCCTCGCCCTCGAGAAGCGGCGCGATGGTCACGCCAAAGCCCATCTCGGTGCCGAACTCCTGCAGCATGGTGGCATTGCCCGCGCGCCCCTTGCCAAAGCAGAAATCCGCACCGACAACGACATGGGCGAGGCCCAGCCCGTCGGCGAGGATCTGCTGCGCGAAGGCGCGCGGGCTGAGGCCCGCGAGGGCCGCGTTGAACGGCAATTCGTAAAGCCGATCGACGCCGATCTTTTCCAGCCGGTGGGTGCGCGCCTCGGCCCCCATCAGCCGGAACGGGGGCGCATCGGGGGCGAAGAACTCGCGCGGGTGCGGCTCGAAGGTCAGCACGCCGAGCGGCGCGCCGATTTCGTTGCCGGCGCGGCGGGCGATGCCGATGACGTGGCGATGACCGAGGTGGACACCATCGAAATTGCCGATGGCGGCAGAGGCGCCCCGGTCGGCCTCGGTGGCAAAGCTATGGTCGCGCACGATCCGCATGGGCCACGCGTAGCGCCGGATCAGGGGCGGCGCAAGCCGCTTTGGCGGCGCGTGTGCGTGGTGAGCGCGGCCCCGAGCCAGGCCGCCGAGATGAGGATTGCGCTGCCGCCCGCCTGAAGCACCAGCGCCGCCTGCATCGGTGCGAGCGGCAGATGGTCGAGCGGGGCGGGCAGCGCGCCGGTGGCGAGCACCCAGCCTACCGTCGCTATGAGCCAGACCACCAGTGCAATGCCCGTGCCGTGCATGAGCCGCGCCACGCCGCCGCGCCGCGCCTGCCATCCGCGCCGCAATGCCGTGAAGGGCCGCGACAGGTCGCGCCCGATGGCCAGCAGCGCGGGCACGAGGATCAGCACCAGCACCATGCCGAAGCCGAGGCCGTAGACCAGCGTGATGACCGTGGGCTTGAGGAACTGCGCCTGCGTCGAACGCTCGAACAGCAGCGGCGCGAGGCCCATCACCGTGGTGAGCGTGGTCAGCAGCACCGCGCGCAGCCGGTCCGACGCCCCCTCGATGATCGCGGGGATGAGGCCGCGCCCTTTCGCGTGGCCGTCGATGGCCGTGACCAGCACGATGGAATCGTTGATGATGATGCCGGTCATGCCCAGCAGCCCCACCACCGAGAACATCGACAGCGGCACATCCCATTGCGCGTGCCCCCAGATTGCCCCGACAAGGCCGAACGGGATCACCGCCATCACCGCGATTGGGCGCGCCCAGCTTGCAAAGACCAGCGCCAGCACGAGGTAGATGCCGAGAAGCGTCAGCATCAGCCCCAGCCGCGCATCGGCGAGGAACGCGTCCTCTTGTTCCGAAAGGCCACCCATGCGGTATTCCACCCGGTGGATGCCCGCGATTTGCGGCAGGATATCCGCCTCCAGCGTGCGCGTGATCTCGGCGGCGCGGGCCGGGTCGTCCTCGGAAATGTCGCCGCTCACGTTGACCACGCGCAGCCCGTTCTCGCGCCGCACGGTGGAGAATCCGGTGCGCGTGGTGACGGTGACAATATCGGCGAGCGGCACGTAATGGCCGCTGTCGCTGCGCACCATCATGCTGTCGAGGAAATCCGCCGAGAGGTCCGTCTCGGGCAGTTCCACCCGCACCGTGGCCGAGCGTGGCCCGTCGGGGAAGGTCGCCGCCTCGATGCCGGTCACGCGGTTGCGCAGGGTGCGGCCCAGGTCGTCGATATCAAAGCCCAGCGCCTGCCCGTGGGCGGTCAGCTCCAGCACCAGCTCGTCCTTGTCCCAGGCGAGCGTATCCTCCAGCGCCGACACCTCGGGTTCCTGCGCGAGCCGGGTCTTGAGGTCCTCGGCGGCGGCCTTGAGCGTTTGCGCATCCGCCCCGTAGAAGTGCGATGTCAAGCGCGTCGCCGCCGGGGCCGGAGCGCGCGCCGCGAAAGCTCAGCGCCTCGGTCATCGGCAGGCGCGGCGCGCGCTCCTGAAGGTCGGCGAGGAAGGCAAAGCTCGAATAGGGGCGCAGGTCGGCGTCGATCAGCTCGATGGAAATGCCGCCCTTGAGATCGTCGTCGCGGGTTTCGGACCCCGAGAGCCCGCGCCCGGCGTGGCCGCCAACCTGCGCCAGCACGTGTTTGACCGGGTTCTGCCCGTGTTCGGCGGCATAGTCGGCCCCCAGCGCCTCGACCGCCTGTTGCACCGCGCGCATCTGTGCCAGCGTGTCGGCGCGGGTGGCCCCCGGGGCCATCGCGAAATTGCCGGTGACGCTGCCGCGTTCGGGCGCGTTGAAGAAGCGCCATGTCACATCGCCGCGCACTACGCTGGCCACCTGCGTGGCCAGCAGCAGTATCGCCCCCGCCAGCACCGCGTAGCGCGCGCGGATCACCCCGGCCATGAGCGGGCGGAAGGCGCGGTCGCGCAGGGCGGTGAAGCCGCGATTCACCACCCGGCTCGGGAAGTCGTACCACCGCTCGCGGGCCGATTTCGCCAGCGCGTGCGCCATGTGGTTGGGCAGGATCAGGAAACACTCGACGAGGCTCGCGGCCAGCACGGCGATCACGGTGAAGGGGATGTCGTAAATGAGATCGCCGAAGCGCCCGCCGATGATCGCCAGCCCGAAGAACGCGAGAAGCGTGGTGAGCGTGGCCGAAAACACCGGCAGCGCCATGCGCCCGGCGGCGCGTTCGGCGGCGACGGCAGGCGGCTCGCCATAGCGGCGGTGGCGGGCGTCGGCGTGTTCGCCCACCACGATGGCATCGTCCACCACGATCCCCAGCGTGATGATGATCGCGAACAGCGAGATCATGTTGAGCGTGAGCCCGGCGGCATACATCAGCGCCAGCGCCGCCAGCATCGCCACCGGGATGCCCGCCGCCACCCAGAACGCGGTGCGCACGTTGAGAAAGAGGAACAGCAGTCCCACCACCAGCGCCAGCCCCGTCAGGGCGTTGTCCAGCAGCATTTTCAACCGCCCCGAAATGGCCTCGGAGCGGGTGCGCACGAGGTCGACCTCCACCCCCTCGGGCAGGTTTTGCAGCATCTCGTCCGCGATCCGCTCCACCCGCGCCTGCACCTCGAGCGCGTCGCCCTCGGCGGGGCGGTCCACCCGCACGGTGACGGCGGGGGAGGCCCCCACGTAATAGGCAAGGCCACGGTCGACGCCGCCCGCGCGCACCAAAGCCAGATCGCCTATGGTCAGCGCCGAGCCGTCGGGGCGCAGGCGCAGGGGGATTTCGGCGATCTCGGCGGGGCTGCGCCGCTCTGTGCCGGTGCGCAGCCGGGTGTTGGCCCCGGTCACGTCGCCCGCCGGGGCGGCGTCGACGCGCGCGGCGATGGCGGCAGCGATCTCGGCCATGCTCACGTCATGGGCGATGAGCGCGCGGGCGGGCACCTCGACCAGCGTTTCCGGTGCCGCCACCCCCGAGACGGTGGCCCGCGTCACCCCGGCGGCAAAGAGCCGGGCGACGAATTCATCGGCGGTGCGGGCCAGTTGTTTGGCCCCCACCGGCCCGGTGATGACCACGTCGGTCACGCTGTCGCGCCATGCACCCCGGCGCACCACCGGCTCTTCGGCGTCTTCGGGCAGATCGGTGATCTGCCCCAGCGCCGCCTCGACCTCGTCGGCTGCGCGGCCCATGTCCCAGCCCGGCTCGAATTCGAGCAGCATCGTGGTGCTGCCCTCGCGGCTCGTGGCGCTTGCCTCGGTCACGCCCTCGACGGCCAGCAGCGCGGGCTCGACAAGCTGCACGATGCCTGCATCCACGTCCTCGGCGCTCGCGCCGTCCCAGGCGACCGAGACGGTGACGTTGTCCACAACCACGTCGGGAAAGAACTGTGCGCGCATGTTGGGCGCGGCCATCAGCCCTGCCGCCACCAGTAGCACCAACAGAAGGTTGGCCGCGGTGCGGTGGCGGGTAAAGAAGGAAATGATCCCGGTCATGCGGCTCAGCCCCCGGCGCGGGATTCGATCCGCGCGACGGTGCGTGCGGGCACGTCCGGCCGGGCGAGATCGGCGAGCAGGCGGCGGCGCTCGGTCTCGGGCAGCGCGGTGTCGGCCTCGACCTGCGCGCGCAGCCGCGCGCGCCGCTCGTCGCTGAGCGACATCGTGTTCTCAGACTCCTCGCCGATGCGCCGCACCTTGAGGCCGGGGCCAAGCGCCGGGCTGCGCCCGGTCACGATCTCGCGGCCCGCCACGCCCGGCGCGCGCACCAGCACGTCGTTGCCCTGACGCCGCACCAGCGTGACCGGCAGCACCTCGAGCCGGTCGCCCTCGCCCACCGCCAATACCGTGCCGTCCCCGGCGAGCGCCGAGGCGGGCAGGCGCGCCAGCCCCGCGATGGGCGGCTCGTCGATGGTGACGCGCACGAAATCGCCGGGTTTCATCGCGGTGGCACGGTCGAGCGCGGCAAAGATCATACGCCCGCTTTCGCCCTCGGCCAGCGACGCGGCCTCGCGCGCGATCGTCCCGGTCGCGCGCATCTCGGCCTCGCCGCTTTGCAGCGTGGCGGTGACCGGCAGGGGGCTCAGCGTGCCGCTCTCGTTTAGCAGCCGCGCATATTGCTCGGTCGAGATGCGAAACGCCACCTCGAGCGCGCGCCCGTCCACCAGCCGCGCAAGCATTTCACCGACGCTCACCACGCCGCCCTCGATGGCGGCGACCCCGCTCAGGCGTCCTGAAAACCGGGCGGTGATCCGCGTCTCGGCCAGCCGTCGTTCGGCCTCGGCCAGCGCCAGGTCTGCGCGCGAAACGGTCGTTACCGCCTGATCGACGCGCGCCTCGGCATTGGCCAGCGCCTGACGGCTCGCCAGCACCGCCTGCCGCGCCTGCATGACGTTATATTCGGCGCTCTCGATGGCGGTGAGCGTGCCGACGCCGCGCGATTCCAGATCGCGTTGCCGGGCGAGCGCGCGGGCCTGAAGCGCCGCCTGATCCTCGCGCGCCGCCAGCTCGTCGCGGGCCAGCGCCAGCGCGCGGTCGGCCTCGCGCGCCTCGGCGCGGGCATCCTCGAGGTCGATCCGCGCCCGTGCGCGCGCATCCTCGGCCTCGGACGGGTCGATCCGGGCGAGGAACTGCCCCGCCTCGACCGTGCCGCCCTCGACGAAGCAGGGACAAAGTTCGACGATCTCGCCCGCCACCTGCGCGCGGATGTCGAGGCTGCGGCGGCTCTCGATCCGCCCGAAGGCGGTGAGGCGCGGCGCGATGGTCCCGGCCTGCGCCATGACGGTGCGCACGGCAAAAACGCGCTCGCTCCGCTCGGGCGTGCGGGTGTCGCGGGTCATGCGCTCCTCGACGGCCGTTCGCAGCACCTGACCGGCGTAGCCCAGGAGGCCCGCCGTCAGCGACAGAAGAAAGAGCCCCAGAAGACCCTGGCGCAGAAACCGCATGGCGCGCACCCCGTGTAAACCGCTCCGGCTGGCTTGCGGACAGCTTTAAATCTATGCGTTGCCGGGCAAAAGCCAAGCTTTGACGCCGTTACACGCGCGACGCGCTCATTTCCGGCGCTGATGCTCGTCGAGCCGGGGCATGATTTCCACGAAATTGCAGGGCATGTGGCGGTAATCGAACTGGTGGCACAGGATCTCGTCCCAGGCGTCCTTGCAGGCGCCGGGGCTGCCGGGCAGGGCGAAGAGATAAGTGCCCCCCGCCACGCCCCCGGTGGCGCGGCTCTGCACCGCCGAGGTGCCGATCTTCTGCATCGAGACGATGGTGAAGACCGTCCCGAAGGCGTCGATCTCTTTCTCGTAGACATCGCGATGCGCCTCGACCGTGACATCGCGGCCCGTGAGGCCCGTGCCGCCGGTGGAGATCACCACGTCGATATCCGGGTCGGCGATCCAGTCGCGCAGATGCGCCGCGATCTGGTCGCGCTCGTCGCGCACGATCATGCGGTCGGCGAGGGTGTGGCCCGCCGCCTCGATCCGCTCGGCCAGCACGTCGCCCGAGCGGTCCTGCGTCAGGTCGCGGGTGTCCGATACGGTGAGCAGCGCGATGCGGACGGGGATGAAGTCCTTGGTCTCATCAAGGCGGGGCATGGGTCAGCTCCTGTGCATGAGGGCGAGGCGCGCGGCGAGCGCGGTGAAGATCGCGGCAGAGGCGAGGCCAAGCCCGCGCGCGAGGCGCGGCGAGGTGGCAAGGCGGCGGCCCAGCCCCCCGGCAAACACGCCCACCGCACCGTTGATGACAAACCCGCCCAGCGCCAGCACGAGGCCGTAGATCAGGAATTGCGGCAGGAGCGCGCGGGCGGGATCGACAAATTGCGGCACGAAGGCCAGCACGAAGAGGATGACCTTGGGATTGAGCAGGTTGACGACCATCCCCTCGCGAAAGGCGCGGGCGCGCGCCGAGCACCGGGCGTCGCCGCGGCGCAGCGGCCGCTCGGCGCGCAAGCGCCTGTGCGGCGAGCCAGAGCAGGTAGGCCACCCCCAGCCAGCGGATCGCGTCGAGTGTCAGGGGGTGCGCGGCGATGAGCGCCGCGAGACCCAGCCCCGCGAGCGTAACATGCACCATGCCGCCCGCCGCGATGCCCGCGCTTGCAGCGATGGCCGGGTGCGGCCCCGCGCGCAGCCCGAGCCCGAGGCAGAACATCATGTCGGCCCCCGGCGTGAGGTTGAGCGCCAGTGCGGCGGGGATGAAAGCCAGCAGTGTCAGCGGATCGACGATCATCGCGGGGCCTCCGACAGGCGGGCCTTGAGCGCCAGCAGGTCGGCCCAGGCCTCGCGCTTGGCCGGCGGGTTGCGCAGCAGGTAGGCAGGGTGGAACATCGGCAGCGCGGGCTTGCCATACGCCTCGGTCCAGGTCCCGCGCAGCCGGGTGATGCGGCGCTGCCCCAGCCCCGCCTCGCAGCTTATGTTGCCCATGAGCACGATCACATCGGGGGCCGCGAGCGCGACGTGCCGCGCCATGAAGGGGCGCATCATGGCGATCTCGTCGCTGCCCGGGTCGCGGTTCTGCGGCGGGCGCCAGGGCAGGACGTTGGTGATGTAGAGCGCCGATTCGGGGCGTGCGCTGTCGCGCGCCAGCCCGATGGCGGCGAACATCCGGTCGAGAAGCTGCCCGGCGCGGCCGACGAAGGGCAGGCCCGCGATATCCTCGTCGCGCCCCGGCGCCTCGCCGATGATCATCACCCGCGCGCCGGGCTTGCCATCGGCAAAGACGAGGTTGCGCGCGCCGCGCCTGAGGTCGCAATGCGGGTAGGCCGCGAGCGCCGCGCGCAGCGCCGCGAGCGTCGGCGTGCCCGCGCTCGGCGCGCTGCGCGTGCCTCGGCCACGGGATCGGTCCCGGCGGCTGGCCGGTGCGCGGCGCGGCGGGGCGGCGGAGCAGGTGCCGCGGCTGCGGCAGGCCGCGCCGCCGGCGAAGCCGGGATCGCGGTGCGGCGGATCTCAGGCGCGTAGCGGTCCACCGGCGCATCGCCGATCGCCTCGGTCGCGCCGAGTTCGATCTGCCAGGCGCAGCAGCGCCCGCGCCGCCTCGATGGTCGAGGCCTCGATTCCATGACGTGCAAGCTATCCGCTGGCGCGGGCGGGGGAAAGGGGCCGGACGGTCGCGCATGGGGCGCGCGTTGGCGGGATATTTATGGCAAGATGAAGCGCGGGCGCGTGGCTTGCCCCGGCGGGGCCGAGTTTCTATAAGCGCAGAAAACGGGATCGGAGGCGGCATGAGTTTTCCGCACGCGCATCTTCTGGGGATCGAGCCGCTCGCCCCCGGCGACATCACCACGATTCTCGATCTGGCCGAGGATTATGTCGCGCTCAACCGCAGCGACACCAAGCATCGCGACGTGCTCGCGGGGCTGACGCAGATCAACATGTTCTTCGAGGCCTCGACCCGCACGCAGGCCAGTTTCGAGCTTGCGGGCAAGCGGCTGGGCGCGGACGTGATGAACATGGCGATGCAGGCCTCGAGCCTCAAGAAAGGCGAGACGCTGATTGACACGGCGCTCACCCTCAACGCCATGCACCCCGATCTGCTGGTGGTGCGCCACCCGCATTCGGGCGCGGTGGACCTGCTGGCGCAGAAGGTGCGCTGCGCAGTGCTCAATGCCGGGGACGGGCGGCACGAGCATCCCACGCAGGCGCTGCTCGACGCGCTGACGATACGGCGCGCCAAGGGGCGGCTGCACCGGCTCAACATCGCGATCTGCGGCGATATCGCGCATTCCCGCGTGGCGCGGTCGAACATCCTGCTGCTGGGCAAGATGGAAAACCGCCTGCGCCTGGTCGGCCCGCCGACGCTCATGCCCGCCGGGATCGCCGAGTTCGGGGTCGAGGTGTTCGACGACATGGCCGAAGGCCTGAAGGGCGTGGACGTGGTCATGATGCTGCGGCTTCAGCGCGAGCGGATGGATGGCGGCTTCATTCCCAGCGAGCGGGAATATTACCACCGCTTCGGGCTTGACGCCGAGAAGCTGGCCCATGCCGCCCCGGATGCCATCGTGATGCATCCCGGCCCGATGAATCGCGGCGTCGAGATCGACGGCGAGATTGCCGACGACATCAACCGCTCGGTCATTCAGGATCAGGTGGAGATGGGCGTGGCGGTGCGCATGGCGGCGATGGAGCTTTTGGTGCAGGGCCAGCGGGCGCGGCGCGCGGCATGAGCACGGCGCTCCACATCCCCGCGCACGAGGCGCATGTGGTGCGCGTGTTCGACGTGATCGAAGAGGCGGGCGCGCCGCTTGCCGACGCAGAGGTGATGGCGGCGCTCGGGGCGGATGGCGAGGTGCAGGGCACCGGGATCGAGCTGTTCGACCTCGGCGATCTGGGGGGCATGTCGCTGTCTCAGTATCTGACCGAAGGCCACGGCATCGCGCGACCGGAGCTTGATCCGATGCGCGCGCAGCTCGACGGGCTGACGGGCCGGGTGCTGATCGTGCCGTCGCGCGCCTTCGGGGGGCGGGCGATGGCGCTGCGGGTGGGGCGCAGGCTGCGCCTGGTGGGCCGGTTTACAGAGGACGTGGCCCCGGTGCGCTTTGACCCGCTGCCCGCAGGCGGTGCCGCGGGAAGCCTGGCCCCCGCTGCGGATATGGCGCGCCCGGGCAGACGCCCGGCGCGGCTGGCAGCTTTCGGCTTTTTCGCGGGGCTGGCGGTGCTCGCAGGGATCGTGATCTGGCTGGCGGGGGCGCGATGACCGAGGGGCCCGTTCATTCGATGACGCCCACCACGCCGCTGATGGACGGCGAACGCGTGGTGGAGAGCTTTCGCCCCGACCGCGCCACCTATTGGCGCGATCATGCCTGGATGGCGGTGGCGGCGATGGCGCTGGGGATGGCGATCCTCTGGGCGCTTGGCAACAGCCACGTCTGGACCGGCGCGGTCGGCGGGCTCGCGGCGGTCATGGTGCGCGCGGGCTACATCGCCTCGGACGAGTTGCAGGCGCGGTGGGATCTCACGGATCGGCGGCTCCTGGGCCCACTGACGCGGGCGGTGCGGCTGTCGGATATCGAGACCGTGCGCGGCCTCGGCAGCGCGGTGCAGGTGGTGACGCGCGGAGGCGACAAGCACCTCATCAAGTATCAGGCCGATGGCCCCGCCACCCGCGCCCGCATCGAACGCGCCATCGCAGGAGGGGCAATATGACAGACGCGCAAGACGCCCCCGACGACCACCGCCACCGCGCCGGGCGATTGCTTCGGCGGGGCGTCATCAGCATCCATATCCTGCAACTTCCGCTGCTTTTCGGATTGATGCTGGCGCTGTTGGTGCTGACGGCGAGTTTCTTCTACGCGCTGGTCGAGGCGGTGGTGACGCTCGACTTTCTTGATCGCAACGAATCGATCCTTCTGGTGCTCGACCTGCTCGACATGGTGTTCATCGCCAACCTGATCGTGATGGTGATGGTGTCGGGCTACAACGCCTATGTCGCCGCCATCACACGCGGGCTGCGACAGGACCGGATGTTTTCCTACAGCGACGAGTTTCAGCCGGTGAAATCGCGCATCGCCGCGACGCTGGTGATCATCACCGGGATTCACCTCGTCCACGAGGTGCTGGCGGGCGATCTGAGCGATCCCGTGGGGCTGCTGATTCTCGGGGCCACGCATCTCATCCTGCTGGCGAGCGCGGCGGTGTTCTACTATGTAGGCCGGTTCGAGAAACGCCCGCCGCCGCCCGAAAGCACCACTGCCCACGACGTGGATGCGGACAAGGAGGGATGAGCCATGCAGGAGCCGAAAGACCCGAAGATGTCCGGCAAGATCGCCATGCTGGCACTCGCGGTGATCGTGGCGCTGACAGTGGTGATGGTATGGGTGGCATGAGCACGGCACAAGGCAAGGACAGGACAGCATGACCACCACCCTTTTCACCAATGCCCGCCTGATCGACCCGGAGGCGGGGACGGATGCGACCGGATGGTTGCTGATCGACAAGGGCGTGATCGCCGCGCGCGGGACCGGGCAAGAGGTGCCGCAGGCGGAGGTGGTGGTTGAGTGTGGCGGGCAGTGTCTGGCCCCCGGGATCGTCGATATCGGGGTGAAGGTCTGCGAGCCCGGCGAGCGGCACAAGGAGAGCTATCGTTCCGCCGGTCTGGCCGCCGCCGCAGGGGGGGTGACCACGATGGCCACCCGGCCCGACACGCTGCCCGCCATCGACAGCCCCGAGGTGCTGGAATTCGTGGCGCGCCGCGCCAACGAGGCGGCACCGGTGAACGTGCTGCCG
The DNA here is from genome assembly GCA_034521935.1 of Roseovarius sp. Taxonomy (GTDB): domain Bacteria; phylum Pseudomonadota; class Alphaproteobacteria; order Rhodobacterales; family Rhodobacteraceae; genus Roseovarius. Next base: position 146,012 of record JAXHLV010000022.1, read on the forward strand.
ATGGCCGCGCTGACCAAGGGGCGCGCAGGGCGCGAGATGGTGGAGATCGGGTTTCTGCTCGATGCCGGGGCCGTGGCGTTCACCGATTGCGATCATGTGGTGCAGGACACCCGCGTTCTGAGCCGCGCGCTGGCCTATGCGCAGAGCCTCGGGGCGCTGGTGATCGGCCACCCGCAAGAGCCGGGGCTGTCGGCGGGGGCGGCGGCGACGAGCGGCAAATTCGCCTCGCTGCGCGGCCTGCCCGCCGTGTCGCCGATGGCCGAGCGGATGGGGCTGGATCGTGACATCGCGATGCTGGAGATGACGCGGGCGCGCTATCACGTCGATCAGATCACCACCGCGCGCGCGCTGCCCGCGTTGCAGCGTGCCAAGGCGAACGGGCTGGATATCACCGCAGGCACCAGCATCCATCACCTCACGCTCAACGAGCTGGACGTGTCGGATTACCGCACCTTCTTCAAGGTCAAGCCGCCCTTGCGCTCGGAGGAGGACCGGCAGGCGGTCACACAGGCGGTGCGCGAGGGGCTGATCGACATCATCAGTTCCATGCACACCCCGCAGGACGAGGAGAGCAAGCGCCTGCCCTTCGAGGCGGCGGCGAGCGGGGCGGTGGCGCTCGAGACGCTGCTGCCCGCGGCGCTGCGGCTCTACCATGCCGAGGCGCTCGACCTGCCGACGCTGTGGCGCGCGCTGTCGCTGGGCCCGGCGCGGCGGCTGGGGCTTGATTGCGGACGGCTGGCCAAGGGCGCGCCCGCCGACCTCGTGCTGTTCGACCCCGGCAAGCCGTTCATCCTCGACCGCTTCGCGCTCAAATCGAAATCCAAGAACACGCCCTTTGACGGCGCGCGGCTTCAGGGCCGGGTGAGCGCCACCTATGTCGCGGGCGCGCGCGTTTACGAGGCCGATTGATGCCCCTGATCGAGACTTCCACGAGCCTGCTCGTTCTGTGGGTGCTGCTTGGTTACCTGCTCGGCTCCATCCCCTTCGGCATGGTGATGGCGCGGGTCATGGGGCTGGGCAATCTGCGCGAGATCGGGTCGGGCAATATCGGGGCCACGAACGTGCTGCGCACCGGCAACAAGGCGGCGGCGGCGCTGACGCTCCTGCTCGACGGGGGCAAGGGGGCGGTGGCGGTGCTGCTGGCGCGGGCCTTCGCGGGCGAGGACGCGGCGCAACTGGCCGGGCTCATGGCCTTCGTCGGGCATTGCTACCCGGTCTGGCTGCGGTTTCAGGGCGGCAAGGGGGTGGCGACGTTCCTCGGCCTGCTGCTGGCGCTCGCGTGGCCGGTGGGGGTGGCCGCGTGCCTGACATGGCTCGTTACGGCGGCTGTGTTGCGCATCTCGTCGCTGGCGGCAATGGTGGCGGCGGCGCTGGCCCCGGTCTGGGCGCTGCTGCTGGGCCACTCCGCGGCGGTGACGCTGGCGATCTGCCTCGCGGCTGTCATCGTGTGGCGACACCGGGGCAACATCGCGCGTCTGCGCGCGGGTACCGAGCCGCGCATCGGGCAAAAGAAGTGACAGATTTGACAAGGAGTTGAAACGATGGATTTCGTCACCGCCGTCAAGACGGTTCTCACCGAGAACTACGTCAATTTCGAGGGGCGCGCGCAGCGGTCAGAGTTCTGGTGGTTCGCGCTTTTCACCTTCGTGGTCTCCATTCTGCTCAGCGTGGTGGGCAGTCTGCTGGTGGGGCTTTTCTCGCTTGCGGTGCTGCTCCCGGCCATTGGCGTCGCTGTGCGTCGGCTGCACGATGTGGACCGGTCGGGCTGGTGGTATTTGCTGGTGCTGGTGCCGGTGATCGGCCCGCTGATCCTGATCTTCGCATTCTTCATCCACCGCGGCACGATGGGCGAAAACCGCTTCGGCCCCGAACCGACGGCCGGGCGGGGCTGAGGCACCGGGCAGGGGGCGCTGCCCCCGTCGCGCGTCCGCGCGACTCCCCCGGGAGTATTTTGACCAGGAAGAAGCCGGGATCGCGCACGGGAATCGCCTGACGGGATCATTGGTGGCCGGTGATGGCTGAGGGCCATGCTGGCCGGCCCCTGGTTGGTGCGCAGGCGCATCAGGTCGTCGTGAAACACCACGTCCATGACCCGGTGCAGGCGGTTCCCGACGCCCCGACGGGCACCGTTGTCCGTCGCAGCCCGGCCGGTCTGGCACCTGCCCCGGAGCGGAATTTCGACGAAATCACCCCCCGCCGAGCATGATCCGCAGGATTTCACCTGTGCGGGTAAAGCGTCTTCCAGCCCTGACGCGGGGCCTCAAGGGCGGCAAGGTGATCAAGCGGATCGGAGGCCCACATACCGACGCCGACAGGACTCCCCAACGGCTTCAAGCGATTGCCGTGTCAGCCGTCCCCGGAAACAAAGCCGTAATCGCGCAACTCAGCCGGCACGAGGATGTAGATCTCGTCGGGCGGCGTGGTCAGCGCGTGGTGCATCACCAGCGGGTCGATACCCATCGCGTCGAGATAGATCATCACCTCGCCCTGACCGGCCTGGATGTCCTCCACCGCGAAGGAGGCGGGCAGGATGCTGCTTTCGCCGAAATAGTGCTGATGGACCCCGACAAGGGCCTCGTCGGGGATGTCGCGCGCCGCGCCGCCAGCGAGGATGTAGGGACAGGCCGAGAAACAGTATTCCCCGGATAGCATGCGGGTCTCGATCCCCTCTGCGCGCAGGTGACGCCCCAGCGACAGCGCGTCGGTGACCGAGCCGCCGGGCGATTGCAGGACGATCCGCTCCGGGCGCGGGCGTGCCTCCTCCAGGAGTTTGATGATCCGGTCCGAATCGCCGTCGGCGATGGTCCCTTCGAGCCGGTATGTCGTCTCGTTCATCGCGGTCAGGACCAGACGCGGCGGCATGTCTCCGGGATCGCGCGCGGGGCGCGTCGCGGGACGGTCGCGACCGGGACGGAACTGGCGGCGCTGATCGCCGGGGCCGACCGGCTCGGTCAGGCGCGGGGCCCTGGGGCCGAAGCCGGGCCAGTTGACACTGGCCTGCTGCATGTCGCCCAGCACCAGCATGGCCGCGATCCCCAGTTGAAAGACAAGCGCGCCGGTCAGCACGCGCGCCACGAGGCTCTTCGCTCTCGGGGGCTTTTGCGGGTCGCTCATGGCTTGGCGTCGCCGATGCGCTTGATGTTGCGCTCCTGCGGCGTGTCCTCGGACGGTGCGTCGTGCCCGTCCTCGATATCGCGCGCGAGCGCGAGCGCGGCGCGGAATTCCGCCACGGTCATTGTGTCCTCGATCGCCGCCCCGTCGCGCATGTCGCGGATCATGCCGTGGGTGATGGCGAGGATCAGCACCAGCACCGCCGGCAACAGGTCGATCGCGATCGCCCCGGCCCAGGACGGTACGAAATTCCCGGCGTAGAGAATCACCGCGTCCGCCGCCGTGACGGGTGTGTAGGTGACTTCGGGCGCGGGGGCGAGGCTTGCCACCTCCTGCGCCGCCTGCTCCAGCGTCGCCGCGCGCTGGCCCAGAACCTCCAGCACCGAGGTGATCGTCGCGGCCTGGTCATTGCGGCCCTGCGCCGTGCGGCTGTCGAGCTCGGGCAGGACCACCGAGGCCGAAAGATCCTGCGCCGCGCGGGCCACAAGCGGCGCGACGGTCAGTTGCCGCATCTGCGTGATGAGCCCCTGTAGCCGCACGGCGGCCTCGGAAAACTCGACCGAGCGCGCCTCGACCGGGCCCGGCTCGACGGTGAGCGCGCGCATCCGGCTCAGGATGCCGTTGCCCTCGGCAAACGCGGCCTCGACGAGCGGTGTCTGTTCGGCGATCTGGCGTTCGAGCGCGGCGAGTTCGGTGGCCTTCTGGCGCAGCACGCGAAACACCGCGCCCCGCCCGGCCAGCCCCGAGAGGTCGCCGGTGGCCTCCTGCTCGCTCAGGTCTTCGAAGGACTGCCGGACGCGGGCCACGTCACGCTCGAGCGCCTGTCCGGTCAGGGCCTTTTCATGCGCGGCCTCGAGGCTGCCTTGATAATCCTGCACGGTTCGCGCGAGGTGCTGCTCGACCGCGGCCGATCCGGCCAGCGCCGCTGCGTTGAGCCAGCTCGACATCGCGATGATCGCCACCGAGCCGAGCGCCATCGCCCCCATGAGACCGACCCGCGCGCGTGCCGACGTGACAGCGGGAAACAGGCGCAACAGGTAGGACCAGAACACAAAGATGCCGACCGACACCGCCACCGAATAGGCCAGCGCCGCGAAGGTGGACAACGCGCCGGTGTCGTCCAGAAGCGACGACACCCCGAGATAGGTATAGATGCCCGACGCCACCGCCAGCACGCCGAGCGCGGTGCCGGAGAAGGTGTCGAGCCAGTCGAGATGGCCTTGCAGGTCGCGGGCATAGCGCGCGCCGCTGCCGTTGGACGAAGCGCGGGGGGAGGGCGTCATGGGCAGGGCCTTTCGGTTTGCGGGGCTGGCGTGAGTATGAGGCTGTGATCCGAAACATCAAGGCGGGGCCGCGCCGCGTGGCAGCACAGCGGACCGTGCTTGCAAGCGTTCGTGAAATGTTCGTATGATACGAGGCATGACGGATCGCGCCGCCACCTTTCGCCCCCTGCAACCGGGGCAACTCCTCGCGCGGGGTGTGTGCCGCCACCTGCTGAGCCATGATTTTGTATCCATTGAGGAATTCTCGCCAGAGCGCGGCAAGCGCGTGGACGTGATCGCGCTTGGCCCCAAGGGCGAGATCTGGGTGATCGAGTGCAAGTCGGGCCGCGCGGATTACGCCTCGGATGCCAAGTGGCAGGGCTATCTCGACTGGTGTGATCGCTATTTCTGGGCGGTGGATGCCGCGTTTCCCGTTGACCTTCTGCCCGACGGGACCGGCCTCATCATCGCCGACGCCTTCGACGCCGAGATATTGCGCATGGCCCCCGAGACCCGGCTTGCGCCGGCGCGGCGGGTCGCGCTTACCCGGCGGATCGCCCGCGATGCCGCGCGCCGACTGCGCCGGTTCACCGATCCGCCGCTATGATCCGCGCGTGCGCGCGGTGGCGGCGGCGGCGCGGAGTTCCTCGGCGATTTCCTCGGCCTCTTCGGGCTCGAAATCCATCGGCACCTCGATGCCCTGCGCCTCGATGAAGAGGCGCACCATGCCCTGATCCGTCGGCCCGATCTGAAGATTGGCCTCGATGTCGCGCTCGCTGTTGATGCCCATGACCGCCTCCTGAAACTCGCGGTCTGCTACGCGCTTCGCGGTGTCTTGGCAAGCCTTGCTGCGGCGGCGCGGCCCGCAACAAAGGCGGCAAATCGGGTGTCGTTGGGCTTGCAATCGTGGGGCGGCAAAGGTAAATCCGCCTCCAGTGCCGCCTTAGCTCAGTTGGTTAGAGCGCTGGATTGTGGATCCAGAGGTCCCCTGTTCAAGCCAGGGAGGCGGTACCACTCCGATCATCGCTTTACTCTATTCTCACGGTTTGCCGCAGCGCGCCGCCCGCGCGGTCATAGATCAGGATGCGCCCGTCCCCGGTGACCACCGCATACCAGCCCTCGCCTTGCGTGAACGCGGTGGCGCGTGCGCCCTCGGGCAGGGTGATCGCCTCGGGGAGGGGCATCTCGGGCGGTGCCCGGAACCGGGTGACAAGCAGCCCGACGATCACTAGAAGCCCGAGGATCATCGTGGCGGTCAGCACCGTGACCAGCCGCGCGAGGAATTTCAGCATGGCCGGGCTGACCGGCGGGGGACTCTCGGACATGGCGCAGGACCTGCTCTGCTTCGTCATCGGGGCCAATCCGCCCCCCCGCCTTGATAAGGCGCTGGCGCGCGATGTGCCAGAGGCGGCGGCGCTGTCGCGAACGCGGCTCATGCGGCTGATCGGGGAGGGGGCGGTGCGCGTGGGTGGCGCGGTGGTCATGGACGCCAAGGCGCGCGTGGCCGAGGGCGATGCGGTTGAAATCCTCCTGCCCGAACCGCGCGAGAGCCACATGGAGCCGGAGGCCATCACGCTCGACGTGGTGTTTGAGGATGACGACCTCATCGTGATCGACAAGCCTGCGGGCATGGTGGTGCATCCCGCGCCGGGCACGCCCGAGGGCACGCTTGTGAACGCGCTGCTGCACCATTGTGGTGAGACGCTGTCGGGGGTTGGCGGCGCACGGCGGCCCGGTATCGTGCACCGCATCGACAAGGACACCAGCGGCCTTCTGGTGGTGGCCAAGACCGACGCGGCGCATCAGGGCCTCGCCGCGCAATTCGCCGCCCATTCGGTCGAGCGCGCCTATCTGGCGGTGGTCCACGGCGTGCCCGACCCGGGCGATCCGCGCCTGCGCGGGGCTGGCGGGGCTGCGGTTCGAGACGGATGGCGCGCTCGTCATCCGCACGCAGCTTGCCCGCCACCGCACCGACCGCCAGCGGCAGGCGGTGGTGACCACGGGCGGGCGGCACGCGGTGACGCGCGTTCGGGTGATCGAGCGGTTCGGCGAGCCGCCGGCAGCGGCGCTTGTGGAGTGCCGGCTGGAGACCGGGCGCACCCACCAGATCCGGGTGCACATGGCCCATGCCGGCCACGGGCTGATTGGCGATCCGGTCTATGGCGGGGCGCGCCGCCTGCCCGCGCGGGCCCTGCCCGAGGGGGCCGCCGAGGCCGCGCGCCGCTTTCCGCGACAGGCGCTTCACGCGGGCGTGCTCGGCTTTGTCCACCCCCTGAGCGGCGCGGCGTTGCGGTTTACCGCGCCCATGCCCGCCGACATGGCGGCGCTGCTGGCGGCGTTGCGCGGGACGGATGACAGCCGCACAGAATGACGTGATATTTCGACATATTCGACGGATTTCGCCGGAAAATGCTGCGTGATGCGTTAAGGTGGAAGAGGTATGAGGCTTGATCGTGCACGATGAGACCTTAAGTCAATGTTAACACGTTATACATGAGGAGGGACACCCGCATGGGCAATTACGCAAATCTCCCGGCCCCCACCCCGGAAGGCGGGCTGAACCGCTACATGCAGGAGATCCGCAAGTTCCCGCTGCTGGAGCCGGAAGAGGAATACATGCTGGCCAAGCGCTGGGCCGAGGAACAGGACACCGAGGCCGCGCACAAGATGGTCACCAGCCACCTGCGCCTCGCGGCCAAGATCGCGATGGGCTATCGCGGCTACGGCCTGCCGCAGGCCGAGGTGATCTCCGAGGCCAATGTCGGCCTGATGCAGGCGGTCAAGCGGTTCGATCCCGAACGCGGCTTTCGCCTCGCGACCTACGCGATGTGGTGGATCAGGGCCTCGATCCAGGAATATATCCTGCGATCCTGGAGCCTCGTGAAACTCGGCACCACCTCGGCGCAGAAGAAGCTGTTCTTCAACCTGCGCAAGGCCAAGGCGCGCATCGGCGCGCTGGAAGAGGGCGACCTGCGCCCCGATGTCGTCAAGAAGATCGCCCACGACCTCGGCGTGACCGAGGCCGAGGTGATCTCGATGAACGGTCGCATGGCCGGGTCCGATGCCTCGCTCAACGCGACGGTCGGGGCCGAGGGCGAGGGAACGATGCAATGGCAGGACTGGCTCGAGGACGAGGAGGCCGATCAGGCCGGGGACTACGAGGAGCAGGACGAGTTGCAGGCGCGGCGCGCCTTGCTAACGCAGGCGATGGATGTGCTGAACGAGCGCGAGCGCGATATCCTGACCCAGCGCCGCCTCAGCGACGAGACGATCACGCTCGAGGATCTGAGCACGCAATACGATGTGAGCCGCGAACGCATCCGCCAGATCGAGGTGCGCGCCTTCGAGAAGCTGCAAAAGCGGATGCGCAGCCTTGCGCAGGAAAAGGACGGATCCAGGTGCCTGCCTGACGCGGGGCTGGTCCTGAAACAGGTCAGGACCCGGTTGATGGTGCCGGAACTCCTTTGCGGCGGTGTGAGCCCCGGTGGAACTGACGCGGAGTCTGGCCTCATGCGGACGTCGGGGGCTCTGCCCCGCGCGGAATCAAGCCCGAAGGGCGCCGCGCGTGGCCGGGCCGCCCCCGGGCGCGGCGATTTGGCTGAAACCTGCGCAATGCTTCGATCTTTTCCTGACTTGGCTGCCATAAAGCGCTGCCGAACTCACGTCGGATCGCCGCACCGCGGCCCGGCGATGCGCGGCTCGTCACAACATTTCCACTGTCCCCTTAAGGCCAAACCCTGACCTTGCCTCCGGCACTTGCAACGGATGTTTGAGATTTTTCGATGCGGCCCGCGTTGGACGACCCTGACATGGAGGACGCCGCGGGGGGCTTGGTGCTGTCTATGGGGAAAGCGTGCCGGCGTGTCTGGGCCGGTATCGGTATCGGACGCTTTAACCCGTGGGCCGTGAGGACGTTGGATGCCTGCCAGGCGGCCGTGATCATGATTCCCGGGTGCGGACGACCCGGTTGACAGCGTCTCGGCGGTTCGAAGCCGGTCACCTGGCAAGGCCGGGGTGATCCGGTTGGCTCGGAGCGAACCGGATCCAGTCTTCGCCGGGCGAGGGACGGGCGTTTCGTCATGCGGCCTGCGCCCGGGGTGGCGCACGGGTCATTGGTTTCTGGCCGCGCCGGAGGATTTCGATGATGCGCATCGGTCCACCACAATCGGGGCATGGCTCGCGCAATGTGAGCGGAACGATTTCACCGTCAGCCTGCAGGTCCTGTTCCGGCGCGGTCGCCGCGAGCGGCTGGCGGACCGGCACTGTTGGCCTTGCGCTGCGCGGAGGCCAGCAGGCCGTAGTGGCGGATGCGGAGGAAGCCGTCGGGCAGGACGTGCATCAGGACGCGACGGATGGAACGCGCTGGTCTCGAGGCGCATGACCTTTTGCCGCGCGCCGCGCTTGATGCGGTAGTCCTTCCAGCGGAAGGCCACGGTATCGGCATCGGCGCTGATCAGGCGATGGTTCGAGATGGCGACCCGGTGGGTGTATCGGCTGAGATAGGCCAGCACCGCCTCGGGCCCGCCGAAGGGCGGTTTGGCGTATGCCACCCACTCGGTTATGCGCAGCGGAGCGAAGTAAGCGGTTAACCACTACCGGCGGACGCCGGTAACGTCGAGCTATGCTGGGATCTGGGTGACGCGGCCTGATCAAGCGGCGCGGTTTTCGGTGTCGTTTGCGGCGACACCGTCGGTGAATGTGACGCCTTCGATGACCAAAGGCAACTGGTTTGCGCCCTTCAGGCGCCGCCATGTCTTCGCGGCGGCCTGAACGAGCTTGAAGACCATGAGCTTCGCGGTCTTCTGCGACAGCGCGCCCTTGGTCCGCACGGTCCGGTGCCGGACGGTGGCGAACACGCTCTCGATCGGGTTGCCGGTGCGCAGGTGATCCCAGTGATCGGCGGGGAAGTCGTAGAAGGTGAGCAGGGTCTCCCTGTCCTTGGTCAGGCAGGTCACCGCCTTCTCGTACTTGGCACCGTATTTCTCGGCGAAGGTGTCCATGGCGGCTTCGGCCGCGGCGCGGGTCTCGGCCTGCCAGATCTCGCGCAGGTCGGCCTTCACCGTCGGCTGCATCGATTTCGGGAACTTGTTCAGGACGTTGGCGGTCTTGTGCACCCAGCACCTCTGATGGCGCGTGCCCGGGAAGACCTCGTCGAGCGCCTTCCAGAAACCCATCGCTCCATCGCCCACGGCGATCTCCGGCGGGACCGCGAGGCCGCGGGCCTTGATGTCGACCAGCAGCTCGCGCCAGCTCTGCGCGCTCTCGCGAACGCCGACCTGGAAGCCCACAAGCTCCTTCTTGCCTTCAGGCGTGGCCCCGAGAATGACCAGGATGCACTCGGCCTGCGGCTCCATCCGGGCCTGGAGGTAGACGCCGTCCGCCCAGATGTAGACATAGCGCCGGGCCGAGAGATCGCGGCGCTGCCAGCGGTCATATTCCTTCTGCCACGCGCCGGTCAGGCGCGAGATCACGCCCGGCGACAGGTTCGGCGCGTCCGGCCCCAGGAGCGCGGAAAGCGCCTCCTGGAAGTCGCCGGTGGAAATGCCGCGCAGGTAGAGCACCGGCAGCAGGGCATCGAGGCTGCGCGACCGCCGCGCCCATTTCGGCAGGATGGCGGAGCTGAACCGGATCTTCTCTCATCCGGCCCGGCCGCGCGGTCACGCACCTTCGGACGGCGCACATCCAGCGCGCCGATCCCGGTCTGGATGCTCCGCTCCGGACCATACCCATGCCGGACAACCCGCTGCCGGCCATCCGGCAGGACCTCTTCGGCATGCTGCGCGACGAAGGCGTCGGCTTCGGCCCGCAGCGCGGCGGCCAGCATCCGGCGCGCCCCGTCCCGGGCGATCTCGGTCAGCGGGTCATCCACAGATTCCGGCTGACGCAGGGCGATGATGTCGGTATCGTTCTTCATGGCGTATCGTTCCTTTTGGAAGTTCTGGCAGGCTTCGACACCCGCCACGATACGCCGCCTTCTCAAACCCCGTCACCCATTTCCCGGCATAGCTCCCCAAGGCAAACCGAAAGGTTACGCGCGACTACAACAAACATGCCTACAAGTGGCAGACACACAACACGACACAGGGCTGGCTGAGGGCGACTGGATGGATTCAACTGGACGACTCCGACCAAGGAAACGTCCCATGCCGAACCGAGCCGTTGCCGCCCGCACCGAGATTTTGCGCCCGGAGATCGATCCGGGCAAGAGCCGTCTGGAAACGCTGTGTCTGATCGTGATCGGCATGGTGAGCGCGCGCAGCGTGACCCTCAGCCATATCGCCTGCGAGCGACCGGGCGCAGTGCAGACGGCATCGACCTATCGCCGGCTGCAGCGCTTCTTTCAGCATGTCCGTCTGGGTGAGGATTGGGCGCTGCCGCTGATGATCGGCGTCCTGGGGCCGCACGGACCGTGGCTGCTCGCACGCGACCGCACGAACTGGCAGATCGGCAAGAGAGAGGTGAATTTCCTCGTGCTGGCGCTCGTCACCCGCCGGTTCCGGGTGCCTCTGCTCTGGACGGTGATCGAGAGCCGCGGTTGCTCCGACACCGCCATGCGCATGACCCTGATCAAGCGCTATCTTGCACATTTCCCCGCCACGACCATCCGTATGCTGCTGGCCGACCGGGAATTCGCAGGCGCCGACTGGATGGAATTCCTGTGTGAAAACAATATCCTCTTTGCCATCCGCATCAGAGACAATCTCCGCATCACCACCGAGGAGGGGCATGACCTGACCCTGCGGGTCAGATTGCGCCAGGCTCGGCGAAGCCGGGTCTTTCGAGCCCGTCCCGGCACGCGCGAAGACACCGCCGCGGGCAATGCGCCACTGCGGACCATCGCCGCCAGGCCGCTCAAGGACGAGTGGTTGATCGTGGTCACAGGCGTCGAGGCGCAGAATCGCACTTCGCACCTACCGCAAACGTTGGGCGATCGAATGCCTGTTCGGCGACGCCAAGACCCGCGGCCTCAACATCGAGGACACCCGCCTGACCGATCCGCGCAAGCTCGGCCTGCTCATGGCGCTTGTCGCACTGGCCATCGCCTGGGCCGGCCGCACCGCCGCGGACAAGCTTGGACAGCACACACCGCCGCGCAAAAGCCATGGCCACTACGCCAAGTCCTTCTTTCGAACCGGCTTCGACCAAATCCGGAACCGGCTCAGAACCGACCCACTCGACGCAATCAGGCCATGGCATAGGAGTAACTCTGAAACGACCGAAAACCGAGGGGGTCGTGTGGTGTGAGTGGCGGCCCCTCGTCGAAAACTTCTTCGCAAAGATCAAGGACTTCAGGGCAATAGCCACAAGATACGAAAAGACCGCGTCCAGCTATGCCGCCAACTGGCACCTCGCCGCGACGGTCATTGCCTCAAGGTGAACTGTCCACGGACCCTAGACAAGAGGTTAAGCGGGACAAAATGCTAAAATGGATGCGAACAGCGCGTAATATGTATTATGTAAATTAAAATTGAGACTCGATGCCATGCGCAGAGAGCAGCGATTGTTTCGCAGCCGAGTCAATCCACTCTCATGTTCGCCATTTCAAGGGATCGATCCGTGAATTTCTTCTTTTGCTTCGGCAAGTGTTGCGTTTGAGAGGATGCCCTGATGCAGACGGGGTCGGTCATGTATAATCTCGCTTGCTGGTCGGTGACGGATTTGCCCGGCATGGTCGGATCTCCGTTTGGCTTCAGAGATCTCGATCCTACCGGTCCGCAGCGACCAGCACCCACCCCCTTGAAGAGAGCCGCGCCGGTGGCCCCAGCCTACGGTCGGGCTACGCCCTCCCTCGGCTTGGGGCCACCGGCCAGCCTCGTTGTCGGTGTCGTCAAGTTTGTTGTCGCTTAGCACTCCGTGCCTTGCCACGAGATTTTTCCTCCATTTGAAATTAGGGTCCGTGGATATTCACCTTGAGGCAATGACAGTCGCGGCGAAGTGCCAGTTGGCGGCATAGCTGGACGCGGTCTTTTCTTATCTCGTGGCTATTGCCCTGAAGTCCCTGATCTTTGGAAAGAAGTTTTCGACGAGGTGCCGCCACTTCACACTACAAGACACAAGGCTGGCTGAGGGCGACAGAATGGCTTCACCCGGACGACTCCGACCCAGGAAACGTCCCATTCCGAACCGAGCCATTGCCGCCCTCACCGAGATTTTGCGCACAGAGATCGATCCGGGCAAGAGCCGTGTGGAAACACTGTGTCTGATCGTGATCGGCATGGTGGGCGCGCCAGCGTGTAGCGCGACAAACTGGATGAGAAGAGCGCGTCGATCAGGATGAGAATCCTTGGCCGCGACGGGTTGAGGATGGCGGGTTGCTCTGTCGCGGGCAAGGGTTTTTTTGCTGGTGATTGTCGCGGCGCGTCAATCTTCGGTCATGTCGGTCGGTGACGCCCTTTGTGGTGGACGCCCCGGGCCCTTGGCTTTTTCCGCCGCTTTGCGCCGGTAGCTTTCGACATTCATCTCGAAGATGGTCGCGTGATGAACGAGGCGGTCGACGGCGGCCAGGGTCATGGCCGGGTCCGGGAAGATCGTGTTCCAGGCGCCGAAGGGCTGGTTGGCCGTGATCAGCATGGAGCGGCGTTCGTAGCGCGCGCTGATCAGTTCGAACAGCACGCTGGTCTCGGCCTGATCCTTGGTGACGTAGGTGATGTCGTCGAGGATCAGCAGGTGGAACTTGTCGAGCTTCGCGATGGCGGCCTCGAGGGCGAGATCACGGCGCGCCTGCTGGAGCTTCTGGACCAGATCGGTGGTGCGGGTGAAGAGGACGCGATAGCCGTTCTGGATGAGTGCCAGCCCGATCGCCGATCCCAGATGCGACTTGCCCACCCCAGGCGGGCCGAACAGCAGGATGTTGCTGCCCTTTCCGATCCAGCTGTCGCCGGCCGTGATGGCACTGACATGAGCCTTGGACAGCATGGGGACGGCTGCGAAGTCGAAGGTCTCAATGGTCTTTCCGGGCAACAATCGGGCTTGTGCGAGATGTCGCTCGATGCGGCGGCGATCGCGTTCGGCCAGTTCATGCTCCACCAGGGCGCTGAGCAGACGGGCGGCGGGCCAGCCTTCCTTGTCGGCCTGTTCCGCAAAGCGCGGCCAGAGCGCCTTGATGGCTGGCAGGCGCAACTCGTTCAGGGCGAGGGTCAGGCGGGCGGTATCGGTCTCGGACGACGTCATGCTGCCACCTCCTCGGCGCAGGCCGCACTGCCGACCAACCGGTCGTAGGATGACAGGTCGGCCAGCTGCACCTCGACCTCGGGCATTGCATCGGCCGGCGGGTTAAAGAGCGCGCGCAGGGCCGCCATGTCGGGCTGGCGTTTCTGACGAAGATCCTCTTCGAGCTGCGCGGCCAATTCGGCCTCGCATCCCCGATCATGGGCCAGTGCCAGAAGATCGACAGTCATGCGACACGCCGTCTTCTCATCGGTCTGTTCCAGCAGAACTGCGAACATGTCGCCGAACACCCGGCGTGGAAACAGCTGGTCCCGGTAGACCAGCCCCATCAGCGCCATGGGCTTTTTGCGCAGGGAGTGGATGACATGGTGATAATTGACCACGTGACCACGACTGCCGCTGCTTGATGCCCGTCCGCGCGGCAGCGTCGGCAGGGCGCTGCCGCCCAGAAACAACTCCAGCCGATCATCATAGAGCCGGACCCGAAGGTGATGCCCGATCAGCCGGGACGGCACGGTGTAGAACACCTTGCGCAAGATGAAGCCGCCCGAGGACGTGACGCGCACCGTGACTTCCTCGTAATCCGTCGTCCGCCGGGCGGGCAACGGCCTGAGATCGGAGCGCTCCATGTCGAAGCGCGTCGGGCCTGTCCTCGGTCAATTCTTCGGATATGTCCGCGAGGTCTTTGCCCGCATAAATATTGGGATCGGCCCCGGCAGCCAGCAGGGCCGCGACCACCTCCATCGCCTCGGGACGCCGCACGGCGAGGTGTAGCGGCGTGGTCGTGCACGCGACGAGCCAGCAGTCATCATCGACCGTGCCCTTGTCCACCTCTGCGCCCCAGACAGCGAGCGTCACGATCTGAGCCGGGTCCATCGAATGCGCTGCGGCCATGTGCATCGGCGTCCGGTTGGCCGCGTTTCGGAGGTTTACATCGACCCGCTCCTGCAACAGCACCCGCGTCACGGCGGCGTCCGGGGAGTAGGCGGCGGCCAGATGCAGGGCCGTGTTGCCGTCATGGTCGCGCACCTCCACGCGCGCACTTTCCATCAGACAGGTCAGGGCGCGCGCGGGCGGGGCCGACCGAAAGGATGCCTCGGTCAGGAAACCCTCACAGCCCGCGCTCTGCGTGACCGCTGGGCGCGCCAAGCAGGCAACAAGGAGTACAACCGCATAACCAACACCTGAAAACTGCATCATAACATCCTTACCGATCCTTCGTTCGCGCAGACATACTCCAAGCGATTAAGAATATTACCCAAATTGTACTGTACCATCCGAGTGAGCAGGTCAAGATCGGCCACAGCAGGAGGAAATCACACGGTTCTGGATCATGATGATTGCGGCTGGATATGAAGACAGCGACGATGCAGCGGAACTGTCCGATATAGTCAGGCGCTGGGGCCCGTTGACGAAAGTTGCTACCGGCGCCGCAGCTTGCCTCCTTTCGTCCGGTCAGTCCCGCACTGCTGCCCCTCACGACGCTACTGCCTTCACGCGTTCAGAGAAAGTCGGTTCAGGCAAAGCGACTTCGCCGAATGCGACCCAGTCGACCGTCCGTAAAGCGGCTGGAAACAGTCGGTCGCTGCACGTGGCCTGAGTGGCCACTTTGGAGAAGGCCGCGCGACAGGGCGACCGGCGGCTGTGCGCAGGTAGCTGCCGCTGCAAAGTTGCAAAGGAGGTACGATCTTCACGACGTGACTGGCCTCCTTCTGCCGTTCAGTGAAGACGGCATGCTTTGGCGCGGCTTCACCGAACCGGCCATTCGTGCTTGCCGCAGCATTGCTCCGCAACGCAACGGTGGTGCCGGAGTCGGACGCTCGATCCAGGCCGTTATTTGCGACTGCATCGGAACACGGCGTGGCATGGCCAGCATTGGGAAGGTTTCACCAAATTCGCCATCGTCGCGTTCACGCGCCCACCGGATCAAACCGCCAGAGCGGCACTCTGAAGCAGGCCGACTGTGAAGCGGAATCGTCCGCCGCGCATGCCGGATATTCTGAAACGAACTCGTTCGGCGGCAGGCGCCACGCCAGCGCTCAGCCAGACGGGTGCCGACGGATCGTTACCGAGGCCGCAAGGATCTCTGCCATCCGATCTCGTGGTCCGCGCCATTGATGCAGATCATCGCGGCAGACGCTGCGCCTGATAGTCTTGGGCATGTCAATTCGAAAGGAAACCGCCATGCCCCGTCCAGACGCTGTCATCTGCCACCCGGTCCGCACCGCGATCGGCACCTATGGTGGATCGTTGAAATCCGTGCCCGCCACCGATCTGGGGGCCGCCGCCATTCGCGAAACGCTGCACCGCGCCGGGCTCGATCCGGCCCGCATCGACGGCGTGATCCTGGGCAATGTGATCCAGGCCGGCAACAAGATGAACCCGGCCCGGCAGGCGGCGATCCATGCCGATGTGCCGGTGGGCGCCCCGGCGCTCACGGTCAACCGGGTCTGCGGGTCGGGCGCGCAGGCGATCGCCTCGGCGGCCCAGGAAATCTGGCTGGGGCTGGCCGATGTCATGATCGCCGGCGGCATGGAGAACATGGACCGCGCGCCGTATCTGATGCCGGGCGGGCGTTGGGGCCACCGGATGGGCCACGCGCAGATTTTCGATGCGATGCTGCTCGACGGGCTCAACGATGCCTTCTCCGACCAGCATTCCGGCTGGCACACCGAAGATCTCGTCAGCAAATACGACATCAGCCGCGACGATCAGGACGCCTGGGCCGCGCGGTCGCAGCAGTGCTTCTCCAAGGCACAGGCCGCGGGGGATTTCGCCGCCGAGATCGTCGGGGTCGAGGTCAAAGGGCGCAAGGGCCCCGAGACCTTCGACACCGACGAGCACAACCGCGCCGGATGTCACCATTGAGTCGCTGGCGCGCATGAAACCCGCCTTCCGCAAGGAGGGCACCATCACCGCAGGCAACGCGCCCGGGCTGAACACCGGCGCGTCGGCGATGATCGTCGCCGGGCGCGACGCGGCCGAGGCCAACGGGCTGGAGCCTTTCGGCCGGCTGGTGGCCTTTGGCGTCGGCGCGGTGGAGCCGGGGATGTTCGGCATCGGCCCCGTTCCGGCGGTGAAACAGGCGCTGGACCGGGCCGGCTGGACCATCGGCGATATCGACCGCGTCGAGATCAACGAGGCGTTCGCCGCGATCGCCATCGCCGTGCAGCGTGAACTCGGACTGCCCGCCGATATCTGCAATGTCGAGGGCGGCGCCATCGCGCATGGCCATCCGATCGGGGCGACGGGTGCGGTTCTGACGACGCGGCTTCTGCATTCGATGAAACGCGACGGGCTGCGCCGCGGCATCGTCACGCTGTGCATCGGCGGCGGCCAGGGCATCGCGCTGGCGCTCGAGGTGGAGCGGTAATCGCGCCCTCCGCTGCGGGCGCGGCGCGGGGCGCAGGTCTCACCTGTTTCCACCGTGTCGAGGGGACGTGGCATTGATTTCCTCTTGTATCGTCGATCTCCGATCTATATGTATCGGTCATCGACGATACAAGGAGCCAATCAGGATGCTTGACCAGAATACCGTGGCACGGCCAGCTTCGATCGAGGCGGACCGGATCGCCGCCATCGCCAAGGCGCTCGCGCATCCGGCGCGGGTCAGGATCATCGCCTTTCTTCTGTCGCGCCCCGGCTGCATCGGCGGGGACATCGTGGATCAGGTCGGGCTGGCCCAATCGACGGTCTCCGAACACCTGCGGATCCTCAAGGATGCCGGGATCGTGACGGGCACCATCGAGTATCCCCGGGTCTGCTATGCGCTCGACCCCTCGGCGCTTGCGCCGATGCAGGATCTGATCGCGGCCATCGCCGCGCGCCCTCCGGATGGCGACGCGGCCTGTTGCATCACCCCGCAAGGCTGCATTCCCGAGGAGACCGACCAATGAGCACACGCACCGTCCATGACCCGGCGATGTGCCGCGCGGCGCGGACGGGCTGCACCTCGTGCGCTCGAACCTGAACGCATCGACACTTGAGGACTCCGCTGAGACCCCGTCGCCCGCCACGCCGTGGTGCCGATGCTGGCCGAGGATCCGGTCGGCGCGGACCGCCTGCGCGCGCGGCTCGGCCGCACACCCGCAATTGCCTGAAAACGAAGGAACGTAACACTCATGCCTGTATTCGAACGATATCTCTCGGTCTGGGTCGCGCTGGCGATCCTGGCCGGTCTCGGCCTGGGCCAGATCGCACCGGGGCTGGTGAATTTTCTGGCGAGCCTCGAATACGGCTCGGTCAATTTCGTGGTCGCGGTGCTGATCTGGTTCATGGTCTACCCGATGATGGTGGCGGTGGATTTCTCCAGCCTCGCGCGCATCCATGAGCGGCCCAAGGGGCTGATCATCACGCTGACGGTCAACTGGCTGATCAAGCCGTTCACCATGGCCGCCCTCGGCGTGCTGTTCTTCGAGCTGATCTTCGCGCCCTTCATCGAGCCGGGCACGGCCGGGCAGTATATCGCCGGCCTGATCCTGCTGGGGGCGGCGCCCTGCACGGCGATGGTGTTCGTGTGGTCGACGCTGACCAAGGGCGATCCGAACTACACGCTGGCGCAGGTGTCGCTGAACGATGCGATCATGATCTTCGCCTATGCGCCGATCGTGGCGCTGCTCTTGGGCGTCACCGACATCACCGTGCCCTGGGCGACGCTGGTGCTGTCGGTGGGGCTCTACGTGGTGATCCCGCTGATCGCCGGCATCATCACCCGGGTCGTGATGACGCGCCGCGCGGCCACGAAAGCCGAGGCCGAGGCGGCGGTCGGCGCCTTCACGACACGGGTCAAGCCGCTCTCGGTGCTGGGGCTGCTGGCCACGGTGGTGCTGCTGTTCGGGTTTCAGGGCGAGGTGATCCTGAACCGGCCGCTGGTGATCGTGATGATCGCGATCCCGCTCTTGATCCAGTCCTACGGCATCTTCGCGATCGCCTATTGGGCCGCCAAGGCGTGGCGCGTGCCGCATAACGTGGCCGCCCCCTGCGCGATGATCGGCACCTCGAACTTCTTCGAGCTGGCGGTCGCCGTGGCCATCGGCCTCTTCGGGCTCAATTCCATCGCCGCGCTGGTGACCGTGGTGGGCGTGCTGGTCGAGGTGCCGGTGATGCTGAGCCTCGTGTGGTTCGCCAACCGCACCACGCATTGGTTCCCCGAAGAGGAAACCGCGATCCGCGCCCCCAGAACAAAGGAACAGACCTGATGTATCCGCACAGCATTGATCGCCCTTGATTATTCGGCGGCCCAGGGCCCGCTGCTCGACTGTCTGACCGATCTGCGCGACATGGGCGTGGCGCGGGTCGTGCTCGCCCATGTCGCGAAGGTCGGCTATGGCCAGGGCGCGGGCATCGGCCACGAGGACGCGCTGAGCGAATGGCTCTCGGGCCGGGCTTCGGCCCTGCGCGAGGCCGGGATGGAGGTCGAGATCGACATCCGCGCCGCCGGTGACGTGGCGAAGGACATCCTCGCCGCGGCCGCTGAGCACAGCGCCGACCTGATCGTGATCGGCTCGCGCGGGCAGAACATGGTCCGCGGGCTGTTTCTGGGCTCTGTCGCGCGCGAGGTTCTCCGGCTGAGCACGCTGCCGGTGCGTCTGGAATGGATCGAGGCGACTGGCAAGGACGGTGAGGACGCCTGCGAGCGCACATGCCACGCGGGGCTGCGGCGGCTTCTGCTGGCCACGGATTTCTCGCCGCAGGCGCAGGTCGCGGAAACCGCGGCGGCGAGGCTCGCCCCCAAGGCCGGCACCGTCGATCTGCTGCATGTCATCAACCCCGACGAGGCGGCCCGCTATGCCCGCTGGCCGGTGATGGCGCGCGCCGCACTCGACGACATCGCGGCAGAGATCACCGCCGCCGGTGGCAAGGCCGAGATCCATCTGGAAACCGGCAAGCCGTCCGAGCAGATCGCCCGCGCCGCCGCCGACCGCGACGCCGATCTGATCGTCGTCGGCAAGCACGGGCAGGGCTGGGTGGAAAGTCTCACCACCGGCTCGACCGCCGCCAACCTGTGCGAAATCGCCCGCCGCCCCGTGCTGATGGTGCCGCAGACCGAAAGCGGGACCTGACCCATGCGTATCCTGTTCCTCTGCGTCGCCAACTCCGCCCGCAGCCAGATGGCCGAAGGGCTGGCCCGCGCCATGCTGCCCGCTTCGGTCGAGGTGGCCAGCGCGGGCTCAGAACCCGGTCAGCTCAACCCGCTGGCCGTGGAGGCCCTGTCCGAGGCGGGCATCGACATCTCGGGTCATCGCGCCAAGCCGCTGAGCGACGTCTCGCCCGAGACGGCCGACCTGATCGTGACGCTCTGCGCCGAGGAGGTCTGCCCCTTCATCCCCGGCCCGGTGAAACGCCTGCACTGGCCCATCGCCGATCCGCAGGACGCGGCTGGGTTCCGCACGGCGCGCGACCAGATCAGGGCGCGGATCGAGGTGCTCGGCCAACTGCTGGACCTGCCCGACGGCCCTGACGGCTGCGAATTCCACGCCAGCATCCGGGTGCGCGATCTGGCGGCCAGCACGCGGTTCTATGGCTGGCTGCTGAACACATGGCCCAAGGAATGGACGCATCGCTATGCGACGTTTATCCGCCCGGACCTCGGCCTGAACTTCGTGCTGGTGGTCGCCGACGGCAAGGACCTGCACCACGACACGCTCTACCACCTCGGGATCGCGCTGCCGGACAAGGCCGCCGTCATCGACGCCTACCACCGCGCGGTCGCCTTCGGGGCGCATGTCGACAAGCCGCCGCGCACCACATGGAAGGGCACGCCCCTGCACGAGCTGTGGCTCACCGATCCCGACGGCACGCTGATCGAGATCTACGCCCGCCTGACCGACGCCGAACTGGCCGACATGCCCGACGATCAGGCGCCGGACTACCTCGTGCCCGGCACTGAACCCGCTGCCTGAAAGGATCACGCCATGCTGGAAAACCACGTCTTTGCTCGCCGGATCAAACACTCCGGGACAAGGCAAAAGCCAAGGAGGCGCGCATGTTCGGAAAAGCAACATCACGGATCGCGCGAATGCTTTCACATCAGCCGCTATGACATCCGCGAGCCGTACCGCCCGTATTCCGAACAAAGACACCTTCCTGCTCTCAGGCTCGATTTCATGCCACTTCGCCTTCGCACCACTGACCGAATTGCGCGACCGCCCTGCTGCCATCACTCCGGCATGATCGTGCGGCGTTCAACGATCAGCCATGCGTTCATGCAGACGTATGGCCTCGAAACCGCGTGCGCTTCCACGTAAATTCGTTTGATGAAGACGTCGATACAACCGGGCCTGATAACGCGTGCTTGAACACGAGGCGAACCGGGTGTTGACCCAGATCAATGCAACCGCCGGTTCCATTTGGTTATGCGTGTATGCGCACAAGCGAGGGTGATCCGATGATTCTTCCCGTTCTCACGGCGCTGGCCGAGCCGACGCGGCTGGCCGCGATGCGGATCCTGTCCGATGGGCAGGAGCATTGCGTCTGCGAATTGATGGCGCGGCTGGATGTCACGCAAAGCCGGATGTCGCGGCACATGAAGGTGCTCGCGCAGGCCGGGCTGATCCGCGGGCGGCGCGACGCGCAATGGGTGCGCTACCGGCTGGACCCGCGGATGCCGCCCGAGATCGCGGCGGTGCTCGAGGCGGTGCTGGCCGCCGATACCGAAACCGAAAAGGAAATCGCATGACGACCGAGACACAAGACACCACACCCCGCCACGCCCCGGACTGGCTGTGGTATGTCGGGGTGCCTGTCGCGGGCGTGATCTGGTACGTCCTTTACGCGCAACTGATCCCGTTCTCGGAATGGGTGACCGCGCTGTTCCCGGTCGCACGCGACAGCCATACCGGCGAGGCGATCGCGTTCTTCGTCTATGACGTGCCCAAGGTGCTGCTGCTGCTGACGCTGATCGTGTTCGTCACCGGCGTGCTGCGCAGCTGGTTCAGCCCGGAAAAGACCCGCGCGATCCTCGCCGGCAAGCGCGAGATCGCGGGCTATCCGCTGGCGGCCCTTCTGGGCGTGTTCACGCCGTTCTGTTCGTGCTCGTCGGTGCCTCTGTTCATCGGGTTCGTGTCGGCGGGCATCCCGCTTGGCGTGACGTTCTCGTTCCTGATCGCGGGGCCGATGGTCGGGCCGGTGGGGCTTGGCCTGCTTTACGGTCTCGTGGGCTGGCAGATCGCCACGATCTATCTGGTGTTCGGCTTCACCATCGCCACCGTCGCGGGCTGGATCATGGGCCGCATGGGGCTGGAGCGGTATCTGCAGGACTGGGTGCGCGAGCTCAACACCGGCCCCGTCGGCGATCTGCCCGAAGAGCGTCTGACCTTTGCCGACCGGCTGAAGATCGGGCTGGATCAGGTGCGCGAGATCCTCGGCAAGGTCTGGATCTGGGTCGTCATCGGCATCTCCATCGGCGCGCTGATCCATGGCTACGTGCCCGAGGCGATGATGCTGCGCATCATGGGCGGCGAGGCGTGGTGGTCGGTGCCCGCCGCGGTCGTCGTGGGCGTGCCGATGTACACCAACGCCGCCGGCGTCATCCCGATCGTCGAGGCGCTTCTGGGCAAGGGCGCGGCGCTTGGCACGACGCTGGCCTTCATGATGAGCGTCATCGCCCTCAGCCTGCCCGAGATGATCATCCTCAAGCAGGTGCTGACCTACCGGTTGATCGCCATCTTCATCGCCGTCGTGTCGGCGGGCATCCTCGCCACCGGCTTTCTGTTCAACATCATCCTCTAGAAAGGAGACATCCATGAAAAACGTCAAGGTCTACGGCCCCGGCTGCAAGCGCTGCGCAGCGGCCGAAACGATGATCCACGAGGCCGCCGACAAGCTCGGTCTCGAGGTCGAGGTCGAGAAGGTGACCGACGCCAAGTCCATCGCCATGGCCGGCGTCATGTCGACGCCGGGCATCGCCGTCGACGGCAAGCTGGTGCATGCCGGCGGGCTGCCGGATGCGGGCAAGGTCGAAGGCTGGCTGTCGGCATGAGGCCTGTCCTGATCGCCGCCCTCATGGCCGCGCCGGGTCTTGCCCCGGCCGAAGTGCTGGAGGTCCAGCCGGTGACCGACGATGTCTGGGCGCTGGTCGGCCCGAAGGAGCAGCGCGACGCGGAAAACCTCGCCAACAACGCCACCTTCGGCGTGGTGGTGACGGAAGACGGCGTCGTGCTGATCGATCCGGGCGGCTCGTATCAGGGCGCGGCGATGATCGACGCGGCCATCGACGGCATCACCGACCAGCCGGTGACCCATGTCATCAATACCGGCGGGCAGGATCATCGCTGGCTCGGCAACGGCTACTGGCAGGAACGCGGCGCGACGGTGATCGCGTCCAAAGCGGCGGTGGCCGACCAGCGGGCGCGCGCCTCGATGCAGATGACGGCGCTGACGCGGTTTCTCGGGGACGCCCTCGACGGGACCGAGCCGTCCTTCGCCGATGTGAGTTTCGACAGCGATCACACGCTGGACGTGGGCGGGCTGAGCTTCGAGATCATGCATCGCGGCCCCGCGCACACGCCGGGCGACAGCTTCGTCTGGCTGCCGGCGCGCGACGTGATGTTCACCGGCGATATCGTCTATGTCGAGCGCATCCTCGGCGTCGGCCCGCAATCCGATGTCAAAAGCTGGATCGCGGCGTTCGAGGCGATGGCCGCGTATGAGCCTGCCCATATCGTGCCGGGCCACGGCCATGCCACCGATCTGGCGACCGCGCGGCGCGACACATACGACTACCTCGTGAACCTGCGCACGCGGATCGGCGCGCTGATCGAGGATGGCGGCGACATCATGGACGCGCCCGCGATCGACCAGTCGGCGTGGTCCGGTCTCGAGCAGTTCGACAGCCTCGCGGGCCGCAACGCCCAGGCGACCTATGAACAGATGGAGTGGGAATAGGGCGTGGCGCATGATCATGCCCATACCGCGCCCGCCGATCTCGGCCCGGCCTTTCGCTGGGCGGTCGGGCTCAACACCGCCTATGTGATCGTCGAGGCCGCGGCGGGGTTCCTCACCGGCTCGCTCGCGCTGCTGGCGGATGCGGCGCATAACCTGACCGATGTGGCGGGCCTGCTGATCGCATGGGGGGCCGCGGTTCTGGCCAGACAGGTGGGCAACGGCACCTACACCTTCGGCTATGGCCGCGCGACGATCCTGGCCGCGATGCTGAACGCGGTGGCGATCCTGATCGGCGTCGTGCTGGTGATCTGGGAAGCCGCGCAGCGGTTCTCGGACCCGGTGGCGGTGCCCGGGATGACCATCCTCGTCGTGGCGCTGGTGGGCATCGGGGTGAACACCGGCTCGGCCCTGCTGTTCATGAAATCGCAAAAGGACGACCTCAACGCGCGCGGGGCCTTTCTGCACATGGCCGCCGATGCCGCGGTCTCGGTCGCGGTCGTGCTGGCGGCGGTCGCGATCATGGCGACAGGCTGGCACTGGCTCGATCCGGCGGTGGCGATCGCCGTCAGCGTGCTGATCGCGTGGACGGCCTGGGGTCTTCTGCGCGATGCGCTGCGGCTCGAACTTGACGGCGTGCCCGCGGCCATCGACCGACGCGCCGTCGCCGACTGGCTGGCCGCACAGGAGGGTGTGTGCGACGTGCATGATCTGCATATCTGGGCGCTGTCGACCACGCGCACCGCCCTTGCGGTGCATCTGGTGTGGCAGGGCGAGGATCGCGATGCGTTCCTCGATCATGTGGCCCACCAGCTTGCCGAGCGCTTCGGCATCGCGCATGCGACGATCCAGATCGAGAGCGCGCCGTGCGACTTCGCCTGCGAGCCGGTCGCGCGTCATGCCTGAAAACGCCCGCCCCGGAGTCCAGGGCGGGCGCATCGGGTCACCGGATCAGAGCTTGTATTCCTTCGACTTGAAGGAAATGCCCTGTGCCACCATCGGCGTGTCGCTGACCTTGCGGATATCGCCCCAGGACTGCTTGTAGACCGGGATGATCAGCTCGTTGACGCCCTCGCCCACGATATTGCCCTGCGTGCCGCGCGGGCTGCCGAAGACCATGAAGGTCTCGCCCCGCCGCGCGGTATCCGTGGGCGCGGCCATCGCCTGTGTCGCGCCGTTATCGTTGAACACCTCGACCAGATCGCCCGCGGTGATGCCGCGATCGGCCATGTCCTCGGGGTGCATCTCGATGAACGGATAGGGCCAGCGATCGAGGACGAAATCGTTGTCCTGATCGAGAAACCAGCTCTGCCAGTTGAGGTTCGACCGGCCGTTGTTGATGAAGAGCGGGAACTTGTCCATCTCCACCGCCTTGCCCGGCGTCACCTGACCGCGCCACGGCCCGGCCATGAACCGCGCCTTGCCGTCATCGGTCGAGAACACCCCGTCGGCATAGAGCCGCGGCGTGCCGATGATGGTGTCGCCCTCTGCGCCCTGCGGCGGCTCCTGAAAGCCGTTGGTGCCCATCTTGCGCAGCCGGTCATAGGTCACCTCGGGGTGGCGCGCCTGATAGCCGTCCTTGAAGGCGTCCTCCTCGGTCTGCCAGTCATAGCCGGTGAACTGGTCGGCATAGGTGCCGAAGCCCATCTCGCGCAGCACGCGCTCCATGTGTTGCGCGATGCCGGCGGCGATCAGGCAGTCGGGCTTGGCGTTGCCCGGCGGGTCCATGTATTTCTCGGCCAGCCGCATCCGGCGTTCGCCGTTCATCGAGGTGAGGTTCATCTCGCCCTGCTGCGCGCTCGGCAGCACGACATGCGCCTGCTTGCCCATCTCGTGCTGGATGATGTCCACATCCACCGCGAACAGGCCGCCCTGCTGGATCGCGCCCACGATGGCCTCGACCAGCTCCTCGCGGGTGCCCCCGGCGGCGGCATCCATCGCCTCCTTGACCATGTTGGTGCGGCGGTTCCAGATGCGCTTGAACTCGGCGGCGTTGAGCGTGGTGCGATAGGCGTTGCAGTCCCAGATGTGATGCACGCCGCCCTGACCGTTGATCAGCATGCGGTCGACATAGGCCGCCGGGCGCCCGACATGGGATTCGTCGGGGCGCACATAGCCTTCCTGATGGCCGCCCATGCGCACGCAGCCGCCGCCCATCTGGCCGATATTCTGCGTGGCCAGCGCGATGTTCACGATCGCGCCGTTGGTGCGGTAGTTGTCGTTGTTCCAGATGATCCCCTTCTCGTAGCCGATCATCGTGCGCCGACGGCTGCCATCCTCCTTGGGCGCGGCCATCCATTCGGCGGCGGTGCGGATGTCGTCGGCGGGCACGCCGGTGATCTCGGCCGCATCCTCCAGCGACATGCGGTTGGCATCCACCGCATCCTCGAAGCTCGACAGGTGTGCCGGTCGGCCATCCGCCTCGCCGCGCGCCGGAAAGAGCGGCGGACGATCCTCGGCCTCGCGCAGGGTGCTGGCCTCGATGAACTCCATCGCGTGCCAGCCCTGATCGACGATATGGGTGAAGATCGCGTTGGCCAGCGCCAGATCGGTCCCGGAGTTGGGCGCGAGATGCAGCACGTTGTCCGGCCCGGCGGCCTGTTCGGCGGCATTGACCGAGACCGTGCGCCGCGGGTCGATGAAGATGATCCGCGCCTGCGGATGCGCCTCGTCGGGCATCAGGTCGGATTTCTTGCCGTCGCTGATGCCCTGCAGGTTCGGGATCCAGTGGTTCAGGAAGTAGTTGGTCTGACATTCCAGCGGGTTGCAGCCCCAGGCGACCAGCGTGTCGGCCAGTTCGGCATCCTCATAGGCGTTGTTGAGCTCGCCTATGCCCATGTCGCGGGTCGCGTGCACCTCGGAATTGTAGGCCGGGCGGTTGTGGATGCGGACATTCTTGACCTTCATCGACTCGAAATAGAGCTTGCCGGTGGCCCAGGTGTTCTCGTAGCCGCCGCCCGAGCCGCCATGGTCGAACATCGACACGATCAGATCGTCCTCGCCCTGTTCGGTGACGATCCGCGCCGTCACGCGGGCGACGAGGTCAAAGGCATCCTCCCAGCTTGTCTGCTGGTAAGAGCCATAGCGCCAGACCAGCGGATCGGTGAGGCGATGCGCCTGTGTCCCGGTGATCGCGGAAGGGTGGTTTTCCGCCATCCGCGAGCCGCGAACCGACCCCAGCCCGGAATTGACCACGCAATCGACATCCGGTTTCACGACCAGATGCACGTCGCGCCCGTCCTTTTTGACGATGTTGTACATCGACGGCGAATACCACGCCTCGGTGTCCTGAAACTGTTGCTGGCTCAGATCGACGCCGAACTTGTTCTGTTCGGGGGCGGTGCCGCCCTGCTTGTTCATCGGCCATGTATAGGCCTTGTAGCCGCAACCGACGATGCAATAGTGGCAGACCGCGTTGTGTTCGGTCGCATCGGCGGGAATGATCGGCAGCCGGTCGATTTGTCTTTTATAGGTCATGGTCGTTCCTCCCTCAGAGCACGTTCGACAGGCGGCCGTAGATCAGCTCGTCCACGCCCTCGGCGTAGATGTCGCCGGCATCGTCCACGCGCAGCACGAATTGCGGCAGGTTGTTGGTGGCATGCCCCCAGACCTGCTGCCCGCCGGCCTCGACATCGAAACGCGAGTAATGCCCGGGGCAGTTGAAGGTGCGATCCTCGGTGTTGTACATCAGATACCAGCCCTTGTGCGGGCAGAGGATCGAGAAGGCCACGATATCGCCATCGGGGCCGACACCGCCCTCGACCGCCTGTCCCAGCTTGAGCAGAACACCGGGGCTGTCGGCATCGGGATAGGCCACATCCATCGGCGCGTTGACCTCAAGATCGGCCACATTGGCCAGACGGTTCGCCGGGTAGTCCACGCGGGCAAGCGCGGATTGCGCCCGTGCCTCGCTCGTTCCCATGACGACACTCGCCGCGGCCCCTGCCGTGGCCCCAAGGCCCCCGCGCAGGAACTGACGGCGACCGGCATCGACCAGTCGGTTACATTTCATTGGCTTGGCTCCTCCTTGCTATGGCCCTCAGTATACCAAAGCCATAGCCGATCGAGAAGGTTTTAACGACATGGCGCGTTATGCGCCACGCTATTGTATGGAAGTGATAAATTCCGATTTGACGATGCCTGACAAGTCCGCGAACATCGACAATACCGAAGCTCGATCAGCATAGACACGAATATAATGATTTGCCTCCAGATCGATCAGTGCCGGAAAATGCTGCTACTTGACCAAACGTCTGCTACATGACGTGTCAGCCTTAGCAATGTTGTACCAGTGTCGAATTAGAGTCCGTCCCCGACCCGATGGCCACCGACGGCTACACCACGTCTGGGGACGTCACCGGCACTCGCGCTTCTTCGGCAAAAGAAACAGAAGATAATAGCGGCATAGCTGTTCAGTGAGTCACCGTACGCGCGTATTGCAGGCAATACCAGATCGAGAACTCAATGATTGCAGACCTGCTTTCCGTCCGGAGATGGTCTGAGCCTTGCAGAAGCGTAAGAATCCATCATGACGTAATTGACCACGTGATCAAAGCATCACGGGTCAGATATAAAGGGTTTAGTCTTCAGACCGCTCGAAAACTCATGGGTGGCATAGGGCAGGCAGAGCGGGGTTCCACGGCGGGGGTCGGTGATGACATCCGCCTCGACACCGAAGACCGCACGCAGCATGTGCGCCGTCATCACCTCGCCCGGCGGGCCATCGGCAGCGATGACGCCACGGTCGATGACGACCATGCGATGTGCGATCTGCGCGGCCTGGTTGAGATCATGCAGCACGATGACGATCGTGCGCCAGCCGACATCATCGCACTCTTCGTCCGGCGTTGGCAGGTCGAGGTCACCTTCGCAGAAACCCGGGCACATCTCGGCGTTGAAAGCCAGCGGCAATGGTCCGACAACGCAATTGCACGAACAACGCCCGCCTTGCTCGGCCTCTACAGTCTCATCTCGCTGTGGGCCTGCGATCTGCTGAACTCATACAGCTCCCCATACGCCGCAGCCTGGTATCGCAAGACCAGCTTCACCTTCTCCGACGCGATCGGCGCCGTCCGCCTTGCCCTTTGGGTCGGAGACATTTTTCAACACTCGCCGCCAGACCGAAAACACCAAAAAATCCCGCCCGACCGCATCGTGCGCATGGCAGAGGCGTTATGCTTCGCCGCATAATGTTCAAAGTCGAGCTCAGCATCGATCAATAAACTCAATGCTGCGAAGAAACCGAACGTCGGCCCCCACCAGTTTCGGCGCGAGCAATGCTGCAACAGCACAAGTCCAGTGTCCGCTCCCCATGGTTCCGGATCAAAAGCGACAGGACCCGCGACGAACGTTAACAAAGGGGCTGTCACCGGCCGCACGCCGCGGGCGGTTACACGGGCCGGAGCTGGGAAGCCGCAACGCTACATGCTGCCAAAGTTGAAACGCGGAGGAGGGCGCGGCTGCCTCACCCAGAAGGCTGGAATGTCGCAGAGAGCGTGACTGGAGATGATTGATCGGCCGTGGTTCGTGGGCGTCTCGTTTCCCTTTTGAGCAGGGAATGCGATGCTGCCGCAGAACAATCACCCACATGCTCTGGTCAACGCCTGGTCAACCCGTGACTGCGGTTTTGAGCACATTGAATGCTGTCAGAATCCGTCGAAATCCGACCAAGTGAGGTTAAATCCATGGTCATCTCAAAGGGTTGAGCGTTAAGTTGTTGAAAAGAAATAAAACATCCAAACCACGGATTTACGGCTCATAACCTGAAGGTCGTTGGTTCAAATCCAACTCCCGCAACCATTTTTCCACAATATATCAGATACTTAAAACCCGAGTGTTTCACTATCCATTGAATGGATCGAAGCCACCGGCTTCCAGCCGGTCCGCTTCAGCGAACGAATGAGGGGTCTCCTGGATTTTGAAGCCGCCCGAAGGGTGAAGCTTCAAAATCCAGGAGACCCCTCATGAGCTATTCTACAGCAAGCCATAGCACATTTTACCATCGGTATCACGTGGTTTGGGCGACCAAGTATCGTTACAAGGTGCTGCAGGGCCCGATGCGCGAGCGGATCCGTGAGATCATCCGCCAGACCTGCGCCGAATTGGGCGTGCATATCATCAAGGGCGTGCTGGCGCGCGACCATGTCCACATGTTCATCAACGTGCCCCCGAAACTGGCGCTATCGACCGTGATACAGCGTATCAAGGGCCGCTCCTCGCGCCGCGTCCAGATGGAGTTTCCCGAACTGCGCAAGCGCTACTGGGGCAGGCGGTTCTGGGCGCGTGGATATTTTTCGACAACGTCAGGCAATGTCACCGACGATATCATACTTCAGTATCTGGAATTGCATTCCAAGCGTGATGCTACCGGCGTCAGCCGGTAGTCGTTCACTTCCTGGTTGTGATGACGAATGACTCGGTAAAACCCGAAATCGAGGCGGTCAGCCTCATCAAGCTGGAAAAGTTCCGCCATCAACTCGACAAAGCGGATCTCGGACTGTTCATTCGTCGTCATCAGATACCTTCCTGCCCCGGCCGCCGTAGCTGCGACATCGTTTTTCGGTGACAATAGACAGCACATCCGCCTAGCGAAAGCGGTTTAGGGCGGTTTCGGGGGTTTCCTAAACTTTGACGAACGCTTTAGGGCGACTGGCCCCCTTGAGAGGTCTGCCACGGCCGCACCTTCGGCATCGCCTTCGTTACGTCGATCTCCCGCAGCATGCCGCCCGAGATCAGGCTGTCTCGAACCCAGCCCAGCGCATGCCACCAATCGTCATAGCCTCGCCGGGCCGATGCGATCTGCTCGGGGTGGGGCCGCCATGTGACCGGGCAGGCCAGGACCTCGACCGTCCGCCAGCTTGCCGCGCGATCAGCACGCGCTCGGTGCCCACGACTATCGGTGACCGCCCGCTCGCCATGCTGGTTGCGCTTCATCTCGACCGGCACGCAGCGCGGCACGGCACCGGGCATCCAGTCCGGCGTCAGCCCGGCGCGCGCCAGTTCGGCCACGCGGATCGCCATGCGCTTGCCGCCGAGGCTGTCGGGCATCCCGGCGACGGTGGCGGCGATCACCTCGGCATCCGCATGGGTGTAGCTGCCCATCTTGTACCGGCCGCCGTCGACCTTGCAGCCCAGCGCCGCGCGCTGCATCAGGACGTATTCCAGGCCGAAGCCAGAGCTTTCCTCCGGCACGTCCTTTGGCGGGGGCAGCTCCAGCTGCGCCTTTTCCACCCGGAATGCCCATTCCAGCGCCGCCTGCACGCCCAGCGCGCGTTTCACCCGTTCGCCGCCAGCGCGGCCGATCCGTCCCTGCATGCTCATGGCTGCAATCCTTCAAACAGGTCCATCTGCGCTGGGCGCTCCGGCCCCTCCGTGGGCCGCCAGATCCACGGGCCCGAGGCCATGGGCAGCTGCGAGAGCGCGCCACGCATGCGCCGCTGCCAGAGGGTGAACTCCGTTGCCGAGCAGGCGCAGAGCGCGTGCCCGATGGGCCAGCCCATCAGCCATCCGACGAAGAGCGGGTTCAGCCGCCGCCGCGCCCGGCCCTTCAGGATCCGCCGACATGCGGCGCGCCCATGCGAGGCAATCATCGAAGCCCAGAGCGGGCGCGAGATCGGGGCGTGCAGCGAGGACCGCCGCCCATGCGGTCGTGATCGCCGGGTCCGGGTGGGTGAAGCCCTGCTCCGCCCGGTAATGCAGGATATCCATCCGGGACTTGCCATCGGCCCGGGTCACGCTGTCCGGGGCTGCCGCCCTTCCAGTTCTGCGCCGCCGGGGTGGGCCACTGCAGCGCTTGCGCCGACAGCTTCGGCTCGCCCCGGCTGTTGATCTTGCCGCGCAGCCTGTCCATCTGGTCGTCCGCCACCGGCGTGTGCCATTGCGCCGCCTGTGCTGGCAGCGGCGGCGTCCCGCCCGAGCCGTAGCTCTGGCCCGGTCCGCCCTTCGCGCCATCCGTCGCTTTCGGTGTCGACCAGTTGGTGATGCCCAGCGCCAGCGCCTCCGCCTTGCGGGTAAAGTCGCTGTCGCCGGCCGGATTGTAGCTGGCGGTGCCTGGATGCAGGCTCATCGGTGTGGGCCAGGATGAAGATGCGCAGCCGCTGGTGCGGCGCGCCGACCTCTGCCGCGCTGAACAGACCCGCCGCAGGCGTGTAGCCCATACCCCAAAGCTCCCGCAGGACGGTCTCGAGCCCAAGGCGATCGGCCGCCGCAAGATAGCCCCGCGGCTGTCGCCGTCCAAGACGGTCGAGGGCTTTGTCGGCGGCGTGGGCAGCGCGACCCTCCTCGGGGCCTGCATGTGGTGGATCACGCCCTTCACCTTCTGGCAATCCGGGCTCCTGGCGCTGATCGTCGCGCTGATGGGCTTTTTCGGCGGGCTGGCCTTGTCCGCGGTCAAGCGGGACCGGGGTGTGAAGGATTGGGGGGCTACGATTGCCGGGCATGGCGGTTTCATCGACCGGCTGGATCCCGCTGATCTTCGCGGCACCGGTGTTTTTCCATCTCGTGCGCTACTGGTGCGGCGCTCTGGAGCGCGGAACCGGCACGGCGCACGGGCGTGCATAGGCTGTCGCCGTCGTGGCGATTTTCCTGCCATTCGCCGAACCGGTCGGCCATGCCAACGCTTGCAACACGCCACACCGGCGAAAAAGGACATCCCCGATGAGAAATCGCAGACCGATTGCCAGCCGCGACACGGGCTGGGCCCAATGGCTGACACGCATCCTCTGCACGTTCACGGTCCCGGCCGGCGTGTCGATCCTCTTGGGCTTCGTGCCGTTGGCATAACCCCGCGCTCGGGCGTGCGCTCGTAATGCCCGGCCCCGAGAAAGCGCTCGCGCTCGATCTGCATCGCCAATTCGAACGCGCGCGCGAACACCCCGGCGAGATCACCAGGACCCGTTTCGATCAGCTGTTCCAGGATCGCCTCCACGGCCGTATCCTTCCGTCTGTCCATTCGCTCTTCTCCATGGTTGTTCAGCAACTCCATGGAATACCAGAATGGGCAGCCCCTGCCGGGGCGCGCCCCGGCAGGGGCTCATGGCCCCCACCTCGAGCGAATTTCCAGACGTCAGGTTACAGTACCCTCGGCTGGGCGGCCGCCGCGACGGCGATCGGCACCGCCTACATCCGCGAACTGGGCCGGGCCATCACCGGCGAGGCTGATTTCAGAGGTCCCATGGCAAAACCGCAGCGCATGGCCGTTGTCACCGGTGCGGCTTCTCTGGCCGGTCTCGTTTACCCCTTCGCAGGGTTCTGGGTGAGCGATCTCATTCTCGTCGCCTCCCTTTGGGTGGTTGTATTGGGGTAGGGTTTGACAGCTCTCAGACGGAGCGTGACACTGAGGGCGCGCTCTGCAGGACGAAACGTGACGAACAACAAGACAATAGACCACAGAGCGCTGGCTGCAAGGCCGAGTTGTGTTGTCGTTCGAGCAAACCGTTCGACGAATAGCTGCCGAAGGACGCTCCATCGGCGTTAAGGCATTCCATTCACCGAGAAGGATCAACTGGCGAGATTCGAGCAAGCGTAGATCTGCGCCCCCGGGGCAGAACGCCGGGCGTGGGGCAGTCGCGCCCTTCCATCCTCTTCAGCGGCTTGGAATTTGCAACGGACGCCCTCTGCGCACTGCCGCCGCTCAAGCCAACTGCAACGCCATCAAACGCCGCACATTTTCCGCAAAGGCGAAAAATATCAGACTGACTCAGTCAGCCGCTTTGCAGACGCTCATGTAGGATGCAGCGCCGCCTATGCTGCACCTGCGAAATGAATGGTGTCATGTGCGACAGCTGTGCGGACCAAACTTCTTTGGTGCTTGTGGAAAAGATCACTTTTCTTTCCGAAAAAGTGTCCAGCTGACACTTGTTTACGACCTCTCGGCTGGAAAACAGCCATGAGTTGATCCACGTCATTCGAATGCATTTGTTTTTATGCGATGTTCCCTCTTGGTTTCGTAGGAGGACACAAATGCGACTATTCGTTTTGAAGCTGATGCTGGCAGTTTCGATGCTGCTTTCACCGGTTACCGCGAGCGCACAAGATAGCAAGCCCGGTCTGTTCATAAACTTGACAACCGATGATACATGGGCGGCTGGAAAAGCTATCATGTTCGCTCACGAGAAGTCTCTGAAGAACGGGCATAAGACCGCGATCTGGATGAACGTCGAGGCGGTTTATCTCGCCGACAAGAAACGCCCGAGCCACATCCATGGCCTCATGGCCGAAAAGGGTGTATCTATCCAAGACATGTTGTCTGCATTCATGGCGGATGGCGGTGTCGTCATAATGTGCCAAGCTTGCTCAGCAGCGGCAGGTTTGACCGAGAGTGACTACATCAACGGCGTACAAATGGGGAACTTTCCGCTTATTGAAAGCTGGTTGTTCGATCCGAATGTGAAGACGCTCTCTTGGTAAACGTTTCTTCTGAAGAAAAAGAGGGCGGCACTGCCGCCCTTTTTTTGCTTCGCGCACAATAGCCTGCTTTGGGCTCAGCGGCCTTGAGGCACCACAGCGTGAAAATCGCCGACCTGGCAGGACGCCGACGCTTCATCAAGCAACGGCAGTCAGCCTTTTTCTCGACGTTTCTGCGAGGCTCGGCGCCAGCCATGCAGCATCTGAGAAATTTCGCGACCGCGCCTTTCAAAGCGGTCACTCGGCACGCCCCTGCCGCATGAAATGATGCTGCGGGCAGCTCAAGCGGCAGCAATGCGCGTTCAGTGTGTGGGTGCGCGGTGCAAAGTTCAGAGCGTCCTCTCCATACAAACCGACCAAAGATCCGCCAGTGCTGCAAACCCACTCCGATTGCTGGTCCAATGCATCCTGCACTATAAGTTACTTTCAACAGATGCTTCCTGCGGACGTGCCGCTCCCGATGAAGGCGGCCGTCCCGTACCCAGAGAGAGTTGTGTGACTATGAAAAAGACCGAAGTTTCACAACATGGCAAGACCGGTCTCACGGCCCGGACCAAGTCAAGCCAAGGAGAAATCGATGCTTTCCTGCAACAGGCGAGGCATCTGACACCGCCGATGGGTACAGCCCCAGGACGTTTGGTTTTTGCCCTTGATGCCACGATGAGCCGCCAGCCGACCTGGGACATGGCCTGCGCACTACAAGGGGAGATGTTCTCGACGGCGGCCGCCGTGGGCAATCTTTCGGTCCAACTGGTCTATTTCCGCGGCCAGAGCGAATCGCGCGCCTCCCGCTGGGTGGACAACGCCGAAAGCTTGCGGTCCGTGATGGAAAAGATCGATTGCCGAGGAGGCCTGACGCAAATCTCCAGGGTTCTGGCGCATGCCAAGAAGGAAGCCGAAAAACACCCCTTGGCGGCTTTGGTGTACGTGGGCGACTCAATGGAAGAAAACATCGACGAACTGCTTGGGCTGGCCGGCGAGCTGGGCCTGCGCGGCGTCAAGGCGTTTGTCTTCCATGACGGTCGCGATCCGGCGGCCGAATCCGCGTTTCGTCAGATCGCCCGGCTGACCGGCGGCGCCTATCTGCCGTTCGACAAAAGCTCGGCGACGGAATTGAAGGCGCTGCTCGTTGCCGTTGCCGCCTATGCGGCCGGCGGCCGCAAAGCTCTCGAAGCCATGGACAGCGACACGGCGAGGCGGCTGCTGGCCGATATGCGCTGATGCAACCAAGTCTGATCCTTGTTGCTGGCGCCATTGCTTTTGCCGCGACCGGCTGGATTGTTTATCGGGTCGTGGGCTTGGTTTTCCCGACCGCGTCGCGGAATTTGCTCGGTGTGGGACTGATCACGGTCGCGATCTGGTTATTGATCTTTCGCCTGTTCGCCTTATCCCTTTTCCTGCTCGCGCTCGGGTCGATCATGCTTCGGCCCGGAAATTCAGCAAAGCCCCGGAACGCGCCCTCACAAAAATCCCGGGTGCGCTCGGTGCATCTGGAAATGACCCTCGATCATGAAAGCGGAGATATCGATGGACAGATCCTTAGCGGTCCACGCCAGGGGCAGTTTCTCTCCGATCTGTCGCTGCCTGAGCTGCTGCTGCTCCTTTCAGAAATTCAAACCGACGACCAATCGTTGAAGCTGTTGGAAACCTATCTCGATCAGGCCCATCCGGAATGGCACGAACATGCAGACCGGAGCGCCAATGAGCACGAGACCCGGCCGCCCGATGCGAGCGAAATGAGCCGCGAAGACGCCTACCGCGTATTGGGGCTAGAGCCGGGATCGACCAAGGACGAAATCCGCGAGGCTTATCACCGTCTAATCAAGAGGCTGCATCCGGACAGTGGGGGCTCCGCAGTCTTGACGGCTCAGATCACTGCAGCTAGAGACCGCCTGCTCGGCAAAGCATAAGTTGCGCGGGGGCATGCATGCCAAGCCCGTTGGCATCGTCGACAAGAGCATGGCCGATTGCGCATGCCAGACCGACGCGGCTCGCGCAGCGTGTAGCGCGACAAACTGGATGAGAAGAGCGCGTCGATCAGGATGAGAATCCTTGGCCGCGACAGGTTGAGGATGGCGGGTTGCTCTGTCGCGGGCAAGAGGGTTTTTGCTGGTGATTGTCGCGGCGCGTCAATCTTCGGTCATGTCGGTCGGTGACGCCCGTCGTGGTGGACGCCCCGGGCCCTTGGCTTTTTCCGCCGCTTTGCGCCGGTAGCTTTCGACATTCATCTCGAAGATGGTCGCGTGATGAACGAGGCGGTCGACGGCGGCCAGGGTCATGGCCGGATCCGGGAAGATCGTGTTCCAGGCGCCGAAGGGCTGGTTGGCCGTGATCAGCATGGAGCGGCGTTCGTAGCGCGCGCTGATCAGTTCGAACAGCACGCTGGTCTCGGCCTGATCCTTGGTGACGTAGGTGATGTCGTCGAGGATCAGCAGGTGGAACTTGTCGAGCTTTGCGATGGCTGCCTCGAGGGCGAGATCACGGCGCGCCTGCTGGAGCTTCTGGACCAGATCGGTGGTGCGGGTGAAGAGGACGCGATAGCCGTTCTGGATGAGTGCCAGCCCGATCGCCGATCCCAGATGCGACTTGCCCACCCCCGGCGGGCCGAACAGCAGGATGTTGCTGCCCTTTCCGATCCAGCTGTCGCCGGCCGTGATGGCACTGACATGAGCCCTGGACAGCATGGGGACGGCTGCGAAGTCGAAGGTCTCAAGGGTCTTTCCGGGCAACAGTCGGGCCTGTGCGAGATGTCGCTCGATGCGGCGGCGATCGCGTTCGGCCAGTTCATGCTCCACCAGGGCGCTGAGCAGACGGGCGGCGGGCCAGCCTTCCTTGTCGGCCTGTTCAGCAAAGCGCGGCCAGAGCGCCTTGATGGCTGGCAGGCGCAATTCGTTCAGGGCGAGGGTCAGGCGGGCGGTATCGGTCTCGGACGACGTCATGCTGCCACCTCCTCGGCGCACGCCGCACTGCCGACCAACCGGTCGTAGGATGACAGGTCGGCCAGCTGCACCTCGACCTCGGGCATTGCATCGGCCGGCGGGTTAAAGAGCGCGCGCAGGGCCGCCATGTCGGCTGGCGTTTCTGACGAAGATCCTCTTCGAGCTGCGCGGCCAATTCGGCCTCGCACCCCCGGTCGTGGGCCAGCGCCAGAAGATCGACGGTCATGCGACACGCCTTCTTCTCGCCGGTCTGTTCCAGCAGAACCGCGAACATGTCGCCGAACGCCCGGCGCGGAAACAGCT
Source organism: Roseovarius sp. (assembly GCA_034521935.1). GTDB lineage: Bacteria > Pseudomonadota > Alphaproteobacteria > Rhodobacterales > Rhodobacteraceae > Roseovarius. The sequence goes on from JAXHLV010000022.1 coordinate 183,081, forward strand.
GGTCCCGGTAGACCAGCCCCATCAGCGCCGTCGAACCGGAGGTTCGCCTCCGGCGAAACGGCTTTTTGCGCAGGGAGTGGATGACATGGTGATAATTGACCACGTGACCACGACTACCGCTGCTCGATGCCCGTCCGCGCGGCAGCGTCGACAGCGCGCTGCCACCCAGAAACAACTCCAGCCGATCATCGTAGAGCCGGGATCCGAAGGTGATGCCCGATCAGCCGGGACGGCACGGTGTAGAACACCTTGCGCAAGATGAAGCCGCCCGAGGACGTGACGCGCACGCGTGACTTCCTCGTAATCCGTCGTCCGCCGGGCGGGCAACGGCCTGAGATCGGGGCGTTCCATGTCGATGCGCTTGGCATTGCGGGCGTTGATCCGGCCCACGATCTCGTCGATGAAGCGGCGGTAGGCCGCCAGATCCTCGAAGTCGCGCGACCCGCGCATGACCAGCGCGTCCTCGATGGCGCTCTTCAGATGACCATTGGGACTTTCGATGGAGCCGTTCTCGTGTGCAACGCCCTTGTTGTTGCGCGTCGGCGTCATGCCGTAATGGCGGCACAAGGCATCGACGCGATCGGTGAGGTCTGCCTGGGCGGATTTTTCCAGATTCTTGAACGCCGCCGACAGGCTGTCGGTCCTGTGTTCCCGCGGCACGCCACCGAGCGTCCAGAGAGCATTCTGCAGCCCTTCGGCCAGCGCCACATAGCTTTCGCCGCCCAGCACACGATCATGCGGCGTGCTGAAAGCCGGAATACGCCAGCGTGAAGTGATAGAGCCGATGGATGCAAGGGCGTCACCGGCCACGGTCACCCCCAGTTTGCTCATGGCGGTGAAGTCCGACAGGCCCATCTTGCCCGGCGTGTGGGTCTGCCGGAAAATCACTTCCTGTTCGGGGCCGTGCTCGGCCTTCCAGGCGCGCATCCGCCGCTCCAGCGTGCGCCGGATGCTCGTGCCCAGATCGGGATGCCGGCGCAGAAGTTCCTCGTAAACCGACACCGGACGGATCCCGGGGGAAGATTGAAGAAGCGGCACCACCTCCGTGTCGAAGATATCGGCAAGCGGGTCCGGGCGACGCCGGCCGCGTGGGATCTTCTTCTGTGATGGCAACGTCGGGTCGGCCTGCAGCCGATAACCGGTCGCTTGACTATCCATTGAATGGATCGAAGCCACCGGCTTCCAGCCGGTCCGCTTCAGCAAACGAATGAGGGTCTCCCGGATTTCGAAGCCGCCCGAAGGGTGAAGCTTCAAAATCCGGGAGACCCCTCATGAGCTATTCTACAGCAAGTCATAGCACATTTTACCATCGGTATCACGTGGTTTGGGCGACCAAGTATCGTTACAAGGTGCTGCAGGGCCCGATGCGCGAGCGGATCCGTGAGATCATCCGCCAGACCTGCGCCGAATTGGGCGTGCATATCATCAAGGGCGTGCTGGCGCGCGATCATGTCCACATGTTCATCAACGTGCCGCCGAAACTGGCGCTATCGACCGTGATACAGCGGATCAAGGGCCGCTCGTCCCGCCGCGTCCAGATGGAGTTCCCCGAATTGCGCAAACGCTACTGGGGCAGGCGGTTCTGGGCGCGTGGATATTTTTCGACGACGTCAGGCAACGTCACCGACGATATCATACTTCAGTATCTGGAATTGCATTCCAAGCGTGATGCTACCGGCGTCAGCCGGTAGTCGCTTGACTGATCCCTGCCTTCGCCGCGGCCACGGGGACGGAATGGGTCTGTCTGAGCGTCATGAAGAGCCTCATCTGTTGGTCGGTGACATGACGGCCCGGCATGAACGATCTCCTTGCGCAGAAAATCGTTCCCTATCCGAGCCGGCCACGACCGTCAGACCCGCCCATTCCGGGCGCAACGCGGGGTGGGGCCTCTCCAGTCGGGCTACGCCCTCCCTTCGCAGGCCCCACCCCCGCGTTCTCATCATGATTGACGCTGGATTCTCAGCTTGTTTGTCGCGCTGCATCGCGTCCTTGATGCTTTTATGTTGGCAATTGACGAGAGCGTACGGTCGGCCTCCGAACAAGGCCGGAGACCGGCTGTTCACCTTCTCGCAGCTTGACCCAGCACAATGGAAGGCGGCACAGAAGTATCTGGGCCGCGCGCTCTGGCGACGATGGCGCGAATATCACCGCCGAAGCCGTGCAGAGAAGAAAATGAATTGCGTCAAACTCTTGGGCCAGCGCCTCACGCCGCATTTGACCGGCAGGTTGCCGAGTTCCTAATCCAAAATCCCTTGCTCAACTGCTTCACCGCACTCGACATTCCCGTCACCGTGGTCGTAAAATGATTTCGTATGCCAAAAGGGAAAGTTCTGCCACCAACGGATTTTCGCAACGAAGCCACGGTAGTGCCACTGAACTATATCAATGCGGCGATCGGTTGTCAGGAATCGTCTTGCGTTTCTATAAACCGCGAGCACGCCGGAGCATGCGTCGTCGTCTCCAAGGTTGAATGAGAAACATCTCCAGGAGAATCAGCAGCCCTGCACAGAGCAGCACAATCCAGTAACCTGCCAGAAATATCCGGCTGCTGTATCCACCAGCGCTGATGGCATGGACGGCGATGAGCGCGCCAAGGACAAACGCGCTGCTCGCATGCATCAATCGCCAGGCCCTGTAGGATCCGGGCATTTTCTTGTGATCGACGGCAACAAAAACGATGCCAGCTGTGAGAATCCAGGCTGCGAGCCCGGTTATCAGCGACAAGTGGCCAAGTGGCAGCATCGGATCAGCGGCGTTGAACCATGGCCACGATACCCCATCGGGTGCGGAGTAGAGAAAAGGATGGATCACGATACACGGGATGATCGCATAAACGACCCATCGGTGGATACGCATGGTCCGTTGCACCCCGATTCGCTGAGAAATCCAGCGGGTACGCCCGGAAAACAGAAAGTCGACCATCAACGCCGCAAAAGCGAAGATGCCCAGCGCTGATGCCAACGTGTCAACAGGCGCCCGCGATTTGATCGGGTAGTGCATTGCAGCGAGCCCGAGTGGCATCAGGACCAGCGTCATGTACAGGACGACAAGCAACCAGAGAGGCGCAGCCGGACCACGGTCAGGCGCCGACCGCACTGGTGGCGTAGCAGAGTTCCCCTGAGGCGGTGCCTTCTTCGAAACCGTCACTTCGATAGACCTATCCAGTCAAGGCCCTGCCTGCCAATCCGAGGACACAGAGCACTCCGGCCGCTATGATGATCTTCACCAGATGTTTCTCAACCCAGTCGGTCTCTTGATCGTCGTCGTGGCAGTTTTCTCGGTCATTGTGATCGTTGCCACCATTCTCTTTCGGCATGCGCTATACTCGATTGCAATTCGAGAAGGGTGAAGTGCAGAAATCCGCATCTCGAACCGGATTGCTTCCATCGAAGGTCACCAGACACCCGACGCTTCTATAGGCCGCTCACATTGGCAGAGGTTGCATACGCCGTGCTACACATATGCCGCTTCGATCATGCAGTCGCCGACGATGATTTCGCATCACGCAGGCCGAGCCACAGCACGACAAACAAGAGAACCACGACAGAATTGATGCCGGCTTGGAGCAGCATTTGTGGAATCGTCAGCTGTCCAAATTTCACGTAGATGTAGGCCGCGTAAACGACGCCAAGAACCTGTTCGGCCACGGCCACCCAGATCAAAGACAGGTAACGCAGCGGGTCGAGTGCCATAATCGCGAACATGAGGGCCAGCAATACCATGACCATCCCGTATTGCGTGCTCATGGTAATCAGTTCGGGGGTCCACCCACCCGTTGCCGTCCAGCCAACGGCAGAAGCACCAGCTTCAGGCGCGAACGTAGAAAGCAGACCGAAGCCCAAATGCCAAACTGCCCACAGCCACAGCACGGCAGTCATTATATTCAAGCGTTTCATGCATCGCCCTCCTTCGAAAATTGATAGGAGCCCAACGCCGTGAATGTCAAGTTAGTCGCGCCCGGTTTTATGTCATGCTGCGCAGGTCTCCTCGCTGGCCGCGCGGGCGCCGTCTCCAGCTTCAATGGGGAGCGCGTCGCCGCCCTCTCCACACCCGTGATCGCCAGTTCGGAATACAACGGTCGCCAGTCGATGCGTTTGAACGGTGTGTCTGAGGACAACAGCAGCTTTTTCGTGCGGCCTTGCAGAGTAAAATCTTGGCTGGTCGTGTGAAAACGGAAAGTTTGTAAATAGCGCTTCCTGCGCACAACCGCCGGTCGCCCTGTCGCGTGGCCTTCTTCGAAGCGTCCATTCTGGCCCGGCGCAGCGACCGACCGAAGCCAGCCCAGCTTGGCCGTCGCCGATACACGGCTGCTGCAACACGCGCGGCACATGGATGACCCAGCTATTCAAGGCGCGGGGCTGCATCCAAACCGGACGGTGTGGGTGCGCAACCCGCGGGACGTCACGCCCGCCGGCTTCACGCCGCATAATAAATTCAAGCCTTCAACGCGCAATGAGTTCTGAACCGAGGTGCCATAGTCTTGTTGGTTGAGCCATGGACCTTCGCAACGCAAGCGTCGCCATCTATCACGGCGACCTGACGGATCAGGCCGCGGCACCGCGCAGCGCCGCCATCGCTTCGGCATCGACGATCAAACGCACGCCAAGCGTGCCGGTGCCGGACAGAACGGGCCGCTTGCGCAAGCTGATGTCGAGCGCCTCGATCTGCGGATACTCCGCACAGGCCTCGACGATGCGTGTCATCAGCCGCTCCTGGGTCTCGAAGTGCTCGGCGCGCGCCAGAGCGTCGATGTGCCGGATCAGCGGATCATAATCGAAAACGAGCGCCATCTCGTCCCGGGCGATCATCACCAGACGTGGAGCGATGGTCAGGGTCAGGTCGAGCAGATGGGCCTCCGGCACGACATCTTGCGGACCGTAGGTTCCGATCTGCGCGGGGATCCGCAGGTCTTTCAACTCGACAAAGCTCTGGGTTGGCAAGGTTACGGCTCCGTCACGGGGTTTCGATGAGACGCCATCAGGAAACGCGAAACGGCCGCGCTCATTCGTCGAGGTCCTGATCGGTGTCGTCCGGATCGGCTGGCCCCAGCTTGAGCAGTTGCTGCGTCAGCAGGGTCTTGTAGCGCCGTTGACGCCGACGCGCCTTGTCGCCGGACGCGCGCCACCCCTCTCGCTTGTCATGAACAAGACCTTCGAGGTCGGCGGCAACCGATATCTTTTTTGCGTCGTTTGGCGAGGTTCGTTTTGTCATTAATCGGTTGTAGACGTGCTGCGCCCGGCGGCAAGGCTCGGTCTCAGTTGACCAGGACCGGGGAGGCGTGAACAAAAGCACGATCCTCGATTTGCCTGATGAGAAAGTCGGCGACATTCGCGCGTGAGATGATCCCGTTCCGCCACTCCGACGGTTCGCGAAGAACCTTGTAGCGCCCCGTTCGCGGACCATTCAAGAGCACGCCTGGCCGGACGATTGTCCAATCAAGACCGCTTTGTTTGATCAGGTCTTCCTGACGGCTCTTGTCGTCATACGCTCGGCCAAAGACAATCCTGAAAGGAACGCGTTGCAAAAGGGAAATACTCGCCTGGCTGTCGCCAGCTCCAAACCCGGTAATGCAAATGAGGCGGTCGACCCCCTTGGCCTTCATGGCATCGATCAGCACACGCGTCGCGTCCGAGAACAGGTTTACGGGCTTGAACAGATCGCCCAAACCGACGCCGAGCGTCACGATGACTGCGTCAACCCCGGCAAGTGCAGCTTCCACGTCTTGCTGGTTCAGCGCGTCTCCCTGCACCTTTTCAAGTCCTCTATCAGACAGATTTATCGATGTTGCGGATCGCGCCAAGGCACGCACGTCGTATCCTGCAGCAAGCGCCTGCCGTGTGGTTTCCAGACCAATGCCTTTGCTGGCGCCAACGATCAATATCCGCATGTCGTGTTCCCCTTTTCGTTTGGTATATGACTTTCCGGATCTTAGCTTTCGGAAAGTTACCTGTGTTCTGGATCATAAACCCGACGTGCCGCATTTCTCATCAAAAAAGCCTCGCAAGCTGTCGTTGCAACAAGTTCGTAATCAAATACTGACAAGTCTTATGCTTTTCTGCCGTGGCGAGGTCCTTGTCGCGGTTTGCCAGCCTGCCGTCCCGGGTGCGCGACGAGTATATCGAGTGGTGCGTGGCCTTCGAGATCGGAGGTGCGAGCATGTCCGAGGTCATTGTCCAGCGGCTGCGAAGGCGAAATTGCAACCACGAAAAAGACACGGGGCCGCTCAGGCCCGGCGCCGCGACAAACAGATGCCAGCCCCGAAGCTTTGCGATAGCTCCCGGCTCTGATCTGCCATGGTCAGTTCTCGCCGTCGCCGCATTGTTCGGGGCGCGCGTGAGACCGGTCACGGAAACTCTCGCACGCGGCATGCTGACCGGCGCGCATGTGGGCGAGGTCCGGCAGGCAGCGGTTCGAACAGTTCAATCTCGACTATGCCATCTGGTCCAAACTCCGCCGCCACCACCAAGCAGCGCAAGATCCACCGTGTGCCGATCTCGCAGGATGTCGTGGCCATCGTGCGCCAGCGCCAGCTTGTGGTGCCGCGGGGCAAGCCATGGGTCTTTCCCGGTGACGCCGTAGGAAAGCCCGTGCGCGAGGTTCGCCGCTTCTGGGTGAAGGTCAAGAGGGAGGCGGATCTGCCCGATGTGCGCATCCACGATCTGCGCCACACATTCGCCTCGCTGCTGGTCAGCGGTGGCGCCTCGCTCGAGATCATCGGCCGCCTGCTGGGCCACAGCCAGATGCAGACGACGCAGCGACTATGCCGATCTGATGGAGTCCACCCTGCGCGCCGGTGTGGACAGTGTGGCCGGCATTCGCCCACGCCCCCAGCTCGTGCGCGACGCGCACGGATGAATCCGCGTGATCCGACGTGCGTTGCGGGCAAGCTGTCGATTCATTGCCGGCGCACGGCGCGCCAGATGGGCGCGATGCGTTTGCGGATGGTGCTGTCCTCGGGCACATCCCCCGTTCTGGAATGCGCGACGAACCAGTCCTGTACCTCCGCGATCAACGCAGCCTGTGACGCCGGGAAGCCCCGTTCGTTCAGGCGCTTGAAGAGCCAGACGGTCATCGCCTCCCAGTCGTAACGCGGGCTGGCGCCGATCCCGTGTGACGGCTGTTGGATGAGATCGCGCTCCTCTTCGAGGCTGTGCACTGCGTCGGCCGGAAACATCAGATCGGTCGCCCGAACCGGAATGCCCTCCGCAGGTTCGGTCACGCGCACCCACTCGCGGCTTCCCGCAGGAAGAATGCGCTTCAGACGGCAGGTCTCGTCGCTCGGCCCGAACCGCCGGAAGAGCGGCATCAGGTCTGTCATCGAGACCTCGACCAGCCCGCCATGCAGGGTCTCGCCGCACTGGACGGGCTCGATACCGATCATGGCCGTCAGCTGCCCCGTGGCGGCCCAGCCGGCCACATCAGACAGAGCAGCCCACGCGGACAGAGACTTCATAGATCGAATAGAAAGCAATGGGTGGTAACGGCATGGGGGCCCTCCTTTCGGACATTGGGCATCGGTCGGCCAGGGCCGGCAAATGCGGTGGGGGATGAAGTCTGGCAGCGTCGCGCGCCGTCTCGAACGACGGCGCCTGACGCGGGGCTGATGAAGCCTGTCTGTATCGGGGCGCGAAGCCCCCTTGCTGAGGTGGGTCCGGTGATTCTTCCGGCCTGTCGGGATGACGTTACTCGCCCGATAACGTGTTCTGTCATCCCGATCTTCGGCCAATTGGCACTGAGTTCCCGCAGTCGAGCGGCAAGTCTTTGTTCACCTTTTATTCTTTTCCATACCGACCGGATCACGGCGGGTCCCGCGTTCCACCCCGTGGGAATCCGGTGAAAACCGTCGGGCGTCGGTGAATGCGTCACAACGTAGCACGCTTTTGAAAATTCGCGTCTGCAGGGCCGGAAACCGGACCGGACGCATCCTGTTCTGCCCGCCCAATTGAAGCGCCGAAATCCGTAAAACCCAATAAAACAAGGGTGGAATCGGGGTGGACCGTTCAATTCCACCCTCTGCCTGTATTCCGCCCCTCGCGCTCTGCTTCGTTCGTCCTGCCCCCGCTGATTTGGGGCGCGACAACCTCGGAGCAGACCCATGACCAAAACCGATACCCAGCCGGTCCATGCGCCGGCGCATTCCCGACGACTGGATCAGCCGTGACGCGCTGGCCCGGGAACTGAGCGTCACCCCCGACACGCTGGGGCGCTGGGAGGCGCGCCGCGAGGGGCCGCCCTGCACACGCATCGGGCGAAAGATCCTCTATCGCCGCGCCTCGGTGCGGGACTGGTTGCGCGCGCAGGAACAGACCCGCCCGACACGCAGGCACAGGGGGCGGAAATGACCCGTGCCATCACCAAGACCCAACGACAGGGTTCAACGCCGCTGGACAGGGCCTGGCCAGCTGAGCGCCTCGCCGAGGCCCGCGCGGTGATCGCCGAAGTGGCGCATCACTCGGATCACCTGATCCGGCTGGCCTGCAAGGTGCTGGCCCGCCACGGCGAGAGCGACGCCGAGCGCCGGCCCCTCGGACACGGTCAAATAATGATGGCGAGGTTCAATCCACGCGGTCCGCCAATGCGCGGATGCCTGCGGCGAAGGTGTCCTGACCGACCGCCTTGCGGATATCAGCCTCGTCCTCGGGGCCGACCTCGAAGGTCGCCCACCATTCGACGAAGGTCGCGTTGCGCTCGGTCACCGGGGTGCAGCGGAACGTCGCGACGTAGTCCTCGATGGGCATCGGCGAGACGATGATCGAATAGGTGAAGGCGTGGTCGATATCGCTGAAGCTCAGAAGGCGCTCGCGCAGGTGGCCGCCATCGGACAGGGTGAAATTGCGGACGCATCCGACCTGATCGGGCGGCATCCCGTCCTCGATCGTGCTCTCGGCGATCCTGGGGTGCCAGTCGCCATGTCCGTTGAAGTCGCGGGCCAGCGCCCAGACCCTGTCGATTGGGGCGTCGATGATGTCGCTGATATAGACTTTTGCCATGTCATTCTCCGTCAGTTGGTTGCGCCACGCTTCAACGCCTTGAATTCCCGGGTCTGGGCGGTCACGGCAGCCTCGGTCGGCAGACGCTCCATCGAGCTTGCGCCGTAGAAACCGTGGCAGTTGGTGCAGTTTTCGATGATGAAAGCGGCGTCTTCCGGCATCGCGATCGGCCCGCCGTGGCAGATCACGATGGCATCGTCGCGCACGGTGCGGGCGGCATCGGCGATGGCGTTGATGTCACCCACGCAATCTTCGAGCGACAGGGCGGTCTCCGCCCCGATGGAGCCGCCGGTGGTCAGGCCCATATGCGCGACGATCACGTCGGCCCCCGCCTTCACCATATCCACGGCATCGGAGGGTTTGAACACGTAAGGCGTCGTCAGCAGGTCCTTCGAGCGGGCGCGCTCGACCATTTCGACCTCGAGGCCGTAGCCCATCCCGGTCTCTTCGAGGTTGGTGCGGAAGGTGCCATCGATCAGGCCCACCGTCGGGAAGTTCTGGATCCCGGAAAAGCCCACGGCCTTGATCTGGTCGAGGAACCAGTCGAAGTTGCAGAACGGATCGGTGCCGTTGACCCCTGCGATCACCGGGGTGGACTGGACCACCGGCAGCACTTCGCGGGACATCTCCATGACGATGTCGTTGGCATTGCCATAGGCCAGAAGCCCGGCAAGGGATCCACGCCCCGCCATGCGGTATCGACCCGAATTGTAGATCACGATCAGGTCGATCCCGCCGGCCTCCTCGCATTTCGCCGAAAGGCCGGTTCCGGCACCGCCGCCGACAATCGGGCGGCCATTCGCGATCATGTCACGGAACCTGGCCAGAATCTCTTCGCGGGGAATACGGGGCATCAATGTCCTCCTGTGCTGATATCCCGGTATGCCGCGACCAGCGCATCGGCGAATTCGGGATCGTTGATGTGATGAGGCACTCGGATCAGGTGCCGCGCTTCGGTTTGCTCGACCGTGTCCTCCAGTGCCTGAAACAGGGCGGTCCTGGCCGCGTCGTCATGGAACGCCGCGCCCGGCGCATCGAGCGCCGAGACGCCGCCCTCGGGCAGGAAAAACCGCACCGGCCCCTTGCAGGCGTTCAGTTTCCGACCAAGCCAGCGCCCCATCTCGGCGTTTTCGTCGACCGTGGTGCGCATCAGCGTCACTTGCGGGTTATGTTCGTAGAAGAGTCTGCCCGCGAGAGACTGTGCGGAATCTTGTGCTCAGACGCCTTTTGTTACGTCATCGGGAAGCGGTCTTCGAACATGATGGCGAGCTGGCTTTTGACCGCGTGCCATTCACGAACAGAGCGCTTCCATTCGGTAGAGGTAGCATTGAGCGCGAGATAGATCAATTTCGCGGCCGCCTCATCGCTCGGGAAGTGGCCGCGGGTTCGGACGGCGCGGCGGATTTTCGAATTCAGCGCCTCGATGGCGTTTGTGGTGTAGATTAGCCGGCGCACCTCTGGCGGGTAGTCGAGGAAAGGGACGACCTCGGTCCAGGCCCGCCGCCAGCTCGGGGCAATCGCCGGGTAGCGCTTTGCCAGGTCGCTGTCTTCGAACTCGGCCAGCGCGGTCTCGGCCACCTCGGCGTCCACGGCGGTGTAGACTGCCTTCAGGGCCGCCGCCACGGCCTTGCGGTCCTTGTAGCTGGCAAAGCTCATGGAGTGCCGCAGCAGGTGGACGATGCACGTCTGGACCTGTGTCTGGGGAAAGGCCGCCTCGATGGCCTGCGGAAAGCCATTGAGGCCGTCGACCACGGCGATGAGGATATCCTGGACGCCGCGGTTTTTGAGATCGTTTAATACCTTGGCCCAGAATTTTGCCCCCTCATTGGCCTGAAACCAAAGGCCCAGAACGTCGCGGGTGCCGTCCGGCAGGATGGCCAGCGCCACGAAGACCGCCTTGTTCGACACCGCGCCATCGCTGCGGATATTGACCCGGATCGCGTCCATGAAGACCACCGGATAGCAGGGTTCCAGAGGGCGGTTCTGCCAGGCGGTGACCTCATCCATCACGGCCTCGGTGACAGCGGAAATCAGACTGGGCGACGCCTCGAAGCCATAGATTTCCTCGATGTGCCCCTGGATCTCCCGGGTGCTCATACCGCGCGCATACATGCTGATGATCTTGCGGTCGAACTCGGGAAAGCGGCGCTGATACTTGGCGATCAACAGTGGATCGAAGGTGCCGTTGCGGTCGCGAGGGATGTCCAGAACGACCTTGCCGGTGTCGGTCGTCACCGTCTTCTGGCTGCTGCCGTTGCGGCGATTGGGCGTCCGGATCTGGCCCTCAGGCGCTTCTTGTGTGCGCTCCTCGCCAAGATGCTCTTCCATCTCGGTCGTCAGCGCGCGTTCCGCCAGCGCCTTCGTCAATTCGGACAGAATGCCTTCCTTGCCGAAAAGGTCGTCGGCTGACCGGCCTTCCATCAGCTTGTCCAACAGGTCTTTGTCGATGCTCATACGTGGATCTCCTTTCAGAGCAGTTACCACGCCAGAGCACAAAATTCAGGATAGTCCCGCCCGCGAACCGTTCGGGCACCGTGTCCGGTGCTCCGAAATTCACCATGTCGAGCGCGCCGACCGACCCGACATAGGGCACCCGCGTCCGGGCAATCGCGCCGAGCCTGTCCTCTGTGGCCGGAAAGACGCCGCCGAACAGCAAGTCACAGATCTCCGTGGTGGTGGTGTCGATCACGCCTTCCACGAAACCCGAATCGACGAGCTTTTCCATCGACTGTCCACCCGTGCCGGTGGCGTGGAAGACAAGGCAATCGTAGGGTCTGGACCCATTGATTTAAGACGCGCTGCGTGATTCACGGCACCGAAAACGGAGCGGTGACATGTCTGATCTTTTTTGGTTGAGCGATGCGCAGATGGCGCGTTTGGAGCCCTGTTTTCCGAAGTCCCACGGCAAGCCAAGGGTTGATGATCGCAAGGTGCTGAGCGGGATTATCTTCATCAATCGCAATGGTTTACGTTGGCGCGATGCGCCCGGGGAATACGGGCCGCACAAGACGCTCTACAACCGGTGGAAGCGATGGAGTGACAAGGGTGTCTTCGCTCGGATCATGGCTGGCCTGGCCGCCGAACACCGCGAAGAGAAGACCGTCATGATCGACGCGACCTACCTCAAGGCACACCGCACCGCGACCAGCATGGGCGTGAAAAAGGGGGGCCCAATGACAAACGCGGACGCCTGATCGGTCGCACCAAAGGCGGCATGAACACCAAGCTGCACGCGGTCTGCGACAGCCAGGGACGCCCGTTGAACCTGTTCGTCACTGCCGGCCAGGTCAGCGATTACATCGGAGCGCGGGCGTTGCTCGGTAGCCTGCCGGATGTCGACTGGCTGCTCGGGGACCGCGGCTATGACGCTGACTGGTTCAGAGAAGCGTTGCAAGACAAAGGGATACGCGCCTGCATACCGGGCCGCAACCAACGCAAGACAACCGTGAAATACGACAAGCGTCGCTACAGACGCCGCAACCGCATCGAGATCATGTTCGGCAGGCTCAAGGACTGGCGGCGCGTCGCAACCCGATACGACAGGTGTCCAAAGGTCTTCCTCTCGGCAATCGCGCTCGCCGCAACTGTCATCTATTGGTTATGAGTCCAGAGCCTAGAAGTTTTGGAACTTTCTGAAGTGTCGCGCGTTGAAGATTTCCGGGCCGATTGAGCGCGAAAGAGAATAAAGGAGTTTACCGATGAAAACGATCGCCGCAATGCTGCCCGTCCTGCTGTTTGCCGGTCTGGCCGCCTGCAACACCGTCGAGGGTGCTGGCGAGGATGTCGAGGAAGGTGGCGAGGCCATCAGCAATACCGCGCAGGAAGCCGAGCAGGAACTCAGCGACTAAGACCGTCGCGACACGACACCTGAAACCCAAGGAAAGGATATCATAGATGGCAGACAAGAACGACGCACCGTCGACTGCAGAGCTCGAGCGTCAGCTTGCCGCTTTGCGCGAGGATTTCACCAGCATCGCGACGCTACTGCGCGACATGGCCGGGGATCGCGCCGGAGAGACCGCCGACCGGGCCCGCGCCTCGGCGGAAAACCTGACGCAGGAGGCGGCACGTCGCGGCTATCAGGCGCGCGATACCGTCGACACGGCCGTCAAGGACAACCCGATCGTCTCGCTCGGCATCGCGGCGGTGCTCGGCTTCGCGCTCGGTGCCCTCACGCGCCGCTGAGATGGAGCGGATAACGCACCTCTTGCGCGACGCCGTGGGGATGGCGCCGCGCGAACGCATTCTGGTCGATCTGGTCTGCGCGGTGCTCTGCGTGGCCGGGGCCGGGTTGCTGGGGGCTGCCGGATTTCACGCGCTGGCCGATGCGGCCGGCCAGCAGGTGGCGCGGCTGAGCATGGGGGCAGCCGCAATCGTACTGGCCGGCCTTGTCTGGGCGGTCGGCGCGATCCGGGTGCGCCGGCGCAACCGCCGCGCCGCAGCCGCCCGCGCGCAGCTCGCCGAAGAGGCGAAGGCGGCGGCGCTGAGGCGCGCCAATCTCTCGGGGCCGGCGGCAGCCTTCGTCCTTGCGTTCCTTGCGGGGCGCAGGGGCCGCTAGGCTGCCGCCCCGCAGATCACCGAAAAGCAGCTGACCCGTCAGGCCGGTCCCCCGAGGGGCCGGCCTCGACGGCGATCCGGCCCCGTTCCGGGCGCGCTGCGCGCAACGAAGAACCGGGCGTTTTGTTCCCTTCGGATGCAAAAACATATCGTCAGATCAAGGCGGAACCATGACCGCATGCCCCGGGTTGGTTCGGTGCGTCACAAGGCGCACAACCGAAGAAAGGAAACGACATGAAACGTCTACTTATGTCCACCGCAATCGTCGGGCTTGCCGCCCTGCCGGGTTTCGCCATCGCGCAGAGCGATCAGGCCGACGACACCAAGGCACAGGAGCAGACCCAGACCGACAGCCAGACCGGGACCGGTGCAGGCGTCGAGGCCGAAACCGGGGCCGAAACCGGATCGGGCAGCAGCATGGAAAATGGCGCGCAGTCCGAAACCGACATGGGCGGCACGTCGAAATCCGTGTCGGGTGACGACCAGGGCGACAGTTCCATGGGCGGCTCCACCGGGGCCGATGCCGAGGGATCCTCGGACATGGGCACGGGCTCTGGCTCGGACGACATGACGTCGGGCGACAAGCCCGAGGTTTCCGAGGGCCACAGCGAAGCCGATGCCTCTACGGTCGAGGCCAGCGAGGTCGAGGGCGCTCCGGTCATGACCCGCGAAGAGGAAGACCTCGGGAACGTGTCCGAGGTGCTGATGACCGAGGACGGCTCCATCGAGGCGATCGTCGTGAATGTCGGCGGTATGCTCGGGATCGGATCGAAACCGGTCGAGGTGCCGTTTGACGAAGTGACCCTGCAGCGCAACGACGAGGATGACGAGCTGAGCATCATCATCCCGATGTCGCAGCAGGAACTCGAGGACATGCCGCGCTACGAAGAGGACTGACCTCTTTCGGCCTGCGCTCTGCCTGCCATCCTTCGGGGTGGCAGGCGGACGGCCCGGCTGCAATCCGCCCGCGATCCGCATGCCGCATGTGGCCCGCATGGACAAGCCGCCGGGAAGGATCGATACCGTGGTAACCAGTATCTGCCGCGCCCACCCTGCAGGTGGCCCGCGGCGTTTTTCATTCGGGAGGGCTGTCATGTCGGATATCGGAAACGCGTCGGAGACCGATCCGGCGCGCCACGCGATCACGCGGTTTCGTCCGCTGGTGACCGCCGCCGAGGCCTATCCGGTCTTCGAGCGCTGTGTCCTGAACGCCACGACCGAGATCCGCATGAGCTTTCGGATCTTCGATCTGCGCACGCGGCTGCGCTCGGCGGAGGCGCAGGAGATCGGCGAGACCTGGTTCGACCTGATCGCGCATGCCCTGCGCCGGGGTGTGACCATCCACATGATCCTCGCGGATTTCGATCCGATCGCGGCGACGCGGCTGCATTTCGGCACATGGCGCAGCGTCCGGCAATTCGCCTTTCTGGCAGAGCTTGCGCCCGTCGACCGGTTGCACGTGATCGCCGCGCGGCATCCCGCACGGGTCGGGTTCTGGCCGCGCCTGATGGGCCATGCGATGCTGCGCCGGCATCTCGCGACGCTGATCGCGCGGGTCAATGCACAACCCGCGCCACAGCGCCACAGCGTCATCCTGCAACTGCCGGGGCTGCGCGTCTTTCGCAGCCGCGACGCGATGCGGCTTCAGAAGAAATGGCACCTGCCGCAGCTTTATCCCGCCACGCATCATCAGAAGCTGGCGGTGTTCGACCGCAGGCAGCTTTATATCGGCGGGCTCGACCTCGACGAGCGGCGCTACGACACGCCGGCGCATCAAAGATCCGCGTCGCAGACATGGCAGGATGTGCAGGCCCTCGTCGAGGGGCCGGTCGTCGCGGCCGCGCAGCGCCATCTGGAAGGCTTTGTCGACGCGGTCGAAAACCGCCACCCGCCGGCGCCGGCCGCGCCGGGATTTCTGCGCACGCTGTCGGCGCGCCCGCTGCGCGAAGGGCTGCGGATGGCGCCCGCCACGCGGATCCGCGAGATCGAGGCGGCGCATCTGGCGGCCGCAAACCAGGCCGAGCGGCTGATCTATCTCGAGACGCAGTTCTTTCGCGACCGGGGTCTTGCGCGCGCGCTCGCGGCGCGCGCCCGAGCCTGCCCGTCGCTGCATCTCATCCTGCTGTTGCCGGGGGCCCCGGATGACGTGGCGTTTTCCGGCTCGCAAAGCGCCGATGCGCGGTTCGGGGAATTCCTGCAAAGCCGGTGCCTGCGGATCCTGCGGCGCGGCTTCGGCGCGCGCCTGCTGCTGGTCTCGCCCGCCAGACCCCGGCAGAGCGACAGCGACGGGCGCGACGCGCTGGAGGATGCGCCGATCATCTATGTGCATTCCAAGGTGTCGGTCTTCGACGACAGCCGGGCGATCCTGTCCTCGGCCAATCTCAACGGGCGCAGCCTCAGGTGGGATACCGAGGCCGGGCTGGACATCACGCGGGCCGATCAGGTTGCCGCGCTGCGCAGTGCCGTGATGGGCGCGTGGCTGCCGAAAGACCACGATGCCACGGCCACCGCCCCCGACACCGCCTTCGCGGCGTGGCAGGATCTGGCGCTGCACAATGCCGAGACAGCCCCCGAGAACCGGCGCGGGCTGATCGTTCCGCACGATCCCGAACCCGCCCGGATCTTCGGACGCCCGCTGCCGGGACTGCCCGACGAGATCGTCTGAACGGTATCGACCCGGCCAGGGAAAAGGGCGTCACGCCCCGCGCGACGCCCCGAACTCATGTGTGCCGTCGGGTCAGGGTCCGACCGGTCACAGGGCTTGTGACAGCAACGTGACCAGAAACAGCACGAGAAAGATCACGAACAGGATCTTCGCGATTCCGGCCGAGGCCGAGGCGATGCCGCTGAAGCCGAAGAATGCCGCGATCAGCGCGACGACGAGAAAGGCTATGGCCCATGAAAGCATGTCGGATTTTCCGATATTCCAGAGTTTCCGCACCGCTCTTGCGATGTGGACAAGAAACGCGGGGCCGCCCCGCATGTTCCCTCGCGCTGCCGCGTTTTTCAGGTACTGCGCGTTTCATGCGGCTGATTCTGTGCCTGCATCCCCGGACCGACGCCCCGAAAAGCGCAAGGAGACACGGAAGGACGGGCCGGCCCCGGTCTCGACTCGGCCCTGTTCGGCCTCGGCCTCGAGCTGGCTGCTGAAGGCGTCGATCAGGTGCAGCCCGATCTGCCCGCCATTCGGCGTGTCCTCGGCGGCGTCCGGATCCTCCGCGCAGGTATTGGTGACCTCGAGACAGACCTCGCCCGTCTCCGTCTCGGACAGCCGGATGTCGATCCGCGCCGGGCCCTCTGCCGGTGTCTCCACGTATTTGAGCGCGTTGGTCATCGCCTCGGTCGCCAGAAGCGCCAGCGGCACGATCTGGTCGGGGTCGAGCGTGACGGGCTGCAGATCGGTGCCGACCTTGATGTCGCTTCCCGGCAGGATGCTGATCGAGATCATCTTGCGCAGGATGTCGTCGAGCAGCGTGTCGGCCCGCAGCTCTGTCACGCGGTCGAGCTTGTAGAGGCTCTGATGCACGGTCGCGAGGGTCATCACCCGGTCATGCAGGCCGCGCAGCAGATCGCGCGCGCCGGAATTGTCCACCTGACGCATCTGGATGCTGATGATCGACGCGATCAGTTGCAGATTGTTGCGCACCCGGTGATGCACCTCGCGCAGCAGCAGGGTCTTTTCACCGAGCGCGGTTTCCAGCTGCACCTCGTCGCGCGACAGGGTCTCGGCAAGGTGGCGCAGATCGCGGCTGAGTTCGCTGATCTCGTCCGGCGCATCGTGCAACACCTTCGGCAGATCGTCGCGCTTGCCGTCGCTGAACTGCCGCATCTGCCGCCCCAGCCGCCGCAGATGCCGGATCACCAGCCGGTGCGCGCCCAGATAGGCCACGCCGAGGCTGACCAGCCAGACCATGAGCGCGAACCCCAGCGTGCTCGACGCGGGGGGCTGGTCGCTCGACGGCAGATCCTCGGGCGCCCAGGCGCCGAGAACGAAAAGCTGCCCGTCGAGCAGCGGGATGATCGCATAGGTGCGCGGATCGCCACCCGCGTTGCGCGCGCGCATCACCTGCCGCGAGTTGTAGGCGAACGACCCCAGATCGCGGGCCGTGGGCAGAATCGCGTCGGGGTCGGTATCGCGGGGCTGCGCGCCGATCAGGCGGCCATCGCCGTTGAAGATGATCGTGTTGGTGGGATCGTTGTCCTGCCCGTATTCGCGGACGAAATCCAGCGCGAAGCTGGCCAGCACGAAGATCATGTAGCCGGCGGTCTCGTCGTCCTTTTCCACGGCGGTGGCGATGACGAGCGGGGCGCGGCCTTCGCCTGCCGCGTCGGGACCGGGCATGATGACCGGGCCGCCCCCGTCCTGCAACGCGGCGAACATCTCGGTCCCGGCAAAGTCCCAGGCCGGCTCTGACGAGCTGCAGATCATCCGCCCCGACGGATCCGCAAACCCGGCAAAGCGGAACAGCCCCGCCTGATCGACGAAATCCTTCAGATCCTCGACGCAATCCTCGGGGCGGTCGGCATTCTTCAGCGCGGTGCTGCCAAGCGCATCGGCCGAGCCGAGCGCGCCGCGGATCAACGCAAGCTCTCCGGCGATCGAGGCGAAGGTCATGCTGAGCAACGATGTGTCGAGGCTGCGCTTTGCCTCGGTGCGGGCGCGATCGTTCTGCATGACGGCGAAGGTGCCAAGCGGCACCAGCGCCAGCGACAGCATCAGCAGCAGGCGGACGGTCAGCCCCTTCGCACGGTGCCCGAGGCGCGGCCACCGCATGGATCAGCGCCCAGCTCTGGGGTCTGCGCGGAGCCGGCCATCCGCGGACCCCGGCTGCGGTATCCTGCGCGGGCTCGAGCAGTTCGGCCAGCCGCGCGCGTCCGCGATTGAGCCGGCTCTTGATCGTGCCGACGGCACAGCCGCAGGTCCGGGCCGCCTCTTCGTAGGACAGCCCCGAGGCGCCGACCAGGATCAGCACCTCGCGCTGATCGTCGGGCAGCGTGGCGAAGGCCACGGCGAAATCGCGCAGCGCCAGCCGCCCGTCATGGTCGGGCTTCTGCGACAGCCGCGCGGCATAGGCCCCGTCCACATCGGCGACCTCGCGCTTGCCCTTGCGCGCATCCGAGTAGAACGTGTTGCGCAGGATGGTGAACAGCCAGGCGCGCATGTTCGTGCCCGGCGTGAAACTGTCGAGCTTGGCCCAGGCCTTGAGCACGGTTTCCTGCACCAGATCGTCGGCGGTCGACGGGTTGCGCGACAGGCTGAGCGCGAAGGCGCGCAGTTCCGGCACCAGCGCGATCAGTTCGTCGCGCGTGGCGTTGGTCACGACAACCTCAGTCATTGCCGCGATCCTGTGCTTGCAGACGGTCGAGCAGATCGCGCAGCGACGGGGGCAGCTCCTCGTCGACGGTGGACTGGTAGAGCTTGCGCAGGTTCTCGGTGATCTGCCGGTCTATGTCCGATGTCCGGTCGGCATCGTCGCCGCCGCCGTCGGTGTTCTTGGGGTCCTCGTCGGGCATCTGTCCGCTTTCGGCTGTCAAGATTTTCGTCACGATAGGGGAACAAACGACCCGATGTGGCGTTTTGTTCCATGGATTTGTAACTTATCGCTGATGGCGCGGAAATTGAAGGACAACACGATGCAACTCGAAGACGGGCCGGGCGACCCTGCCAGCCAGATCGCGGAAAACCTTCCCTATCTGCGCCGTCACGCCCGCGCGCTGGCGGGCAGCCAGAGCGTCGGAGACCGGTATGCCGCCGAAACGCTGGAGGCGATCCTGAAGGATCGCACATCGCTCGATCCCGATCTGTCGCCGCGGATCGCGCTCTTGCGCGCCTTTCACCGCATCTGGGCCGGGGCCGGCGCGCCGATGAGCGACCCCGCGCCGGGCACGTTGCAGGCGCGCGCCGAACGCCACATGGCGCGGCTGACCCCGCGCAGCCGCGAGGCGCTGTTGCTGCGCACGATCGAGGAGTGCGGGTTCGCGGATATCGCCGCGGTGATGGACACCACCGAGGTCGAGGCCGAGCGTCTGGTCGAGGCCGCGCTGACGGAAATGCGCAACACCGTGCGGGGCACGCTGATCATCATCGAGGACGAGGGCGTGATCGCGCTGGATATCTCGAACATCGCGTCGGATATGGGGCACGAGGTTCTGGGGATCGCGCGCACCCATGATCAGGCCGTGGCGCTCGCGACACGTCACCCGCCGCAGCTGATCCTCGCCGATATCCAGCTTGCCGACGATTCGTCGGGCATCGAGGCGGTCACCGAGATCCTGAGCAGCATGGCCGATATCCCGGTGATCTTCATCACCGCATACCCCGAGCGCCTGTTGCAGGGAAACCGCCCGGAACCGGCCTTTCTGATCACCAAGCCATATTCGGAACCGCAGGTGCGTTCCGCCATCAGCCAGGCGATGTTCTTTTCCTCGACCGATCCGCTGACCGGCTGACACGACCAGTCTGATCCGCCCCGGGGGTCACCATGGCTGGCATAAGCTGCGGTCGTCAGGAGACCGTGGAATGAATGGGTGTTTTCCACCGTAATGTTTGATCCACGCGCCGAGGCCGTTTCGGGCGTCGGTCGCGGAGAAAAAAAACGTTTTGGCACGGAACACATCCATTGTCGGGGCGTTGATCCGTCCGGAAACGCAAATCTGCAGCTACAGGAGCAAACAAATGCACTCGATTATTTACATCGTTGGCCTCGTCGTGATCGTGGTCGCAATTCTCAATTTCGTCGCTTGATCTTTATCACGTGGTAGGCGCGCTTGCCGAAGATGCCGGTCCCGGATGGGGCCTATGGCATGACCCGCGCGCATCACCTCGAATCGACGGGGAAAACCGGGCTTCAACACGGCCGGGCCACCCGCGTGAAGGAACGTTTCATGACAAGAGGCCGCAACGCCAGGACGCCCGGCGAAATACCGATGCCCGGGTGGAAGGATGTCGCGCTGCGGCTCAAGACCGTGCTGGCGTCCGGTCACCTGAACCTCGTCTCCGCCGGCGTCGCCTTCTACGCGCTGCTGGCAATTTTTCCGGCCATCACGGCGCTTGTTGCCCTTGCAGGGCTTGTCCTGTCGCCGGAAAACGTCACCCAGCAGATCGAAGCCGCGACCCGGCTCATACCGGATGAAGCGGCGCGCATCATCGTCGATCAGGCCGTGGCCGTCACCGGGTCCGGCCAGAGAGGGCTGGGATTCGCCTTCGGGCTCAGCCTTGCGCTGGCCATGTATTCGGCCTCGCGGGGTGTGGGCAGCCTGATCGACGGGCTCAACGTGGCCTATGACGAGACCGAGACGCGCGGGTTTTTCAAGAAACAGTTCGTGATCATCGTGCTGACCGTCGCCCTGTTCGTCGGATTGGTCATCGCGCTGGTGACCGTCGTTGCGGTACCCTTGATCCTCGGCCAACTGGGCCTGCCCGGCTGGCTGGGCGCGATCCTGCTGATGATCCGCTGGCCGATCCTCGCCGCGCTGACCATTCTCGGTCTGTCGGTGGTGTACCGTTTCGGGCCGGCCCGGCGTCAGGCCGACTGGCAATGGGTGACGTTCGGCGCGATCACCTGTTGCGTGATCTGGCTGGCAGCATCCGTCGCCCTGTCGGTCTATGTCGGCAATTTCGGCAATTACAACGAAACCTTCGGCAGCATGGCCGGGGTCATCATCCTGCTTCTGTGGCTCTGGATTTCCGCCTTTTCCGTTCTGATCGGGGCGGCGCTGAACGCCGAGGCGGAAGCGCAGACCAGGATCGACTCCACCGTCGGACCCGACATGCCGATGGGCGAACGCGGTGCCGTCAAGGCGGATCATCTCGGTCGTCCGGCACACATGTCCGGAGGTGCGACACGCGCCTGACCTCGCCGCCGATCCGGCGTCGTCACGCGGTCGCGCGGGATGGCGTCAGGGGGCGGTCCCGCGCCGCGCGACGCGGGGGTTGCCTCCGGCGTGATCGGGAAAGAGTATGGGCGGGACGAATGGCGTGACCGTGAGCAATGCGACAGGCCGGAATTGATGAACAGGTTTTTCGAGCATTTCGAAACGCGTCTTGTCCGGGTCCGGGTCGTGATCTGGGTCTCTGTCTTTCTTGTTCTCGGATCGGTGACCGGTGCCGCGGCTCAGGAAAACACGACTCTCTGGTATGAGATCGAGCGGATCAATCCCGGGCTCGGGGCCCCGCCGGAGGGTGTGGACAGGAAATCTCCGCGTACCGCGCTCAGGACGTTCGTGGATTTCGCCGAGAGCGGGAATTTCGACGCGGCGGCGCATTATCTGAACCTGTCGGAGCTTCAGAACGATGCGCAAGCAGCGCAGGGCCCGGAGCTCGCGCGCAAGCTTGCCGGGGCGATCGATCGCAAATTGTGGATCTACTGGACCACGATCCCGTCGACCCCGGATGCGCGCGGCCCCCGGAATTCGACCGAGGACACAGCCGCGCAGCCGCAGCGCGATTATCTGATCAGCCAGGTCAATGTCGATGGCCAGACCCATGACATCCGCCTGCGCCGCTACGCGGTCGAGACCGCGGATGGCGAGATCGAAACGGCGGTGTGGCTTTTTGCGTCCGACACGGTCAGCAATATCGACACCCTCTACGACGCCTTCGGCCCCCGCGCGTTCGAATCCAACATTCCCGAGGAATTGAAGCGGAAATTCGGCGGTTTGCGCCTGTGGGAGTGGATCGCGCTGCCGGTCTTCCTGATGCTCGTGATCGGTGTTGCGGTCGCCACGTCACGGATGGTGCGACTCGGGGCAAGGCTGGTACGCCACCGCATCGTCACGCGCGCCTTTGACCGTGCGGCACTGCCCTTGTCGCTGGTGACGGCGTCGGCGGCCGCGCAATGGCTTCTGGGGTTCACCGTGTCCTTTTCGGGCCCGGTGACCACGGTCGTCACGCCCTTTCTCGTCCTGCTGACGGTCGTGGGCGTCAGCCTCGCGGCCCTGCGGTCCGTCGATACGGTGCTCGGTCACATCACCCGTCGCTATCTGGGCGACGACACCGACATGCCGAACCTCGCGCAGCGCGAATTCTACACCTCCATCTATGCCCTGCGGCGCGGCATTCTGGTTGTCGCGGTCCTGTTTTCACTCATCTTCCTGCTGCTTCAGTTCAATCTCTTCGCGGATATCGGCGTTTCGCTGTTCGCGTCGGCCGGTGTCCTGACCGTGATCCTCGGCATCGCGGGGCAGGCGACGCTCGGGAACATGGTGGCGTCGCTTCAGATCGCGATCGCGAAACCGGTCAGGATTGGTGACACCATCGTATATGACGATGACTGGTGTGTCGTCGAGGCGATCTTCTTCACCTTCATCCGCCTGCGAAGATGGGACAACAAACGCATCATCGTGCCGATCAAGGAATTCCTGTCCCAGCCGTTTCAGAACTGGTCGGTGGTCGACGAGCGGGTGGATTGCGTCGTGAAACTCCTGCTCGATCCGATGGCGGAGGTCGCTGTTCTCCGGGAGAAATTCGTCGAGATTGCGCGCGAGGAACCCGCAGTTTCCGATCACGACAACCTGTCGACCTACGTCACCGCTCATTCATCCGACGGTCTGACCGTAGAGTTTTTCGCGGTCGCCCCCAACCCCGCGATCGCCTGGACGATCGAAATGCGATTGCGCGAGGCGCTGGTGGATTTCGTGCGCACCGAGCATCCGCAGTGGTGGCCGCACAAGCGCCTCGAGATGTGACGCCGGTCGGTGGCCCTCTGTAAATGCCACCCCGCCCGCTCACGCGACGGGAGGCTCATCTGTCCGTGGCGCGAATAGCGGGCTTGCGCGGTAGCGCGCATTGCCGTGCCTTACCAGAACGCCAAGCACCGCTGCGAGAGGCACCGACAGCAGCGCGTCCACAAATCCGAAAAGCGATCCCAGAGCCAGCACCGCAAAGATCAGCCACAGCGGATGCAGCTTGACGGAATCACCGATCAGTTTCGGGACAAGGATCTGCTGCTCCAGCACCTGACCGAACGCGTAGAGCGCGACGACGACCATGATCAGGTAGGGTTCGGTCCAGAAATGCCACGTGGCCACACCGATCGCCAAAGCGCCCCCGAGGATCGCGCCGACATAGGGGATGAACGAGATCAGACCGCTCGTGATCCCGATCGCAAACCCGTAATTCAGATCGAGCATCAACAGAACGCTCGCATAATAGACCGCGAGGATCGTACAGACCAAGGCCTGCCCGCGCACGAACCCGGCGAGGGTGGCGTCGATATCGGCCGCAAGCGTCCGCACGGTGACGAGATGATGTCTCGGTATCGCGTTGTCGAGCGTGCGGATCAGGCGATCCCAGTCCATCATCAGGTAAAACGCGACAACCGGCATGACCACCCAGAACAGGGCGAGCTGGGTCAATCCCGAAACCCCGGCATACAACCCCGCCAGAACCTCTTCGCGGTTCTCACTGGCGGCCTTCGCGGCATCCGACAGCAATTCCTCGGTCTGTTCGCTGGCACTGCGGAAGACACTGGGCGATGCCTTCACCGAACACCTCCTTGATCTGGGTCAGGATTTGCGGCGCGCGTTGAAGCAGATCCGCGATCTCCGTGAGGATGATCGGTGCCGCGAATGCCAGAGCCCCGGCAAGCACGCCCATGATCAGCGCCAGAAGGATCGCGGCCCCGGCCGCGCGTGGCACGCCCCGGTTCACAAGCCACCGCATCGTCGGCTGCATGAAATACGCCACGGTCGCACCGACCACGAACGGCACCATGATGTCCGACATCAGCCAACCCGACAGCGAAACCAGAAGGACCAGCGTCAGCCAGAACGCAGCCTGATACCCCCAGGACGGGGACAGACGCCAGCGCGACTGCTCTTGCCAGGCCTCATGCTGGGCCTGCTGCGTATCAGGATTGTTCGTCATGTCGCCTCGCCGCGTGTATCGTCACGGCGATCAACGAACAAGGCGCGTGTTCTGTTCCACTGCGCGGTCGCTTTACCGCGAAAATCCGAGCGCGCGGTCCTGCGATGCACCGGTTGCGCTGGCACTCGAACTGTCTGCCGGTTCTAAGGGAACAAAATCGCGCGTGCGGGCGTCTCTGCGATGCGGCGTCTCGAGCTTTGCGACGCCCCACGGAATTTTGCGAAGCAATGAAAGGAAGACCTATGAACTGGGATCAGATCAAAGGCAAATGGACCGAAATGTCGGGCAGCGCCAAGCAGACATGGGGCAAGCTGACCGATGACGACCTCGCGCAGGCCGATGGTGACCGCGACAAGCTGGTAGGCAAGATCCAGCAGAAATATGGCATCGCCAAAGAAGAGGCCGAAAAGCAGGTGGACGACTGGAGCAGCCGGTCCTGATCGCATCGGTCCACCACATCGCGATCCGCTTGGTAACCCCGGACGTACGTCATCGTGGCGAAGACGCAGACATCCTCGCAAACCGACATGCTGTCCCCCCGGTCGGAGGCATGGCCGTCGGTCATTCGGAAACACACAAAGTGACAAGAGAGGGCGCGTGCGTTCAGCACGCGCCCGGAGCTGCGCTATGGCATTGACACATCCCGCTCGCCTCGGCTGATCGCAACCTGAGCAGTCTACTGCATCAGTCAATCCGGCAGGCGGATGCCGAGTAGCCGCTCTTGACGGATCGGCTACGCGATTTCGCAACGCAGATACTGGCGCTGCACTTGGCACGAATGTCTCGAAGGGCTGGCACCAGCCGGATGCAGGTGCAGCACTCACGCACTGCGATGGCCAAGAAGGGCTCCCACCGGCCTTGGCGGCGTGCAGCATGCTATTGGATGCCTGACCGGCAGCAGTGCAGGACGAAGCTGCCGTCGGCTGCTACTGGCGTAGGACCATCGTTGTTGGCCCGACGATCCCGAGGTGCCAGCGCCTCGGAGGAGGCACGCTGGCCAAGCTCAGCGATCCACGGCATGAGAGGGCATGGAACCATGGATCATCCTCTCGATTGCGGCGGCGGCGTTCCAGACGTTGCGGTTCATGCTGCAAAAGCACCTTAGCATGGGCACACTCAGTGCGGGCGGCGCGACGCTTGCGCGCTTCGTTTACTCCGCGCCTTCCATCGTGGCGCTCGACGCTCGCCTCATCGCGCTATAGTTGGCGCGCGGATTACCCGCACATGCCACGATCTTCTGGGGCTACGCCGTGGTCGGCGGGTTATCCCAGATTCTGGCGACATGGTGCGTCGTGGCGTTGTTCGCAGAGCGAAACTTTGCGGTTGGGATAACCCTGAAGAAAACCGAGGTGGTCCAGACGGCGTTGGTGGGTCTGTTGATCCTCGGCGACCGGATAACGGCGATCGGACTGGCAGCGATCCTACTGGGGCTGGTGGGCGTTCTCATCCTGTCGGAAACCCCCGGCTTCGAGGGGCGCGGATGGCGGCGTTTCGGTAATAGAGCAGTGGGTCTGGGGCTGGCGTCGGGGCGTTCTTCGCCGTG
The DNA here is from genome assembly GCA_034521935.1 of Roseovarius sp. GTDB lineage: Bacteria > Pseudomonadota > Alphaproteobacteria > Rhodobacterales > Rhodobacteraceae > Roseovarius. The sequence goes on from JAXHLV010000022.1 coordinate 209,038, forward strand.
TTGGCCGTCGGTTATCGCGGTGCCACACTGGCGATCGGGAGCGACGATCCGCTGCTGCGTGCAGGTCTGTCGCTGACGGTCGTGACGGTGATGCAGGCTGCCGCGCTCTCGCTGTGGCTGATGTGGCGCGAGCCGGGACAGGTTGCACGGGTGATCGCGGCTCGACGCACTGCAGTCTGGATGGGCTTGACCGGTATGGCAGGAAGCCTGTGCTGGTTTACGGCCTTCACGCTGGAGAACGCGGCGATGGTATTTGCTGTCGGTCAGGTGGAGGTGATCTTCTCGATATTTGCCTCGGTATGGTTTTTCGGTGAACGGATCAGCGTTCGGGAAGGCTTGGGGATCGCGCTGATCACCTTGTCCGTGATCGCTGTGGTGATCATCCGCTGATGCCGAGGCGATCCTCCTATTCAGACCACCGAACGCCGGCGTAACAATGCCGTTGAAATGGGCTCCGAGCAGACTTGCGGCGGTGCGGCTTGCTGATACACGCCCTACCGGCAGAAGTGCGGGACTTAGTGAGCTTTCGCTGCGGCTGCTCCAATGACCGCTTCAGTGCATTGGAAGTGAAGTCTGCGCGCTCGAATGCGTCAGATCGCGGATCTTCCCGATATTACTGAGGCTGGTCATGCCTAGTAGGACGGCTGGGACTACCAGCCGCGCCGCGCACAGCAGGACCGCCAGCAGGCGACGTTTCCGAACGCGCTGAGCCGGTACAGCAGAAAGCCCAACGCGAACAGAGGTGCAGCGATGACCGTCCCGCCTATTTCAGTCCGCCAAGTTCGGCGATACGCTGCTGTCTTCAAAACGCAGAGGCAGCCAGGCGAATTGTCGGAACATATCAATGTTCCGCTCTGCTAGCCGGACCAAATGTCTAGTATAATTGGCAAAATAATATTGCAGAGCGATGAGGACAATCGGTGCGGCGATCAGAACCAGCCGCCCTGGCACGGATGTACCAAGGAATGTCGCGGTTTGCTTATCCGGCCCAAGCTGCGCAATATCCCTAGACAATCCAGTTGCAATAACTCCGAGTGAAGTTTCACGCTCGCCAGAAGGTAGATCGGCCAAGCCGGGGCCGAAGAGAATCTGGTCGCTGTCAATTTCGAACATCTGATCCAGACTGTGATTAGTCCTCAGCCAAGTCAGGAACGAAGTGTTCTTAAGTTCAATTACGTCGACATTCGAAGAGCGCCTAAAGATTGGCGTTGCGCCAGGATTTATTGTGGCAGGCATTTTAAGTCAAAGTCGATCACGGCAATTGCGGCAACGCTTTTGGACAAAAAGCTCTGGCGCAATCCAGTCGGGTGGCGTCCGAACCTAGGTCGGCCAAAATACCTGGAGACACGCCGTACGGCCAGATTTTGGATTCTAAAAAACTGGCCGATTTCGTTGGCGATGTCCGCGCGGGGCAGGACAACCTGCACATCGCGCTCAAGATCGAGCCCGTTCAGCGCGTCTAGTTGATTGAGGGTTGCGGCACTCATGTTGCTGAGTACAAGTTCTTCTACGAGTACTCGACCGACATGGACAGGTTGTCGGAATCGGTCGATAAGTTCGAAGTCATTAACGACCTCTGCGTCACTTGCCGGCGAGGACACGTTCGACCTCTTCCGCTACCTGCCGCAGCTGTTCCGGACGGGCTCGAGGAGCCTCAGCTTCAACGAACTCCCGGTAGGCTGTGAAGTCAACCGAAAGCAAAGCATCGACTTGGGCACGCTGGCGCACTTTGTCTTCTGGCAGGCTAATGGAAAAGGCAAACACAAGAGTGATCCCGCGAAAACTGGCAAGGATCAGTACCTGGTAACCTGACGTCTGGAAATTCGCTCGAGGTGGGGGCCATGAGCCCCTGCCGGGGCGCGCCCCGGCAGGGGCTGCCCATTCTGGTATTCCATGGAGTTGCTGAACAACCATGGAGAAGAGCAAATGGACAGACGAAAGGATACGGCGGTTGAGGCAGTCTTGGAACAGCTGATCGAAACGGGCCCTGGTGATCATCGCCGGGGTGTTCGCCCGCGCCTTCGAGCTGGCGATGCAGATCGAGCGCGAGCGCTTTCTCGGGGCCGGGCATTACGAGCGCACGCCCGAGCGCCGGGGCTATGCCAACGGCACCAAGCCCAAGAGGATCGACACGCCGGCCGGTACCGTGAACGTGCAGGTGCCCAAGACCGCCGGGCACGAGGGGGAGCCGTTCTACCCGCAGTCGCTGGAGCGCGGGCGGCGCTCGGTGAGGGCCGTCATGCTGGCGGTCGCCGAGATGTACATCAAGGGCGTCTCGACCCGTGAGGTCGAGGCGGTGATGCGCCGAGTTCGGCATCGACAGCCTGTCATCTTCGCAGGTCAGCCGCGCCGCCAAGCTGCTGGATGAGGAGTTGGCGGCCTGGCGCGACCGCCCTCTCGGCGAGATCAAGTATCTCATCCTCGACGCGCGCTACGAGAAGATGCGCCATGGCGGGATCGTGCGCGACGTCGCCGTGCTCTCGGCCATCGGCATCGGCCCGGATGAGCGCCGGCGGGTTCTGGGCGTGTCGGTGGCCCTGTCGGAGGCCGAGGTCCACTGGCGGGCGTTCCTCGAAAGCCTGGTCGCGCGCGGGCTTGCGCGGCGTCGAGTTCATCGTCATCCGACGACCACAGCGGCCTGCGCGCCGCCCGCCGCGCTGTTCTCGGTGGTGCCACATGGCAGCGCTGCCAGTTCCACCTCGCTCAGAACGCCATCCATCACGCCCCCAACGCCGAGATCCGCAAGCGCATCGGCAAGCAGCTGAAATCGATCTGGACGGCAGACGATCTCGCCAAGGCCGAAACCGCCCTGGCCGAGCTGGTCGCCAGCTACCGCGACACCGCGCCCAAGCTGGCCGACTGGCTCGAGGAAAACGTTCCCGAAGGCCTCGCCGTCTTCACCCTGCCTGAGCACCACCGCAAGCGGCTGCGCACGTCAAACCCGATCGAGCGCGCCGTCCAGCAGGAACTCAAACGGCGCACCGTCAAGGTCAGGGTCTTTCCCGGCGAAGACGCGCTCTTGCGCCTCGTCAGCGCCGTGCTGGTCGAGATTGACGAAAAATGGGCCTCCGAAACGAAGGCCTACATCAAGTGGGAATGCCAGGATGCATGACCCGCTCTCAGCAGAATTTCCAGACAACAGGTTGCTCAATCGCAATGATCAGCCGGTGCAGCATGCGTGTGAGTTTCAGCGCATCTTCAACCATAATGACTTCCTCGAAGGTCGGGCTACACAATAACGTGGATCGATGCTCAACTCCAGCGCCACGTATAGACGCTCAACGTAGAGCAACCGTGCTGCCCTCGGTGTCGAAACGTTAACGGCAGAGGACGTACCGAGATCGATCCCAGCAGAAACGAGTTAGAAATTGGCGTCACGTTTTCTAGTCGATTAACAAAAGCCGACGTTGATGCTCCTCGCAGCATTTGGTCAAAGAGGGCTCTGAGCTGCAGGGGATGCGCACCACGGCCTCAAAACCGCTGTCGGCGCCCGGACGGGGCGAGTGCAGGCTCAGGGTGCCGCCTGCGCGCCGGGCGATGGCCGCGACGATGGCGAGGCCGAGGCCGCTGCCTTCGGCGGATCCGGCACGGGCGAAGCGGTCGGTGAGCCGCGCGAGGGTTTCGGCAGGCACCGGCGGGCCCTCATTCGCGACGATCAATTGACCGTCAGCGTCCAGCGTGATGTGAACCGGGTGGCCCTCGGCACCGTGGCGCAGCGCATTGTCGATCAGGTTGCGCGCGACGATGGCCAGCGCGTCGGGGTCGAGGTCGGACAGCACCGGCGCGTCGGGCAGGTCGAGATCGAGGCGACCGGGGTCAGCCGCTGCGCGCGATCTCGTCGGTGATCACCCGCAGGACAGGGCGCAGATCGGCGGGCGTGTCCGTGCGCAGCCGCCCGCCTTCGGCGCGGGCCAGTTGCATCAGCCGCTCGGACGTGCGGGTCAGGCGTTTCAGCGTCGCCTCGATCGCCTCGGCGCGCTCGGCGGTTGCGGGATCGGCGGTCTCGCTGCGCAACCGTTGCGCCTGCGCGATGGCCCCGGCCAGCGGCGTGCGCAACTCATGCGCGGCATTGGCGGCGAACCCGCGTTCGGCCTCGAACGCCTCTGACAGGCGCGTCAGCAGATCGTTGACCGTATCGGCGAGCGGGCGCAGATCGCTCGGCAAGCCGTCCGTGGAGACCGGCGAAAGGTCGCGCGCGCCGCGCCCGGTCAGATCGGCCCCGAAGCGCCGCAGCGCGCCCAGCCCCAGCCGCACGGCGAGAACCACAATGATCAGCGTCAGCGGCAGCACCAGCAGCAGCGGCAAGCCAAGCCGCATGGCAAGGTCGCGCGCGACGCCCTGCCGTTCTGCCAGCGGCTCTGCCACGGTCAGCCGGATCGCGCCTTGCAGCGTCGCCTCGCTGTAGAAGCGGTGCGTGGCGGTCGTCGCAAACCCTGTCTCCGCCGAGGCCGGAAACAGGGCCGGGTCCGCCGCATGGGATCGCATGAGAATTTCGCCGTCATCGTCGCGCACGATGTAGGTGAAGAACTCCTCGTGATCGCTGATCGGGGCAAGCGTCTGCGCCCCATCCTCGGGGTCGCGGTTGACGATCTCGGTGACCGCAAGCGGCAGCAGGCGTTGCGCGGTTTCCTGCAAGGCGGAATCGAACAGCTCTTCCGTCTCGTGCCGCAGATCGAGAATCGTCCAGGCGGTCGCGGCCAGCCAGAGCACGGTCAGGGTCAGGCCAAGACCGAGCGCCAGCCGCGCCTGAAGGCTGCCGGGCCAGCTCATCGTGCGCCCAGCCGGTAGCCCATGCCGCGCTCGGTCTCGATCACGGCGCGGCCGAGTTTCTTGCGCAACCGGCTGACATGGACCTCGATGGTGTTGCTGTCGATCTCGGTGTCGAACGCATAGAGCTTTTCCTCGAGCTGCGCCTTGGACAGAAGCTGACCGGGACGGGCGAGGAACGCCTCGAACAGCGCCCATTCCCGCGCCGTCAGCGGCACCGCCTTGCCCGCCCGCGTGATGCGCCGCGCGGCGAGGTCGATGTCGAGATCGCCGTGACGGACCAACGGGTTGGGGTTGCCGCTATAGCGCCGCGCGACCGAGCCGACCCGCGCCGACAATTCGGCCAGATCGAACGGCTTGACGAGGTAGTCGTCGGCGCCCGCATTCAGCCCCTTGATGCGGTCCGACACCTGATCGAGCGCGGTCAGGATGATCACCGGCGTCACATCCCCGCGCGCGCGCAGGTTTTTCAGGAATGGCACGCCGAGCCCGTCGGGCAGCATCAGGTCCAGCAGGATCAGGTCGAACCCCGCCCCGGCCAGCGCATCGCCTGCCGCGTCGAGCCGCGTGACCCAATCGACGGACTGGCCGTCCCCCGCGATCTGGTCGCGGATGGCGGCGCCAAGGGTCGTGTCGTCCTCGATCAGCAGGATGCGCATGGGCGATGGTCCTTTCCTTTGCCCACCTTATCGCGGGGCCGCCTGACGGGAAACTGACATCCTGTCGGGCTGCCGCTTCAGCCTCCTGTCAGGTTGGGGCCTCACATACAGGGTATCAAAACTGAAGGAGAGACCCATGACACGCATTCTGACCCCCGCCATCCTCGCCGCCGCTATGTTCAGTGCCAGTGCGGCGCTGGCCGATGACGATGATTGCCGCAGCCCGATGTCGCAATGGCAATCGCAGGACGCCGCCGTTCAGCACGCGGCGCGATCTCGGCATCGAGGTGCGCCGCCTGAAAATCGACGACGGCTGCTACGAGATCAAGGGCCGCGACAGCGACGGCAACGAGGTCGAACTGAAGCTCGAGCCTGCGACCTTCGCCTTGCGCAAGCTCGAGGTGGAGTTCCGTGATGGAGCCGACCCGTCGCGGTATCTGGCCGGGGCCAATGGCCCCGCGCGGATGACGCGCAACGCCCCGGCCAACAATCCGCTGTTCGAGAAGGGGGCCAAGCCGAAGGTCAACAGCAACTGATCGCTCAGGTTCTGACCTGCCAGGCGCAGCTCGGGCATCGGCCCAGGACAACAACGCGGATCCTCATTCAAGTTGTAAGCAAAACCGAAAGGAAACGTACATGTCGGATCAAAATCGTTATTCCGGACTCTCCACGATCAATCACTGGGTGACCGCTCTTCTCGTCGTGGTCATGCTGGCGCTCGGCTATGCCGTGCTGGCGGCACCGACCGAGGCGGTCGAGGACTATGTGCTGGGGATCCATATCTCGCTTGGGTTCTTCGCCTTTCTCGTCGTCGCCTGGCGCGTGGGATACAGGCTCTATGAGGGGTTTCCCGAAACGACCGGCGACAGCGCCCTGCAACGCTGGGCCGCCTATCTGAACCACCGCGCCGTGCTGATCCTTCTGGCCGTGCTCGTGGTGACGGGCCCGATGTATCTGTTCACGGAAAACGAGGGGCTGAACGTGTTCGGATGGTTCACGGTCTACCTGCCGCTGGAAAGCCTGTCGTTCATTCACGAGCCGATGGAATGGCTGCACGTCTATGGCGCGGTCTATGTGTTGCCCGCTCTGCTCGTCCTGCATCTGCTGGGGGCGATCCGGCATTACCTCGCGGGCCGCAAGCGGAGCACGGTCGCCGATCTGTGACGGCTACGTCCGGCTTGTGCCGCTACGCGCGGCCAAGGTCGCAAGCGAAAGGAGAACAAAATGACGGAAAAGACCATGGTTCGCGTATGGGATCCGCTTGTCCGGATCTTTCATTGGGGCCTTGTCGCAGGCGTCGCGGTGGCCTGGCTGAGCGCCGAGGAATGGGACGATCTGCACGCGATCGCGGGCTATGTCGTCGCCGGATTGTTGGCGGCGCGGCTGATCTGGGGGCTCATCGGCAGCCACTATGCCCGTTTCACGCAATTCCTGCGCCGCCCGTCCACGGTGATCGCCTATATGCGGGACATGACAGCGGGCCGCGAGCGGCGCTATCTGGGCCACAACCCGGCGGCGGCGGTGATGATCGTGGCCTTGTGACTCGGTTCTGACCGCTGCGCCGGCGATCGCTGTCGCACCGCGCTGGCTGCTGGAAACGACGACGCTGGTGATGCCGATCGAGGAACTGCACGAGGTGCTGGCCAACGGTCTGCTCGTCCTGATCGCGCTGCATGTGGGCGGCGTGATCCTTTCCTCGGTGCGTCACCGCGAAAACCTGACCCGCTCCATGGTGACCGGCGACAAGCGCGCGCCGGAGGACGGGCGATATCGCCTGATCCCGACTGCTCGATCCATCGCACATGCGCCCCGTCCCTCCGACGGGGCGTTTTTCCTGACGGCAAGCTGACGCGAAAACACCGCGCCGTTCAGTCCGGCCTCAGGTCGGCTCGCCATACAAGGGCCAGATCACACAGGAGACAGACCCATGAAAAAGACCCTCGCCCTTCTCGCGCTGACCACCGCGCTCACCGTTCCGGCACTGGCCTCGGCCCGCCCCGTGACCTTCACCGTCGACATGACCCGCTATGGCGGCGACGGCGCCTATGTCGCGCTTTACGTCACCGATTCCAGCGGGGCCTATGCCGGCAGCCTCTGGATGGCGGGCGAAAAGTCCAAGTATTACAAGCACCTCAAGGGCTGGTATCAGGCCGCACGCGGCGACACGTCCCAGGTGGACGGGATCACCGGCGCGAGCGTCGGCGCCGGTCGCACGCTCGAAGTCACGCTCGATCTGCAGGATGCCATCTTCGACGCGGGCTACACGCTGCATGTGGATGCCTCGGTCGAGGACATGCGCGACAGCCCCCGCGAGGTGTCGATTCCGCTCACGGCCCAAGGCGCCTCGGCGAGCGGGCGGACCTACATCGACACAGCGTCTTACAAGTAAACCGAAAGGAGGTCGGCCATGATCCGCATCCTGCACCGGTGGCCCGGCCTTCTGGCCGCCGCTCTCATCCTCGTGCTGACGCTCAGCGGCGCGGCGCTGTCGGTGTTTCCCGCCCTCGAAAGCGCCACCGCGCCGAAGGCTGTCAGCCAGATGACCGTGGCCGATCTGGCCGGGCGGGTGCAGGCGGCCCATCCCGGGCTGGAGCAGATCAAACGCGCGCCATCGGGGCAGATAAAAGCCTATTGGTTCGAGAGCGGTGAACCCGGCGGCGGCGTGATCGACCCCGCCACCGGGCAGGCCGTGGCAAGCGCCGACCAGAATCCGCTGCGCGTCTGGCTGACCGATCTGCACCGGGCGTTTCTGCTGGACGACACAGGGCGCGTGGCCTCTGCGATCACGGCGGTGGCGATGCTGGTGCTGGCCTTGTCCGGCGCGGCGCTGGTGGCGCGGCGCGTGGGCGGCTGGCGGCGCTGGTTCGCCCCGCTCAAGGGCGGCAAGGCCGGGCGTCTGCACGTCGAACTGGCGCGCGTTGCCGTTGTCGGCCTGACGCTGTCGGCGCTGACGGCGCTGTGGATGTCGGCCGAGACCTTCGAGCTGATCGAGGTAGTGCCCGCCGATCCCGGCTTTGCCGAGGGCACCAAGGATGCCGCCCCGATGCCGCTGGCGCAGATGCCGGCACTGGCCGAGATCCCGGTGGCCGATCTGCGCAGCCTGTCACCGCCCGATCCGACCTGGCCAGGCGATCCGGTGACGATCGAGACCGCCCGCGGCGCGGGGCTGATCGATCCGGCCACGGGCGAGATGATGACCTGGACCGATGCCACCCTGATGCAGCGCGTCTCGGAAACCATCTACATGCTGCACACCGGCGAGGGCGCGGCGGCGCTGGGCCTCGTGCTGGGGCTGATGGCGCTCGCCGCGCCCGTGATGGCCGTGACCGGCGTGCTGATCTGGTGGGCCGGGCAGCGCGCAAAGCCGCGCCTGCGCGGCACGGTGCGGGCAAGCGCCGCGCAAACCGTGATCCTTGTCGGCAGCGAGGGCGGCAGCACCTGGGGCTTTGCCGCGACGCTGGGCCGCGCGCTGATGCAGGCCGGGCAGTCGGTCCATCTGGCGCCGATGTCCGCCTTCGCGCCCGAGCGCTACGCAAGCGCCGAGCGCATCCTCGTTCTGGCCGCCACCTATGGCGATGGCGACGCACCGGCCTCGGCCAAGGGGTTCCTCGACAGGCTGGCCGCGATGCCCGAGGCCCCCGCCGCGCCGCTGGCGGTGCTGGGCTTTGGCGATCGCGGCTTTGCGGCCTATTGCGGCTTTGCGCAGGCGGTGCATGACGCGGCACAGGCGCGCGGCTGGGCGCAGCTCATGCCGCTCGATACCGTCGACCGCCAGTCGCCGCAGGATTTCGCCCGCTGGGGCCGCGATCTGGGCGCGGCGATGGGGCTTGATCTTGAGCTTGTGCATCAACCCGCGCGGCCCGCCAGCCACGCGCTGACCCTCGTGTCGCGCCGCGACTACGGGGCCGAGGTGCAGGCCCCCACGGCGATCCTGCGCTTTGCCCTGCCGCGCGTGCCGCTCTGGCAGCGGCTGACGGGGCGCGGCTTTGGCCGGTTTGCCGCCGGTGACCTGATCGGCGTGATGCCCTGCGGGATCGACCCTGCCGCGCTTCTACTCGCTGGCCTCCGGCCACCGCGACGGGTTTGTCGAGATTGTAGTGAAAAAGCATCCCGGCGGGCTGTGTTCGGGACAGTTGATGGCGCTTGCGCCCGGTGACACCATCGCCGCCTTCCTGCGCCGCAACGAGACGTTCAAGCCGGGCCGCGGGCATGCGCCGCTGATCCTGATCGGGGCGGGCACCGGGGTCGGGCCGCTGGCGGGGTTCATCCGCGCCAACACCCGCCACCGCCCCATGCACCTGTTCTTCGGGCTGCGCCACGAGAGCAGCGATTTCCTCTACCGCGAGGAGCTGGCCGACTGGCAGGCCGACGGGCGGCTCGACCACCTTTTCACCGCAACCTCGCGCGCCGAGCGGCCGCATTACGTGCAGGACGCGTTGCGCGGCGAGGCGGCACAGGTTCTGCACGCCATCCGCGGCGGCGCGCGCGTCATGGTTTGCGGCGGGCGCGGCATGGCGACGGGCGTCGCGCAAGCGCTGGAGGACATTCTTGCACCCGCAGGGCTGACACCGGCCATGCTTAAGGCAGAGGGGAGATATGTCGAAGATGTCTACTGATCTCGTGCGCCACGCCCTCAACGGGCCGACGATGGGCACGCGCTGGTCCGCGCTGTTCTTTGCCGCCCCCGGTTTTGATGTGCCCCCGGTGCAGGCGGCGCTGCAACAGGCGGTAGAGGAGGTGGACAGCCAGATGTCCACCTGGAAACCCGACAGCGACCTGATGCGCCTCAACGCGGCCCCTGTCGGCGACTGGGTGACCATTCCCGCCCGGCTGGCCGACGTCCTTCGGCTGGGGGTCGAGATCGGGCGCGCCTCGGGCGGGGCCTTCGATATCGGCATGGGCGACGCGGTGCGCGCCTGGGGGTTCGGAGCGGAGGCCGCCGATGAAAACGGTATCCGCGCCGCGATGGACGCAAATCGCGGCCCGGCACATGAGGTGTTGGAGCTTGACGGTCAGCGGGCACGCAAGCACGCCCCGCTCGCGCTGGACCTCAACGGCATCGCCAAGGGGTATGGCGTCGACCGGCTGGCCGAGGTGCTGAATGGCTTCGGCATCACAGACGCGCTCGTTGGTATCGACGGCGAGATGCGCGCGCTTGGCCTGCGCCCGGATGGTGAGGCATGGACCATCGCCATCGAGGCCCCTGACACCGACCGCCGCGCGCCCCATTCGATCCTTGCACTGCACGACGCCGCCGTGGCCACATCCGGCGATTATCGCCATTGGGTCGATGTGCAGGGCCGCCGCCTGTCGCACACGATGGACCCTGCAAGAGGCGCGCCCCTTCGCTCTTCTCCCGCCTCGGTCACGGTCGTTGCCCGCAGTTGCGCCGAAGCCGATGCCTGGGCGACGGCGTGCATGGTTGCAGGGCGTGAGACCGGATCGGACCTGGCCAAAAGGCATGGACTGGACGTCTTGTTTCTGTCGCGCGATGCCGCCGGCGGGTGCCGCGCGCACGGCTTAGGCGGCCTGTTCAGCCCTGAAAGCAGCAACGCAATTCCATGAGAGCGGGTATCAAACCCTGTTCAGCATATCGCTTGGTCTACAGATCATGCACATATCAATGAGGCCAATCGCAATGAGGGAACCCATGCCCAGATCTTCCCACTCGGAAACCCATATCGTCCATCGCATCGGATGGCTGCGCGCGGCTGTGCTCGGGGCCAATGACGGCATCGTGTCCACCGCCAGCCTTGTTGTCGGTGTCGCGGCTGCAGGCAGTGGTCGTCCAGAAGTGCTGATTGCGGGCCTTGCCGGCCTTGTCGCCGGAGCCATGTCGATGGCGGCGGGTGAATATGTCTCGGTCAGTTCGCAGACAGACGCCGAAAACGCCGATCTTGCCCGCGAGCGCGCGGAATTGGCGGAAACCCCGGCGGCCGAACTGGAGGAGCTGACCCGGATCTATCAGGCCCGAGGGCTTGACCGGGATCTGGCCGTAAAGGTCGCCGCACAACTGACCGAGCGTGACGCCCTCGGCGCGCATGCGCGCGACGAGCTTGGGATTTCAGAAACCGTCACGGCGCGCCCGCTTCAGGCGGCCCTCGTGTCTGCCCTGACTTTTGCCGTCGGGGCAGCGGCCCCGTTGATCGTGGCACTGCTGGCCCCACCCGCGCTGATTGTGGGGTTCGTGGCCGTTGCAACGCTTCTGGCGCTGGCTGTGCTCGGGGGGCTTGGGGCGTCGGTGGGCGGCGCGGGTCTTGCGCGCGGGGCGATGCGCGTCACTTTCTGGGGTGCGCTTGCGATGGGGGCCACGGCCGCGGTCGGGGCCTTGTTTGGCGTCACGGTCGGCTAAAGGCGAGCATTCAAGTGAAGGACCACCGGCTGACGCCGGTGGCATCACTTGGAGGAATGTAATTCCAGATACTGCTTGATGATGTCGTCGGTCACGTTTCCCGAGGTTGTGGAGAAATATCCGCGCGCCCAAAACCGCCTTCCCCAGTAGCGCTTGCGCAATTCCGGGAACTCCATCTGGATGCGGCGGGACGAGCGGCCCTTGATGCGCTGCATGACATCGCTGAGCGACAGCTTCGGCGGGATCGACAGGAACACGTGGACATGATCGCGCGCGAACACGCCCTTCACGACATGATACTCGATCTCGTTGCAGGTCTGGATGATGATCTCCCGGGTCCTCGGTGGCGCATCGCACCGGTGGAGCACCTTGTAGCGATATTTCGGTGACCCACACGACGTGGAACCTGTGGTATCAGCATGCCCGGTCTCCATCCCGAGGTTCCCTCAGCACCGATCTTGCCATGAACAGGGCCGAGCGCCGAGGGGAAACATGACCATCCGGGATGGAACAGCTAGGCAGAACGGTTCGTGGTTGACCTGCTCGCGGATGACTCACTGGGGATCCGTCATGCTCCGGCATCCGCGTTGTTCACCACCGATGGCACGTCGAAAAAGACGCGTCACGATCACGAAGAAGAGCGGCACAAAGACCACGCCGAGCACCGTGCCCGAGATCGTGCCGCTGAGCACTCCTGAGCCGATCGCGTTGCGCCCGCCCGAACCCGCGCCGGAGCTGAGCACCAGCGGCAGCACGCCGAGCGAGAAGGCCATCGAGGTCATGATACTCGGGCGGAACCTCTGCCGCGCCGCCGTCGCCACCGCCTCGATCACGCGCTCGCCCGCCTCGTGCCGTTCGCGGGCAAACTCCACGATCAGGATCGCATTCTTGCCGGTCAGACCGATCACCGTCAGCAGGCCCACCTGAAAGAACACCCCGTTCTCGAACCCGCCCAGCCACGCACCGCTCAGGGCGCCGACGATACCGATGGGCATGGCGAGCATGACGGCGAAGGGGATCGACCAGCTTTCATAAAGGGCCGCAAGCGACAGGAACACGGCGGCGAGCGAAAGCGCATAGAGCAGCGGCGCCTGAACTGCCCGATCACGCTCTTCCAGCGAAAGCCCGGTCCAGGCCAATTCAAATCCGGGCCCGAGCTCTGCGGCAAGGCGTTCCATCTCGGCCATCGCCTCGCCGGTCGAGACGCCGGGCGCGGGAGAGCCCTGCAACTGCACCGATGGGATGCCGTTATAGCGATACAGCCCCTGCGCCCCGTAATCCCAATTGCCCTCTGCGAAATTTGAGAACGGCACCAGCCCGCCGCTGGCATTGCGCACGCGCCATTGCTCGATATCGGTGGGGGTCGCACGCGCCTCGGCCTCGCCTTGCACATAGACGCGCTTTATCCGCCCCTGATCGAGGAAATCGTTCACATAGGTGCCTGCCCAGGCGATTTGCAGCAATTCCCCCACATCGGTGGGCGTCAGCCCCATTGCCCCCGCCTTGCGCCAGTCGATATCGAGGTTGAACTGCGCTGCATCCTCCAGCCCGTTGGGCCGGGCCGAGCCGATCAGATCGCTTTGCGCAGCCATCCCCAGAAGCTGATTGCGCGCCGCCATAAGGTCGGCATGGGTCTGGCCACCGCGCGCCTGCAGGTAGAAGTCAAAGCCTGAGACATTGCCCAGCTCGATCACCGAGGGCGGGACGACCGGAAAGACCTGCGCATCGCGGATCTGGCTGAACGCGCCAAAGGCGCGCCCGGCAAGCGCCTGCACGCTCTGATCGGGTCTCGGGCGCTCGTCCCAGTCCTTGAGCTGGACGAAGGCGAGGCCCATGTTCTGGCCACTGCCCGAAAAGCTGAACCCGACGACGCCGAACATCGAGTCGACCACCTCGGCTTCCTCGTTCAGGTAGAGTCTCTCACCCGCTTGACCACGTCGAGCGTGCGCTCGGCGGTCGACCCTGTCGGCGTCTGGATCAGGGTGAAGAGGATGCCCTGATCCTCTTCGGGCAGGAACCCGGTGGGCGTGCGCAGGAACATCAGCGCCATGCCGAGAGCGAGCGCGAAATAAACCACGAACACCCGCACCGGGCGGCGCACCGACCAGCGCACGGTGCTGGTATAGCCGTTGGTCAGGCCATTGAACCCCTTGTTGAACCACGCGCAAAGGGGCCGCGCCGCGGCTCTTGCCCCTTGGGTTTCAGAAGCGAGGCGCAGAGCGCGGGCGTCAGCGTGATCGCCACCACCACCGACAGCGCCATGGCCGACACGATGGTGATCGGCGAATCGCCGGTAGATCACACCGGTCGAGCCGGGAAGAACGCCATCGGCACGAATACCGCCGAGAGGACCATCGCGATACCCACCAGCGCCCCGGTGATCTGGCCCATGGATTTATGCGTCGCCTCGCGGGGCGGCAGCCCCTCTTCCTCCATGATCCGCTCGACGTTTTCGACCACCACGATGGCGTCATCGACCAGAAGGCCGATGGCCAGCACCATCGCCAGCATGGTGAGCGTGTTGATCGAGAACCCCGCCACTGCCAGCACGCCGAACGTGCCCAGCAGGACCACCGGCACGGCAAGCGTCGGGATCAAGGTGGCGCGCAGGTTCTGCAGAAAGAGCAGCATCACGAGGAACACCAGACCGATCGCCTCGAACAGCGTCTTGACCACCTCCTTGATCGAGATTTCCACGAAAGGCGTGGTGTCATAAGGGATCACGTAATCGACGCCCTCCGGGAAGAAGCGGGCGAATTCCTCCATCCGTTTCTTGATAGCGCGCGCGGTGTCGAGCGCGTTGGCCCCCGGTGCCAGCGTGATCGCCATACCCGCCGCAGGATCGGTATTGAAGCGTGCCGTAGTGGCATAATTCTGCGCGCCGATCTCGACGCGCGCCACATCGTCAAGCAGCACGAGGCCGCCATCGGTCTCGGCGCGCAGCACGATCTGGCGGAAATCCTCGGGCGTGCTCAGCAGCGATTGCGCGGTGATCGTGGCGTTGAGTTGCTGGCCCTCGACTGCGGGCCGCGCGCCAAACGCACCTGCCGAGATCTGCGCATTCTGCGCCGATACGGCCGCCACCACCTCTGACGGCGACATCCCGAAGGCCGCGAGCCTGGACGGATCGAGCCAGATGCGCATGGCGTATTCCGATCCGAACACCTGCACCGAGCCGACGCCCTCGACCCGGCTCAACTCATCCACGAGGTTGGTGGCCATGTAATCCGACAAATCCACCTGCTCAAGCGCGCCATCGGTCGAGATCATGCCGACGACCATCAGGAACCCGGCCGAGGACTTCTCTACCGTGATGCCCTGCCGCTGCACGATTTCCGGCAAGAGCGGCGTGGCCTGCCCCAGCTTGTTCTGCACCTGCACCTGCGCGATATCGGCGTCGGTGCCGGTTTCAAAAGTGAGCGTGATCTCGGCATTGCCCTGCGAGGTGGAGCGCGAAGAGAAATAGCGCAACCCGTCCAGCCCGGTCATCTGCTGCTCGATCACCTGCGTGACGGTATTGGCCACCGTGTCGGCCGATGCGCCGGGATAGTTGGCGGCCACGGTGACCGAGGGCGGTGCGATTTCTGGATACTGAGCCACCGGCAAGAGCCGTATCGACAGCACACCGATGCCCATGATGAGGATCGAGATGACCCAGGCAAAGACCGGGCGGTCGATAAAGAAACGTGCCATATCTTCGCGTCCTTTACCCGGTTACTCTTCGCGAGGTTCGGGGGTGACGGTCGCCCCGGGTGCGGTCTTCTGAAAGCCGGAGACGACGATGCGGTCCCCGGGGTCTAGCCCCTCGTCCACCACCCATTGATTGCCCCGGTCCTGCACGATGTCTATAGCGCGTTCCTCGATCACGTTGTCGGCATTCACCACCCATGCAGTCGGTCGTCCGCGCCGGTCGCGCACGACGCCTTCCTGCGGCACGAGATAGACCGCCTCGGCCACCTCGACGGGCATGTCCACCTGCACGTACATGCCCGGCAGGAGCAGCAGGTCGGGATTGTCAAACTGCATGCGCAGCGTCACCACGCCGGTCTGCGGATCGACATTCGGCTCGGCGGCCTTGAGCTGTCCGGTTTCGGAATAGTCCGACCCATCCGCCAGGATCAGCCGCACCGTCGCATCGGCACCGCGCAACTCTTCTTCGGTCTCGCCGCGCCGCCAGCGGAGCAGGTCGGCGGCGGATTGGGTGACATCCACATAGACCGGGTTGATGTTGCGGATCACCGCCAAAGGCTGCGCCTGGCTTGCCGTTACAAGCGCGCCTTGCGAGGTCTGCGACAGGCCGATCCGGCCCGAGAGCCGCGCGCGGATCGTGGTGCGCGACAATTCGATCTCGGCGGAATTGAGTTGCGCACGCGCAAGGTCCAGACCCGCCTCGGCGCTATCGCGGGCCGATACAGCCTCGTCGAGCGCCTGCTCGCTTGCCACGTTTCGCGACTGCAACTCGACCAGCCGCCGTGCCTCGCGTTCTGCGGCGCGCAGCACGGCCTCCGCCTGCGCCACCGTGGCGCGCGCCTGGCGCACAGAGGCCTCGTAGGTTGCCACGTCAATCTGATATAGCGGATCACCCGCTGACACGTCGGCACCTTCCTCGAACAGCCGTTCGGTGATGATGCCGTTGACCTGCGGGCGCACCTCGGCCTCGGCGGAGGCGGCAACGCGCCCCGGCAGGAGTGATGTCAGCGTCACATCCTGCGGCGTGACCGTGACGACCGTCACCGGCACCGGCCCCTGCTGCGCCTGTGCGGCACCAATCAGCGTGCACGCACAGGCCGTGAGGGTCAGAAGCAACTGTCGGAGTCCGGCCATCGCAAACCCTTTCAATTTTGACATTTGCTGCAATTGTCTCTCTTAAACTGCCAATTGAGTGCCAAGCACGTTAGATATGTCCCGGTTCGAAATGGCAAGCGTGCGGCTCATGGCAAAAAGGCAAGAAGCGTGCGTCAAGCTGATTGAGTTCGTAGCCTGCCTCCAAGGTTCGCTCATATCCAGACCGCTTCTGTCAACGCCGGAGTAAAATCCATTCACAGCGCGCCGCAAAAGTAGCCCAGTTTCGACATGGTGATCATGAAGCGCCGCCCTTGAAGCGCCTTTTCAACAACCCTACATACCGGCGGTCGGTTTGCATCAAAGAGGGCGGGACAAGGATGAAACGTGACGATACCCGATCAACCCGCCGCAGGATGGCACCTGACGAACGTCGCGAGGCAATCCTCGACGCGGCTAACGCCTTGTTCATGGAACGCGGTTGGGAGGCCGTGACCATCGCCGACGTGCTGAAGGCAGCCGACATCTCGAAAGGGGGCTTCTATCACCACTTCTCGGCCAAGGAAGATCTCCTGACGGGGATCGTCGCGCGCATGACCGAACAGGCCCTTGCGGCTGCGCAGGCCGCGCGTAGCCAGACCGCAGGAGATGCGCTCACCAGACTGAACGCGTTCCTGATCGGCTCGGTGCGTTGGAAGGCCGACAATGCCGCCGAATTGTGGGGGCTTACCGACGTCCTGACGAAGCCCGGCAACGAAATCCTCTACCGCAGGGCCTTTGACGCGATGGAAGCGGCCGTCGTGCCGGTACTGGAGGGGCTCATCGCCGACGGTATGGCAGAGGGCACCTTCGACGTGCCCGATGCCAGGCTGGCGGCCGAAATGATCGTTTGCCTGTCGCACGGGCGCCGCCGGATACTCGATGAGGCGTTGGCCATGACGGTCTCCGGCGATCTTGATCGAGCAAACGACTATCTCGATGCAAGAATGCGCGCCGAAGGCGCGACATTCGACCGGCTTCTCGGTCTGCCGACGGGCAGTGTTCCGCTGTCGAACCCGCAGGAATATCGCCGGATGCTGACTGTCATGGCCCAATCTCACGACGATAGCGACAAGGATAATGATGGTGGACGATAGAGAGGAACTGGCCTTTCAGGACGACAAGGGCGCCTCACGCTCGACATGGGTTGCCGCCGCCTTGGTGATCGCGATCGTTGGCTGGATGGGCAGCGGCTATATCCTGCCCTCCGAGGATGCGGATGTGCCAAAGGCATCCGAGACACGGGTCGAGCCCGTTGCCGTAGCTGTGGAGCGGTCTACGACGAAGCCCGTGACGCTCTATTTTCAGGCCGAGGGGCAGGCACAACCGGACCGCGACACCTCCATCCGCGCCGAGGCGTCCGGCGATGTCGCCGACGTCCTGGTCGCAAAAGGCGAGGATGTGGAGGCGGGCACCGTGATCGCGCGACTGTCGGCGACTCGCGCCGAGTCTGATCTGGCCCGTGCCCGAGAGGAGCTTGCCCGCGCGCAACGCGAGTTCGACAACGCGTCGCAGCTTCTGGAGCGGGGTGTGGCCACGGCAGACCGCGTCGCCCAAGCGCGTGCCACGCTTGCCACAGCGCAATCCTCGGTCATCACAGCTGAAGAGACCATTGAATCGCTGGAGATAACGGCCCCCTTCGCGGGGCGAATCGAGACGCTGTCGCTCGATGCCGGCGAATTCGTCCAGGTGGGCGCTGACGTCGGACGCATCGTCGACAACCGGCCCTTGACCGTCGCCATCCAGGTTCCACAGCAGGCGCTGCGCCGGATCAAGAGCGGGCAGACCGCGAGCGTCAACTTCATCACAGGTGAAGAACGCAAGGGCACGGTCAGCTTCGTGGGCACCGCCGCCAGCGCCGAGACACGGACGTTTCTGACAGAAATCACTGTCCCGAACGAGGACGGTGCCATCCCTGCGGGCATTTCGGCGGAAATTCGCATTCCGACCGGCACGGTGGACGCGCATTTCGTGCAGCCATCCACCGTCTCGCTGAGCCCTGAGGGCCGCCTGGGGATCAAGACCGTGGATGACGCAGATACCGTGGTGTTCCACCCGATCGAGGTCGTGCGCGCTGAAATCGATGGGGTCTGGGTCACCGGCCTGCCTGAGGACGCCAGGATCATCACCATCGGTCAAGGGTTCGTGAATGAGGGCGAGACGGTCAGACCGTCGCCCGCTCCGAATGCGACCCCGTCGCTGGCGCAGGAGGATGAGCAGTGAACAGCATCATCGACGCTGCGTTCTCGCGCAGCCGTGTCGTTCTCATGGCTCTTTTGGTGGTCCTCGGGGTCGGCGCTATTGCCTACGTCTCGATCCCGAAGGAAGCCACTCCCGAGGTGCCACTGCCGCTGGTCTATGTCTCGACCGGGCTTGAAGGCATCAGCCCAGACGACGCCGAACGCCTCTTGATCGAGCCGATGGAGGCTGAGTTCGCCCCCATCGAGGGGCTGGACAAGATGGAGAGCCATGCCGCCGAAGGCTCGGCCAGCATCCAGCTCGAGTTCATGCCGGGCGGCGATATCGACGAGGCGCTGCGCAAGGTGCGCGAGGCCGCCGACCGGGTCGAGAGCGAGCTGCCCGCGGATGCCTATGACCTGACGATCACCGAGATCAACACGGCCCTGTTCCCGATCATCACCGCAATCATTTCGGGCCCGGTGCCCGAACGCACGCTGAACGATCTGGCCGACGATGCGCAAGACGTGATCGAGGGCCTGCCAGGTGTCCTCGAGGTTGATATCGGCGGCGCACGCGACGAATTTCTGGAAGTCCTCATCGATCCGACCGTCTTTCAGACTTACAACCTGAGCTTCGACGAGTTGATAAATCAGCTTCAGCGCAACAACCGCCTGATCGCCGCCGGTGCCATCGAAACCGGAGGTGGGCGGATCGTGTTGAAGGTGCCGGGCCTGATCGAAGATCTTCAGGACGTGATGGAAATCCCAGTCAAGGTTCGGGGCGATGCCGTCGTGACGTTCGCAGATGTCGCGACCGTGCGGCGCACCTTCGAGGACCCGACAGGCTTTGCCCGGATCGACGGTCAGCCCGCGCTGGCGCTCGAGATCAAGAAACGGTCGGGCGCAAACATCATCGAAACTGTAGCGTCGACGAAAGCCGCGCTTGAAGACCTCCGCTCGGAATGGCCCGACAGCGTCAAGGTGACTTACCTTCAGGACCAGTCCGAGCAGGTCAAGACGCTTCTGTCGGATCTCGAGGCCAATGTCATCGCCGCCGTGATCCTCGTGATGATCGTCATCGTCCTGGCACTGGGTTTCCGTTCGGCGATCCTGGTCGGCCTTGCCATTCCCGGCGCATTCCTCGCGGGCGTCACCGCTCTATGGGTGATGGGCTTCACCATGAACATCGTGGTGCTCTTTTCGCTCATCCTTGTGGTGGGTATGCTGGTCGACGGCGCCATCGTCACGGTGGAACTCGCCGACAGGCACCTGCAGGAGGGCGCGTCCCCGCGCGAAGCCTATGCCGCCGCCGCCAAGCGCATGTCCTGGCCGATCATAGCCTCGACCGCGACAACGCTCAGCGTGTTCTTTCCCCTGCTCTTCTGGTCCGGGATGGTTGGGGAGTTCATGAAATTCCTGCCGATCACGGTGATCCTCACGCTCTTCGCCTCGCTCTTCATGGCGCTGATCTTCATCCCGGTTCTCGGCGGGCTGATCGGCAAGCGGCAGCCGCAGACTGCCGCGGCCAAGCGGTCCCTGCACGCAGCGGAACAGGGCGACCCGAGGCGCATCGGCGGCGCGACTGGCCTGTATGTCCGGCTGCTTGAGTGGGCGATCCTGCGTCCCAGCGCAACCGCCCTGTTGGCGCTTGCCCTTCTTTTGGGTGGCTTCGGCCTCTACGGGCATTTCGGCAAGGGTTTGGCGTTCTTCCCCTCGGTGGAACCTGAATTCATGCAGGTGCAGGTCCGCGCGCGCGACAATTTTTCCATCTACGAGCGCGACGCGCTGGTGCGCCGGGTCGAGGAGCGGATCATTGGCTACGACGAGGTTGCAACCGTTTACGCCCGTTCGACCATGAGTGCGGGCCAAGGCGACGAAGATACGATCGGCACCCTGCAACTGGAGCTGATCGATTGGGATATCCGCCGCCCAGCCGAACAGATCGGCGCTGAAATCCGGCGTGACGTGTCGGACATTGCCGGCATCGACGTACAGGTCGAGACCGAAAGCGGCGGGCCGACCAGTGGCAAGCCGGTGAATCTTCGGATCGCGGCCCGCAACCCGGCGGTTCAGGCAGATGCCGTAGAACAGGTCCTGTCCATCATGGAACGGATCGGTGGCTTTATCGACGTGACCGACACGCGCCCGCTTCCCGGTGTCGAGGTCTCGATCCTTGTCGATCGGGGCGAGGCTGCTCGCTACGGTGCCGATGTCAGCCTCCTGGGACAGGCGATTCAGCTCCTGACCCAGGGTATCGCCGTCGCCGACTATCGCCCCAGCGATGTCGACGGCGAAATGGACATCCGCGTCCGCTTCCCCGCCGAAGATCGGTCGTTGTCCGAGCTTGGAAATCTGCGTGTCCCGACCTCGGCTGGTTTGGTGCCCATATCGAACTTCGTCACTTTCGAGCCGGTCGAGCGCACCGGCACAATCACCCGCATCGACGAACAACGCGTTGTGACCATCGAGGCGAATGTCGCCTCGGGTCTATTGGTCAACGATCAGGTAACCGCCCTTCAGGAGGCGCTGGCCAAGGCCGCCCTTCCCGAAGGCGTCAGCTACAGCTTTGCGGGCGAAGCCGAGGATCAGACCGAGGCGATGATCTTTCTCATCAGCGCATTCGGTGCGGCGATCTTTCTGATGCTCGTCATCCTCGTCTTGCAATTCAACAGCTTCTACCAGGCCTTCGTGGTGATGAGCGCCATCGTCTTTTCGGTGGGTGGCGTTCTTCTGGGCCTGATCATCACCGGGCGCCCCTTCGGCGTGGTCATGGGCGGCATCGGTATCATCGCGCTGGCGGGGATCGTGGTGAACAACAACATCGTGCTGATCGACACCTACAATGATCTCAAGCGGGCCGGACTTTCGCCGCGTGAGGCAGCGCTGCGCACTGGTGCGCAGCGCCTGCGACCGGTGGTGTTGACCTCGGTCACGACAGCTCTCGGCCTGATGCCGATGGTCCTCGGCGCAAACCTGAACTTCTTTACCCGTGAGATCGTCTTCGGCGCGCCGTCGACTCAATACTGGACCGAACTTTCCAGCGCCATCGTGGGCGGCCTGGCCGTGGCAACGCTGCTCACGCTCGTTCTGACACCGGCAATGCTGATGCTCGGTGAGAAAGGAAAGGGCCGACAAGAGCAGCCTGTTGTAGATGCCGCCGAGCCAACCTGATGGGTTTTTCCCGGTGTTCGCCGGATGGAAGACAGGTTTGCTTGCATCGCTCACAGGGGCGCCGCCACCTCCCTGCTTCGTTCCAAGCGTTCACCTTGGGTGACCGGTCGCGGCACGAAGGCCCGCTTTTCTTTCTCTGACGAGCGCTCGCTCGCGATCAGCATATGGAGTCCCGCTGTGAGGTGCGACAGTCTGGGATCATCAATCTTGTCGGTAAAGCTACAGCATATTAAAGCGTTCCATCGGAGAGAACCGCATATCGACATAGCGGCCATTCACTTACACTGTAGTGTTGGTTATTTTTGTTTTTGGATGCCTTATGGCCATGCAGCGACATGCTCGATTTGAAGTCGTGCCGAGCGTCCGCTCTTACGATCTCGGCACGGTCTTCTCGCACGTGCAGAGAAAATCCGATCTCCATCCTCTGTGACGATTGCGCTGATGAGGGTGAACCGATGGCGACCGACAGCTTTGCGGCTGGAAGCGGCCGGATGCACCTGCGGCGCTCCTATCGCGGCTGACCGTCCGGTGTGGGATTTTAGGGATGGCAAGCCCCGCCATGCGGGGCCGGGCTGCTGCGACTTTGCCCTGAGCGCCGACAGCACCCGCTCCCTGCCCCCAAGGCGTCCTGGCCTGTCTCATCCTGAGCCAAGCCAGGGCCGCGTGTGGCATGGTTGCGTGCGCAGCCATCTCTCAGCCCTGCGGGGCTGCATCCCTCTTGCAAGACTCCGACGCGAAACCTGTGACCGAAGCGCATGTCATGTTCCTCACGCCTTCCTGATAGGCGGGCACTATCAGAGAACCGGTTGCACGCAACCCATTACCGCGATGGACTTGCCCGATTTGCGTTGTAAAACGGTGCGCTAGCTAAGCAGCACCAGCCAGCGGCTCGTATGAGCTATGCGCGATTTTGGGTGACGCGGCCTGATCAAGCGGCGCGGTTTTCGGTGTCGTTTGCGGCGACACCGTCGGTGAATGTGACGCCTTCGATGACCAAAGGCAACTGGTTTGCGCCCTTCAGGCGGCGCCATGTCTTCCCGGCGGCCTGAACGAGCTTGAAGACCATCAGCTTCGCGGTCTTCTGCGACAGCGCCCCCTTGGTCCGCACGGTCCGGTGCCGGACGGTGGAGAACACGCTTTCGATCGGGTTGCTCGGTGCGCAGGATGATCCCAGTGGTCGGCCGGGAAATCGTAGAACGCGAGCAAGCGCGTCGCGATCCTTGGTCAGGCACGTGACCGCCTTCTCGTACTTGGCCCCGTATTTCGTCGGCGAAGGTGTCCATGGCGGCTTCCGCCGCGGCGCGGGTCTCGGCCTGCCAGATCTCGCGCAGGTCGGCCTTCACCGTGGGCTGCATCGATTTCGGGAACTTGTTCAGGACATTGGCGATCTTGTGGACCCAACATCTTTGATGACGCGTGCCCGGAAAGACCTCGTCGAGGGCCTTCCAGAACCCCATCGCCCCGTCACCGACAGCGATCTCGGGCGGCACCTTGAGGCCGCGGGCCTTGATGTCGACCAAGAGCTCGCGCCAGCTCTGCGCGCTCTCGCGAACGCCCACCTGGAAGCCGACGAGCTCCTTCTTGCCCTCGGGCGTGGCCCCGAGAATGACCAGCATGCACTCGGCCCGGCACGCTCCATCCGGGCCTGAAGATAAACGCCGTCGGCCCACATGTAGACGTAGCGCCGCGCCGAGAGATCGCGGCGCTGCCAGTGGTCATACTCCTGCTGCCACTCCCCGGTCAGCCGCGAAATCACACTGGGCGACAGGTTCGGCGCGTCCGGACCCAGAAGCGCAGAAAGCGCCTCCTGAAAATCGCCCATCGAGAGGCCGCGCAGGTAGAGCACTGGCAGCAGGGCATCGAGGCTCTTCGAGCGCCGCGCCCATTTCGGCAGGATCGCCGAGGTGAACCGGATCTTTTTTTCGTCCGCCACGTCGGCGGCGCGGTCACGCACCTTCGGACGACGCACATCGAGTGCGCCGATCCCGGTCTGGATGGACCGCTCCGGCCCGTGCCCATGCCGCACAACCCGCTGCCGGCCATCCGGCAGGACCTCTTCGGCATGTTGCGCGACAAAGGTGTCGGCTTCGGCCTTCAGCGCGGCGGCCAGCATCCGGCGCGCCCCGTCCCGGGCGATCTCGGTCAACGGATCGTCAACAGTTTCCGGCTGACGCAGGGCGATGATGTCGGTATCGTTCTTCATGGCGTATCGTTCCTTCTGGAAGTTCTGGCAGGCTTCGACACCCGCCACGATACGCCGCCTTCTCAAACCCCGTCACCCATTTCCCAGCATAGCTCCGCTTCAAACGCCGCAACCGCATCGAGATCATGTTCGGCAGGCCCAAAGACTGGCGACGCGTCGCAACCCGATATGATCGCTGCCCGAAAGTCTTCCTCTCAGCCATCGCGCTCGCTGCTACCGTCATCTATTGGCTATGAGCCCTGACCCCTGACCCTAGTTTCACGTCCGTGCAAGCCGTAGCTGCGCCGTTGGCCTCCGACCAAAGTCGTAATTTTGTAATCACATCAACGTCATCGACACAGTGCCCAAACCAATGATCTCGCCCTGTGCGATCAGTGGCCCATTGACCCAGGGAAGACCGTTGAGCGAGCCGGTGATCACGACATGACCGGGCTGCAAGCCGCCGCAATGCGTGCCAAGTGCGCGCGCCAGCGCGCAGAGCGTGGCAAAGGCATCGCCGCCCGGTACGCGCGCCGCACCATTGAGAAGCGTCTTGCTTCCTAGCACGAGCCGCGCGTCGGCGCGGGTCACGTCGACAGCCTGCCAATCGCGAAGCGCCTCGCCCGGAACCACCGCGCCATTGAGTTGATTGTCCAGCATCTTCATCGCCGCCCCCGCGTCCTTTGGATCGGCCAGACGGCTCTGCACCAGCTCGAAAACAGGTAAAAGCTCCACCGCATCGCGCAGCTGCGTCTCGAAATCCGGCAGGCCGGGATCAGGCAAGGGCGCGATAAGGCGAAAGGCGTATTCGAGTTCTACCCCTACCTCTTCACCCTTCGAGACAGAGATTTCGGCAGGGCTTTGATAAATGTCACGCGCCATGATCGGCGCGATCACGATGGGGGCATCGGGCGGGCGGGCCACCTTGAACCCGCCCACCGGTCCAAGTCGCGCCGCCACCGCCTCTTGCACCGCGAAAATGCGCGCGCGTGTCAACCCGTCCCCCACAGATGAGAGTAATTTCGGCCCACCCTCCCGTGCAGCCAGAAGCTGCGCCACCAAGGGATCGTTCATGCGTCGATCACCGCGCCGGAAGCTACCATCGCCTCGATCTCTCCCGCGTCATAGCCCGCCTCCTGCAACACCTCGCGGCTATGTTGTCCCAGAACCGGCGCGGCGCGGCGCAAGCTCGCGGGGGTTTCACTGAACTTGACCGGATGGCCCAATGTCTTGACGCGGCCTGCCATCGGGTGGTCCATCTCGACAATCATCTCACGCCAATTGGCCTGCGGGTCGGCCTGCATCTCCAGGATATCGAGCACCGGTCCCGCGGGCAGCCCGGCGCGTTCCATCCTCTCCAGCCAGACCGCCGACGCTTCTTGGCGCAGATAACCGTTGAGGATCTCCTCCAACTCCCCCAGGTGCTGCATCCGGTCGTGGTTGGATGCAAAGCGCGGATCGTCGTTCAACTCGGGCGCGCCGATCACGTCGAGAAAGCGCAGCCAGTTGCGCTGATTGGCCGCCCCCACATTGATCCAGCCATCCGCCGTCTGAAACGCCTGATAAGGGCCATTGAGCGGATGCGCCGAGCCCATCGGGCCGGGGGCGACGCCGGTGGCAAAGGCAATCGCAGATTGCCAATAGGTTTGGGTAATCGCCGCCTCGAAGAGCGAGGTATCGACCTTTTGCCCCAGACCTGTCTGCAACATCCGCGCATAGGCGGCGGAGACGCCCATGGCCGCCACGATCCCCGCCGTGATATCCGACACCGGCGCGCCGGTCTTGACCGGGGGGCGGCCCGGCCCCTCGCCGGTGATTGACATGAGGCCCGACATGCCTTGCGCGATAAGATCGAAGCCGCCGCGTTCGGCATAGGGCCCGGTGCGGCCAAAGCCGGAGATTTCGCAATAGATCAGCCTTGGATTGATCGCGCGTAGATCCTCGTATCCGAGTCCCAGCCGTTCCATCGTGCCCATCCGGTAATTCTCGATCACCACATCGGCCTCTTCCAGCAGACGGTGCAGCACGGTCACGGCCTCGGGGTCTTTTAGGTTGAGCGCCAGCCCTCGCTTGTTGCGGTTCATCATCATATAGGCGGCGGATTCTCCCTCGATCGCTGGCGGGACAAACCGGCGGCTGTCATCGCCGTCGGGCTTTTCCACCTTGATCACATCCGCACCCATATCGGCCAGCATCAGGCCACAGACCGGCCCGGCCATGATATGCGCCAACTCGATCACCTTCATCCCCGCAAGGGGGCCGGTCTCTGTCATGTCCCGCTCCATTGAGGTTTTTCCTTGGCCAGGAACGCCTCCAGTCCGTGGCGGAAATCCCGGCTCATGTAACACATCTCGATCAGGTCGGCGTCCTCGACCCGGGTCGCGACGCTTACGCGGCGCATCGCTTCCTTGGTGGCGCGCAGCGTCAATGGTGCCATCTGTGCCAGCGTTCCGGCCAGTTCCTTGGCGCGGGCCATCAAGGCGTCCTCATCCTCCAGAACCTCGGAGATCAGGCCACAGGTCAGCGCCTCCTCGGCCTGAACCAGACGGGCTGTGAAGATCATCTCGCGCACCCGGCCCGCGCCCATCAGCGACGACAGCCGCGCCAGATTGGCGGCGGCGAGACAATTACCGAGGGTGCGCGCGATGGGAAAGCCGAACTTGAGGTTCTCGGCGGCGACGCGAATATCGCAGACCCCGGCAATCGCCGCGCCGCCCCCGGTGCAGGCCCCGTTGATCGCGGCGACGGTCGGCAGCGGGCAGCGCTCGACCGCCTCCAGCACGCGTTCAATCCGCGTCTCGTAATCGAGCGCATCCTGCGCTTTGGCGAAAGCGCGAAACTGCGTCATGTCGGTGCCCGCCGCGAATGCCTTGCCTCCCGCACCATGGATCACCACTGCGCGGATGCTGCCATCTGTCGGCACCTCTCGGCAGAGGGTTGCCAGCCCTTCATACATGTCAAAGGTCAGCGCATTGCGCGCCTGCGGGCGGTTGAAGGTGATCCAGAGCGTGTGGCCCCGGATCTGTGACAGGATCTCGCTCATGGCAGCCCCCTAGAGATTCGCGCAATTTCGAACCGAAAAAGTCTATCAACTTTTTCTGAAATTGCTTTAGCGGTAGAAATATTCGACGAGGAACAGCGGCACCGAGGGCACGTAGGTGCACAGGAGCAGCACCGCCAGAAGCACCATGACGAACCACACATTGACCTTGGACACTTCCCAGATATTGGCCCGCGCCACAGCACAGGAAGTAATCAGCACCGAGGCCACAGGCGGCGTCTGCTGACCGATGGCGAGGTTCAGCGTGACCACCAGCCCGAAATGCACCGGGTCGATGCCTGCCGCCGTGATCAGCGGAATGACGATCGGTACCACGAGGATGATCGCCGCCGCCGAATGCAGGAAAAAACCGATCACGAGGAAGAGGAGTTCAGGATCAGAAATATCAACCATTGCTGATCGGTGATGTTGAGAATGCCTTGCGCCAGTTGCTGCGGGATCTGCGCGCGGGTCAGGAAGCCGCCCATCAGCACCGAGGCCGCGACCAGCAGCATCACGACCGCCGTCTGCATGCCGCCATCCAGCATCGCGCGGCGCAGATGCGCGATGTCGATCTGTCGATACCAGACCGACACAACGATGGCCGCGATCACCGCCAGTCCCGCTGCTTCGGTTGCCGTGACGAAACCGCCGAAGATACCGCCGAGGATGATCACCGGCAGGGTGAAGGCGGGCAGCGCATCCATGAACGTCTCGCGCAGGCGCGGGATATTGAACGCTTCTTCGGTGGGCAGGTTGTAGCGCCGCGCGAAGATGTAAGCCACTAGCATCAGCCCGAACGCCCCCATAAGGCCCGGCACCACACCGGCGACGAAAAGCTGCTCGACGGAGGTATTGGCCGACGCCGCATAGAGGATCATCGGGATCGAGGGCGGAATGATGATCGCCAATGAGGCCGAAGACGAGGTGACGGCGGCCGAGAGTTCCTTGGAATAGCCACGTTTCTTCATCTGCGGAATGAGGATCGAGCCCATGGCCGCCACATCCGCCACAGCAGAGCCAGAGATTTCGGCGAAGAACAGCGACACGCCGATATTGACCATCGCCAGCCCGCCGCGCACGAACCCGATGATCGCCGATACGAAATTGGTCAGCCGGTCGGTGATGCCGCCTGCGTTCATGATCGCGCCCGCCAGCACGAACATTGGAATCGCGATCAGCGAGAACTTGGTCGAGCCGTCATACATGTCGAGGGCGATGGTTACGAGGCTGTCCGCCCCTTCGGTGGCCAGAAGGCCCAGAACCCCCGCGAGGGCCAGCCCGATGGCCGCCGATCGGCACGCCGTGATGCAGATCATCGCCACGAGGGCTATGAAAATCGCCAGCATCAACATCAGCCGCGCTCCTTGTTCTTTTCCATCTCGGTTTCGACCTCTTCCTCGATCTCGGCATATTCGAGCGATATGCCTTGCGCGGTCTTGGCCCAGTAATTCGGCAGGCTCAAGCAATTCGGCAGATGATGAAAAGGATGGCACCGATGGGGATGACCGATTGGGTGAACTGGATCGGCACCCAGGGCAGCGACGTGAGGCTGTCGCCCTCCAGCACCTCCAGCACCTGGAAAGCCCGCTCGCGCCATCAGCAAGAAGATGATGAGCACAAGCGCCTCGCCCACCAGCACCGCGACCATCCGCGCGCGCGGCGGAATTGCCGCGCAGAACCGTGTCGAACCCGATATGCCGCCGGTGCAGCGCGGCAAGGGCAGAGCCGTAATAGGTGATCCAGGCGTGCATGATCGCCGCCACCTCATCATACCACGAAAAACTCTGCCCCATAAGGCGGGCGAGCACGGCGATAATCACGATGGCCGTCAGACCGACCATCAGCAGAACCGTGATCCATTCCAGAAGGCGGCTTGCGATCCGGTTGGTTCGGTGAAGGAGAGCGTTCATTCGGGCCTATCTTGCGCTACATCGCGACCACCCGGCAGGCAGATGCCGGGTTTGGTTCGCCATGGGTGTCAGGAAAATATCCGGCGGACTCCCTCAGGGGCCGCCGGACAGGCACTCAGCTTGCGTTGCCGAGCGCGAGCACCTTGTCGATCATCTCCTGCCCGCCCTCGACCTCGGCGGCAAAGGCCTCGTAGATCGGCTTGGAGGCGGTGATGAAGGCGTCCTTGTCGGCCTCGTTCACTTCGACCCCGGCGTCCTTGATCACGTCGAGCAGTTCGGTCTCCAGCTCCGCCGCCTTTTCATAGGTGAAGGTCTGGGTCTCTGCCGCGCACTCGCTCAGCATCGCCTGCACTTCGGGGGAATGCTTGCCGAAATGCTTTTCCGAGGCGAGGATATAGGCGGGCGTGTAGACATGCCCGGTGATCGAGAGATACTTCTGCACCTCCTGGAACTTGGCCGAGGCGATCTGCGCATAGGGGTTTTCCTGCCCGTCGATCACGCCGGTCTGCAACGCGGTGAACACGTCCGAGAATGCCATCGGCGTCGGGTTCGCGCCGTATTGCTTGAACATCTTCACGCGCCATTCGCCGTTGGGCGTGCGCAGCTTGACGCCTTGCAGGTCCTCGGGCGTGTTGATCGGGCGGATGTTGTTGGTGATGTTGCGAAAGCCGTTCTCGGCGAGGCCCACGATGTGATAGCCATTGTCATTCGCCGCCCCCTGAAACGTGTCCATCATCGCATCCTGTACGCGGCGCATGTGGTCGCGATCCTTGATGATATAGGGCATCTCGAAGATCCCGAACACGGCATCCACCGAGGACATCACCGACGAGGGCAGCGCGAAATCGACCTGCCCCAGCTTGAGCTTCTGCAACAGTTCCTTGTCCTTGCCAAGCTGAGACGAGCCAAAGGTCTGCACCTCGACCGAACCGCCGGACTTGTCGGCCACGCAACCCGCGTAATGGTTCACCGTCGCCTCGAAGAGCGAGCCGGGCGCGCCGACATGGCCGAATTTCAGCGTGGTGTCGGCGGCGGTCGCGGGCAGGGCCGCGAATGATGCCACAACGGTTGCAATCAGTGTCTTTTTCATTGTCTTCCTCCCTTGGTTTGCATTTGCTGCACGGCTCCCTCCGCGCAGCGGTCTTTTCGTCTCGCGACACGTGATCGCGAGCGCCCGGTCAGGCGGCGGCGCGATTGGCCGGCCCGGTCTGGCCCAGCACCGCCATCGCGGCCTGAACACCGCCCGCGCGGTAGGGTACGCCCGCATCGCGCAGGCCCATTTCCACACCTCCCAGCGTGCCGATTAGCATGAGATCGTTGAAATCGCCCAGATGCCCGATCCGGAACACCCGGTCCGCGACCTTCGAGAGGCCATTGCCGAGCGACATGTCATAATTGCGCAAGGTGACAGCGCGGAAATTATCGGCCGAATGCCCCTCGGGCACCATCACGGCGGTCAGCACCGGCGAGCGGTCGGAAGCCTTGTTGCACAGCACCTCCAGCCCCCAGGCCTCGACCGCCGCGCGCGCGGCGGCACGCCGTGCCGCGCATGCCGGCGGAAGACGTTCTCGAGCCCCTCCTCGTCCAGTATATTGATCGCCTCGGTTGAGGCCGTAAAGCAGGTTGGTCGCGGGCGTGTAGGGGAGATAGCCGGTGTCGTTTGGCCCGGCCATCTCGGCCCAGCTCCAGTAAGAACGGATGAGCCCGGCGCTCTCGGACGCCTTCATCGCCTTGTTGCTGACGGCATTGAACGACAGGCCCGGCGGCAGCATCAGCCCCTTTTGCGAGCCTGCGACCGTCACGTCGACGCCCCACTCGTCATGCCGGTAATCCACCGAGGCGAGCGAGGAAATCGTATCGACCATCAAGAGCGCCGAATGCCCCACCGCGTCGATAGCCCGGCGCACGGCGGCCACATCGGTGACCGACCCGGTCGAGGTCTCATTATGAACGACGCAGACGGCCTTGACCTCCTTGCCTTTGTCGCCGCGCAGATGTTCTTCGATGGCTGCTGCATCGGCCCCGCTGCGCCAGTCGCCTTCTATAAACACCGGATTCAGGCCCAGTTTTTCGGCCAGCTTTTTCCACAGGGTTGCGAAATGCCCGGTCTCGTACATCAGCACCGTGTCGCCGGGCGACAGCGTGTTCACCAGCGCCGCCTCCCACGCGCCGGTGCCTGAGGACGGGTATATCACCACGCGCCCCGCGGTCTTGAAAATTCTCTTCATCCCCTCCAGCGCCTTGCGCCCGACATCGGCAAAGGCGGGGCCACGGTGATCCATCGTCGGATAGTCCATCGCCCGCAGGATGCGGTCAGGCACGTTCGACGGCCCCGGAATTTGCAGAAAATGGCGGCCAGCAGGCATGTCGTTCCTCCCCAAAATGACGGTACCTGCGCCCACAAGGGGCCGAGTATCGAAGACTCGGGTGCAGGTGAATTTTGTTGAATTGAATTCTGAATTCAATATTCTGTCAAGACATTATCTCAAACCACCACCGGATCGGGGGCCCATGCTGGACAGCGCCATTCAAGACCGGCTCAGCCGGCGAGGTGCGGGGCGAAACCCGCTTCGATGCTTTCTCGCGCGGGCGCTATGCGACCGATGCCTCAATCTACCAGATCATGCCGGTAGGCGTGATCGTGCCGCGCGCGCCCGGGGACATTGCCGCCGCCCTCGATGCCGCCCGCGAGGCCGAACTGCCGCTCACGATGCGCGGCGGCGGCACCTCGCAATGCGGGCAGACGGTGAATTCCGGGCTGATCGTCGATTGCTCCAAGCACCTCAACCGCATCCTCGACCTGGATGTCGAGGGGCGGCGCGCGCTGGTCGAGCCGGGGATCGTTCTTGATGATCTCAACCGCGCCTTGAAACCCCACGGGCTTTGGTTTCCGGTCGATGTCTCGACCGCCTCGCGCGCTACCATCGGTGGCATGGTGGGCAACAATTCCTGCGGCTCTCGCTCGCTGCGTTATGGCACCATGCGCGATAATGTGCGAGCGGATCGAGGGCTATCTCGCCGACGGCACCCGATTCGATTTCGGCCCCGGCTCGGGCGATCGCGTGCCCGAATCACTGCTACGCCAGATGCTCGATCTGGGCGCGCGCGAGGCCAAGGAGATCGCCGCGCGCTTCCCGAAGGTGCAGCGCCGGGTGGGGGGCTACAATATCGACGCGCTGGTGCCCGGCGACGCGCCCATAAACCTCGCCCATCTTCTGATCGGCTCGGAGGGGACGCTCGCCACCTCCACTGCCATCGAGATCAAACTCTCTCCCTTGCCCTCGAGAACCCGCGTGCTTGGGAGTCTGCCATTTCCCCACCTTCCGCGCCGCGATGGAGGCCGCGAAATCGCTGGTGGCGCTCGGCCCCGCCTCGGTCGAGCTGGTCGACAGCACCATGATCGACCTCGGCCCGCGCGATCCCGCTCTATGCACAGACGCTGGAGCAATTCGTGCGCGGAGACCCGGCGGCGATGCTGCTGGTGGAATTCGCCGACAGCTCGCCCGAGAACGAGGAAAACATGCGACGCCTGTCCGACACCATGTCGGACCTTGGCTATGGTTTCGGCAAAAGCGGTGCGCAGGAAGGCGGCGTTGTCGAAGTCTGGGACATGGCCCTTGCCGCCGAAATCGGCGAGCTGCGCAAGGCGGGGCTCAACATCATGATGTCAATGAAGGAGGCGGGCAAACCGGTGTCTTTCGTCGAAGATTGCGCGGTGCCGCTCGATCATCTGCCCGATTACACCGACCGGCTGACCGAGGTCTTCAAGCGCCACGGCACCAACGGCACATGGTACGCGCATGCCTCCGAAGGCTGTCTGCATGTGCGCCCGGTCCTCAACCTCAAGCTGGACAAGGACGTGCGCGCCATGCGCGAGATCGCCGAGGCGGCGTTCGAGATGGTGCGCGAATACAAAGGCTCGCATTCGGGCGAGCATGGCGACGGCATCGTGCGCTCTGAATTTCACGGGGCGATGTTCGGGCCGCAGATCCTGCGCGCGTTCGAAGAGGTCAAGGCGGCCTTCGATCCCGAAGCCCGCCTCAACCCCGGCAAGATCGTGCATGCGCCGAAGATGGATGACCGCAGCCTGATGCGCTATCCGCCCGGTTACGATTTCGCCGATCTGGAAACGGGCCACGACTGGTCCGCATGGCCCGGCAAGGGGGGCGGTTTTCAGGGCGCTGTCGAGATGTGCAACAATAACGGTGCCTGCCGCAAGCTGGCCGGGGGCGCGATGTGCCCGAGCTACCGCGTCACCCGCGACGAGCGTGACGTGACCCGCGGACGGGCCAACACGCTGCGCCTCGCGCTGTCGGGGCGGCTGGGCAAGGATGCGCTGTTTTCCGACGAGATGGTCGAGACGATGAAGCTGTGCGTCGGCTGCAAGGCCTGCAAGCGCGAATGCCCCACCGGCGTGGACATGGCGAAGATGAAGACCGAGGTGCTTTATCAACGCGGGCAGAAACTGGGGTACGGCCTGCGCGACCGGCTGATTGCAGAGATGCCACGTTATGCAAGGGTCGCCGTGGCGCTGCGCGGGCTTATCAGTTTGCGCAACCGGGTGCCGTTTCTCGCGGCGATTGGCGAGCGGATCACCGGGTTGGCGCGCTGCCGCTCGCTGCCGCTGTTCAGGGGTGATTTCTTCAGGGATTCGGAGGTGACGCGCGCCCGCACTGCGGGCAAGGGCGGCAAGGTGATCCTGTTCACCGACACGTTCAACCGCTGGATGGAGCCGGAGATTCCCGCGCTGCCCTGCGCGTGCTGAGCCGCGCCGGATACGAGGTGATCACCGCGCAGGCCTCTGGTCGCCCGCTTTGCTGTGGCCGCACATATCTCGCGGCGGGCATGATCGACCGGGCGCGCGCCGAGGCGCGGCGCACGCTCGACGCGCTCTTGCCGCATATCCGCGCCGGTGTGCCGGTCGTGGGGCTGGAGCCGTCCTGCCTTTTGACCTTGCGCGACGAGTTCCTGACGCTGCTGCCGGGGGACGATGCCCGCCTTTTGTCGGAAAACGCCTTTCTCTTCGAGGAATTCATCGCCCGCGAAACGCGTGCCGGCAGGCTGACCCTGCCGCTTTCCGATCTGGGCCGGACCGCCCATGTCCATGGCCATTGCCACCAGAAGGCGGCGGGCGTGATGGGCGACATGGCGCAGGCCCTCTCGCTGATCCCCGGCCTTGATCGCCGGGATATCGAAAGCAGTTGCTGCGGCATGGCCGGTGCCTTCGGTTATCAGGCGGAAACCATCGAGGTGTCGCTCACGATGGGCGAATTGTCCCTGTTGCCGGCCATCCGTCCGACCGCCCCGACGATCTGCTGATCGCCAACGGCACGTCATGCCGCCACCAGATCGCCGATGGCACCGGGCGCCGCGCGCTGCATGTCGCTGAAGTTTTCGACAGGGCGTCGGGAAATGCCGTATCGGGAGGCTGCACCGATGAATGACCAGAGCCGAGAGACCCCGATGCCCGCACCCGCGCCAGATCCGATCGGTCGCACCGCGCTCGCCGTCGAGATCACCAACCGCCTGCGCCAGATGATCTTCGAGGGTCAGTTGCACCCCGGCGAGAAGATCAACGAAAAGCTGTTGACCGAACAATTCGGCGTGTCGCGCACACCCCTGCGCGAGGCGCTCAAGGTGCTGGCCGCCGAGGGGCTGCTCGATCTCATCCCGCATCGCGGCGCGGTCATCACCCGGCAGAGCGAGGCGGAACTGGCCGAGGTGTTCCATGTGCTGGCCGTCCTCGAAGGGCTGGCCGGCGAATTGGCGGCCAAGAACGCCAGCGATGACACCCTGCGCGAGATCGCCGAGATGACGCAGGCCCTCCGCCGCTCGTTCGACGAGGCCGACCGCCCGACCTATTTCCGCATCAACCAGGCGATCCACAACGCGATCCTTGAGGCGACCAGCAACGAGACGCTTGTTCGGTCGCATGGACTGCTCGCCTTTCGCGTGCAGCGCGTACGTTATCAGGCCAATCTGACGCCCGAGCGGTGGCGCGCGGCGGTCGAGGAACACAAGGCGATCGCGGAGGCGCTCTGCGCGCGTGATGTTCCGCGCTCTTCAAGGCTTCTACGCGAGCATCTGCTCAAAAAGTTCGCTTCGATCAAGGCCAACTCGAACGATTGATGCGTGGCGATCTGCTTTCTGAAAGTTCCCTCGCTCTCATGAGGGTTAGCGACGTTTCGTCCGCCACCGAACCTTCTACCGCCAGAGGGCGAAATTTTTGGCCATGTCTGAAAACCGGGTGTTTCTGTTTGTTCTGATATCTGAACGGCATGCGCGGTGCTTTCGCGTAGCGTTTGGATGGAGGATCGATCATGGATGCCAAATCATTCAGGAGGCTCTGCGCGTCGTTCGGCAGCCTGACAGGCCCGCAGTTGAAGGAGTTGTGGACGGCGCTTCGCTCGCTCCGTCAAACTTCAAGCGCGATTCCCTTGACGCCGAGATATATTGCCATTGCCGAACTTCTCGGGAGCCATCGCATCGCGCGCCCTGACCCAGTCGATACGATGGAGTGATTAAGCGCCGATGCGCCACACGATAAGTTAGCAGGCGATAGAGGCCGTGTAGCACCACCGGGGCACGGCCCTCAGGCAGCGTTGTCACATTGCAGTAAACATGTCGGCATACGTATCGCGCAACACGTTTTTCTGGACCTTGCCCATCGTGTTACGCGGCAACGCGTCCAGCACGATGAGCCTGCGCGGATGCTTGAACCGCGCGAGGCTTTGCGCCGCCGCATCGGCGATGGCGTCGAGGTCGGGCGCTGCATCGCCCTGCGGCACGACAAACCCGACCACGGCCTCGCCAAGGTCCGGATGCGGTAGACCGACCACCGCGCTTTCCAGAACGCCGGGCTGGTCGTCGAGCATCGACTCGACCTCCTTGGGATAGATGTTGTAGCCGCCCGAGATGATCAAATCCTTGACGCGACCGACGATCTGCACATAGCCTTGATCGTCGATCAGCCCCAGATCGCCGGTGATGAAAAAGCCGTTCTGGCGCAGTTCCTCGGCGGTTTTCTCGGGCATGTTCCAGTAGCCCTTGAAGACGTTCGGCCCGCGCACCTCGATCATGCCCACCTCACCTTGGCGCAGGTCCGCGCCGGTCTCGGGATCGGTGATCCGCACCTCCACCCCCGGCAGCGGAAAGCCCACGGTGCCCGCGCGCCGCGCGCCGTCATAGGGGTTCGAGGTGTTCATGTTGGTCTCGGTCATGCCGTAGCGTTCGAGGATGCGGTGGCCCGTGCGGGCCTCGAAGGCGGTGTGCGTCTCGGCCAGAAGCGGCGCGGAGCCCGAGATGAACAGCCGCATATGCGCCACCAGATCGCGGCTGAGGCGCGGATCGTCGAGCAGGCGGGTGTAGAAGGTCGGCACCCCCATCATCGCGGTCGCGCGCGGCAGCGCCTCGATCACCGTGTCCACGTCGAATTTCGGCAGGAAGATCATCGAGCCGCCGGCCAGCAGCGATGATGTTGGTGGCCACGAACAGCCCGTGCGTGTGAAAGATCGGCAGCGCGTGCAGCAGCACGTCATCGTCGCTGAACCGCCAGTAATCGACCAGCACCTCGGCATTCGACAGCAGGTTGGTCTGCGTCAGCATCGCCCCCTTGGAGCGCCCCGTGGTGCCGGAGGTGTAGAGAAACGCCGCCAGATCGTCGCCATCGCGCGGGGTGGTGTCGAATGTCTCGGGCAGGCCCTGCGCGGCGTCCGGCAATGTGCCCGTGCCAGCCGCAGCCAGCGTCATCAGCGCCGCGCCCGCCGCTTCTGCCAACGGGCCGAGCGCGTCCGATTTCGCGGGATCGCACAAGAGCAGCTTCGCGCCGCTGTCGCTGACGAAATAGTCCAGCTCATCCCCGGTATAGCCGGTGTTGAGTGGCAGGAACACGATCCCCGCCTGCACGCAAGCCGCATAGACCGCAAGCGCCTCGGGCGATTTCTCGATCTGCGCCGCGAGCCGGTCACCCGGTTCCAGCCCCGCCGCACGGAATGCATGGGCATAGCGCGCGGTCAGCCGCAGAAAGGCATCATAGCTGAGCGCACCCCCGTCACCGAGGTGGAGAAACGGGGCGCTGCGGCCCGCATGGCGACCAAAAAGCGTGTCATAGAGAGGGTTGGCCATGGTCTTGTCCTTCATTCCGTCGTCTTGGCGGCAGCAGAGGCGAGGGCTGTCACCTCTGACGAGGCGGCAATTACGCCCGATGCCGCAAATCGTTCGTGGTTCTGCGAAATCTGGCGCAGGTCGTAAAGATAGTTCACCATCACGCCGCCCGATTGCTTCTGTCCATTGGGCGACAGATCGGCACCGGCATGGATCGCATGGACCGAGGCACCATTGCCGAGGTGAAAGCGCGCCACCGGGTCATAGGGCCCGCCCTTGTCGCGCTTGGCGTGGAGCAGGTAATGCGCGGTGATCTGGCGGCGGGCGTCGTCGTCCTCGGGCATCGTGGTGCTGCTTTCCGACAGCCAGCGGGTCAGGCCCGGGATTGGCGAGAGGGTGACGAAGGTCTTGAGATTGGGCAATTCCTGCGAGAGATCCGCTACCACCTGCTTGATCAGCGAGTTGCCGAAGGAGATGCCCGCCAGCCCCGACTGGCAATTCGAGATCGAATAGAACACGGCGGTGTCAGCGGCGTTGGGCGCGATGGCCTCGCGCTCCTCCGACAGCACGTCATGGATCGCGCCGGGCACACCCCGCGTAAGCGCCACCTCGACGAAAATCAGCGGCTCGTCGGGCATCGCGGGGTGGAAAAACCCGAAACAGCGCCGGTCCGTCGGCTGCAACCGGCGGCGTAGGTCGTCCCAGCTATCGATGAAATGCACCGCCTCATAGGCGATGATCTTTTCCAGCACATCCGCTGAACTGGTCCAGTTGATCGGGCGCAGTACCAGAAAGCCGCGATTGAACCACGAGGCAAATAGGTGCTTGAGATCGAGATCGAAAACCGCGAGCGCCGGATTGTCACGCGCGAGGCGCAACAGATCGGCGCGCATCGTCACAAGCTGCGCCGTGGCCCCTGGCACCTGGTTGAGACGGCGGGCGAGTTCCTGGCGCGGCGGCTCTGCCGCGGTCATGAAGGCGCGGTAGGTCTCGCGGTCAGGCGTCGCCTCGAAGGCGTCGAGCGTGTCGCGCACCGTGTCCGGATCGACGCCCATATCCTCGCGTCAGTAACTCGAAAAATCCGCGTTTGCCCGCGTCATCCATGCCCGCGTAACGATCCAATATCAGCCGGGCAAGTACCATGCCCGACACCTCGCCGGAACTGCCCATAAGGTCACTGCACAGAACCTCGATGCTGCGGTTTTGACGGTCGGGCTCAGTGGCACCGCGATAGCGCCGCTCGAATACAGTCGACAACAGGTCTGCCAGAACGCTCATCAGCCAAGTCCCATCACTGCATTCGGTAACCATGTCGCGAGCCCCGGAAAGAGGCACAAGAGGATGATTGCGAGAATCATGCAGCCGACGTAAGGAAGCGAGCCGTAGAGGATCGTCTTGAGCTTGATATCGGGCGCGATGCCGTTGATGACATAGAGGTTGAGGCCCACGGGCGGCGAAATGAGGCCGATTTCCATGTTGATCGTCAGCACCACGGCGAACCAGATCGGATCGAACCCGGCGGTGGTGATGATCGGCATCAGGATCGGCGCCGCCATCAGGATCACCGCCACCGGCGGCAGAAAGAATCCCGCGATCAGCAAAAAGACGTTGATCGCACCCATCAGCACCCAGCGGTTGACGTCGAGCGTGCCGATCCATTCGGCAATCGACTGGGTGATGAAAAGCGACGACAGCATGTAGGAAAACACGCCCGCGGCGGCGATGATAAAGAGGATCATCACGCTCTCGCGGGTGCTGTCGCGCAGGCACCACCCACAGCGCGCGGGGATTCCACAGCTTGTAGATCACCATCGCGATCACCAGACACAGAAGCGCTCCGACGGCAGCCGTCTCGGACGGCGTGGCGATGCCGCCATACATGGCGTAGAGCACGCCCAGGATGATCGCGAGGAAGGGCAGGACGCGCGGCAGGATCTCGATCTTCTGCGCCCATGTATAGGGTTTGGCCCCGATCAGGCGCACATCGCCCGTCCGCCATGTCTGGTAGAGCGACCAAGCCATGAACAGCGCCACCAGCAGTCAACCCCGGAATGACGCCCGCCAGAAAGAGCCGCCCGATCGAGGTTTCGGTCGCGATGCCGTAGACGATCATGGTCACCGAGGGCGGGATCAGGATGCCGAGCGTGCCGCCCGCGGCGATGGAGCCTGCGGCGACCGAATCCGGGTAGCCGCGGCTGCGCATCTCGGGGATGCCCATCTTGCCGATCGCCGCACAGGTTGCGGGCGAGGAGCCCGACATCGCCGAGAAGAGCGCGCAGGCCCCGAGATTCGAGATCACGAGGCCGCCCGGCACGCGCGTCAGCCAGCGTTCCAGCGCCTCGTAAAGGTCGGCGCCTGCGCGCGTCGAGGCGATGGAGGCGCCCATGATGATGAACATCGGGATCGACAGCAGCGCGAAATTGTCGAGCTTTCCGAAGAATATCTCGGGCATCAGTTCCAGCGAACGCATCCCGTCGAAGATGATCAGGAAACCGCCCGAGACGATCAGCAGACCGACCGCCACCGAGACCCCGGAAAAGAGTACCACCACCGTGACGATGGCAACGATCAGGCCAAGCAAGAGCGGATCCATCAGGCGTCCTCCAGTCCAAAAGGGGTGTCGATATCGAGGATCAGCGCCACGAGATCGGCCACCAGTTGCAAGAGGAACAGGCCAAAGCCCAACGGGATGCGCGAGATAGGGTATCCACAGCCGCACCGCCCAGACCGTGTCTGACGTCCAGCCTCGCGCCCAGGCGAAATGCCAGAATTCATAGCCGTACCAGAGCATCACGCCGACCACCGCGATCGACAGCGACAGAGTCAGCACCGCCAGCCCCTTGCGCATCCGTCGCGGCAGGGCGAGCGGCATCAGGTCGACGTTCACATGCCCGCGCAGGCGCTGCACGTAAGGCAGGCCCAGAAGCGTGGCAGAGACCATCAGATAGACCACCGCCTCGGTCTGCCAGATGGTCGAGCCGTTCATCACGAAGCGGATCCAGATCATCTGGCAGGTGATCACCACCGCCGCCACGATCATGCCCGCCGAGACCCAGCCCGCAAGGGTCGAGATCGCGGCGACGGCACGCAAGAAGGGGTTGTTACCGGTGCGCGCGACGGCACCCGAGGTCTGGCCAGCCATTTGGCACTCCTGATGGTCGTCCGGATTTGGCGCCGAGCGTGCCGCGCCCGACACGAGCGCGGCACGGCGGTCACGTCACTCGACGGCGAGCGCCATGTCGAGCAGTTCCTGCCCGTCGGGCACCTCCTCGACAAAGGCCTTGTAGGAGGTTTCCTGCGCGATGGCGCGCCAGGCCTCGAATTCCTCCTGCGTCATGTGGGCGATCTCGACGCCGGCTTTCTCGAACACCTCGACCGAGTTGGCGTCCTGCGTCTTGGCCTCTTCGAGATAATAGGCCTCGGCCTTTTCGGCTCCGGCCATGAGCGCCTCCTGCTGCGCCTCGGTCAGCCCCTCGAAGGTGGTCTTGTTCATCAGGAGCGGCTGATACATGAACCACAGCGCCACGTCGCCGGCGGGCGTGTAGCAGCTCACCTGTTCGTAGATGCGGTAGGACACGAAGGACGAGGACGAGGTGTTGGCCGCATCCAGAACGCCCGTTTGCATGGCGTTATAGATTTCCGACGACGCCATCGAGGCGATGGACGCACCGGCACCCGCCAGCATCTGTTCGAACGCCTTGCCCGCCGCGCGGGTCTGAAGGCCCTGAATGTCCTCGGGCTTGGTGATGCATTTTTCCGTACCGGCAAAGCCGCCCGCGAGATAGCCGTGCACCAGCACCATCACGTCATCCTCGGCCATCTTGGCCTCGAGCGCCTCCATGAAAGGGCTGTTCGACAAACGCGCGGCGTGATCGTGGTTCTTCACCAGCCCCGGCATCAGGGTGAGGTTATAGGCCGGTTGCTGCCCACCCGCATAGCTGAGCGGCAGAACCGTCATGTCAAGCTGGCCCCGGCTGAGCGGGGTGTATTGCTCGCGCGGCTTGAACAGCGATTTGGAGCCGAAGATCCTGATTTCCAGATCGACATCGGCGGCGGCCACTTCGTCGGCGACGATCTGCGCCACCTTGTGACGCACGTCGTTGTTGGACCACTGATGCGACAGGCGCAGCTCGGTGGCGTTTGCCATTCCTCCCAGAAGCAGCGCGCTTGCGGCGGTGGCCGCGATAAATGTCTGTTTCATGGTTTCCTCCCTTGACTGCCGCAAGCCTGATGGCCTGCTCAGCATGCGTGCAGTCTTTGAACTTTTAAATTCAGAGTCAAGATTTTTGTATACAAACAGTTCCATCTTGCGCACAAGACCTTTTGACGCCTAATAGTTTTTGCATGTCACAACGCCAAGCCGATACAATCGTGGATGCGCTGGAAGAGCTTGTCTTCACCGGCGGGTTCAACGATGGCGACCGACTGGACGAAATTCGCCTAGCCCGGCAATTCGGCGTGTCGCGCACGCCCATCCGCGAGGCGCTCGGGCGGCTCGTGGCCTCCGGCCTCGCCGAACAGATCCCGCGTCGGGGTGTGTTCATCCGGCAACCTGGTCCGGTCGAGTTGATGGAGATGTTCGAGACGATGGCCGAGATCGAGGGGGTGTGCGGCAGGCTTGCGGCGCAGCGGATCTCGGATGCGGCCCTTCAAGAGCTTGACGCCGCGAATGCCAGTTGCAAGGCGGCTGTCGAGGCCGGCGATGCCGATGGCTATTACCGCGAGAACGAGACGTTTCATCACGTGATCTACCATCAGGCCGGCAACGGTTGTCTGGAGCAGGAGGCGCTGCGGCTGCATCGGCGCTTGAAGCCGTTTCGCCGCTTGCAACTGCGTCTGCGCGGGCGGATGCCCCAATCCATGGCCGAGCATGAAGCGATCGTCGACGCCCTGCGCGCAGGCCAGTCAGAGCGTGTCGCGGAGGCTTTGCGCAGGCATGTCGCCATTCAGGGCGAGAAATTCCACCTTCTGATGTCGAGCCTGCGCGACGCGGCGCAATGAGCCTCGGTTCGCGGTCCGATCAGGCCCCGAGGCGGCAATAAAGCCCCGCGGCCAGCCTCGCGCGTTCCACGAGGCTGTCGATCTCGATATGCTCGTCCAGGGTATGCAGCCCCTTGCCGCGCACGCCGATCGAATCCAGCGTCGCGAGACCCAGAGCGCCGGTGAAATTGCCATCCGAGCCGCCCCCCGCGGAACAGCCCGTCAGGTCGAACCCGATCTCCGATGCGATGCCGCGCGCGACCTCCAGCATCGCCATCGTGCCCGGCTGGCCCTCTTGCCAGAGCGGGCGCGTCAC
Organism: Roseovarius sp.; assembly: GCA_034521935.1. GTDB lineage: Bacteria > Pseudomonadota > Alphaproteobacteria > Rhodobacterales > Rhodobacteraceae > Roseovarius. Next base: position 251,522 of record JAXHLV010000022.1, read on the forward strand.
ACCGCGCCGCACCTCGAGGCGCACGTCGCCCCCGTCGGTGCCCAGATCGAGCATCCGTCTGCACGCCCTCATCCAGAAGACCTTGGGTCTTGGCCATGCTCAGCACCTCGGCATCGCAGACCGACGACACGCAGTTGACCCATTGACCGCCGCGAATGACCCCCACGGAAAACGAGCAATCCTCGGTCGTGAACGCCTCGATCTCGGCCACTTTGCGGGCCATTTCGGCAATCGCCGACCGCCCCTCGGACAGGGCCCAGCTGGCATGGCTGGGCGTGCCGCGCGCCTGAAGGTTGAACCGCGCGATGGCATAGCGCCCGATCACCGCGCTGCCGTCCGGGCAGGCCGGCTCGGGGATCAGGATGAACTTGTGACGCTTCGCCTCGGCCTCGATCAGCGCGCGCGCCGAGGGCGTGCCGATTTCCTCGTCCGGGGTGAACAGCACCGTCACCGGCAGCGGTGTCTCGATACCGGCCTCGAGGATCTTGCGCAGCGCGTCGAGATAGACGTAATTGCCGCCCTTCATGTCCATCAGCCCGGGCCCGAAGCAGATATTGCCGTCCCGCCGGAACGGCAGCGTCTGCAAGGTGCCGATGGGATGCACGGTGTCCATATGCCCCAGCAGCAGGATCCCGCCCTCGCCGGCACGCGGATGGGGCATCGTGGCGCGCACGCTGTCACCCAGACCCATGCGGCCCGGAATACGTTCGACCCGGGCGCCGAGCGCGGCCAGATCGTGTTGCACCAGATCCATCATCCGGTTGACCGCCGCCGCATCGAAGGTCGGGCTTTCGGTCTCGATCCAGGGGCGCAGACCCTCCAGCATCTCATCGGCATCGAAGGGAAGGGTCAGCGGATCCTGGGGCATGGTGATCTCCAATCGGGGTCTGTCGGTCAGTTACGAAGTATCGCGACCAGCGTTACGATGCACAGCCCGCCCAGCAACAGGGCAAGCGCGATCAGCCCGCCCACGGGCCGCACGGGCTGGGCCACGCCGCATTTCGGGCATCGGGTCGCCTTGCGATCCAGTTTGTGACCGCAGGTCAGGCAATGGGTCTTGTCGGCCATGTCACGCGATATGCTTCCGGCCCAGCCGGGTGAAGACCTCGATGCAGGGATCGATGAGGGCCGTTTCACAGTATTCGTCTGTCTGATGCGCCATCGCCATCGCGCCCGGCCCCATGATCAGCGTCGCCGGATTGCCCATGACAGGCCGCAGCACCGAGGCGTCGGTGAAATAGGTGGCGGTTCCGACCTCTGGCGCGGTGCCCGAGACGTCCTCGACCACGGAAAACACCTGCTGAATCCAGGGGGTGTCGGGGTCGGTATAGACATGGTCCATATCGGTGACCGGCACGATCTCGACATCGTCGTCCAGAAGGTCGGCAAGCTGCGCCTTGATCTCGGCATTGCTCTGCCCGACGGTGGAGCGGATATCGACCCCCACGAGCGCCAGATCGGGGACAGAGTTGATGTTCATCCCGGCCATCATGTTGCCGACATTCAGCGACGGACCGCCCATGACCGGATGCGGCGTGACCCCGAAATCGAACCCGCGCAACGCCTCGACGGATTTGCACGCGGCAAAGATCGCGTTCACGCCCTTTTCGGGCATGGAGCCATGCGCGGTCACCCCCCTGTGGACAAGCTGCAACCACAGCGCGCCCTTGTGGCCGACAAAGGGGCGGTTGTCGGTGGGTTCCGCGACGATCAGCGCCTCGCATGTGCCCAGAAGGTCGGGCCGTTCGGCCAGCGCCAGAACACCCTCGCAGCCGGTTTCCTCGCCCGCGCTGAGGATCAGCCTGATCTCGGCCCGGCGCACCGGTTCGCGGGCGAGCGCGAGACCGGCCATGACACAGGCCGCGACCCCGCTTTTCATGTCCGATGTGCCGCGCCCGTAAAGGCGGCCGTCGCGGATCTCGCCGGCAAACGGATCGACGGTCCACTCCGCCTGCCCCAATGGCACCGTATCGAGATGCCCCGAATAGACCAGCGCGTCGCGCGCCGGTGTCTCGGTCGCGGGCAGCGTCGCGATCAGGTTCGGGCGCTGCGATTGCCAGTCGTGCAGCATGATCTCGAACCCCGCGTCCTCCAGAATGTCCGCGAGGAACGTCGCGCAGTCGAACTCGTTGCCGGGCGGGTTGATGGTGTCGAACGCGATCAGCTTGCGGGTCAGGTCCAGCCCGGTCATGTCAGTCATTCTGGTCTCCGTCAAAAAAGCGTGTCAGCGCAGATGGCAGGCCGCCATGTGGCCGGGGGCGACCTCTCGCAGGGCGGGTTCCTCGTGAAAACAGCGGTCCACGGCGAACGGGCAGCGGGTGTTGAAGTTGCAGCCCTTGGGCGGGTTCATCGGGCTTGGCACATCGCCCTTCAGCACCGTGCGCGCCTTGCGCTTGCGCGGGTCGGGGATCGGCACGGAGGCCAGCAGCGCCTCGGTATAGGGGTGCTGCGGCGACTGGAACAGGCTTTGCTTGTCGGTGATCTCGACCAGCTTGCCGAGATACATCACGCCGATCCGGTGGCTGATATGCTGAACGATGGCCAGATCATGCGCGATGAACAGATAGGCCAAGCCCATGTCCTGTTGCAGGTCCATCATCAGGTTGATCACCTGCGCCTGCACCGAGACGTCGAGCGCCGAGACCGGCTCGTCGGCGATGATGATCTCGGGGTTCAGCGCGAGGGCGCGGGCGATCCCCAGCCGTTGGCGCTGACCGCCCGAGAACTCGTAGGGAAAGCGGTGCATCGCGTCCTGGCGCAGGCCGACACGATCGAAGAGATCCGCCACCTTCTCGCGGCGCTCGGTGGCCGACCGGTTGCCGTAATTGCCCAACGGCTCGCCCACGATGTCGCCGGCCCGCAGCCGCTGGTTCAGCGACGCGTAGGGGTCCTGGAAGATCACCTGCATCTGCTGGCGATACGGGTGCATCTCGCGCCGCGAGATGCTGGTGATGTCCTGACCCTTCAGCAGGACCTGCCCGCTGGTCGGATCGTCGAGCCGCAGGATCACCTTGCCGGTGGTGGACTTGCCGCAGCCGGATTCGCCGACGATCCCGAGCGTTTCGCCGGCACGCACCGTGAAGGACACGCCGTCCACGGCATAGACGCGCGCCTGTTCGCGATTGCGCAGGCCGCCCCGGATCGGGAAATGCTTGGTCAGGTTCCTGACGTCGAGAAGAGGAGGGTCTGCGGTCACTGTCATGAGGTCCAGTCCGGCAAGTTTTTGCTTTCCCAACACGCGGCGAGGTGGTCGGGCTTCTTGGTTTCAAGGGGCGGGTATTCGGCGCGGCAGCGATCCGTCGCGAAACTGCACCGGTCGGCAAAGGTGCAGCCTGCGGGCAGGTCGTTCAGCGCCGGCACGATGCCCGGAATCTCCGACAGCCGCTCGGTCCGTGCGGCGGAAAAATCGGTGGTCAGTCGCGGCACCGACCGCATCAGACCGCGGGTATAGGGGTGTTGCGGGCTCTCGAAAATCTCGGTGACATCGGCCTCTTCCACCTTGCGCCCGGCATACATGACCAGCACGCGATCCGCCATTTCCGCCACCACGCCCAGATCATGCGTGATGAGGATGATCGCGGTGTGGAACTTGTCGCGGATCTCCTCCATCAGGCCGAGGATCTGCGCCTGAATGGTCACGTCGAGCGCGGTGGTCGGCTCGTCCGCGATCAGCACCGACGGGTTGCACGACAGCGCCATGGCGATCATCACGCGCTGCCGCATGCCGCCCGACAACTGGTGCGGATATTCGCCCAGACGGCGATGCGGTTCGGGGATATGCACGAGATCGAGCATCTCGACGGCATGAGCCATCGCCTGTCTCCCCGACAGGCCCTGATGCAGCATGATCGCCTCGGTCAGCTGATCGCCGATGCTGAGCACGGGATTGAGCGACGACATCGGGTCCTGAAAGATCATCGAGATCTCGTTGCCGCGGACCTGGCGCATCTCGGCCTCGGTGGCTTTCAGCAGATCGCGCCCCTTGAACAGGATCTCGCCGGAGGCATAGCGCGCCGGCGGGCTGGGCACCAACTGCATCACCGACAGCGAGGTGATCGACTTGCCGCAGCCGGATTCGCCGACCACGCCAAGGATCTCGCCGGGTTTCACCGCAAAGCTCAGCCCGTCCACGGCCTTCACGACGCCGTCGCGGGTGTCGAAATAGGTGCGCAGATCCTCGACCTTCAGAACCGGCTCGGCCTGATCCTGCGCAACCGGGGTGCGGTCCAGAGTGGTGGTGTCTTCCGTCATGATGTCAGACCCGTCTTTGCATGCGAGGATCGAGCGCGTCGCGCAACCCGTCGCCGAAGGTGTTGATCGCGAAGACCGTCAGCGCCAGAAACGCGCCCGGATAGAGGATGATCCCGGCCGTCTGGAAAAAGAACATGCGGCCCTCGGCCATGATATTGCCCCAGCTTGGAATTTCCGGCGGTGTCCCGGCGCCCACGAAGCTGAGATACGCCTCGAAGATCACCGCCTGCGCGCAGATATAGGTGGCCTGCACGATCAGCGGCGGAATCGTGTTGGGCAGGATGTGGCGGATCAGGATGCGCGGCGTCGAGGTGCCGCAGGCGATCGCCGCCTGCACGTAAAGCTGATCGCGCAGCATCAGCACCACGGACCGCACAAGGCGCACGACCCGCGGCACCTCGGGGATGGTCAGCGCGAGGATGACATTCTGCACGCTGCTGCCCCAGAGCGCCACGAGGGCGATCGCCAGCAGGATGGACGGGATCGACATCAGCGCGTCCATGAACCGCATGATCACGGCATCGACCGACCGGATGAAACCCGAGATCAGGCCGATGAACAGACCGATGGATGTCGCAAGGGTCGCCACCGAAAGACCCACCACCAGCGACACCTGACCGCCATGCAGCACGCGGCTGAAAAGATCGCGCCCGTACATGTCGGTGCCGAACAGCGCCTCGGAGGTCGGCTCCTGCAGACGCTCGCGCGGCGTTTGCTGCATCGGGTTCCGGCAGGCCCAGCCAGGGTGCCAGAAACGCCGATCCGGCCATCAAGGCCAGAACGACCACGCCGAAGAGCATCGTCGGGTTGCGTTGGAAACGAGTCCACGACAACCCCGATGCGGTGTTTCAGACGCGCGCCGAAGGACAGTTCCTGAACTTGAAGGCTCATGTGGATTACCTTTGAAAGTCTGCGGGCGCGGGGTCAGTAGCGGATGCGCGGATCGAAAAGGACATAGGTCAGGTCGATCGCGAGGTTCAGCAGCACGTAGGTGAACGAGAACACGAGGATGACCCCCTGAATGACCGGGTAATCGGTCCGCAGCACCGCATCGACCGTCAGCCGGCCAAGGCCGGGAATGGCGAACACGCTTTCGGTCACCACCACGCCACCGATCAACAGCGCCACCCCAAGCCCGATGGTGGTGCTGATCGGAACCATGGCATTCTTGAGCGCGTGCTTGACCAGAACCTTGCGCGTGGCCAGACCCTTGGCATAGGCGGTGCGCACGTAATCCTCGTTGAGAACCTCCAGCATGGTGGCGCGCGTCATCCGCGCGATCAGCGCCATGTAGACCGCCCCGAGGGTCAGCGCGGGCAGGGTGATATGCGACAGGAAGCCGGGCACGCTTTCGAAGATGCTGGTATAGCCCTGCACCGGAAACCAGCCAAGCTTGCGCGATCCCCCGAGGATGAGCAGGTAGCCGATCACGAAGACCGGCACGGAAAAGCCGAAGACCGCAAGCGTCATCACCGCCCGGTCGATCCAGGTTCCGACCTTCCATGCGGCGATCACCCCGAGCGGGATCGCCAGGCTGATGGCGATCACCATGGTGCACAGCGTCAGCATCAGCGTCGGTTCCACCCGCTGGCCGATCAGCCTGGTGACGGACATGCCGGAATAGATCGACTCGCCCATGTCGCCCTGAAGAAGGTTGATCAGCCACCCGCCGAACTGGATGTATAACGGGTCGTTCAGACCGAGTTGCTCGCGGATCTTGTGAACCTGATCTTCGGTCGCGAAATCACCCGCGATGATCACCGCCGGATCGCCCGGGCTGAGGTGAAGCAGCATGAACACGAACACCGCCACGAGGGCCATGATCGGAATGGTCGCGAGCAGTCGGCGAAGGATGTAGACAAACATGGGCGGTCGGGCCTTCCTGATGAAGAGGCGGCGCGAGAGATCGCGCGCCGCCCTCAGTGGCTGTCATCACTCGACGGAAATGTTCCAGAAGAACGGAACAGGCGCCTCGAGAACACCCTTCACGTTGTCCCGAAAGGCGGTCGGCTGATAATACTGGCCGGTCGGGATGTAGGGCACGAAATCGTAAAGTTCCGCCTGAAGCTCCTCGACGATCGCCTTTTGCTTTTCAGGATCGGTTTCCTTGGCGAAGGCGTTGCGCAGATCCTCGATCTTCTGGTTTTCAGGCCAGCCGAACCATGCGGTGTCACCCGATGCCGCAACCGAGATGTTGGTGATCGGGTTGAGCTGATCCACCGCCAGCCACCATGTCGGGAAGATGTTCCAGCCGCCATCCTCGGGCGCCTCGCGCACCGCGCGGCGCGATGTCATCGTCGCCCAGTCCATGGCGACCAGCCGCACGTTCATGCCGATCTCGCGCAGCGCCTGCGCCGTGACCAGCGATTGCCCATGCGCGACGGGAATATCCGTCGGATCGAGGATCAGAACCTCGCGCCCGTCATAACCGGATTCCTCCAGAAGCGCCTTGGCCTTTTCGATATCCTTTTCGCGCAACGGCTCGCTGCCGATATCGGTCTCGTAAGGGCCGCCGCACATGAAATAGGCGCCGCAGAACTCTTCGAAATACTGCGGATCCCCGATGATGGAGTACATGTAGTCAGCCTGTTGAACTGCCCACATCGCCGCCTGACGGGCTTTCTTGTCGTCGAAGGGCGGATACTTGAAGTTGAAGCGGATGACGCCCTGGGTGCCCAGCGGATCGACCGTCTCGACATTGATCGACGGGTCGGACTGGATCATCGGCAGCAGATCGACCACCGGTTGCTCGTAATAGTCGACCTCGCCGGCCATCAGAGCCTGGCTCGCCGTCGCGGCGTCGGGGATGTAGCGCCATTCGACCCGGTCCACCTTGGCCACCTTGCCACCGGCCGCGTAGCTCGCAGGCTCGTCGCGCGGCACATAGCCTTCGAATTTCTCGTAGACGACCTGATTGCCGGGTTGCCATTCATCGGCCACGAAGCGGAACGGCCCCGATCCGATGACCTCCTCGATCTGGGCATTCGGGTCGGTTTCGGCCAGACGCTTGGGCATGATGAACGGCACGTTGGACGAGATCTTGCCAAGCGATTGCAGCACCAGACCGTAAGGTTCCGACAGGGTCAGAACGACGGTCTTGTCATCCGCGGCCTCGAGGCTTTCGGTCACGCGCATCAGCTTCTGGCCCATGCCGTCGCGCGCACCCCACCGCTTGATCGAGGCGACGACATCCTCTGCCGTCACGTCCGATCCGTCATGAAATGTCAGCCCGTCGCGCAGCGTGATCGTGTAGGTCAGGCCGTCCTCGCTCACCTCGTGACCGGCGGCCATCTGGGGCTGGATGTCCAGATTTTCATCCAGCGCGAACAGCGTGTCAAAGACCAGATACCCGTGGTTGCGGGTGATGTAGGCGGTCGTCCAGATCGGATCGACATTGCGCAGATCGGCATGCGGCACGACCTTGAGCACCGATTGGGCACTCACCGGAAGGGCGGCGGACATCAATCCGGCAAGGGCGATCGGCGTCGATAACGCGACCGTCCGCGCGGATTTCATCAATACGTCTGCAAGTGCAGTCATGGGCATGTGTAACTCCCTGAATTCGAGTGTCGCGATGAGGGGGTCTCCATCATCGTCATGGGCAGTCTTGTTGTTTCATCGGACTTTCTTCGAGCCGACCCCGTTCAGGGTAAGCTCAAACAGGGCGCTTATGCAAGTATCTTGCATATCAGATCTTCGCATGCGGTAGAAATCGGGTATGTTTTCAGATGAGTGATGTCTTATCTGGCAGGCCGGCATATAGCCGACCGCGAAATGAATGAACGGAGACGGCGCGGCATGATTGGAGACAGGATCAAATCCCTTCGCAGGGTACGCAAGATGACCCTCAAGCAACTCGCGGACCAAATCGGTGTCTCCGAAGGGCACATGTCCAAGATCGAGAACGACAAGACCCAGCCCTCGGTGGCGGTGCTGCACCGGATCACCCAGTCACTCGATGTCACGATTGGTCTCTTGTTCAATGAAACCGACGGGCATGATTTGCCCGTCTCGCGTGCGGGCAAAAGGCCGGTGATCGACCTCGATCCGGTGCGCCGCGGCACCGGCATCCGGCTTGAGCGGATCATTCCCCATTCCCAGGATCATATCCTGCAATGCAACATCCACATCATCGAACCGGGCGGATCGAGCGAGGATCATATCCAGCATGTCGGCGAGGAAATGGGATACGTTCTGGATGGTGAGCTTGACCTGTTCCTGGATGACGCCGTCTATCACCTCGGCGAAAACGATTCCTTTCATTTCAATTCGAGCCGCAAACACGCCTATCGCAACCCCGGCAAGACGCAGACGCGCATCCTGTGGGCAAACACCCCGCCGACCTTCTGAAGCGGTTCAGGCCCGCGGTCGTTCCGGCGGCCTTTTTTGTGGCCAGCCGGTGTGCCGGTGATAGAGTTCGGCGATCTCCAGAAGCCGCATGTCGCCGCCCTTTCGTCCGATCAACTGAATGCCCATCGGCAGGCCGTTCGCCCCGAACCCGGCGGGCATGGCGACCGCGGGCAAGCCGGCAAGGCTTGCGGGGATCGTGGCCTCCATCCAGCGGTGATAGGTGTCCATCTCGACGCCCGCGACCGTCGCGGGCCAGCTCCAGTCCATCGGGAAGGGCCAGACCTGCGCCGTCGGCAACACCAGAGCATCGTATCGGTCGAACATCTCGGCGGCGCTGCGGAACCATTCGGACCGTATCAGGCTGGCCTTGTGAACCTCGCTGGCCCGCAGCGCGAGGCCGCGTTCGATTTCCCAGACGGCTTCGGTCTTGAGCTGATCGCGTGTTTGCGGATCTTCCAGCAGCGGCGACAGGGTCGACGCCATTCTCCAGCTGCGCAGCGTGGTCCAGCTGTCCCAAAGCGCGTCGCGGCTGAACGGGGCCGCCACGGCGTCGACCTGACACCCGGTTTCGGCAAGCGTGCGGCAGGCGGATTCGCAAAGCTCCAGAATGCCGTCCTCCATCGGATAGGCCCCGCCCCAATCGCCCAGCCAGCCGATCCGGACGGTGCTGGGGTCAAGACCGCCCAGCCTTGCATCGGTGCCGGCAAGCCCGAAAGGTTGCCTTGGATCCGGACCGGCCATCACCGAAAGCAGCAGCGCCATATCCGCGGGGCTGCGCGCCATCGGGCCTTCGGTCGACAGGGGGTGCAGGAAGGTGTCGCCCGCGGGCTCGGCGGGGACGAGGCCCCAGCTTGGGCGCATGCCATAGACGTTGTTCCAGCCCGCGGGGTTGCGCAGGCTGCCCATCATGTCCGACCCGTCGGCGATGGACACCATGCGCGTCGCAAGCGCCACGGCCGCCCCGCCGGACGACCCGCCGCAGGAGACATCCGGATCGTAGGGATTGCGTGTCGCGCCATGGACCGGATTGTAGGTATGACTGCCAAGCGCGAATTCCGGGATGTTCGACTTGCCGATCACGATCACACCCGCCGCACGCAGCCGCGCCACGAACAGATCATCCGCCTGCGCGATGGTGCCTGCAAGCGCGGGCGATCCCTTGGTCGTGGGAAATCCCTTGGCGTTGACCATGTCCTTGATGCAGATCGGCAAACCACGCAGCGCCCCGTCGCCCGGCGCATTGTCCATCGCCCGCGCCTCGTCGAGCAGCGCGTCGGCCTCCTTCATCGAGACGATCGCGTTCAGCGCCCCGTTGACGGCCTCGATCCGGTCAAGCGTGAGGCGCATCAGCTCTTCCACCCCGAGGGTTCGATCCCCGAGCATCGCCCGCAGGTCGGTCGCGTTCAGATCGAGAATGTCCGTTTCGTCCGTATGTGCCATGGTGTTCCGCCTCGGCCAGTGCGCCGACCCCTTGAATTGATGTTCGATGCTCTGGATGATCCCTAGCGGCCCTCGATTTCCGCAGTCTCGACAACGGCATGCATCAGGACGTCGACCGCCGCCTGCGCCCAGTCAGGGGTGATCTCTTCGGCCTCGTTATGCGACAGCCCGTCCTTGCACGGGCACATCAGCATCGCGGTCGGGTAGACCGTGTTGATGCGGCACGCATCGTGACCGGCACCCGAGATCACGTCCATGTGCCCATAGCCCAGACGGTCGGTCGCATCGCGCAGGCGCTGCACCAGCGTCTCGTCGAAGGCGGGCGGATCGAAGGCCCCGACAATCTCCGATTTAAACTTGACCCCGATATCGGCGCAGATCCCGGGTGCTGTTTCGTTGAACTCCGCCACCATCGCCTCGAGCGTCCCGAGGACATGGCTTCGGAAATCAATGGTGAAAACCACCTTTTCGGGGATGATGTTGCGGCTGTTGGGGTAGACGTCGATATGGCCGATCGCGCCGACCGCGTTCGGCTGATATTGGATCGCGATGTCGTGCACCAACTCGGTGACGCGGGCCAGCGCGCGGCCCGCATTGCGACGCATATACATCGGGGTCGACCCGGTATGCTGTCCCTTGCCGGTGACCGTGCACTCGATCCAGCGCAGGCCCTGCCCATGAGTGACCACGCCGACGGCCTTACCTTCCTCCTCGAGAACCGGGCCCTGCTCGATATGCAACTCGAAGAACGCGTGCATCTTGCGGTCGCCAACGCGTTCAAGACCCTTCCAGCCGATCCTCTGCAACTCGTCACCGAACCGTTTGCCATTGCCATCGACGCGGTCGTAAGCCCAGTCCCGGTCAAGCGCGCCCGCGAAAACCCCGGACGACATCATGGCCGGCGCGAAGCGCGAGCCTTCTTCATTCGTCCAGTTGGTCACCACGATCGGGTGTCGCGTCGTTATGTCGAGGTCGTTGAGGGTGCGCACGATCTCGAGCCCGGCAAGCACACCCAGAACGCCATCGTATTTGCCGCCCGTGGGCTGCGTATCCAGATGAGAGCCGACATAGACCGGCAGCGCATCCGGGTCGCTGCCCGCACGATGGGCAAACATGTTGCCCATGTCGTCGACCGCGACGCGGCAGCCGGCATCCTCGCTCCAGCTTTGGAAAAGCGCACGGGCTTCGCCATCCTCATCGGTCAAGGCCTGGCGGTTGTTGCCACCGGCTACGCCCGGCCCGATCTTCGCCATGTCCATGATGCTTTGCCAAAGCCGTTCGCCATCGATCCTCAGATTCGCGCCGCTCTTCATCACCGTGTCACTTTTGCTGAAATCATCTTACACTGTACGCATGCGGATATGGATCAGAAGAACAATGCCAAAATGCACTCTAAGCGATCCATGGGTTGGGACACGGCCTTCACCGAAAGGCGGCATCATGACGTCGAAACCGCCATCATCCAGAATAGTTGCCAGAACCTCCAAACAGGCGCGCTCCTGTCCGGGCGGATTTACAGTGCCGAACGCGACAAGCCGCTGGGGCAAGCCAACCGGGCCGATATGAGCATGGGATTTCTCCGTCTGTTTTCGGTAGCGCTCCGAACGGATCAGATCGCCAGAAATTCCTTCATGAAGTCGGACGGCGTTGCCAAGTTGTTTGCCACTCGTGACTGGGTAAAGTTTGAACACATGAAGATCGGCAGCGTCCAGTACCGCGCCTGAAAGGTTTTCGTTTTCCCCGGCCACTCTCGCTTTATGCGGTCTGGGCCTATCATTGCTTTACGCTCAGCACGGCGGATGTCGAAGTTCTTTTGGCGGAGCGGGGCGTCATCGTCAGCCGCGAAGCGCTCCGGCTTTGGGTCAATCGATTTGGCGCGCATTTTGCGGCATGCATCCGTCGAGATCGGCCCCTTTCGAACGACAAGTGATACATGGACGAGGTCGTGATCCAGATGGGCGGCGTGAAACACTGGTTATGGCGGGCCATCGATGGCAACGGTGACACGCTCGACATCCTGGTGCAGACACGCCGCAATGCCACAGCCGCAAAGCGCTTTCTGACAAGGCTGATCGCTCAATTTGGCCTACCGAGGGTGGTCATAACGGACAAGCTGCGCAGCTATACAAAACTGATCGCGCATCTGGCACCCGGGGCTGACCATCGCGCCCACAAGGGCCTCAACAACCGGATCGAGGGCAGTCACAGACCAACGCGACGACGAGAGAAAGTCATGGACCGCTTCAAGTCACAAAGACAGGCTCAACGTTTTTTTGCCGCCCATGACCAGATCAACACGATTTTCAAACCTCGCCGCTATAGCCTCACTGCCAAATCCTATCGCCACGCACGGGCTAATGCACTCGCGTTATGTAACGACTATGCCTTCGAGATGACATCACGAACCGGCAAAATGTGGGAGCGCGCAGCCTCGATCAAACAACTTGGCAACGCCCCTAAAGGGAACCGCCAGCAGGACAAGGACAGCATGCAGGCCAACGCGGTCGCGTCAAGCGGAGGGAGAGTGCACGCAGCCCGCGCGCATGGCGCGCCTAATCATTCTCAGAAGTCAGCTCTCCGCCCGCCTCGCCGATATCCCAGAACAGCCCCGCCATCAGCCGCAGCGCATCGCGGCAGACGGGTTTGAGCACATGCTCGTCCGGGGCGTGCTGCGAACAGCCGCGATAGGAATGCGGCACCCAGACCGTGGGCAGGCCGAGGATCTCGGCAAAGGCGTCGTTGGGCAGCGATCCGGCGAGGTTGGGCAGCACATGCGGCGCCTTGCCGGCGGTTTCCTGCAACGAGGCGGCGGCGAACCGCACCCAGGGATGATCCGGGTCGAGCCGCGTGGCGCGGAAGAACCCGCGGTCATGCGGCACGATCTGCACGGCCTCAAACCCGTGCGCATCCAGATGGCGGCGCAGCGCGGGCACGATATCCTCGGGCGTGGTGCCCACCACGTAGCGCAGCTGACAGGTGGCGCGGGCCTGCGCCGAGATGGCGTTGACCGGCGCCTCGGGCACGCCGCTTTTCATCGCGAGGATGGCAAAGCTGTTCCAGCCATAGGCGCGCTCGACCGGGGTCAGCCCTTCCTCGCCCCAGTCGGGGTCGATCGCGGGGCCGTCATCGCTTTCGATCGGCAGGTCGCCCAGGGCCGCGCGCACGCTGTTCGTCAGGCTGTCGGGCCGCCATTCGGGAACGCGGATCTGCCCGCGCGCATCGGTGATCGTCGCCAGCGCGTGGGCGAGGATCATCGCCGGATCGGCCAGAAGCCCGCCCCAGTTGCCCGAGTGATGCGCGCCCTCGCGCAGATCGACCAGCAGATCGAAGGTGACGCCGCCGCGCGAGCCCATGAACATCGTCGGCGTGTCGGGTTGCAGGCGCGGGCCGTCCGAGGCGATCAGCACATCGGCCGTCAGCGCGTCCTTCTGCGCGGCGAAGAAATCGTGCAGCCCGGGCGAGCCGGTCTCCTCGCCCGTCTCGATCACCATCCGGCAGTTGAAGCCAAGCTGCCCGCGCGCCGCGATCACCGCCTCGAGCGCGGCGATATTGATCAGGTGCTGGCCCTTGTTGTCGGCGGTGCCGCGCCCATAGAGGCGGTCGCCCTCCTCCACCAGCGTGAAGGGATGCAGCCCCTCGCGCCACTGGTCGGTCTGCGCGCGGATCACGTCGCCATGCCCGTAGCTGAGGACCGTGGGCAGATCGTCGCCCTCGTGCCGCTCGGCGGTCAGGATCGGGCCCGCGCCGGGGGCGGGGTTGTCGTGGATGCGGCAGGTGAAGCCCATGGCGGTCAGGCGCGGCGCCATCGCCTCGCGCAGGTAGCGCGCCAGTTCATCGGCCTGATCGGGGTTCTGGCTCTCGGTCTCGTAGCGGACCAGATCGGCCAGATCGGCCTGAAAGCTGCCGGTGTCGAAATAGGCGGAAATCGTCTCTATCGCTGCGTCTCTGGTCATGATTGTCCTGTCTGGTCTTCTGAAACGGCATCGCCCCAGGGCGACATGATCTCGGTGCAGCCGGTGTTCATGGACCCCTGCCGCATCACCCCGGCGGGACAGCCGAAGGCGAAAGGGAACGGGCTGCGCCGGGCGGTGTGAACGGCGTGATCGGCGCGCAGCCGCGCCAGCACGCCCTCGGGCAGCGTCTCGTCGGCGACCACGGTGTCGCCGCCCGACACGTCGATGCGCGGATGATGAAAGGCCGCGCCGATATCCATGCCGTGATCGGCCACGAAGGACGCCATCTGCACCATCGCCGAGACGATCTTGCGCCCGCCCGACGCGCCGAAGGCAAAGCGCGCGCCGCCCGCCTCGCCGAGGATCGGGCAGACATTCATCAGGCAGCGTTTGCCGGGGGCCAGCGAATTGGGCCGCCCCGGCACCGGGTCGAACCACATGATGCCGTTGTTCATCAGGAACCCGGTCGAGGGCGACACCACGCGCGACCCGAAAATCGACAGCAGCGTCTGCGTCTGCGCCACCATGTTGCCGTGCCGGTCCACCACCGAGAAATGCGTGGTGCAGCCCTGATGCGTCTCGCTCTCGCCGGTGTCGCCCATCGTGGCCAGCCGGTCGGCATAGGCGGATTTCAGACCGTCGGCACAGGCGGCGAAGGCCTCCGCGGCCGTGCCCATGTCGCGGGCTTCCATCACGCGCAGGGCGTGGGCGAAGGTCGGCCCGGCGGTCAGGCCCGGCGGCACGTGAAACCGCGCGTCGCGGTACGGCACGCTCAGCGGGTCGGAAAACGCCGCGCGATAGGCGCGCAGATCGTCATGGGTCAGGCACCCGCCCTTGGCCTGCACATCGGCGGCCATCGCCGCCCCCAGATCGCCGTCATAAAGCGCGCGCGCGCCATGCCGGGCGATCTGGTCGAGGCTGTCGGCCATGCGCCCCTGATCCAGCCGCTTTTCGGCCAAGGCCGTCCAGCCCGAGATCGTCGGCCACTGCCCGTCCTCCAGAAACAGCGCGGCGGCATCGGCATCCTTGGCCAGTTGCCGCGTGGTCGAGGCGATGATGAGGGCCGCGTACCAGTCGACCAGCAGCCCCTCGCGGGCATGGGCGATCGCCGGGGCCAGCAGATCGGCCCAGGGCATCCGGCCATAGCGCGCATGCATCTGCCCCATGCCATCGACCAGACCGGGCACCGCGACGGCGGTGGCGCCTTGCACGTTGCGGTCGCCCACGACCTTTTCCCACGGGAAGAGATCGCCCGCGATACCCTCGCCCGAGAGCGGATAGTCGGCCGGATCGAGTTTGCCGGGCGCGCGCATCCCGTAATCGAGCGCCTGCGCGCGGCCCTCGTCCGCGCGCCACAGCATCAGCGTGCCGCCGCCGGCCGGGCCGCTCATCCACGGCTCCAGCACGCCGATGGCAAAGGAGGTGGCGATCGCGGCATCCACCGCGTCGCCGCCCGCCGCCAGCACCTCGGCGCCGGCTTTTGCGGCAAGGCGGTGCTGCGAGGCGACGATGCCGTGCTCGGTCTCGATGACGGTCTTGCGGGTGGTCGCGGTGCGCGACAGGTTCACCGACATCTCAGGCCGCCTTTCTGTCGTACATCGGGCTTTGCGGATCGTGCAGGTGGCATTCGACATGCCCCGCCGGGGTCTCTACGGGGCGCGGCGCGGTGGTCTTGCACAGATCCGTCGCCATCGGGCAGCGCGGGTGGAAATGGCAGCCCGAAGGCGGGTCGATCGGGTTGGGATAGGCCATGCCAAGCTGCGTGTCGGGCACGCCCAGCCCCGGCTCGGGCGTCAGCACCGATTTCAGCAGCGCCTGCGTGTAGGGATGCGCGGCCTCGTCGAACAGCCCCGCCACGTCCGCCTCCTCGACGATGCGCCCCAGATACATCACCGCCACCCGCGTCGCCAGATGCTCGACCACCGCCAGATCGTGGCTGATGAACAGGTAGGTCAGCCCGAATTCGCGCCGCAGATCGCCCAGCAGGTTGAGGATCTGGCTTTGCACCGAGACATCCAGCGCCGAGGTCGGCTCGTCGCAGATCACGATCTCGGGCTTCATGATCAGCGCGCGGGCGATCGCCACGCGCTGGCGCTGGCCGCCCGACATCTGGTTGGGGAAGGTGTTCATCACCCGCGCCGGCAGCCCGACGATATCGAGGATCGTGCGGACCTCCTTTTCCCAATGGGCGCGGTCGCCGATGCCATGCACCCGCAGCGGCAGCGACACGATGTCGAAGATGCTCTTGCGCGGGTTGAGCGACGAATAGGGATCCTGAAAGATCGGCTGGATGCGCCGCGCCAGCGTCAGGCGGTCCTGTGCCCGGATCTCTTCGCCATCGACCAGCACCTGCCCGGCGGTCGGCGCCTCCAGCCCCAGAAGGATCTTGGCGAGGGTGGACTTGCCGCAGCCCGACTCGCCGACGAGGCCCAGCACCTCGCCGCGCGGCAGCGACAGCGACACGTCGTTGACCGCGATCAGCGGGCGCGCGGCCCCGAAGAGGCCCTGCTTGACGCGGTAGGTCTTGGTGACGCCGCGCAGTTCCAGAATGGCGGGGGGCTGGTCATGCGAGGGCCTCCTCTTCGGCGTGGCGTTTGCCGTCGGGGTGAATGCAGCGGAAGGCGTGGGATCCGTCCTCGCGCAGCGGGATTTCGGCGCGGCACGCATCCTCGGCATAGGGGCAGCGCGTGCGAAAGGCGCAGCCTTCGACATCGCCGATCAGCGACGGCACGATGCCGGGAATGGTGCCAAGCGTGCTGCCGCGTTCGGTCTTGCCGGGTTGCGGGATGCAGCGCAGCAGACCGCGCGTGTAGGGATGCGACGGCGTGTTGAACACATCCTTGGCCGGGCCGGTTTCCACCAGCTCGCCGGCATACATCACCGCCACCTTGTCGGCGACGCGCGCCACGACGCCCAGATCATGGGTGATCAGGATCATCGCCATGTTCAATTCGCGCCCCAGATCGTAGAGCAGCCGCAGGATCTGCGCCTGGATGGTGACGTCGAGCGCCGTGGTCGGCTCGTCGGCGATGATCAGTTCCGGCTCGCACATCAGGGCCATGGCGATCATCACCCGCTGCCGCAGCCCGCCCGACAACTGGTGCGGATACTGGCCCAGACGGTTCGCCGCGCCGGTGATGCCGACCTTTTCCAGCAGTTCCACGGCACGGGCGCGGGCGGCTTCGCGCCCGACGGATTTGTGCAGCAACAGCGCCTCGGTCAACTGGTCGCCGATCGTGTAGGCGGGGTTGAGCGAGGTCATCGGCTCCTGAAAGATCATCGCCATGCGCGACCCTCGAAGGGACCGCATGGTGCGCGCATCGGCGTGCAACAGGTCCGTGCCGTCGAAATCCATGCGGTCGGCGGTGCGCCGGATGGATTTGTCCAGAAGGCCCATCAGCGCCAGCGAGGTCAGCGATTTGCCCGACCCGGACTCGCCCACGATGCACAGGGTCTCGCCGCGCATCAGGTCGAAGTCGATGCCGCGCACCGCGCGCAGGGTGCCGCCGCCGACGGGGATGTTCAGCGTCAGGTTGCGGACGCTCAGCAGAGGTTTCTCCATGGGGTCAGCTCCGGTTTTCGGGGGCGGTGACGTCGCGCAGCCCGTCGCCCATCAGGTTGATCGCCAGCACGAGGATGAACAGCACCACGCCGGGGATGACCACCATCCACGGCTCGAACAGCATCATGTTCTTGCCTTCGGACACCATCAGGCCCCAGCTTGGCGTGGGCGGTTGCACGCCAAGCCCGAGAAACGACAGCGCCGCCTCCAGCAGGATCGCATGCGCCATTTCCAGCGTGACCACCACGATCAGGTTGTTGGCGATGTTGGGCATGATCTCCGACAGGATCACCCGCGGGGTCGAGGCGCCGATGGCGCGCGCCGCCGAGACATATTCGCGGTTGCGCACCTGCAGCGTCGAGGCGCGCATCACCACCGCGAACCGGTCCCACAACAGCAGGCCCAGCACCACGATCACCACCTGCAGCGATCCGCCGAGGATCGCCACCACGGCCAGCGCCACCAGCACCACCGGCATGGCCAGCCGCACGTTGATCAGAAACGTCACCACCATGTCGACGCGCCCGCCGAAATAGCCGGCGGCGACGCCCATGGCGGTGCCGATCACGCCCGAGATGAGCGCCGCGATCACCCCGATCATCAGCGACACGCGCGCGCCGTAAATCAGCCGCGACAGGTAATCGCGCCCCAGATGGTCGGTGCCAAGCGGATGCTCCCAGTCGCCGCCAAGGAACACCGGCGGCTCCATCCGGGTCATCAGGCTTTGGGCGTAGGGATCATGCGGGGCCAGAAGCGGCGCGAAGATCGCCACCAGCGTCAGGATCGCGATCACCACCCCGCCGATCATCAGGCCCTGATGGCCGAACACGCGTTTGCGCAGCATCTGCCCGGGCGTCGGGCCGGTGATCTCTTGCAGGATCGGGTCATGTGTATCGGTCAGGGCCATCTCAGCTGCTCCGCATCCGGGGATCCAGCCAGGCATTCAGCACATCGGCCAGAAAGGTGAAGACGATGTAGAACATCGAAAATACGAGGATCAGCGCCTGCACCGTGGGCAGGTCGTTGCGCGCGATGCTCTCCCAGGCGAGGTAGCCCGCGCCATGCAGCGCGAAGATCGACTCGACCACGATCGAGCCGCCCAGCATGAAGCCCATCTGCACGGCCGCGAGCGACACCACCGGGATGATCGCGTTGCGCAGCGCGTGCCGGAACAGCACGCGGCCCTCGGGCGCGCCCTTGGCGCGCGCGGTGCGGATGACTCCGTCGCACAAATCAGTTGATGGCCGAGATTCCCCTTTCCCCGGACAGAGTCATCCCAACAGCTTTCGTGACGGGTATGCCGAGCGCTGTGAAGCCGTTCAAGACAGCGACACGGATCTGGAACTCGGCAACCTGACGGTCGAAGTCCCGAGCGGCCAGACGTTGGCCCAGCAGTTTTATACAATGCATCTTGGTCTCGACGCGGCTCCGGCGGTGGTAACCGCTCCATCGTCGCCAGATAGTTCGACCGAAGCGTTTCGACGCGCGAAGCGCCTCGTTCCGCGCAATCGCCCCGGGGCTATCGGGCTTCCATAGTTTGGCATTTTTGCGGGGTGAAGGGCGTCTCGGAATTGATCCAGTGGATCAATTCAGCCCTGAACGGGCGGAGCCCCGGGGTATGATGGCCATAGCGCCGCGAGCGGCGATGGCATCATGGCACTTGCGGGTGTCGAAGGCACCGTCGGCGGTGACGCTGCCGATCTCCTGATCGGGCGGGACCTGGTCGAGAAGTTCGGGCAGCATGGGCGCGTCGCCGACATTGCTGGTGGTGAACTCCGCAGCCCGAATTTCGAGTGTTTTCTCGTCAATTCCAACGTGGATCTTGCGCCATACACGGCGTTTGGTGCCACCGTGCTTGCGCGCGTTCCATTCCCCTTCGCCCTCGACCTTGATGCCTGTGCTGTCGACCAGCAGGTGCAACGGGCCGCCTGATCCATGAACCAGACCGGGTTTACCGGAGAGGTTGGAGTTGATCATTCTGCGGCGATGTTAGCCGTGAGTTCTGCGTTGTAGAAGTTCCTTTCTGCGGTTGCGGGTGAGATATATCCGAGCGGGCCGTAGAGGCGTTTGTCGTTGTACCAATGGACCCAGTCCAGGGTTGCGAGCTCGACGTCTTTCTTGCCGCGCCACGGGCCTTCGTGCTCGATGACCTCGGCCTTGTAGAGGCCATTGATGGTTTCGGCGAGAGCGTTGTCGTACGAGTCGCCCACACTGCCGACCGAGGCCCCGATCTTCGCTTCTTCAAGGCGCTCGGAATACTTGATCGACAGGTACTGGACGCCGCGATCGCTGTGGTGGGTCAGCCGATCGCGGTCGGGATTGCGGGCGGCAAGCGCCTGCTCCAGCGCATCGAGAACCAGCTTGGTGTTGGGCGACGAAGAGACCTGCCAGCCAACGATGTAACGGGCGAAGACGTCGATGATGAAGGCGACGTACACGAACCCGACAGCGGTGCGCACATAGGTGAAGTCGGCCACCCAGAGAACATTCGGCGCCGGGGCCTTGAAGTCCCGGTTCACCTTGTCTTCAGGGCACGGCAGGGCCGGATCGCGATACGTTGTCTTCTTGCCCTTGCCGCGGATAACACCCTGTATTCCCATCTCTTTCATCAGGCGCACCACCGTGCAGCGCGCGACATCCTCGCCTTCTGCAGCGAGATCATACCAGACTTTGACGGCCCCGTAGCGCTTGCCGCTGGCCTCCCAGCAGGTCTTGATCTTCGGGCCGAGATCCGCGTCGGACTGCGCTCGCACGGACGCTTTGGACCGGTCACGCGCGACCGCCTGATGGTGGTGATAGGTGGACGGCGCGATCGGCAAGACCCTGCAGATCGCCTCGACGCCGTACTCCCCGCGATGATCATCAATGAACATGATCATCTCTTGCGTTGGCGGTCGAGGTCCGCCGCTGCGAAAAAAGCCGACGCCTTGCGCAGGATCTCGTTGGCCTGGCGCAGCTCGCGGTTCTCGCGCTGGAGCGCCTTGAGCTCATCGCGTTCCGATTGCGTCAGGCCATCGCGCTCACCGTCCTCGACGGCCTGCCTGTTGACCCAATCGCGCAACGTGGCGCTGCTGCATCCGAACTTCGCCGCGATCGAGGCAATCGCCTGCGACCGTGATTTGTAATCCGCTTCGTTCTCCAGAACCATGCGCACCGCGCGCGCACGTACCTCTGTCGAAAAACGGTTCCCTGGGTTTCCTTTGGTCATGGCTTACCTTCCGAGCTTTTTGCTCTCCGGTAAACCCGGTCTGGTTCACTGTGTGTTTGTCGGAGTAGAAAGCGACGGGGCGGCCATGTGTCGCGCCTCACCCCCGAATCTGGCTCCTGAGGATAAAGGAGCCTACTGCCCGCCACGCCATTTATGGCGGGCAGTGGCGGCGGCTGGATCGCATAATGCTGGGTCGTTAAGGACCGTTTGGAAGTATGATCAGCCGCCGTCTTCACCAAAGGGCCTGAACGGATACGCGTGTGACAAATCACGCATGACAAGCATAGGACATGGCGAAGATGACAGATCATACCATTGGCGTGGACATTTCGAAATCCCATCTGGATGCATTCCGGCTGGAAGATGGCGCGGCACAGCGCTTCGAGAACTCGGCGGCGGGATTTCGCGCCCTGAGCAAGTGGCTGGGCAAGGCGCCGGTGGCGCGGATCGTGTTCGAGCCGACGGGGCCGTATCACAAGGCGTTCGAGGCGGCGCTTGGCGAGACGTTTCCCCTGGTCAAGGTGAACCCGCTCCAGGCGCGTCGGTTCGCCGAGGCGCACGGCACAAGGGCCAAGACCGATGCGGTGGATGCGCAGATGCTGGCGCGCATGGGCGCGGCGTTCGACCTTGCGCCCCAAGCGCCATGTTCCAAGGAAGCACGCATTCTCAGGGACTTGCACGTTGCGCGCACCGGGTTGATCAAGGACCGCACGAGATTGCGCAACCGCGCCCAGACCCATGATATCGCGGTCCTGAAACGCCAGACCAAGGCGCGGCTCGCCCAGGTGGAGCGTCAGATTGCCGAGCTGGACGCCGAGATCGCAGCGCTCATCGAGGCGCGGGAGACCACAGCACGCAGCCGCGATATTCTGTGCTCCATGCCGGGGATCGGTGCCGTCACGGCGGCCGCCATGCTGATCCTGCTGCCGGAGATCGGCACGCTCGAGCGCAAACAGGTGGCCAGTCTCGCCGGCCTCGCGCCCATCACCCGCCAGTCCGGTCAGTGGCAGGGCAAGGCGTTCATCGGCGGCGGGCGCAAACCACTGCGCGATGCCCTCTACATGCCCGCGTTGGTCGCCATGCGCCACAATCCCGACCTCAAGGCCAAATACGAAGACCTGCGCGCCGCCGGGAAAGCCCGCCAAGGTCGCCATCGTCGCCGTCATGCGCAAGCTCATCGAAATGGCAAATGCGCTCGTCAAAGCTGATCGCAAGTGGACCCCAAAAACCGCTTGATCAAGACGGATACTTCCAGGGTATCGTCTTGAGCGCGCCGAAATAGCTGAACGTGCTCTCTGACTGAACAAACTCCAGATGCATGAGTGTGCTGGTCGCATCGTCAATGAAGACGAGCAGTGTGCAGGCCGGGCCGCGATCCTCGAACCAATGGTGATCTGAGCCGTCGATCTGGATCAACTCACCAAAGCATTCCCGGCGCAGGCGCGGCTGGTGGAACGTCCGGCGCTGCTTGCGTGATAGCCACAGCCCGGCGTCCTGCATCCATTTGCGCAGCGTCTCGCGAGAAACCTTCACCCCGTGATCTTCCGCGAGCTTCTCAGCTGCGAAGGCCGGGCCAAAGTCGATGTAGTTCTCTCGCACCAGCGTCACCGCAAACTCCCGAACGGCAGGATCGATCCGGTTGTTAGAGGTCCGGCCGCGTGCCTTGTGCCGGATCGCTGCAGGACCCTCAGACTGAAACACCCTCAGCAGCCGGTGAACCTGTCGCCGACTCAATCCGAGCACGTTGGCCGCCGTCACAGCCGTCATCCGGCCTTGGGTCACTTGGCTCAGTACTTCTATGCGGTTCAGCTCGCGCTCGCTCATGATCAACAATCCCAAAGCCACACTCCAATGTAAGGCTGCGGCGGGGGCCGTCTGACTTCGGCTACGATCCGATGATAAGTCCGACCTTATGTCCGATTTCATTCACCGCCCTCAAATCGAAGTTCTCTCCGCGGCCGATGGCGTTCGCCGTCGGCAATGGTCGGATGAGGACAAGCTCCGGATCGTCGAGGAAAGTTTTGTCGGCCACCGGCAAGTTTCGGCCACGGCGCGGCGGCATGGCATTTGCCGATCGCTGTTGACGATCTGGCGTCGGCAGTATCGGAACGGTGAGCTTGGTGCGTCCCGCCCGGTATCCTTCGCCCCGGTGACCGTGACACAGGATGTCCCGGCCTCTCGGCCCGGGCCGGTTGATCCCGCTGATCTCTCACGGACCTCTCAGGTGGAGATTGCCCTGCCAAATGGCCGTCGGCTTATCGTGCCCACCGGGGTCGAGTCTGAAGCGCTTGCGCGGATTCTGTCAGTGGTGGACGGGCAATGATCGCGTTTCCGGCGGGCACGAAGGTGTGGATTGCGGGCGGGGTGACGGATATGCGGCGCGGTATGAATACCCTTGCGCTGGCGGTTCAGCAGGGTCTCGGGCGTGATCCGCATGGGGGCGAAATCTTCTGCTTTCGTGGCCGCAAGGGCGATCTGGTGAAATTGCTTTGGCATGATGGGGTCGGCATGTCGCTCTACACAAAGCGCCTGGAGGCGGGGAAGTTCATCTGGCCGGTGAGCCAGGACGGGACGGCCGTTCCGATATCCGCGGCGCAGCTGGGCTACCTGCTTGAGGGCATCGACTGGCGCAACCCGCGCTGGACACAACGTCCTGCAAAGGCAGGATAAATCACTCTGAAACCCCTGTTTTTATTGGCGATCAGGATCATCTGTGGTAGTCCTCTGCCATGTCAGACACTGCTTCCGAAATCGCCAGATTGCGCGCTGAATTGGCCGCGCAAACAGCCCGTGCGCAGGCCGCTGAACGCGATTTAGCCCAAGCGCGCGCCTTGGCGTCCTGCACGGAAGCGATGGTCAAGGAATTGAAGCTGGAGATCGCCAAGCTGCGCCGCGACAAATATGGCATCTCCTCCGAGCGCCGTGCGCGGCTGATCGATCAGCTGGAGTTGCAGCTCGAAGAACTGGAAGCCACGGCGACCGAGGATGCGCTGGCCGCTGAACAGGCGGCGCAGGACAAGACCAGCACCGTGCGCGCCTTCACGCGGCGCAAGCCCGTGCGCAAACCCTTCCCCGAGCATCTGCCGCGCGAGCGTGTGGTGATCGAGGCCCCGACCAGCTGCAGCCTGCTGTGGCTCGGACCGCATCGTGAAGATGGGCGAGGATATCACCGAGACGCTGGAGGTCATTCCGCGCCAGTGGAAGGTGATCCAGACGGTGCGCGAGAAGTTCACCTGCCGGACCTGCGAGAAGATCAGCCAGCCGCCAGCGCCATTCCATGTCATCCCGCGTGGCTGGGCCGGGCCCAGCCTGATCGCCATGGTGGCCTTCGACAAATACGGCCAGCATCAGCCGCTGAACCGCCAATCCGAGCGCATTGCGCGCGAAGGGATCGATCTCAGCCTGTCCACTCTGGCTGATCTGATTGGCCATGCCTGTGTGGCGCTCAGCCCGATCCATGAGCTGATCGAGCGCCATGTGCTGGCAGCGGCGCGCCTGCATGGCGATGACACGACGGTGCCGCTGCTGGCGCGTGGCGGCACCAGGACGGCACGGCTATGGACCTATGTGCGTGATGACCGGCCATGGGATGGCAGCGCGCCACCCGCCGCCTTGTTCAAGTTCTCGCGGGATCGCCAGATGATCCACCCCAACAAGCATCTCGCTGGGTGGCAGGGTGTTCTGCAGGCCGATGCCTATAGCGGCTACAATGACCTCTATCTGGCCGACCGCAGCCCCGGCCCTGCGCGCAGCGCGCTCTGCTGGAGCCACGCGCGGCGCAAGTTCTTCGAGCTGGCCGATATCGCCGGGAACGTGCGCAAGAACAAGCCTGCGCATGACATCTCGCCCGTCGCTCTGGAAGCCGTGAAACGGATCGACGCGATCTTCGATATCGAGCGCGAGATCAATGGCATGGACGCGGATGCCCGCCACGCCGTGCGGCAGGAGCGATCCCGACCGCTGATCGAGGCACTGCACGACTGGCTGCTGGAAGAGCGCGCCCGACTGTCGAAACACAACAGCGTCGCCAAGGCCATCGACTATCTGATGCCGCCCAAGGGCGACCGATGGGATGCCTTCACCGCTTTCCTGGATGATGGGCGTATCTGCCTGACCAACAATGCCGCCGAACGCGCCCTCAGAGGCATCGCATTGGGAAGAAAGTCGTGGCTTTTTGCAGGGTCTGAACGCGGCGGCGAAAGGGCGGCCTTCATGTATACCCTGATCGTCAGCTGCAAGATGAACGACATCGACCCGCAAGCCTGGATGGCAGATGTCCTGGCGCGCATGCCGGACATCACCGTGTCACGCTTGCCTGAATTGCTCCCATGGAACTGGAAAGGCCGAGCATGGACGCCGCCAAGGTCGCGCATGACCGCGTCCCTCGCCGGACGCTTGCACTTCGGATCCTGGTTGCTCAACAGGGGAAGTGTGACACTTCTACTTTGCAGATGTGGGACATCGGCTTCCGCGCGCACACGAGGCCGAACCTCCACCAGATATACCCCTAACCTTCCAAAAGCCGAAAATTCTGGTGGGTTATGACGCGGAAATTGTCTGACACTTGTTCGCGGAATGTTTTCCATTTTCTTGGGACGGTTTCGCGGAAGAACGCGAGGATGGCGTCGGCGAATTGTTTCCGGGTGGGGTAGTGGCGATTATGCGTCACGTGCTGATGCATGACCGCCCACAATCGCTCTATCGGGTTCAGATGCGGGCAATACGGCGGGAGCTGGATCAGGTGGATGCGACACTCGGGGCGCGCCAGGAACGCCCTGACATCCGGCCCTTTGTGGTAGGCCGCATTGTCCCAGATGACGTGGATCACGCGCTTGTCGGGGTTGCGGGCCTCGATCTTGGCGAGAAGCTGCGTGGCGCTGGCCCCGTCGACGGTGTCTGGCTCGACAAAGGGCGCGTCGAAGGTCTCAAGGTTAAGCGCGCCGTGGATGTTCACCCGTCCGCGACCAGCCGTGGTCTTGACTGCCGGGTTTGAGCCGGTCTTCACCCAGCCAAAGGCGGGCCTGGTCTGGTATTCCGGATGCACGGCATCGGCGAAATACACCGCCTCATCGTCGCTCAGCTCGCTCATCAGGCGCTCATAAAGCGCGATGAACTCCGCCTGCTTGTCCGCCGGCGCGACCTTTGGCAGAGGCTTTGGCTTGCGATACTCGAACCCCAGCCGGGCCAAAAGCTTGATGCAGCCCGAATGTGAATACTGCAGGCCGAACTCGGCGGCAATATACGCCCTGATCGGCGCGGTGGACCGGCAAAACCGCCCCTCCAGCCACGCGCACAGCGCGGCTTCCTGCGTGGTGGTCATGCGGGACCGGCCGCCTTGCCAGTCATCACGCGCCAAGGCGTCCCAGCCATCGCGTTGGTAGATCGTGTACCAGCCCCGGATCGTGTCATCGTCCAGGTAAAGGAACTTTGCGATTCGGGCGCAGCTCTCACCGTCATCCAAAAGCAGCATCGCATTCGCCCGTCGGGCAATGCCGTGATCTTCGCGCTGGCGACGCACACAAGCCTCAAGGGTGCGACGATCTGCTTGGGAAAGAAAACCGGGACGTATCATAGCTCCTTCTGAATCGCATATCCTGCCAGCGTCAACTCAAAACCCGGTTTCCCGATGACTCGCGGTACACCTTGACGTGGAAGCCTGGTCGTATCGGTGCTGCTGGCTCCGGCAGGTTCGCGCACTGCGCCGCAGCATGAAATCTCGGCTGATCGCGTCAAACCGCTGAGTTTGCAAATGGCGCTTCCTGCGCACCGCCGCCGGTCGGTCTGTCGCGCGGCGTTCGCCAAACCGGTCGCTCAGGCACGGCGCAGCATGCGACGGCAGTCAGCCGCTTTCGCGACATTCAAATTTATGTATCATGAGCATTCTTGGCCTGTCGCCAAGATGGAAAACGGGCATTTGCGTGCTCCCACGAAAGGCCCCAGTTGCCCTGGCGCACAATCAAGCACCACGATATGATTATCCCAATTGCGGTTGTGCCGCACCAACGTCTTTGCATGCGACGGACGATGGTGATGATCCCACCCAGCCATCGCTGGCCAAGAAGCCCGCGTTGTGGGGCGCGAGACCGCAGAGCATCTGTGCGCGACATCGCGCCGAAAATGCCCCCGGGCGTAAATCCGGTGCAGCCGCCCGCCGCGCGGCGAGGTGATGGCGACCTCCGTGCCGTCGCCGCTGAACGCGACACTGCCGGCATAACCCTGCATGGCGATCTCGGCGGCCAGTGGCGCTTGGGCGAGTAGCGGAGCCTCTCCGCGCCGGTGCAGGCCGAGAAGCGGCGGGCGAGCAACATCTGTCCCTTCCCATTGCATGGCGAAGGCCAGCAGCCCGTCTGGTCGAACGGCCAGATGTCGGATCGAGTTGCGGTGCAGCTCGATGGGCAGTTCCACCTGTTCCAGCAGATCGCCCGCAAGGTCGATGTAACTGAGCCTGGGCCGCATCGTGTTGAGGTTGAGCTCGGTGCGGTCCGAGGGGTCGGTGACGATGCCGCCATTGGCCACCGCCAGTGTCTGTCCATCCGGCATGAGGCGGATCTCGCGGCGGCCGATCCCGCCCGGTGGGAAATTCGCCGATGCGCCGGTAGCGCGCCGTCACGTCCAGACGCCGATCCGCCCGGCGCTCTTGCCGCTCTCCTGCTCGGCGCGGACAGGCCGGCGCCGTCCGCTGATGCAGCCATGCCCGTTGAACTGCCGCCCCTCGAGGCGGGCTCAGGCGGTGGTGCACCCGGCCGCTCACGCAGTCGATCACCAGCGCGAAGGTGCCGGGACGGCGGGCGAAGGCTACCGCTTCTGCGCGGGTCGGATGGCCTGCGCCTGCATGGCCGCGCGTGGGCAGGGGCAGCGAAGGCTCTGCCCGTCGCCGCCCAGCCCGTGCAGTGCAAAGCCACCCGCAGCATTGCGCGCAGCCGCCAGATGAGGCGGGGCCGCCCGCCGCCGCCCAGCCGAAACGAGGAGCTGCGCCCGCTGGCCAAGGCGAGGCGAGAAAGGCGCGGCGGGTTGTCAAGACCTCAATCCCGTCCTGCGCGTTGAAGCCCGGTGCGATGCCGAGGCGGGCACCGATTTCCTCGGCAATCGCTCGACGCAGGCCTTGACCTGCTCGTCGCAGCACCTCGACTCGCAGGCGCGCCTGCGGGATCGTCGATGTCCTGAAAGGCCGGGTTCTCGATCGCTTTCACTGCGGCCTCGACCCGCGCCAGCGCAGAGTCACTCTGCGGCAGGTCCCAGTCGGCAAGCGCGGTGGCCAACCCGTGCGCCGCCGTTGCGGCCAGCCGAACCTGCCGCAGGCTGCGGCCCGAGCGGCGCGCCGCGGCCAGCGCCGGGCGGGGGCGCTCAAACGTGCCCAGCGGCAGGCCGAGCCGCTTTTGGGCCGTGAATTCCAGCGCGCTTATCACCTGCGTGTAGAGCGCGCAGCGCCTCGTCGTCAGAGAGAATACGGTGTTTCCCGTTGCGCCCGGCGTGCGCAAGAGGGGCGCGAAATCGTCCCGCCAGGCAGATGACAGCGCCTTCGGCCTGATGACCCAGATCGGCAGCGATGGTGGTGACCAGCGCGCAGGTATAGCTGCCCTGCTTATAGGTCATGAAGTCCGGGTCGTAGAGCAGCATCTCCAACGCGAAGAAGCCCCGCGCGGCGATGGAGACCTCGGGATAGTCCTCTGGCGCGTGGGCGATCGCGTCTTCCTCGGCGATGAACCGCGTAAGCGTGCGCTGCGTGAAGCCGCGCGGATCGGCCAGAAGGCCACCGACAGCGCGCCGGTTTCGATGGCCGCCAGCGCAGGTCGCCGACGGCCATCCAAGCATCGAATGCAGTGTGGAAATCGTGCCGCA
Source organism: Roseovarius sp. (assembly GCA_034521935.1). Classification (GTDB taxonomy): domain Bacteria; phylum Pseudomonadota; class Alphaproteobacteria; order Rhodobacterales; family Rhodobacteraceae; genus Roseovarius. The sequence goes on from JAXHLV010000022.1 coordinate 280,125, forward strand.
GGGGCGCGGTGCGGCAATCGCGCTCGGCAGCACTGGCCA
>JAXHLV010000023.1:0-109761 GCA_034521935.1 Roseovarius sp.
GTGGCCGACAGCGTGCGCGCCGCCCATGCGGTAATCCTCGAAGGCGCGCCACGCGGCGGGGACCCAGTCGGCGGTGATCGCGGCACATCGCCTCGGCATAGACGCGGATCTCGTATTGCGCGTGGCTGTCGGCGCGCAGCCGCAGGAAGTGGAACAGGTTGTGCAGGTCCACCTTCCAGTACCATTGGGTGTAGATGTTCGCGGGCAGGTTCATCCGCGCCAGTTCGCGGGCGAGGCCCTGCTGGCCGTCCTGGGCTGCAGAGCATCGCCTCAGTAGTGGTCATAGGCGCGGTCGCGTCGGATCCTCGCGCAGATCCGCAGCACGCGCTGGCCTCCTCGCCCCTCCAGCACCGTCGCCGCGGCCCTGGTTGTTGACGGTGGACTGCGCGGCCAGATGTTCGGGCGCGGGGATGTAGAACTCGCGGTCGAGGATCGAGTAGCGCGCCGAGTATTCGTTCACGTTGGCGGTGCGGTGCCGGATCCACTGCCGCGCGACGAAGACCGGCAGCTTGACGTGGAACTTGACCTCGCACATCTCGAACGGCGTCGAATGCCAGTGCCGCATCAGGTAGCGGATCAGCCCCTCGTCGTTCTGGACATGCTTGGTGCCCGCCCCGTAGCTGACCCGCGCCGCCTGCACGATGGCGCTGTCGTCGCCCATGTAGTCGATCACCCGGACGAAGCCGTGGTCGAGCACCGGATGGCGCGGTAGCAGATGCGCCTCCATCCCGTGCGGACGGTGCCGCGCAGCGGTCGGGCGGGGCGCGGCGCGCTGCGCCTCGATCTCGGCCTGTCTGCTCGGGGGTCAGGGGCATGGGGCGCCTCCGGGCATCGGCAGGTCGTCTGCACCTATCCCGCCGGGGCGGGGCAAAAGGCCGGACTGGCGCGCTGCATGCCCTCGACGCCGCGGCCGGCGTTCCTGTGATCGACGGTCGACGCGAACCGAGGAGGACAGACGATGACAGATCCGCTATCTCCACACCATGGTCCGGGTGAAGGATCTCGAAGCCACGACGGCTTTCTTCGAGCTGCTCGGGCTGGAGGAACGCGCCGCATGGACAACGAGGGCGGGCGCTTCGCCGCTGGTCTTCATGGCTCCCCCCGGACAGCCGGAATGTCCGGTGGAGCTGACCTGGAACTGGGACGGGGACGAGGGCCTGCCCTCCGACAGCCGGCATTTCGGCCATATCGCCTATGAGGTCGAGGACATCTATGCGATGTGCCGGCACCTGCAGGCCAACGGCGTGACGATCAACCGCCCCCCGCGCGACGGGCGCATGGCCTTCGTGCGCAGCCCCGACAACATCTCGATCGAGCTTCTCCAGGCGGGCGAGGCGCCGCGCGGCCGAGGCCTGGGCGAGCATGGAGAACACCGGCCACTGGTAGGACCAGGCCGGCGGCGCGGCGTCTCGGTGGGTGTGGCGGATCATCGCCGCCTAGGTCGAGTTCCAGCTGCTGGAGCGCGTCATTGACATCGGCCAGCCGCGCCGGGTCGAATGCCCCGCGGGCGGCCATGTCTGCCGCGTGGCGGTCGAACAGCGCGGCAACCAGGCGGCGGACCTCATGGCCGCGTTCGGTCAGCCGAACGCGGACCGCGCGGCGATCGACCGCGCAACGCTCGTGGTGCATGTAGCCCGTCTCGACCAGCTTCTTGAGGTTGTAGGAGACGTTCGAGCCCTGGTAGTAGCCGCGCGTCTTGAGCTCGCCCGCGGTCACCTCGTTGTCGCCGACGTTGAACAGCAGCAGCGCCTGCACCGCGTTGATCTCGAGGATGCCGAGCCGCTCGAACTCGTCCTTGATGACATCGAGCAGGAGCCGGTGCAGCCGCTCCACCAGCGCGAGCGCTCTTCGAGGTATCCGGCGATGAAGCCGCGCCCGGCGCAGTGCCGGGTGTCGGCGTCGGTTTGCAGGCTCATCGCGTGTCTCTCCGCGTACTTCGTGTCGCGAAGCAGACTTCGACCAAAAAGCCGAAAATCGGTAAGTTAAGCCGCGGACCTGAAATCCCCGGTAGCGCTGCGGCGCGCGATGCGGGCGTGTCGCCACCGATCGCCGGCGGAGCGAGCGCGGGCGGGAGCAGCCCTGGCCCGTAGACCCACTGATAGAGGTCGTGGTCGTTTTCGGACAGCAGCGCCTCGAAGAGCGCGAGCGCCGTCGTGTCCATGGCGGCAAGTTCGGCATCGGCAGAAGGCGCCGAGGATGAGGTCCATCTCCTTGATGCCGCGCCGCCACGCCCGAATGCGCAGGCCGTCGCGAGCCGGCATCGTGCGCCGTGTCGTCGCCGGCGGCCGCCTCCATCAGCGCGCGCGCAGCGCATCTCGATCCAGCCAGCCCGGGTCGGCCCATGCGCGGCGATCTCGTGCGAACTGCTCGCGCATCTCGCCATGAGGCGCATGCATCGGTCCGGCGACAGCTCGCCTCTGCCCGGCGCGTCGGAATCCGTCGCCCTCGCCGAGTAAGCAGCCAGCGGATCGATACGTTCAGCAGCCCGGCCATCATCTGAGAGCTTGTTGGCGCGCGGCTCTGACCAGGTCGTCCTCCCAGGCGCGTGACGCGTCTTGAGCTTGACGCCGAGCCGCTTGGCGAGATCGGCCTGGCTCATGCCAGACCCGGCCTCGCGCGCGCCCGGCGATCCGGTCGCCGAAGGTGGCGGCATCTCGCGGATCATACCAGCCTGTCGCCGTGCTCGAAGCTCATCGGTCTCGGCCTTTCCTCGCTTGTCGATTCTTGAACGCTGATCACGAGCCTCACCCTAGGACATCGACTGCAGGTGCAAGTCCAAACCGGAGGCGACCCATGCCGCGTTCCTGTCCGACACGCTCGCGCGCGTGAAGCCCTCGCCGACGATCGCCGTGACGAACGCAGGCGCCGGAGCTGAAGGCGCAGCGGGCAGCGACGTCGATCGGCCTCGGCGCGGGCGAGCCCGATTTCGACACGCCGCCAGCACATCGCCGAGGCAGGCACAGCGCGCGATCGACGATGGCGGCGCAGCGAAGCTACACGGCCGTGGACGGCATCCCCGAGCTGAAGGAGGCGATCTGCGCCAAGTTCAAGCGCGACAACGGGCTCGACTACACGCCCGCGCAGGTCACCGTCGGCACCGGCGGCAAGCAGATCCTCTACAACGCGCTGATGGCGACGCTGAACCCCGGCGACGAGGTGGTGATCCCCGCACCCTACTGGGTCAGCTACCCCGACATGGCGCCGCTGCGCGGGCGGCGACGCCGGTCGCGTGGTGGCCGCGGCTGCAGACCGGCTTCAAGCTGACGCCCGAGGCAGCTGGAGGCCGCGATCACGCCCGCAGCACCAAGTGGTTCATCTTCAACTCGCCCTCGAACCCCACGGGCGCGGGCTATTCACGGCGGCGAGCTGAAGGGCCCTGACCGATGTTCTGATGCGCCACCCCCATGTCTGGGTGATGACCGACGACATGTACGAACATCTCGTCTACGACGATTTCGACTTCTGCACGCCCGCGCAGGTCGAGCCGGGGCTCTACGACCGCACGCTGACCTGCAACGGCGTGTCCAAGGCCTATGCGATGACCGGCTGGCGCATCGGCTATGCGGCGGGGCCGGTGGCCTGATCGAGGCGATGGGCAAGGTCGCAGTCGCAGAGCACGTCGAACCCCTGCTCGATCACGCCAATAGGCGGCGGTCGAGGCGCTGACCGGGCCGCAGGATTTCATCGCCGACGCAACAACGCGGTGTTCCAGCGCCGCCGCGACCTGGTGGTGGCGATGCTGGAACGCAGCGCCAGGCATGCGCCTGCCCGGTGCCGAGGGCGCGTTCTACGTCTACCCTGCGATCGCGGACTGCATCGGCAAGACCAGGCGCGGGGGCGTCGCGGATCGACGACGACGAAGACCTTCGCCACCGCGCTGCTCGAAGAGAAGGGCGTGGCGGTCGTGTTCGGCGCGGCCTTCGGCTCTCGCCCGAATTTCCGTGTCAGCTACGCGACCTCGGACGCGGCGCTCAGCCGAGGACGTGCGGCGGACGCATCGCGCGTCCTGCCAGGCGCGCTCAGCTAGGGGAGGGCCGCGCATGTCGGGCGAGCTGCCCGAGTTCTACTTCAGCGATGCGCGAGAACGGGGCGGCCGCGTTCCGCGTCGACACCGAGAACCGGCAGCGGCGGATCGACATGGACCAGATCGCCGTGGTCAATATCCGCAAGGGCGAGATCAGGCCGCATGGCGACCGCGAATTGACCGAGGCCGATCTCGCGGCGATCCGCGACGACTGGATGGCCGAGCGGCAGGCGGTGCTCGACCGCGATATCGACGATATCCTGCGCGCGGTGGACCATCTCGAGAACACCACCGCGCAATGGGCACAGTCCCCACGCCACCGACGCGCAGCTCGAGCGCGTGACCGACCCGCTCCTGCTGGCAATGCACGATCTGCGCACGGTGCTGGTCCGCAAGAAGGCCGACCGGCTAGGCCGGGAGCGGCTGAGCCCGCACGACGGCCCGCGCGGCCGCAGCCAGCCCCCCGCGCCCGTGCGGGATGTCGAGCGCGTCCATCCCGGCCTCGACCACGCCGAGACGCGCCGAGGGACCACGCGCGCGTTGACGTGCCCCATGTGGCCGATGCGGGAAAAAGCCCGTGCCCAGGCGGGATCGTCCTGGCTCGGCCATCGCCCAGCCCGATGCCCAGCGTGAGCGCGGCATGCTCCCGCGCCGCCCAGCGCGCCGCCGCGCGCCCAGCGGCGCGCCGAGCCTGCAGCGCGGTGACCGCGCGGCTGCGGATGCGCAGCGGTCCTCGAATACGTACCGGCGTCAGCGGCCCGGCCTGCCCGGCGTCTCGGCCAGGCCGCCCAGATGGCCCAAGGCCAGCGCGAGCGTCGCGTGGCGGTGCCAGATCGCCCCGATCCCCTCCGCGGCGGATCATGATCGAGCGCGGCGCGCAACCCGTAGACGCTGATGGGTCGGCCGCGGTGCCGCCGAAATACTGTGGTCGAACGTCTCGGGTTGGGCGCGCGATGCGTCCAGTCCCAGTAGCGGCTGACACGGGTCGAGCCGGGCCCGGCGCGCCGCATCGGCGCCTCTCGGTGAAGAAGACGAAGCCCGAGCCCCGGCGGCACGGTCGGGCCCTTCCGGCCGCGCCGGCGACCCATCGCGTCGGGCGCCCAGGCGGATCGATCCTCGCCAACCGGTCGCAGGCGAGGCGAGGCGATGCAATCGGCGATCAGGAGCGCCGGGTGGCCCGGCTGGCGTCGAGCACCGCGCGCAAGCGCCGCGATGTGCGGAGCGGCACGGAACGTCGAGGTGTCGACGTGCGCGGCCAGCACGGCGCTGGATCGCGGTGACCCCTTGTCGCGGCCCGCAGCGGCGCCGCGACGCGGTCGGGGTCGACGGGGGTCTGCGCTTGACCGTGGTCGAGGATGTCGGGCGTCGATCGCCATGGCGCCGCGCCACCTCGGCCGAGCCATGGCCGAAGCGGCCCGTGGCGGGGATCAGCACGCGCTCGCCCGGCTGCGACGGTGTTGGCGAGCGCGGCCTCCCAGGGCGCCGTGGCCGTTGGCGACTGCTGCAGCGCGACGTGGCCGTCGCGTGCGCGCGACCGCCTGCAGGATCCGGGGATCAAGGCCCGGCGGTCATCTCGGCCAGCTCGCCCTCGTAGATGTTGGGCGAGGCGCGGTGCATCGCGCGCAGCACCGCCTCGGGCATGACGGAGGGGCCCGGGGATGAGCGAGGTAGGCGCGGCCACTGGCGAGGCTCATGAAGGTCTCCCGTGAGATGTGTCGCGACGCTACCCCCTGCCCGGCGGCGTCAATCGCCCGCGCACCCGTCCCCCTGCGCGCCCCGATACCGCGCCGCGAGGCGCACGGATCGGCGCCGCAGAGATAGCGCGCGAGGAGCCACAGGTTGCGCACCCGCCGCATCCAGCCGTCGCGGCGATGATCCCGCGCGGCGGAGGTCGTCACCCGCAACGACGAGCGCGATCCGCTCGCCACGGGCGCGCAACGCCCGCGCCAGCGCCACATCCTCCATCAGCGGGATATCGGACAGGCCGCCGCGGCCTCATAGGCGCGCCGCGACACCAGAATCGCCTGATCGCCATAGGGCAGCCCGGAACGGCGTCGTCGCGGTGGCCGAGCCCGCCACAGGCGCGGCGCGCGCCCCTCCGCGTCGAAGCCCAGCCTGAACGCCGCCGGCCCGCCGCGCGCCATCCGCGCACGCACCGCCCCGGCCCAGCCCTCGGGCAGCACCGTGTCGGCGTGCAGGAACAAGAACCACGCACCCTGCGCCGCCGAGGCACCGCGCCGCAACTGTCCGCCGCGCGAGGGCGGGCCGGTGACGACCATCGCCCCCGCCTCTTCGGCAATGGCACGGGTGGCATCGCCCGATCCGCCATCGCTCACGATCACCTCGCGGATGAGCCCCGCGCGCAGCCCCTCGAAGAGCGCGCCAAGGCAGGCGGGCAGCGCCTCCCCGGCTTCGAGCGTGGGAATGATCACGGATAGCTCTGCGCGCATCGCGCCCCCTTTCGTGCCCCGATCAACACCCTATATTAGACGGGAACGGGCAAGGGAACGGGCATGGCGCGGCGCATTCTGAAACTCACCGGCAGCGAGGCAGAGAGCTTTCTGCAAGGGCTGGTCACCAACGATCTCGCGCGGCTCGACGCGGGTCTTGTCTATGCCGCGCTGCTGACGCCGCAGGGCAAGTATATCGCCGATTTCTTCCTGCTGCGCCACGATGGCGCGATCCTGCTCGATGTGGATGCGGGGCTTGCGGATATGCTGATGCAGCGGCTGTCGCTCTACAAGCTGCGCGCCGATGTGCAGATAGCCGAGACCGATATGGCCGTGCGCCGGGGCACCGGACCCGCGCCCGAGGGGGCGTATCCCGATCCGCGTCACCCCGATCTCGGCTGGCGGCTTTACGGCGATGAGGCGGGCGATGACGGCACCGATTTCGAGGCGATCCGCGTGGCCCATTGCATCCCCGAGACGGGCATCGAGCTGACCCCCGACACGTTCATCCTCGAGGCCGGGTTCGGGCGGCTGAACGGTGTCGATTTTCGCAAGGGCTGTTATGTCGGGCAGGAGGTGACCGCCCGGATGAAGCACAAGACCGAGCTGAAAAAGGGCCTCGCCCTCGTCGCCGTGCATGGCGAGGCCCCCGTGGGCAGCGCGCTCATGACGCCCGAGGGCAAGCCCGCAGGCACGCTTTACACGCAGGCGCGCGGGCGCGGCATCGCGTATCTGCGCTTTGATCGCGCCACCCCCGGCATGATCGCGGGCGAGGCGCGCGTCGATCCGCTCTGAACCCCGCGCGAGATTTTTCGTGCAATGCGCGCGGTTGGGCGCTATTCTGGCGGGCAATAAACCGGACGCCGCGCAAGATGGCCCGGATATAAACCGACCCGAGGCAGAGCAGGCCGCAAAACATGGCGAATTACAGCGTCTGGATGCTTGAGGCATCCAACATCACCGTGAGCGGCGGTCAGTCGCTCAGCGGGTTCACGCAGGGCGACGGCTCGCATCTCGTGGGTGAGACCATCCGGCTCGACAGCAATGACTGGTTGGAAACCCGCATCAGCGACAGCGACTCCGATTTCGATGACAATGACGGCAATCAGGTCCTTCAGGGGTCACAGGTCATCGACGGCACCCGATACGGCAACAAGACCGGCGTAGAGGCCGAATACCGGATCACGCTGCGCGACAACGATACCGGCGAGACGTGGGACGTGCTGGGCTACAACGTCGTCAATTCCAGCCCCGCCTACGCCACCATCGAGGGGCTGGCCTTTGTCGGGCCGCCGGGGGGCTTTCCGCCCAGAGGGCGCGATCTCGAGGTGATCGACAGCCTCCGAGGGGCCGGGCAGCCTTGGGCAGTCGTCCGTCGACGCGGACGCTCTCGCCACGCCGTCCTGTTTCACGCCGGGCACGCTCATCCGCACCGAAACGGGATATGTGCCGGTCGAAGACCTGCGCGCGGGCGACCGCGTGCTGACGTGCGATGCCGGGCCGCAACCGCTCGTCTGGGTCGGGTCGGTGACGCTCTCGGCGCAAGACCTGCGCCGCCATCCCGAGTTTCAGCCCGTGCGCATCCGCGCCCACGCCTTCGGGCCGGGCCGCCCGTCACGCGATCTGCTGGTCTCGCCGCAGCACCGCATCCTGCTGCGCGGCTGGCAGGCGGAGCTTTACCACGGCACGCCCGAGGTGCTTGCCGCGACCATTCACCTGATCGACGGCAAGAGGGTGATCCGCGACCCGGCCCGCGATGGCATCCGATACCTGCACATCATGTGCGACGCGCATCAGATCATCCGCGCCGAAGACCTCGAGACCGAGACGTTCCTGCCCGGTGAGGCGGCGCTCGCCGGTGTGCCAGCCGAGACCCTGGCCGAATTGCTGGCGTTGTTTCCCGATCTCGCGGCCCCGCACGCGCCCCCGCGCCCCGCCCGCCCGATCCTGCGCGGATGGGAGGCGCGGGTGATGGCGGCGGCGTGACGGCCTGGCTCAGGCGCGTTCGGAATACTCCATCGTCTCGGTGTTGACGACGATCTCCTCGTCCTGCCCGACAAAGGGCGGCACCATGACCTTGACCCCGTTGTCGAGCACGGCGGGCTTGAAACTGTTGTTGGCGGTCTGGCCCTTGACCACCGGCTCGGTCTCCACGACGCGGCATACCACCTTTTGCGGCAGCGACGCGTTGAGCGCCTCGCTCTCGTGGAATTCCACGGTGATCGTCATCCCGTCCTGAAGGAACGGACGGCGCTCGCCGAGGATCTCGGCGGGCAGTTCGATCTGTTCGTAGGTCTCGGTATCCATGAAGACGAGATTCTCGCCCTCCTGGTAAAGGAATTGCTGGTCCTTCTGCTCGAGGCGCACGCGCTCGACCTTGTCGGCGCTGCGGAACCGCTCGTTGAGCTTGGAGCCGTTGCGCAGGTTGCGCAACTCCACCTGCGCGAAGGCACCGCCCTTGCCGGGCTTGACGTGGTCCACCTTCACGGCGGCCCACAGACCGCCATTATGCTCCAGCACGTTGCCGGGGCGTATTTCGTTTCCGTTGATCCTGGGCATGAGTCCAAACCGTGGCAAAAGATTGATATCGCGTTGATTGCCCCTATATCTCGCGTGGTAACCGGGGGCAAGCCAACCATATTTCGTTTCGCGAGAGCGCGAGCCATGCAGGATTTGCATAGATGCTATGAATCTAGGCTCTATCCGAATCGATCAAAAGACGCCATAACGGCCCTCACGCCCGAAACGCAAGAGCAATAAGAACAGGACCAAGCATGAAGGATTTCGTTGACGGCACGGCGTTCAATGCCGAACAGGGCAACCGTGCGCGTAAACTCTTTGCGGCCGTGGTTCTGGCCGCGCTCGATGATGCCATCGCCGATGACAAGAAATACGGTAACGGCCCCGAGCAGATCGCCCGCTGGGCGCGCTCGCGCGACGGGCGCGAGGTGCTGTCCTGTGCCGGGGTCGACCCCAACGAGCGCGTCGTCTCCGGCCTGATGGAGTTCGTCTCCAAGGGCGTGCGCACCTCCGTGGCGCTGTCGCGCGAGGAAAGCGAGCGCCGCCACGCAGCCGCCCAGGCCGAAGCCGCCTGAGCGGCGTCACGCATGACAGCCGATCCGGCCCCGTCGCCCGCGGCGGGGCCTTTGCTTTGGCCCACAGGGCGCTTGCCGCTCAAAGCAAGAGCTTCATGGATGTGGACCGGCAGCTGTCGCTCGCCGCCGAAACCGGGGCGGTTCAGAGCGTGCCCGCGTTCATTCGCAGTCTCGCGCTCCGGGCTGGACCATTCGCCATTGTCGCTCGGACCATGGCGAGCGGCATGGTCGAGCGGTTCAACGGCCGCATCGAGGAGGTGCTGCAAAGCCACCACTTCCGATCCGGCGAAGAACCGGAGACGACGCTGCACCGCTATGTCTGGCTCTACAACCGGCAGCTTCCGCAATCAGCCCTCGGCAGCAAGCCGTCCTTGCAGGCGATGAAGGACTGGCACAAACTCAAGCCGGAACTGTTCAGGAAGCAGCCATACTACCTTGCGGGATGTGACATCCTCGCAAGGCCATGAAATCACACAATCCATTTTGAATCGGACTCTCAGGCCGCCTCCGTCACCTCGCGCACCAGCGCACCATACCCGCCCGCGGACTCAAAAGCTTGCTCCGGCGAGGTCGGGACCCGGCCTAGCGCCGCGTTGCGATAGGGAAAGCGCCCGAAGCGGCGGATCACCTCGCGATGCGCACGGGCGTGGAGCAGATTGCCGGGCCCGTGCTCGGGCATCCGCTCGCAGATGAGGCGCACGCAGCGTTCCTGATCGCAGAGGTTTTCCGAATGCATCAGGGGCAGGTAGAAGAACTGCCGCGCCGGTTCATCGATCCGCATGTCCCAGCCGCGTTTGATCGCCACCTTGGCCGCCGTCAGCCCGGCGCGGTCGGTGGCAAAGGCGCGGGCCTCGCCGCGAAACATGTTGCGCGGGAACTGATCGGTGAGGATGACATAGGCCAGCGTCCCGGTGGGATAGGTAAGCCACAAACCATACGCCCCCGCACGGACATTCTCCCAGGCGCTTGCGAACCGCTCGCGCACCTCCGCGTCCAGCGCATCGGATGTCTCATACCAGCCCTTCGGCCCGACCTCGTCGAGCCAGAACCGCAAAACCTCTTCGGGCGTCACCATAGGGAGTCTCCTCACAATCCCCGTTACATTAACTTCATGTTAACGCCTTGTCCCGACAAATTCACAGTAACTTAATGCTTCAAAAAGGACATATTCAGGCGGATTTAGCGGAATCTTCGGCCTCCTGCGCGGTCTCGATGGCGACTTCCTGCGCAAACTCCACCGCCATCGGCGACGACGAGGGCGAAACCGCCATGTAACTGTCGGTTTGCGCGACCGACGGCGCGGCGCGCTGCGTCATCCGGTAGGCCGCGTAGGCGGCGATGGACAGCGACAGCACCGCGATCACCACAAAGAAGCCCTGCGGCCCCATCACCCCCATGAGCCAGCCGGTGATCAGCGGGCCGGTCACCGCGCCCAGCCCGTTGATGAACACCATGCCGCCGGCGGCGGCGGCCATGTCGTCATGGTCGAGAAAGTCGTTGGTATAGGCGATGAGAAGCGAATAAAGCGGGTTCGACATGCCGCCGATGACAAAGGCCGTCACCAGGAGCGGCACGAACACGCCGCCCAGCACAAAGCCGGCGATGCCACCCACCCCCATCAGCGCGGCGGACCCGCAGATGAGCACACGCCGGTCCATGCGGTCCGACAGCCATCCGATGGGGTATTGCAGCACGATGGATCCGATGAAGAACGCCGACACGAAGATCGAGATTTGCGCCACGCTCAGCCCGGCCTCGGCCCCGTAGACCGGGGCCATGCCGAACTGCGCCGAGAAGACCCCGCCCAAAAGGAACATGCCGACGCATCCCAGCGGCGAGATTGTCATGATCCGCCGCAGCGACAGCGGCTTGGTGGTGCCGAAGGCGGGCGTCGGACTCACCGACAGAAGGATTGGCGCGAAGGCCAGCGAGACCAGCACCGAGGGGATCACGAAGAGCACATAGCCCGCCGGATCGGCCAGCACCAACAGGCCCTGCGCGGTGACGATGCCGACCATCTGCACGATCATGTAAACCGACAGCGCCTTGCCACGGGTGGCGTTGGTGGCGGCGTTGTTGAGCCAGCTTTCGGCGGTGACGTAGACCCCCGAGAAACAGAACCCGATCACCACGCGCCCCACCGACCACGCCCAGGGGTCGGCGAATGTCGGGTAAAGGATCAGCACCGCCGAGATGAGCGAGCCGAGGGCGGCGAAGACCCGCACATGCCCGACGCGGCGGATCATCTCGGGGGCCAGGCGCGAGCCAAAGAGGAAGCCCGCGAAATAGGCCGACATCACCACCGACATCTGCGTCGTGGAAAACCCCTCGAGCGCGCCACGTATACCCAGCAGCGTGCCCTGCATCCCGTTGCCGACCTGCAACAGCATCATGCCCAGGAGCAGCGCCCAGGCGCTTGAGAAAACTTGCAGCATGTCGTTTCTCCGTGTTCCCGGCCCACCGTTGCAGGGCGAAGCGGCGCGTGTCCTGGCCGTTTGCGACTCAGCCGGTCGCTGCCCCCTGTCCGGTGTCAGGCTTACACGGCGGGATCAACAGGGATGCGTCACCATACGAAAAGAATCGGTATCGCGCGGCGATGGCATGGGCGTAGATCGCCATGACCCGCTCGCGCCCCATCAGCGCGCTGACCAGCATCATCAGCGTCGATTTCGGAAGGTGGAAATTTGTCATCAGCGCATCGGTCGCGCGAAAGGCAAAGCCGGGATAGATGAAAATGTCGGTCTCGCCCTGCCACGCCACCACCTCGCCGGTCTCGCGCGCCGCCGTCTCGATGAGCCGCAGCGCGGTGGTGCCCACCGGGATGATCCGGCCACCGGCGGCGCGGGTGGCGGCGATCTCCCGCGCCGCCTGCGCGCTCACCTCGCCCCATTCGGCGTGCATCCTGTGGGTGGTGACATCCTCGACCTTCACGGGCAGGAACGTGCCCGCGCCGACATGCAGCGTGACATGGGAAAACATGATCCCGCGCGCGGCCAGATCGGCGAGCACCACATCGTCGAAATGCAGGCTCGCCGTCGGTGCCGCCACGGCACCGGGGCGGCGCGCCCAGACGGTCTGGTAATCCTCGCGGTCGCGCGCGTCGGCGGGCCGTCGCGCGGCGATATAGGGCGGCAGCGGCATCGCACCGGCGGCGTTGAGTGCTTCGTCGAAATCCTCGCCCGCGAGGTTGAAGCGCAGCCGCGCCTGCCCCTCGCCGCGCGCCTCGATCACGGCCGACAGCCCCGCCGCAAACGTGATCTCCTCGCCGTCGCGCAGCTTTCTCAGCGGCTTCACGAGTGCCGACCACGCGCCATCGGCCTGCGGCTCGAGCAGCGTCACCTCGATCCGCGCGCCCGCGCCGCCCGCGCGCTGCCGCATCCCCGACAGCCGCGCCGGGATCACGCGCGTGTCGTTGAGCACAAGCCGGTCGCCCGCGCGCAGCCACTGCCCAAGATCGGCGACCGTCGAATCCCGGATCGCCCCGCCCTCGGCCACCAACAGCCGCGCCGCACGGCGCGGGCGCGCGGGCCGCGTGGCGATGAGATCCTCCGGCAGGTCGAAGTCGAAATCATCGAGCTTCATGGGTCGATTCTATCCATGTGTGACGGTCCTGCGTCCTCCGGGGTTTCCGGCTCAGGTGTCGCCGGTCCCCCACCCTCGACCTGCGGCGGTGCCCGGCGAAACATCTCGCGCAGGAACCCGGGCGCAAGTGCCGAGAGCGGGTTGACGGTCACAGCCGGGTCTTCGGACGCGCCGCGCAGGGTGAAATTGACCCCGACGAGCCCCTCGCCGCGCCGGGTCAGCGCCCCGCCGATGGCGTTGAGCATGTAGACCGGCGAGAGCACCCCCTGCAAGTCCATCCGCTTGGTCGCGAGGTCGAAATAGCCATCCATCGAGATCCCCACCGAGGCTCCGACCGCGCTGCTCTCCAGCACTGTCAGCCGTTCGGGCGTCAGGCGAAACCGTCCATCAACGGCGGCGAAATGCAGGCCCTGCCCGTAGAACTGTTCGAGCAGCCCGATGATGCTTATGGTGTTGAGCAATGCCGCCAGCGCCGGGGCCTGCTTGACGCGCAACTGCTTGATGCCGAGCACGCCGTCATAGGTTCCGGGCGCGCCAACGGGCGTCAGCGTCATATCGAGCCGCCCGTTGCGCGCGTCCTCGAGGATGCCAGCCGCAGCCAGCAGCCCGCCCGCGTCGTCCGAGCGGATGCGAAAGGCGCTGCGCCCGCCCCGCGACGGGACGATATCGCCCTCCACCTGCGTGCGCCCGTTGACCCGCGCGGTGAAACTGCCGCTTGCGCCGCCGCGCGTGTCGAGCGCGGCGGTAAAGCCGGTGAGCGCGATCCCGTCGGAGATGCGCAACTCGTCCAGCGCCAGATCGACCGGCCCGCCCGCGCCGCCGCCGCCGCCAGGCGCGCCGCGCCGCAGATCGACGGTGCCACCCGTCACCTCCACCCGTGGCGGCACACCCGCGCCGCGCCCGACGAGTGCCACGCCCGCATCAAGCCAGCCGCCCAGTTCGACGCTGGAAAACCGCGCCACATCGAGCGCACCCGCCTGCGTCAGCCGCACCTCGCCACCGCTCAGCCGCAGCCCGCCGGCATCGAGCGCCAGAGCATCAATGACCGGCGGCGCGCCCAGCGTGCCCGCGACATCGAGCCGCCCGGTGGTGCCGCGCGACAGCGTCCAGTCCAGTTCGGGCAGGCGCAGGCCGATCCCCGCGAGATCCGAGGTCAGCGCAAAGCGCGCGGGCGCGTCGCGCGCCAGTGCGAGCTCGACCATGCCGCGCCCCTCGCCCGTCAGGCTGCCGTCGGGCAGGGCGATCCCGAACTCGTCGAGAAACCGCCGCGAAAGCTCGATCTCGCCGCGCACCCGGCTCGCCCCGCCGGTGCCGGGGCCCAGGGGCATGGTCCACGTCCCTTCGACCGGCACGCGCCCGATCCGCGCCTGCCCCGCGATGGCAAGGCGGTCGTTGTTGGCCTCGACCGACAGGCGGTTTGCCGCCAGAACGCGGCCCTCCACCAGCGTTTCGCTGCGCACATCGTCCAGCGCCCCGGTCACGGCAAACGCCACTTCCTCGGGGGTAAGCTTGTCCTTGAGGATGAAATCGAGCCGCCCCGTGAGGTCTGCGCGACCATCGCTCAGCGTCACCGCGCGCCCCGCTTTCTCCAGAAAGCGGAAGGGCGGTGCATCGAGCAGCGACAGCGCCGCCGTGATGGCCCCGCGCGCGCGCAGATGGGCCTCGGCCGGGCCTTTCTTGATGCGGATATCGGGGATGATGAAATCGGTGCCGGAAATGTCCACCCGTCCGCCCTGCGCCGCCGTCACGTGGCCCGCCTCGGCATGGATGGTAAATCGGTTGTCGCGGATCGAGGCATGGCCCGAGGCGGCCTCGATGGGCGGCACGTCGCGCACGTAGACCGCTGAGAGATCAGAAAACCCGAAGCCGAGAAATACGTCCGGCGCGGCCCCCGGCTCCGCGCGCAGGCCAAGCTGTATGTCGCGCAAATCGATGCTCTGCACGTTCTCGTCGATCCAGTCGCGCGTCTTTGGCTTGAGCGTCGCGGGCCACAATTCAAGCAACCGCTCGGGCGAGATGGTTCCCATCTGCCCCGAGACATCGACCGACCAGCCATCCGCCTGCCCGCGCGCGCGCCCCGCGAGGCGCAGAACCTCGCCACGGTCGCGCAGGCGGAAATCGCCCAACGTGAGCGTGAACGGCTCGAGATCGAGCCGCAGATCCGCTGCCGCCCCCTCGAACTCCACCGGCGCAGGGTATAGCCCTGCGGGATTGGCCGCGATCTCGCCGATGCGCACCTGAGCCTCCAGCGCGGCGGGCCAGCCCGCCTCCATCCCCAGAAGGCGCGCGCGCCCCGCGGCGCGGGCGGTGCCCCAGCCGCTCTCGACCGAGATTTCGGAAAACTCGATCTCCTGCCGCGCGGGATGATAGGTGAAATAGCTGCGCGCCGAGCTGAACGGGATCGGCGCGGTGGCTTCGGTGGGGCGCAGCGCACCTGCGCCGATCTGAAGCGTCGCGCTCAGCGGTCCAAGCCGACCGTCGGCCCCGACGCCCGCGCGCAGCGCGCCCGAAATCGGGGCCTGCAACGCCCCCAGCCATGCCAGCGCGGGCGATTGGCCGGCCAGTTCTCCTGCCGGGACATCCTCGAACCGGATGCCGAATTGCGCGCCCGCCCCCTCCAGATCGCCGGTGTAATTGACCTCGAGGCTGCTTGCGTATTCGCGCGCGCCCAGCACCGTGACGTTGCCGCGCAGCGTGATCTCTTGGTCCCGACGCTCCAGCAGGGCCTGCCCGCCATCGGCGGTCCACGCCGCGCCGCTGCGCGCATCCTCGTAGCGCAGGCTGAGGTTGTCGGCCTCGACCCGCGCCAGCGAGGCCAGCATCGGCCGGTCGAGCATCGCCGCGAGCTGCGCCGGGAACGGGGCCTCCTGCGCGGGATGCCGCCCGCGCCCGTCGCGGCCCTCGAAGGCCACCGACAGCGCACCATCCGCCCGCCGCCGCAGGATCACCCGCCCGCCATCCAGCCGCACCCGCGACAGCGAAAGGCTGCCCGACAAGAGCGCCGCCCGCGACAGCGACACGTCGAGCGCCCCGAGATCGGCGAGCCGCGCGCCGGTCGCGTCAAAAAGGCTGACCCCCTTGAGCGCCACCTGCGGTGCCATCCGGTCATCCAGCCCGAGCGCCAGCGCATCGAAGCTCAGCCGGTGATCGGGCAGCATCGCGCCGATCCGCTGCTCCACCCGGTCGCGCAGCCAGCCCGGTGCCGTGAGCCCCGCCGCCAGCACCGCGACCAGCCCGATACCGACGACCAACACCACCACCGCGCAGCCGAAGCAGACCTGCCCGACATGATGCAGCAGGCCACGCCGCGGCGGCACACGCGCGGACGCTTTGCCCGACATGGACTCAGGCGGCTCTGGCGCGCCGTGTTTCTGCGTCTCTGGCTCGGTCATTCGTGTCCTGCCGCGCCACCGTTTGCGCCCGGCCCTGCCTCGTGGCTTTATTCTTGTTTTAACCAGTCTAATATGCGCTCTGCGCAACGTCATCACAAGCCGCATCAAGAAGGAGCGTTCATGCCCGACACATCCGATATCGCCCCCGATTTCACCCTGCCGCGCGATGGCGGCGAGACCGTGACCCTTTCGGCCCTGCGCCCCGGCGCGGTGGTGCTGTTCTTCTACCCACGCGACGACACCTCGGGCTGCACCAAGGAATCCATCGCCTTTTCCGGGCTCAAGGCCGCGTTCGACGCCGCCGGTGTGACCGTTCTGGGTATCTCCAAGGACAGCATCGCCAGCCACGAGAAATTCCGCGACAAGCATGACCTCACCGTGCCGCTTTTGTCCGATGCCGAGGGCCAAGTGTGCGAGGATTACGGCGTGTGGAAAGAAAAAAGCATGTATGGCAAGAAATTCATGGGCATCGAACGCTCCACGGTCCTGATCGACGGGACGGGGCGCATCGCGCGCGTCTGGCGCAAGGTCAAGGTGCCCGGCCACGCCGAGGAGGTGCTCGAAGCGGCGCGCGCGCTGTGACCGACAAGCCCCTTGCAGAAATGGCCGTCGAGGTGCTGAGCACCGCCGACGGTCGCGCCAAGGCGGCGCTATCACGGCGGCACGCGGCGGCGTGGCAGGCGGCGCGGGCGGCGGGGGACATGCCGCCGGTGGGCCATGCCACGCTCCCCGACCGCCCCGCCCGCCCCGAGCGCCCAATGCTGCTTGATCCGCGCGACGTGCCCCGCCGCCGCCCCGGCAGCCCGCAGGGCCGCATCGCCATGCTGCACGCGGTGGCGCATATCGAGCTTAACGCCGTCGATCTGCACTGGGACATCATCGCGCGCTTTACCGACACGCCCATGCCCATTGGATTCTACGATGACTGGGTGAAATCGGCGGACGAGGAATCCAAGCATTTCAACCTGATATCCGACTGCCTTGAGGGGATGGACAGCCATTACGGTGCCCTGCCCGCCCATGCCGGCATGTGGCGCGCCGCCGAGGACACCGCGCACGACCTGATGGGACGGCTCGCCGTGGTGCCGATGGTGCTCGAGGCGCGGGGCCTCGACGTGACGCCGGGCATGATCGACATCTTCAACCGCGCGGGCGAAACGAACGCGGTCGAGGCGATGCAGGTGATCTATGCCGAAGAGGTGCATCACGTCGCCTACGGCTCGAAATGGTTCCACTTCCTGTGCGGGCGGCACGATCTTGACCCCAAGGAGGTGTTTCACGATCTGGTGCGGCGCTATTTCCACGGCCCGCTCAAGCCGCCCTTCAACGAGGAAAAGCGCGCCGAGGCCGGCTTGCCGCCGGATTTCTATTGGCCACTGGCCGGTGGCGCGGCAACCTGAGGATGCGCCGGCGCGTCACGGATCGGCGGGTTTCCGCCAAAACGGCGGAAATCCGCGCCTGATCCGTCACTTGCGGTCAAAATTCTTGCCCAACGCGCCGCCGCTGTCTAACCACATGAATAATCGGGAATAACAGAAAGACACGGTATCGTGAGACCAACGCTGGCGATAAGACTGCACGACATCCTCGAACGCCACTTCCCCGAACGCCGGGTATTTTTGCGATCCGACACCGACACGCGCTTCATCCGTCTGCGGCCCGGCACCCAGGTCATCGCCGCCGCCGGGGCCTGCGCGATCGTCGCCTGGACGATCATCGCGACCGCCGTTCTGGTGATGGATTCCATCGGCGCGGGCAATTTCCGCGAACAGGCCAAGCGCGAATTGCAGACATACGAGGCCCGGCTGAACGCGCTGGCAGACGAACGCGACCGCCGCGCGCAGGAGGCGGTGGCCGCGCAGGAGCGGTTCAGCTCGGCGCTGGCGCAGATATCGGCCATGCAGTCCGAGCTTCTCGCCTCCGAGACGCGGGCGCGCGAGCTTGAAACCGGGCTGGAGGTTGTCCAGAGCACCCTCCGCCGCGCCATGTCCGACCGCGAAACAGCCGAACGCGAAGCGACCCGCCTCGCCACCGCGCTCGACGCCGGAGAGGATGCGCGCCCCGATAGCGCCCCCGGGGCCGAAGGTGATCCTACGGTCGAGGTGCTGACCGCTGCGCTTGCCGACGCGGCGCGCGAGCGCGACGACACCGTCGCCGAGGCCACGCAGGCGCTGCGCGACGCCGAGGATATGGCTTATGAGCTGCGCCTCGTGAACGAGCGTAACTCGGAGATTTTCAGCCGTCTCGAAGACGCGATGGCCATCTCGGTCGAGCCGCTGGAAAAGATGTTCCGCAAGGCCGGTCTTGATCCCGATACGCTCATCGACACGGTGCGGCGCGGCTATTCCGGGCGCGGCGGCCCGCTCACCCCGATCTCGGTTTCGACCCGCGGCACCGCCCCGTCGCCCGAGGACATGCGCGCCAACCGCATCCTCACCCGGCTCGACGAGTTGAACCTGTACCGGCTCGCCGCCGACAAGGTGCCGCTTGCCATGCCGGTGAACGGCGGGTTCCGCTTCACCTCCGGCTTCGGCATGAGATGGGGGCGGCTCCACGCCGGCACCGATTTCGCCGCCGCGCATGGCACGCCCATCTACGCCACCGCCGATGGCGTGGTCACCCATGCGGGCTGGCTTTCGGGATACGGACAACTCGTCAAGATCAAGCACGCGTTCGGAATCGAGACGCGTTACGCCCATCAGTCCAGAATCCGGGTCCGCGAGGGTCAAAGGGTCTCGCGCGGGGACCGGATCGGTGATATGGGCAATACAGGACGCTCCACCGGCACCCACCTCCACTACGAGGTTCGTGTGGACGGCAAGGCGATCAACCCCATGACCTATATCAAGGCTGCGAGAGATGTTTTCTAAGAGCAAGATCAACGAACCCGCGCAAAAATCCGCCGAGACCAAACCGGCCACGGCGGACACCCGGACAGAGACCCAGCGCGCCGAGACCGGCGGCGATTACCGCAGCACGGCCCCCAAGGCCAAGCCGCCGGCGTCGGTGCTGTCGTCGGACCTGCACGTGGTGGGCAACCTGCGCACCACCGGCGATATCCAGGTCGAGGGCACGATCGAGGGCGATATCCGCGCGCATCTTCTGACGGTCGGCGAAGGCGCCACCGTCAAGGGCGAGGTGATCGCCGATGACGTGGTCGTCAACGGGCGCGTCGTGGGCCGCGTCCGCGGCCTCAAGGTGCGGCTGACCTCTTCGGCGCGGGTCGAAGGCGACATCATCCACAAGACCATCGCCATCGAATCGGGTGCGCATTTCGAGGGATCGGTGCAGCGGCAGGACGATCCGCTCTCGGGCGCGAAGACCGGGGCCACCGGGGCCAAGGGCGGCGGACAGGGTGCGCCCGCGCAACAGGGCGGCGCACAGCAGGGAAAACCACAGCAAGGCAGCACGCAACCCGCGTCCCCTGCGCAAAAACCCGCCGACACCAAACCGGCGCAGGGCTGAGTCCCGCTACACGATCACGACAAGGCACCCTGCCCCCGGGGACGGTGCCTTTTTCGTGTCACCTCTGGCACGTCATGCCTCCAGTTCGGCATCCCAGTAGAGAAAGTCGATCCAGCTTTCGTGCAGGTGGTTGGGCGGAAACTTGCGCCCCATGTTGCGCAGCTCCTCCGCCCCCGGCGCGCGTGGCGGACGCTTCAGGCTCATCCCCGATTGCCGAAGGCTGCGCGCGCCCTTGCGCAGGTTGCAGGGCGAACACGCCGCCACCACGTTCTCCCAGCTCGTCCGTCCGCCACGTGCGCGTGGCACGACGTGGTCAAAGGTCAGGTTGTCCCTGGCCCCGCAATACTGGCAGCGGAATTCGTCCCTCAGAAAAAGATTGAAGCGCGTGAAGGCCACGCGCTTCTGAGGTTTCACATAGTCCCGCAGCACGATCACCGAGGGTATGCGTATCTCGGTGCTCGGACTGCGCACCCAGTGATCGTATTGGGCGACGATATCCACCCGGTCGGCCCAGACCGCCTTGATCGCCTCCTGCCATGTCCAGAGCGACAGGGGATAGTAGGAGAGCGGCCGGTAATCGGCGTTGAGCACCAGCGCCGGGAACTGTCGAAGCGCGGCGGCTTCTCTCACGAATTCGCTTCTGAAATCTCCGTCCATCGCGTCTCCGCCCTTCTCGCGCCCTCTCCGGAGGCGGGCGGGATCGCGCCCATCCTCATCAATACTATATATCGCGTCGGTTCTCTGGCAAGGCTTAGATAACGCGGCACATCTAGCTGATTACCCATTGAAGGTAACCGCCATGTGACAAGCTCAGGCGGCAAAGCCGCGTTGCTTGTCGGACTGCCGCCGCCACAACGCGGCATAGCGCCCGCCGCGCGCCAGCAGGTCGGCATGGCTGCCCTCCTCGACCACGCGCCCCTCTTCGAGCACCACGATCCGGTCGGCCCCCGCCACCGTTGAGAGACGGTGCGCGATCATGATCACCGTGCGCCCCTCGGCGGCGCGGGCGAGCGCGTCCTGAATGCCGCGCTCGGTCTCCGTATCCAGCGCGCTTGTCGCCTCGTCGAGAAGCAGAATCGGCGGGTTCTTCAGGAGCGTGCGCGCGATGCCCACGCGCTGCTTTTCCCCGCCCGAGAGCTTCAGCCCCCGCTCGCCCACCTGGGTGTTATAGCCCTCCGGCAGCGAGGCAATGAAGTCGTGAATCTGCGCGGCGCGGGCCGCCGCCTCGATCTCGGCCTGGCTCACGTCGCCCCAGCCATAGGCGATATTGTAGCCGATCGTGTCGTTGAAAAGCACTGTATCCTGCGGCACCACGCCGATGGCGGCGTGCAGGCTGTCGAGGCTGACATCGCGGATATCCTGCCCGTCGATGGTGATGCGACCGCCCTGCACGTCGTAGAACCGGAACAAGAGCCGCCCGATGGTGGACTTGCCCGATCCCGACGGCCCCACCACCGCCACCGTCTGCCCCGCCGGAACATCGAGCGATACGCCCTTGAGGATCGGGCGCTGCGGGTCATAGCCAAACCGCACATCCTCCAGCCGCACGTGCGCGCCCTCTACGGCCAGCGCCCGCGCGCCCGCAGCCTCACTCACATCGGGCGGCTGATCGAGCAGGTCGAACATCTCGCCCATGTCCACCAGCGACTGTCGGATCTCGCGATAGACCGTGCCGAGGAAATTGAGCGGCATGGTGATCTGGATCATGTAGGCGTTGACCATCACGAAATCGCCCACCGTCAGCGTGCCCGCCTGCACGCCCGTCACCGCCATCACCATCACCGCCACCAGACCGCCGGTAATCAGGACCGACTGCCCGACATTCAGGAACGAGAGCGAGTAGGCGGTCTTGAGTGCTGCGCTTTCATACCCCGCCATCGCCCGGTCATACCGCGCGGCCTCGCGCGCCTCGGCCCCGAAATACTTGACCGTCTCGTAATTGAGCAGGCTGTCGATGGCCTTCTGATTGGCGTCGGTGTCCTGATCGTTCATCTCGCGGCGCAGCTTCACGCGCCATTCCGTCACCTTGAAGGTGAACGCGACATAGGCCGCGATCACGCCCGCCACCACCACCAGATACCAGATGTCGAAGGCGAGCCACAGGATCACCCCCACCATCAGCAATTCGAGGATCAGCGGCGCGATGGAGAACAAGAGGAAGCGCAGCAGGAAATCGACACCCTTCACGCCCCGCTCGATGATCCGGCTGAGCCCGCCGGTGCGCCGCGACAGGTGATAGCTGAGCGACAGCGCGTGGATATGCCGGAACGTCTCGAGCGCCAGCTTGCGCAGCGCCCGCTGCCCCACGCGCGCGAAGGCCGCGTCGCGCGCCTGCTGAAAGCCCACGTTCATCAGCCGCGCCATGCCGTAGGCCACCGTCAGCCCGATGGCCCCCGCCCCCAAGGTCCACGCCGCGTCCGGGTTGTCGCCCGAGAGCACGTCCACCGCCGCCTTGTAGAATACCGGCGTCGCCACCGCGATCAGCTTGGCCGCCAGCAACAGCAGCAGCGCCAGCACCACCCGCCGCCGAACCCACGGCTCTTCCTTGCTCCACAGGTAGGGGGCGACCCGGCGGATGATGCGCCAGCCACCGCGTTCGGGCGCGTGAGTGTCGTGGTCGGGGGTGCGCATCGGTGGCCCTTGTGATTGCTGCCGGGTCACACAGATAGCGGCGACACTATCCGTTGACCAGAGCGCGGCCTACTCCGGCAGTTCGAACACCTGCCCCGGGTAGATCAGGTCGGGGTCGCGGATGCGCTCGCGATTGGCCTCGAAGACGCGCACGTAAAGGATACCCTCGCCATAGGCCTCGCGCGAGATCGCCCAGAGGGTCGAGCCGGGCTGCACCGTCACCACCGACATGCGCGGTGGTGCGGGCGTGTCGTCCTCGTCCTGCGCGGCGAGCGTCTCCACATCCTCGCGCTTGAACGGCGTCTCGACCCGCGAGGTCACCTTGCCCGCCGCATCGACCTCGTCCACCCGCAGCGTGTAAATACCGGTATCCACCTCCGGCAGCGCGCTGCGCCAGGCACCGGTCTCATCCACCGGCGCTGTGGTGACGGCGCGATTGTCGAGATAGATGCGCACGCTTGCATCGGGCGCGCTCGCCCGCCCCGAGAGCTGGACCTCGCCCGCGTCGGAATAGCTGATCGCGTCGAGCGCAACCGACGACATCACCTCCGGGACCCGTTCGGCGGGGGCCTGCAAGACGCGCACCCCCTCTGGCTCCGACAGCATCACCGTGGGCGCGACGGGCGCATCGGCGGGCGGGGCCTGCGAAACAGGGCCCCCGGTCGCCCCAATTGGCGACCCGGCGGGGGGAGCGGGAGGTTCGGACGCGGCAGGCTCGGCGGCAGCCAGTTCCGGGGCGGCGTCAGGCGTCTCTTCCGCCGCTTCCTGCGCCGTCCCGCCCCGAGTATCCGCTGATTCGGCCACCTGGCCGGGCTTGTCCTCCTCCGTGGCAGGCTCCGGCGCGGGCGGCGTGGCGGTTTCGGTCCCGGTCTTTGTCTCGGCCACATCGTCGGGCTTGTCCTCCTCCGTGGCAGGCTCCGGCGTGGGCGGCGTGGCGGTTTCGGTCCCGGTCTCGGCCACAGCTTCAGGCTCCGGCACGGGCTGACCGTCAGTCTCGGTCGCCGCCCCGCCCCCAGTCTCCGACCCGGGCGTAATTGACGTGGTCTTGGTCCCGGTCTCGGCCACGGGGCCGGGTATCGGCTCCGGCTCGCTTGTCACGGCCTTTGCCACGGCTTCGGGCTGCGGGGTGGGGCGCGGTGCCGGTGCGATCAGGATCTCGTCCGCCGCGCGGATCACGTTCCCGTCCTCCAGCAGCAGTTCCAGCCCAAGCACCCGCGCCGCATCGCTCGGCGGCAGATCAAGAAACGCCACGAACTTGCCCGACCCGTCCGCCTCTGCCGTGCCGATACGCGCATCATCCACGGTGATCGCCACCCTGCCCCCCGGCACCGCGCGCCCGGCCACCAGAATCTGCCCGTCCGCGTCGAGCCGGAACGTGTCGAGCGCGGGCGGATCGGGTGGTGGCGGACTTTGCACCTCCGGCGCGGCGGTCACCGTGTCACGCTCCGGGGGCGCAACAGCGTCGGGCGCGGGCGCGGGATCCCCGGTCCTCGCGGGCGGCTTCGGAGCGTCCTCGGCAGGCGCGGGGTCCGCGACCGGCTCGGGGACCGCCTCGACCGGTGCCTCCGGCACGGGTGCCTCCGGCGCGACCAGCTCTTGCACAGGCGTTTGCGGCGCGCGCACCGATGTCGACAGATCGCCAGTCGAGATATAGACGCCAACCGCGACCGCAGTTGCCACCGCAGCCGCCCCGGCCCCGATCACGGGACCCGCACCAAAACCGGCGAATTTGCTCATCTTTCCCGTTATCCCCGCCCAGGGCTGCGCGCCCGGTTGTGGGACCATAGCAACAAGGCTATCAGGGGTCAAAGCAACCCTTTGAGCGACGGGAGAAATTCATGGCGCACGCGGCTGTCTGTGTCTTTTGCGGCGCACGCGACGGGCGCGACCCGGCCTATCTTGAGGCCGCCGGGGAAACCGGGCGGATGCTGGCCCTCGAGGGATGGGAGTTGGTCTACGGCGCGGGCGACGTGGGGCTGATGGGAGCGGTGGCGCGCGCGGCGCAGGCGGCGGGCGGGCGCACCCTTGGCGTGATCCCCGCACACCTCGTGGGCCGCGAGCACGGCAAGCGCGATCTCACCCGCTATGTCGTCACCGAGACCATGCATGAACGCAAGAAGGTGATGTTCATGAATTCCCACGCCGTCGTTGTGCTGCCCGGGGGCGCGGGATCGCTCGACGAGCTGTTCGAGGTGCTGACATGGCGTCAGCTCGGCCTGCATGAAAAACCAATTTTTCTATTGAACACAGATGGCTATTGGACGCCCCTAATCCACCTGATCGAGCATGTGATCGACCGGGGCTTCGCCGACGACAGCCTGCGCGGCATGATCCGCGCGGTGGACGATGTTCAGACCCTCGGCACCGCCCTGCGCGCCGCCCTGTCCTGACGCAGGCTCGCGGTGGTGTAGATCGCCAGCGCCGTCCAGATCATCCCGAAGGCCAACGCGTGCCACAGGCTGAAAGGCTCGAGAAACAGGAAGGTCGCGACGAGGAATTGCAGCGACGGGTTGAGGTATTGCACCAGCCCCACCGTGGCCAGCGTGATGCGCTTGGTGGCATAGCTGAACATGATGAGCGGTGTGCCCGTGAGGATGCCGGAAAAGGCCAGCAGCGCGCTGTCGCGCCAGTTCGCGCCGAACGCGCCCCCGCCGCCGGAATGGGAAAACCACAGCACCGTCAGCGCAATGGGGGACAAAAGCAGCACCTCGGCGGTGACCGACACCACCGGGCCGACGGCAAGCCCCTTCTTCACAAGGCCATAAAGGCCGAAACTCGAGGCCAGCACCAGCGCGATCCACGGCGGCACACCCAGCCCGGCGGTCAGCGTCACCACCGCACAGAGCGCCAGCGCGACCGCGAAAAGCTGCGCCCGGCCCAGACGCTCACGGAACGCGATGGCCCCCAGAAGCACCGCCACCAGCGGGAAGATGTAATAGCCCAGCGAGGCCTCCATCGCCTTGCCGATCTGGATCGAGGTGATGAACACGAACCAGTTGGTCGAGATCATCAGCGCGGCGAACCCGATGGACAGCACCGAACGCCGCCCGGCCAGCGCGCGGCCCAGCATGTGCAGACGCCCCTGCACCAGCAGCACGAAGGCGAAGAACGCGCAGGACCACAGCGTGCGATGCGCGAGGATCTCGATGGGCGGGATATGGGCGAGCAGCTTGTAATAGATGCCCGACAGCCCCCACACCGTGCATGTGGCGACCATCGCGATGATCCCCTTGGTCGCCTCGCGCATCCGGTGCTCCTCCCGCAACGGTGATCGCATGAAAACGCCCCGCCCGAAAGCCACGGGCGGAGCGCGCAAACCGGCTATGCGCCGGGATCAACCCTCGGGGCTTACATCCGCGAGGCGACGTTTTCCCAGTTCACCAGGTTATCGAGGAAGTTGGCGAGGTAGGCGGGGCGCTTGTTGCGGAAGTCGATGTAGTAGGAATGCTCCCACACGTCGCAGCCCAGAAGCGCGGTCTGGCCAAAGCAGAGCGGGTTCACGCCGTTCTCGGTCTTGGTGACCTTGAGGCTGCCATCGGTGTCCTTGACCAGCCAGCACCAGCCCGAACCGAACTGCCCGGCACCGGCAGCGGCGAATTGCGACTTGAACTCGTCGAGCGAGCCGAAGCTTTCATTGATCGCCTTTTCAAGCTCACCCGGCATTCCGGTGCCGCCAGGGGCCATCATTTCCCAGAACTGGTTGTGGTTCCAGTATTGCGAGGCGTTGTTGAAAATGCCCGACTGCGCCACTGCCTTGGGATCATAGGTGCCCTTGATGATCTCTTCGACGGATTTGCCGTCCCATTCGGTGCCGGCCACGGCCTTGTTGCCGTTATCGACATAGGCCTTGTGGTGAATGTCGTGGTGATATTCCAGCGTCTCGCGGCTCATGCCGTGATCTGCGAGCGCGTCGTGGGAATAAGGAAGGTCGGGAAGTTCGAAGGCCATGTGGTCCCCCTGTTCGTTAGCGTTGAAACCTATGTGATGACACATGGTGGCGGCGGCGCGCAAAGGTCAACCCCGCGCGCCGGGGTTTTTCGCGCGGGGATGGCGCGGGATCAGCCGTAGACGCCCACCTCGCCGCCGGGAAGTGCATTGGTTTTCAGGAGGTTAAAGGCGTAATCGGCCACCGACCGGAAGCAGATGAGGTGAAACGTGCCACTCTCGTCCAGCCAGAAGGCGGCGGGGATTTGCGCCATGCGGGTGCGGCGGAACATGCCGGGGGTGAAGGCGTCGCGCGACAGGTCCACCGGGCAGAGCTTGGCGAGGGTTTCGCGTGCCCCCGCCCCCGAAATGCGCAGGAAAGTGCGCGCGTCAGAGACGTTGACGGCAAGGAAGTGCTGACCTTCGAGCGCCTCTTCGAGCGTCGCGATGGTCCCCGCGACCTCATCATAGGGGCACATGAGCAGCAGCTCATCCGGCGACATCCAGAGCGCGGCGGTCCCCTGCCCCTCCAGCGCCTGACGCTGTGCGGGGATACCAAGGCCCACGGCCTTTTTCACGGCGTCCTTCACCTCTTTCGACGACAGGTCACCGCGCAGGGTGATCATGCCGGTGGGGCCAGCCTCCTCGATGGTGGCGAGCCCCTCGAAGCGGGCTCCGCCCAATGCGGTCACGGGCTCAGCCATTCTGTTTCTCCCCATCCTTGTCGTAGAACACCTGATCAACGATCTTCGCCTTCATGATCCCGCCATCCAGCGTGGGAAATTCCAGCACCTCGCCCATGCGGTCCGGTCCGTGCAGCACCAGCCCCATCGCGATTCCCCGGCCCAAAGTGGGCGAGAAATACGTGGACGTGACGCGCCCTTGCGTGTTGCGTTGCCCGTTGGCGTTGTGGCCCGGTGCCGTGGCATAGGCCCCGTCGGGCAGCACCTCGCCGTCGAGCGTTTCCAGCCCCACCAGCTTCCAGCGGTTGGGGTCGGCCATGTGCGAGCGTTCCTGCGCGCGTTTGCCCAAATAATCCTCTTTCTTCTTGGAAATCGCCCAATCCATGTTGAGGTCTTGCGGGATCACCGTGCCATCCGTCTCGTCGCCGATCATGATAAAGCCCTTCTCGGCGCGCATGACGTGCATCGCCTCGGTGCCGTAGGGCATGACGCCGAATTCCTCGCCTGCCTCCATCAGCGCATCCCACAGCGCGCGACCGTGGCCCGCCGGGACAGCCAATTCAAACGACAACTCGCCAGCGAAAGAGATGCGATAGACGCGCGCGGGGATGCCCGCGACGGTGATCTCTTTCCAGCCCATGAAGGTCAGCGCCTCGGCGCTGATATCGTCTTCGGTCAGTTTCTCGATCACCTTGCGCGAGTTCGGCCCGGCGACGCCCACCTGCGCGTATTGCTCGGTCACGTTGGCGGTGTAGACCTTCCAGTCCCACCATTCGCATTGCAGCCAGTCTTCCATGTGGCCATGCACGCTCTCGGCCCCGCCGGTTGTGGTGTGGCACAGGAACGTCTCGTCATCCAATCGCGCCACCACGCCGTCATCCATCAGGAATCCGTTCTCGCTGCACATCAGGCCATAACGGCAGCGCCCCGGTTTCAGCGTGGACATCATGTTGGTATAGAGCATGTCCATGAAGCGGCCCGCGTCGGGACCCTTGACGATGATCTTGCCCAGCGTCGAGGCGTCGAGCAGCGCGAGGCTCTCGCGGGTCTGCCTGATCTCGCGGCGCACCGCCTCGTGCCGCCCCTCCTCGCCCTTGGGATAGCAATAGGGCCGACGCCATTGGCCGACCGGCTCGAAATCCGCGCCGTGGGCCGCGTGCCAGCCATGCATCGGCGTCTTGCGGATGGGCTGAAAGATCGCGCCCTTGGCCTCGCCCGCGATCGACGACAGCGAGATCGGCGTATAGGGCGGGCGGAAGGTGGTGGTGCCGGTCTGCGGGATAGGCTGGCCCAACGCATCCGACAGGATCGCCAGCCCGTTGATATTGCTGAGCTTGCCCTGATCGGTGGCCATGCCGAGCGTGGTATAGCGCTTGGCGTGCTCGACGCTTGCATAGCCCTCGCGCGCGGCCAGTTGAACGTCCGACACCTTCACGTCGTTCTGATAATCGAGCCACGCCTTCATCCGCAGCTTGTAGCCTGCGCCCTGCGGCATCAGCCAGACGGGCTCCAGCGCCGCCTCCGGCGACGCGCTGCCCTTGGGCGCGGCCCCTTTCGGCGCGTGCCCGGTGGCCTTGGCCGCCGCCTGCCCGGCGGTATGCGCATCCGTCAGAACACCGGCCAGATCGCCCGCGCCATTGGCCGCCCCTGCGGCGATCACGAATGCCTCGCCCTGCGCGCCGCGCGGCGGCTGCTCGGGGTCGGGGCGGAAATGGGCCTGTGCCTCGTCCCAGATCAGCTTGCCGCCGCAATGCGACCACAGATGCACCACCGGCGACCAGCCGCCCGACATGGCGACCGCGTCGCAAGCGATTTCTTCGAGCGCCGCGCCCTCGCCCGCCTGCGCGCAGATGGCGACGCCGGTCACACGCTTGCCGCCCTTGACCGATGCGATGCCCTTGCCGGTCTCAACCCGGATGCCGAGTTTGCGTGCCTCCTCGGCCAGCGCCCCGCCGCCGGTTTGGCGTGCATCGAGGATCGCGGGGATTTCGAGGCCAAGCTTTTTCAGCGTGATCGCGGTGCGATAGGCGTCATCATTGTTGGTGACGACGACGGTGCGGTCGCCGATGGAGACACCGTAATCCACCGCGTAATCGCGGATGGCCGAGGCGAGCATGACGCCGGGGACATCGTTACCGGCAAAGCTCAGGGGGCGCTCGATGGCCCCGGTGGCGGTGACGATCTGGCCCGCGCGGATGCGCCAGAGGCGGTGGCGGGGGGCGTCACTGCCGGGGGTGTGATCAGCGACACGCTCATAGCCCAAGGCATAGCCGTGATCGTAGACCCCTGCGCCCATGCAACGAGTGCGCAGGGTGACGTTGGGCATGTCTTGCAGTTTTGCAATGGTGGCGGTGATCCAGTCCGCCACCGGCGCGCCATCCACCTCGCCACCGTCAACCGGAGCGCGCCCGCCCCAATGGGCGGTCTGCTCGATCAGCAGGACGCTTCCGCCCGCCTCTGCCGCCGCAAGCGCCGCTTGCAGACCGGCCACGCCGCCGCCCACCACCAGCACGTCGCAGAAGTAATAGAAATGCTCGTAGCGGTCCGGGTCGCCGGGGTTCGACGCGCTTGCCCAGCCCCGCCGACTGGCGGATGAACGGCTCGTAGACATGCTTCCAGAACGGGCGCGGGTGGATGAACATCTTGTAGTAGAACCCCGCAGGCAGGAAGCGCGCGAGGTGCGTGTTGACCGCGCCCACGTCGTAATCGAGGCTCGGCCAGTGGTTCTGGCTGATGGCCGTCAGCCCGTCGAAAAGCTCGGTCGTGGTGGCGCGCTGATTGGGCTCGAACCGGGTGCCCTCGCCCAGCCCCACCAGCGCGTTGGGCTCTTCCGCGCCGCTCGCGACCGGCCCGCGCGGGCGGTGGTATTTGAACGAGCGGCCCACCAGCATCTGGCCATTGGCCAGCAGCGCCGAGGCGAGCGTATCGCCCGCGTGCCCGCGCATCCGCTTGCCGTTGAAGGTGAACTCGCAGCGGCGACCGCGATCCAGAAGGCGGCCGCCGGTGGCCAGACGTGTGCTCATATCGCGGACCTCGTGCCCTGTGCGGGCGTGGTGATGTGGATATTTCTGGCAAGATGAAGGGTCATGCGAACTCCCTCCATGTCCAGCCGGGGCGCTTGGCGGTGATCGCATCGCGGATGTGTTGCGGCGGCTCATGGGTCTGCGCGGGGTAGGTGCCGTAGACCTCCAGCGTCACGGTATCGCGCGCCATGATGAACCACTTGCCGCAGCCATTGTTGTGCCGCCAGCGCTCGAAATGCACGCCCTTGGGGTTTTCCTTGGCGAACAGGTAGGCGTGAAACTCGTCGTCGGCCGAGCCGGGGCCGAAGCGCGTGAGATGCGCCTCGCCGCCCTGATGGAATTCGGTTTCCTCGGCGGTGACGCCGCAGCAGGGGCAGGTGAGGATCAGCATTTGAGTTGCTCCAGCATTTTAAGCAGATGGCAGAACCAGGTCCCCGAAGATGGCTGTCGTGGCCAACCCGTGAATGGTCAGCCACAGTCAGCAGTAGCGGGCCAATGATACAGCTTTGAGGTCACCACGTCGGTGCATGCCATCGCCACGAACTCTGCGCTGCCTGCATCTGGTAGATGCTCTTGCCGCTTCTGATCCAAGAGCGCCGAACATGTGCCGAGGCTAGACGCACGATAAGTGCGCCAGCCGCGCGAACAGTGCTTCAGGGATCACGTTCCGAGCCTAGCCGAAGTAAGCGCGCCAATAGCCAGGAGCAGCGATGGCCGAGAATGCCGCACAAACGAAATACGAATGGTATCAGCCTCGTACGTAGTTCTAAGCTTCAGGTTGATCAGCCATCAATGCGCCACCCCCGCCGCCACGCTCTCGTCAATGAAGCGCCCCTGATAGAACCGGTCGAGGCCGAATTCGTCGCACAAGCGGCGAGTGCCCCTTGGCCATCAGTTCGGCAAAGCCCCAGCCGGAGCCGGGGGTGGCCTTGAAGCCGCCGGTGCCCCAGCCGCAATTGATGAAGATGCCGTCCACGGGCGTCTTGCTGAGGATCGGCGAGCGGTCGCCCGTCACGTCCACGATGCCGCCCCATTGGCGCAGCATCTTGAGCCGCGCGACCATCGGGAAGGTCTCGACCAGCGCGCGCACCGTCTCCTCGATATGGTGGAAGCTGCCCCGCTGCGTGTAGTTGTTGTAGCCGTCGGTGCCGCCGCCGATCACCATCTCGCCCTTGTCGGACTGGCTCATGTAGCCATGCACGGTGTTGGCCATCACCACGCAATCCATGCAGGGCTTGATCGGCTCGGACACCAGCGCCTGCAAGCGCCACGCTCTCGATCGGCAGGCGGAACCCGGCCATGTCGGCGAGGTGCCCCGAATGGCCCGCCACCACGATGCCCAGCTTGTCGCAGGCGATGTCGCCGCGATTGGTGCTCACGCCGGTGACGCGGCCCTGATCGCGGGAAATCCCCGTGACCTCGCATTTCTGGATGATGTCCATGCCCATGTCCGAGCACGCCCGCGCAAAGCCCCACGCCACCGCATCGTGGCGCGCCGTGCCGCCGCGCGCCTGCCAGAGGCCGCCCAGGACGGGATAGCGCGGCCCGTCGAGGTTGATGATCGGCACGATCTCCTTGACGCGCTGCGGCGTGATGAACTCGGTGGTCACGCCCTGCAACGCGTTGGCCTGCGCCGTGCGCTTGTAGCCGCGCACCTCGTGCTCGGTCTGCGCCAGCATGATCACGCCGCGCGGCGAATACATGATGTTGTAGTTGAGGTCCTGTGACAGGGTCTCGTAGAGCGAGCGGGATTTCTCGTAGATCGCCGCCGAGGGGTCCTGCAGGTAGTTCGACCGGATGATCGTGGTGTTGCGGCCCGTGTTGCCGCCACCCAGCCAGCCCTTTTCGAGAATCGCCACGTTGGTGATGCCGAAATTCTTGCCGAGGTAATAGGCGGTGGCGAGGCCATGCCCGCCCGCGCCCACGATGATCACGTCATAGCGTTTCTTCGGCTCGGGCGCGGCCCAGGCCCGCTCCCAGCCCATGTGGTCGCGCAGGGCCTCGCGGGCGATGGCAAAGACGGAATAGCGTTTCATGCGCGGGCTGTCCTTTTGGCAGGGATTCGCGAGGCGAAAGCGGTTGCGATGGTAATGCGCCGGGCGGGCGGGCGACAGGTGACTGGCGGCGGCGATTTCCGCCTCAATTGCGACATTGCGACATCGCGGCGCGGGGCGCGGGGGCGAAGGCGCGCCTTTGCCCCTTTTTTCCGCGCGCGCGCCGCTTTAGATGGGGCGGGAGAGGATGACGATCATGGGTTTCTGGATCATCGCGGCGGCGCTGGCTGTCGGCACGGGGCTGCTTCTGGCGCTGGCGCTCTTGCGCGGGCGGTCGGGGGCCGAGCCGCCCGCCGCCTACGACCTGCGCGTCTATCGCGACCAGTTGGGCGAGATCGACCGCGACGAGACGCGCGGCGTGATCGCCGCCGACGAGGCCGAGCGGCTGCGCTCGGAGGTCTCGCGCCGCATCCTCGCCGCCGACGCGCAATTGCGCACGGGCGGGGCCACCGCAGGCCAGCCGCGCCTCGCCGGGCGGGGCGCGGCACTTGTGGCGATGGCGCTGCTCGCGGGCGGGGGGCTGGCGCTCTACGGTGCCATCGGGGCCCCCGGCTATGGCGACATGCCGCTATCCGCACGGATTGCCGCGTCCGAGGCCGAGCGCGCCGAACGCCTGACACAGGCCGAGGCCGAGGCCCGCTTCGGCCCCGGCGAGGCCGCCGCGCCCGCAGACGCCACCGAGGAGCAACTCGCCCTCGTCGAGCGCCTGCGCGAGGTGGTGGCCGCACGGCCCGGGGATCAGCAGGGGTTGCGCTTTCTGGTGCGCAGCGAGGCGGCTTTGGGGCGCATGGCGGCGGCGCGGGACGCGCAGGAAAAGCTCATCGCCCTGCGCGGCGAAGACGCGAGCGCCGGCGACCACGCGACGCTCGCGGAATTGATGATCGAGGCGGCGGGCGGCTATGTCTCCCGGGATGCGGCAGGCGCGTTGCGCGCGGCCCTCGAACGCGACCCGCGCACCCCCACCGCGCGCTTCTATCTCGGGCTGTATCACCTGCAACTCGACCGGCCCGACCGCGCGTTTCCGGTCTGGCGCGACCTGCTGGAAGAGAGCCGCCCCGACGCCCCTTGGGTGCCGGTTCTCCGCGCCGAAATCGGCGAGGTGGCGCAGCGCGCGGGCGTGCGCTACGAGCCGCCCGCCGCGCAAGACACGCTCCTGCCGCCGGGCCCGTCCGCCGCCGACATGGAGGCCGCCGCCGACATGACCCCGGAGGATCGCGCCGGGATGATCCGGGGCATGGTGGCCGGGCTATCGGAGCGGCTTGCCACCGAGGGCGGCCCGGCAAGTGACTGGGCGCGGCTCATCACTGCCTACGGGGTTCTGGGCGAGACCGACAAGGCACGCGAGATCTGGGCCGAGGCGCGCCAGACCTTTGGCGGCGACCGCGAGGCCCTTGAAGGGCTGCGCGCGGCGGCCGAGGGCGCGGGCGTGGCGCAATGATCTGCGAGGACATCGCCGGTTTCGCCGCCGCCCTGCCACAGGCGCGCGGGGTCATGGGGCTCGACCTCGGCACGAAAACCATCGGCGTGGCCCTCTCGGACCGCCTGCTTTCAACTGCCAGCGCGGTGGAGACGGTGAAGCGCCGCAAGTTCACCCTCGACGCCGCGCGCCTTCTGGAAATCGCCACCGCGCGCGAGGCGGGCGGGTTCGTGCTGGGCCTGCCGCGCAACATGGACGGCTCCGAGGGCCCGCGCGCCCAATCGACCCGCGCCTTCGCCCGCAACCTCGCGGCATTGACGGACATGCCCATCGGCTTCTGGGACGAGCGGCTCTCGACCGTCGCCGCAGAACGCGCGCTCCTGGAGGCGGATACGTCCCGAAAGCGTCGCGCAGAGGTGATCGACGCGGTGGCGGCGGCCTATATCCTGCAAGGGGCGCTTGATCGGATGCGCCACATGAGGGGTGCGCATGGCGGATGATGTCTGGAACCGCGACGAGGTCGAAAGCCCCTGCGTCAAGGTCTGCGTCGTCCACCCCGAGGCGCGCATCTGCACCGGCTGCCTGCGCTCCATCGACGAGATCACCCGCTGGTCCAAGATGAGCCCAGACGAGCGCCGCGCCATCATCGCCGCCCTGCCCGACCGCGCGGGCCTGTTGAAAAAGCGCCGCGGCGGTCGCGCGGCACGGTTGGGACGGGGCGACTGACCGCGTCTACCGGCTATGCTCGCAACCGCAAAATTCTGATTGGATTGAAACCGTGATCCGGTCGTCCCCGGGATGAGTTCGTCCGACCCGATCTCCACCCGGCAAAGGTCGCATGGTCAATGGCATGACCAAGATTGCCGCCGCCCGTTCGCCTCGATGCAGCGGAAACTCATGGAACAGAGCTGGTGCCGCGTGAGGGAATCGAACCCCCGACCTTCGCTTTACAAGAGCGCTGCTCTACCGGCTGAGCTAACGCGGCTACACTTGTTCCATTAATCGCAATCGCGCTTGCGGGCAAGCGGCGCAGGCGGGGCGATTGCGGTTTTCCTCCGCCGAAAAGCGCCTATACTGCCGAAAAAACCGCGAGAGGCAGAGGAGAGGTATGCAAGTCGTCATCCACGCAGGCGCACATATGACCGACGAGGACCGGCTCATCGCCTGTCTGCGCAATAACGCGGAGACGCTGGCCCCGCTTGGCACCCATGTCCCCGATCCCGAAAGTTATCGTCGCCTCCTGCGCGATCTGATGCACACCGCGCAGAAGACTGCCCTGCCCGGGGATGCCCGCGACACCGTGCTGACGGCCACCGGCACCGGGGACGGGACCGCGCGGCTGGTGCTTGGCAATCACGGCTTTTTCGGCACGCCCAAGATGTCCGTGGGCGGCGCGCGGTTCTACCCGGCGGCGGAGACGCGGCTGAGCCATCTCGACCGGATTTTCGCGCCTGACGAAATCGAGCTTTTCCTCGGGCTGCGCAATCCGGCCACCCTTCTGCCCGCGCTGGTGCCCGACACACCGTTTTCCACAGTAACCGAGCTTTTGCGTGGCGACGACCCGGCGCATCTGCGTTGGTCCGAGACCATCGCGCGCATCCGCGCCACCCTGCCCGGTATCGCGATCACCGTATGGTGCAACGAGGACACGCCGCTCATCTGGTCGCAGATCCTGCACGAGATGGCGGGGGTAGATGACAGCGTGCCGCTTGAGGGCGAGTACGCACTCTTGCCCGAAATCATGACGCGGGCGGGGCATCAGCGTTTCATCGACTACATGGACAGTCGCCCCGGCCTTACCGAGGCGCAGAAGGCCCGGGTGGTGGCCGCTTTTCTCGACAAGTTCGCCGACGAGGCGGCGCTCGAGGAAGAGCTTGACGTGCCGGACTGGGACGCGGACATGATCGCGACCCTGAGCGCGCTCTACGACGAGGACGTGGCCGAGATCGCGGAGATAGACGGGGTGCGCCTGATCCTGCCATGAGCGCGGGGGCGCTGCCCAGTCGTCCGGCGGGCGGCGTGGCGTGCGGTCAGCGATGCAGCGCGAGGCGCAGGGTGACGCGATCCTCGAGCGCCTGAAAGCGTTGCCGGGTAAAGAGGGCGCGGGTGCGCGTGTCCTCGCGCCCGATCTCGACCTCGAGCGCGCGCAGGCCCGCCCCGGCAAGCGCGCGCGGCAGGCTGCCGAGCACCTCCGCGCCGATGCCGCGCCCGCGCACGGCGCGGCGGATATGCATCTCGTCGATGCGGCCCGTGAGCCCGCCCGCCGCCAGCGACCAGCCGAAGGACAGCGCCACGTAGCCGATGGGCGCGCGGGGCGGGCCGATGAGGTAGATGGCACCGTGGGGGCTGCCGTCGAGCAGGGGGCCAAGCGCGGCGCGCCTGGCGGCCTCGTCCTGCGCCTGCCCCGCCTCGCCATGGCGCGACGCCACCATCGGCAGCAACCGGTCGAGATCATCGGGTTTGGCAAGGGTCAGCGCCGTCATGGCCGTGCCAGCCTGTCGGTGAGCAGAGCAAAGAGGCCGTCAGCGTCCACATCGTGCAGCAGGCGGGCATTGGCCGGGCGGTCGGTCACCGCCCACCGGTCAACTACAGTCTGGCCGAGGCACAGGCCGGATGCAGTTTCGACCACGACATTCACCGTGTGCGCGGCAAAGAGATCGGGGGCCAGCAGCCAGGCGATGGTGCAGGGATCGTGCAGCGGCGCGCCCTGCCCGCCGTGGCGGCGATGCGCGCCATCCGCCCGGGTGAGCGCGGCGACGGCGCGGCCCACCGCCGTGCCGAGGGCGGCGAAGGCGGCGTGGCGGGCGGGCGTGACCAGCGCCTTGTGGGTCACGTCGAGCGGCACCAGCGTCACGGGCGCGCCCGCGCGCAGCACGGCATCGGCGGCCTCGGGATCGGCGTGGATGTTGAACTCGGCCACCGGCGTGACGTTGCCGGGCACCAGATACGCGCCGCCCATCACCACGATTCCGGCCACGCGGCCCGCGATGTCGGGGGCGCGGGCAAAAGCCGTGGCGATATTGGTGAGCGGGCCGATGGCCACAAGCGTCACCGTGCCTGCAGGCCGGGCGCGCAGCGTATTGATGAGGAAATCCACCGCCGGGCGCGGATCGGGGGGTGTCGCGGGGTCGGGCAGGTCCAGCCCCGCCAGCCCGTCCGCCCCGTGGACATGCGCGGCGGTCGCGGGCGCGCGGTGCAGGGGCCGGTCACAGCCCGCCATCACCTCGATATCCGCGCGCCCGGCCAGCGCGCAGACGCGGCGTGCGTTGCGCCATGTGGCATCGAGCGCCACGTTGCCCGCCACGCAGGTAACGCCCAGCACCGAAAGCGCCCCGGGCACCGCCAGCGCCAGCAGGAGCGCCACGGCGTCATCCCGTCCGGGATCGGTGTCGATGATGATCTCGCGCGCCATGCCACAGCCCCCGGAAGATGCGGCGCGCACCATGAGGGGCGGCCCCGGAAATGTCCATCGCCCACGGGCCGAATCAGGCGGCCCGCGACCCGTTGGCGGCGGTGCCGCGCCGCCGCGCGCGGTCATGCGCTGGGCGCGATATCGCGCGGGGCGGGAAATTTTCTGCCTTATCCGCCTGTTGGCACCGCTTTCTGTTTGGGTTTCGCGGCAATCTGTCTATAGTGATGGCAACCTGACGACCGAACACAAACACCGGGGGGACACCGATGATCCGATCAGAATTGATCCAGAAGATCGCCGACGAGAACCCGCATCTCTATCACCGCGATGTCGAGCGGATCGTGAACACCATCTTCAACGAGATCACCGACGCGCTTGCCAGTGGTAACCGGGTCGAGCTGCGCGGCTTCGGCGCGTTCTCGGTCAAGAAGCGCGACGCGCGCATCGGGCGCAACCCACGCACCGGCGAGAGTGTCGCGGTCGAGGAAAAGCACGTCCCCTTCTTCAAGACCGGCAAGCTTCTGCGCGACCGGCTGAACGGCAAGTAAATCATGAAATATATCCGCTACGCCTCCATCGCCATTTTCGCCCTCGCGCTCGTGCTCATCGCGCTGGCCAATCGTGGCATGGTCACGCTCCGGATACTGCCCGACGAGTTGGCCGGGTTCGCTGCGCTCAACCCGACCTATGATCTGCCGCTGTTCGTGGTGATCTTCGGCGGGATTCTGGCCGGGCTGATCCTCGGCTTCATCTGGGAATGGATTCGCGAGGCCGGGGAACGCGCCGCCGCCGCGCGGCAGGCGCGCGAGCTTGCCAGCCTGCGCACCGAGGTGGCGCGGCTCAAGAAGGCGGAGGCCCGCGACCGCGACGAGGTGCTGTCGCTTCTCGACGAGGCAAGCTGAGCGCCCATGCCCCGCGACATCCGCGTGAAGATCTGCGGTCTCACCGAGGCGCGCGACGTGGCCGCCGCCGTGGCGGCGGGCGCGGCCTATGTGGGCTTTGTCTTCTTCGAGAAATCGCCGCGCCATGTCGGGGTCGAGGGCGCGCGCGCGCTGGCCATCGACGT
Organism: Roseovarius sp.; assembly: GCA_034521935.1. Classification (GTDB taxonomy): domain Bacteria; phylum Pseudomonadota; class Alphaproteobacteria; order Rhodobacterales; family Rhodobacteraceae; genus Roseovarius. Next base: position 38,219 of record JAXHLV010000023.1, read on the forward strand.
TCCGCCGGGCGTGGCGAAGGTGGCGCTTACGGTCGATGCCGATGACACGGCGCTCGACGCGCTGTGCGACGCCGTGCCGCTCGACATGCTGCAACTGCATGGGGCCGAAAGCCCGGCGCGTGTGGCCGCGATCAAGGCGCGCTATGGCCTGCCGGTGATGAAGGCCATCGGCGTGGCAGACGCGGGTGATCTGACGGCCATCGACACCTATGCGAAGGTGGCCGATCAGTTGCTCATCGACGCCAAGCCGCCGCCGGGGGCGACGCGGCCCGGCGGCAACGCGCTGGCCTTTGACTGGCGACTGATCGAGCGGCGCGACTGGCCGCTGCCCTGGCTGTTGGCGGGGGGGCTCACGCCCGGGAATGTCGCCGAGGCGGTGGAACGCACCGGCGCGCGGCAGGTCGATGTCTCGACCGGGGTCGAGGCGGCACCGGGGCGCAAGGATGCGGCCCTGATCCGCGCCTTTATCGACGCGGCGCAGGGCGCGGCATAGCGAACGCCCCGTCCTGCGCAACAAATGCAAAGAAATGGCGGCGTTGGCGACATTTTATCCGGCGGATCGGGTTGACGCCCCCTGCCCCCGGACCTAATGTCTCCGCAACGCAGCATGAGGGAGTCGGTGGCGTGAACACGCTTGTAGACATCGTAGGCAAATGGCGCATGGGCCGGTAACGGGAGACCATATCGGCACCCCATGCGCCCCCGCGATGCGACCGGGGGCTTTTTTATGCGAGACCGAAATGACGGCATTACGGAGCACAGGAACATGACACGTCAGATGACCGGAGCGAAAATGGTGGTCCAGGCCCTCAAGGATCAGGGCGTGGATGTCGTGTTCGGCTACCCCGGCGGCGCGGTGCTGCCGATCTATGACGAGATGTTCCAGCAGAACGACATCCGCCACGTCCTCGTGCGCCACGAGCAGGGCGCGGTTCACGCCGCCGAAGGCTATGCGCGCTCGACCGGGCGGCCCGGCGTGGTGCTGGTGACATCGGGGCCGGGGGCAACCAACGCGGTGACCGGCATCACCGATGCGCTGATGGATTCGATCCCCATCGTGGTTCTGACCGGACAGGTGCCCACCTTCATGATCGGCACCGACGCCTTTCAGGAGGCCGACACCGTCGGCATCACCCGCCCCTGCACCAAGCATAACTGGCTGGTCAGCGACACCAAGCACCTGTCGGACACGATACATCAGGCCTTTCACGTCGCCACCTCGGGCCGCCCCGGCCCGGTTCTGGTGGACATCCCCAAGGATGTGCAGTTTGCCAGCGCCGAGTATGTCGGCCCGAAACAGGCGCGCACGCATCATTACCAGCCGCAGGTCAAGGGCGATATCGAGGGGATCACCGACCTGGTCGCCGCCATCGAAAAGGCCAAACGCCCGGTTTTCTATACCGGCGGGGGCGTCATCAATTCCGGCCCGGCGGCGAGCCAGCTCCTGCGCGAACTGGTGGAGGCGACGGGCATTCCGATCACCTCCACGCTGATGGGCCTCGGGGCCTATCCGGCCTCCGGCAAAAACTGGCTTGGCATGCTGGGGATGCACGGGCTTTACGAGGCCAACATGGCGATGCACGGCTGCGACCTGATGATCAATATCGGCGCGCGGTTCGACGACCGGATCACCGGGCGGCTTGATGCGTTCAGCCCCGACAGCACCAAGGCGCATATCGACATCGACCCCTCGTCGATCAACAAGGTCATCAAGACCGACATTCCCATCGTCGGCGACATCGCCCATGTGCTCGAGGACGTGCTCAAGGTCTGGAAGGCGCGGGGCCGCAAGGTGAACCGCGAGGGAATCGCGAAATGGTGGGAGCGGATCGAGGACTGGCGCAAGGTGGACTGCCTCAAGTTCAAGCAGTCCGGCCCGGTGATCCGCCCGCAATACGCGATGGAGCGGCTCGAGGCGCTGACCAAGGGGCATGACCGCTACATCTGCACCGAGGTGGGCCAGCACCAGATGTGGGCGGCGCAATACCTGGGCTTCGAGGACCCCAACCGCTGGATGACCTCCGGGGGCCTCGGCACGATGGGCTACGGCTTTCCGGCCTCCATCGGCGTGCAGATGGCGCATCCCGACGCGCTGGTGATCAACGTCGCGGGCGAGGCGTCGTGGCTGATGAACATGCAGGAGATGGGCACCGCGGTGCAGTACCGCCTGCCGGTCAAGCAGTTCATCCTCAACAACGAGCGCCTCGGCATGGTGCGGCAGTGGCAGGAATTGCTGCATGGCGAGCGCTATTCGTCGTCGTGGTCGGAATCGCTGCCCGATTTCGTCAAGCTGGCCGAGGCGTTCGGGGCCAAGGGCATCCTGTGCAAGGACCCGGCGGATCTGGACGATGCGATCATGGAGATGCTGGATCATGACGGGCCGGTGATCTTCGACTGCCTGGTGGAAAAGCACGAGAACTGCTTCCCGATGATCCCGTCGGGCGAGCCGCATAACAAGATGCTGCTGGGCGAGGCAAGCACGAAGGACGCGATCAAGGAAGGCGGCGCGGTGCTGGTGTGACGCCGTTTTCTTGAAAAGAAAACGGACCGGAATTTTTTGAAAATTCCGGGACAGCCCGCCGGGTGGCGCTCAACAATGACAAGGAACCGCAAATGTCAGCCCTGAAAATCAAGAAAGGCTCGTCCAAGCATTCGGCCTATAACCTGCGGCCGCAATTCTCGGATGTGCAGGAGACCCACACGCTGGCCGTGATCGTCGATAACGAGCCGGGGGTTCTGGCGCGGGTGATCGGCCTGTTCTCGGGGCGGGGCTACAATATCGACAGCCTGACCGTGGCCGAGGTGGACCATACCGGGCACACCTCGCGCATCACCATCGTCACCACCGGCACGCCGCAGGTGATCGAGCAGATCAAGGCGCAGTTGGGGCGCATCGTGCCGGTCCACGAGGTGCATGACCTCACCGTCGAGGGCAAGAGCGTCGAGCGCGAGCTCGCGCTGCTGAAGGTCGAGGGCGAGGGCGACAAGCGCGTGGAGGCGCTGCGCCTCGCGGATATCTTCCGCGCCAACGTGGTGGACAGCACGCTCGAAAGCTTTGTCTTCGAGATCACCGGCGCGCCCGAAAAGATCGACGCCTTCGCCGAGTTGATGCGCCCCCTTGGCCTCTCGGAGATGGCGCGCACCGGCGTGGCGGCGATGTCGCGCGGCGTCTGAGCGCAGCGCTCAGCGGGCACCGGCGGCCTGACGCGCCGCCGCCTGCGACAGGCGCTGCGGGAGCCCTGCCCCGGCCCCGCGCGCGACGATCCAAAGCGCATGGGCGCGGCGCACTGCGCCCGCGCCGTCCAGCCCGACACGGACAAGATCGCCCGCCCGGACCGGTGCCGCCGCCGCGCTCTCGGCCTCGTACCAGGCGAGATCGCCGTGATCCTCGCACCAGATCACCGCGCGCCCCGACGCCGCGTCGCACCACAAGACAAGTCCCAGCATTCCATCCCCCTCCGGCCCCGGTCATTCTTTTGGCGACGTTGGCACGAGGCACCATTCACAAAAAATACACGAATCGGTGATCGGATCGGGGCACACAGCATGTCGCCTTGGGAAAACTCAGGTCGCAACCGTGTGCGCGGTGCGGGCAGATCGCGGGCTATTCTCCTCGTCATGACGCCACCGGGAGAGACACCATGAACCAGCCGCAGATTGAATCTGGCACCGCTCTCGCACAGGTGCGCACCAGCGTGGAGGCGGCCCGTGGCCTGCCCAACGCGCATTACACCGATCCCACGATGTTCAACGAGGAGCGCCACGCGCTTTTGTTCTCGCAATGGGCGGGGCTGGCGGTCGCGGCGGAAGTGCCCGAACCGGGCGACGCGAAGCCGCTCGAGTTTCTCGGCCTGCCGCTGCTGCTCATCCGCGACAAGGAGGGCACGGTCCGCGTGTTCGAGAATATATGCCGCCATCGCGGCATGATCCTCGTCGAGGCACCGCGCCGCATCGAGGGCGCGATCCGCTGCCCCTATCATTCGTGGTGCTATTCGACCAAGGGCGCGCTCGTCTCGACGCCGCATGTCGGCGGGCCGGGGCACAACACCCATGACGCGATCCGCCGCGACGAGCTTGGCCTCAACGAGGTGCGCGCCCATATCTGGCGCGATATCGTCTGGATCAACGTCTCGGGCGATGCCGCGCCGTTCGAAGAGGCGATGGCCGATCTCATCGCCCGCTGGGCCGAGTTCGACCTGCCGCTCTATCACGGCGGCCATGACAGCCGGTTCACGCTGGAGGTGGCGACCAACTGGAAACTCGCGGTCGAAAACTACTGCGAGAGCTACCACCTGCCCTGGGTGCATCCCGGCCTCAACAGCTACTCAAAGCTCGAGGATCATTACCACATCGAGAAGCGGGGCGAGTATTCCGGGCAGGGCACGATGGTCTATCGCCAGATCACCAACGAGACCGGCGACAAATTCCCCGATTTCGCCGATGTCGGCGCGAAATGGAACGAACAGGCCGAATATATCGCCGCCTATCCCAACGTGCTCCTGGGTGTGCATCGCGACCACGCATTCGCCATTATCCTCGAGCCGAAGGGGCTCGAGCGAACGGTCGAGCATGTCCACCTCTACTATGCCGTGCCCAATGCCGACGAGGGGCTGAAGATGCGCAACACGCAATTGTGGAAGGGCGTGTTCGAGGAGGATATCTTCGTCGTCGAGGGGATGCAGCGCGGCCGTCACGCCGCGCGCTTTGACGGCGGGCGGTTCTCGCCGGTGATGGACAGCCCCACCCACTGCTTCCACGACTGGGTGGCAGGCAAGATCGAGGCGCGTCGCGCGCCCGCGCAGGCAGCCGAATGAAGCGGCTGGAAGCGGCGATCCTCGCCGCCCACGCGAGCGATGACCGGCGCGCGCTTGCGCGGCTTTATGCGCGCGCCGCCGACCGGCTGAACGATCTTGACGCGGCGTGTTTCTTTCTGACCCATGCCTATGTCTTCGCGCTGGAGACGGGTGCCCCCGAGGCGGGAATGCTGCACGCCCGGTTGAAAGCGCATGGCCGCGAGGCGTGACTTTGGCGGAAGACGGAAACGACGATCCGTCGTGCCCGCCCTTGCGGCTCAGTAAAGCCCGCCCGAACTCATCGAGCCGAAGGTTGCCTTGTCGCCCACCTCCTTCGTCTCGCCGGTGGAGGTGGTCACCTCATGCACCGCTTCGCGTTCTCCTGGCTGGTAGAAATCGAGATCGTTGCCCATCGCGAATCCGCCGTCGAAGCTCACGCCGAAGACCGGCTGCTCGCCCTCGCGGAAATACTCGGCCACCACATGCGCGCCCTCTTCATCATCGGGCAGGCGCGCGCCGGAAAAGCGATCAATCTTGATGAACTGTCCGCCGGGCGGCACCTCGAACGGCCCGCCACCGAATTTCTCGACGGCCTGCGCCATGAATTCCTGGAACACCGGCCCGCACATCGACGACCCGTAGGCCCCGCGACCAAGGCCGCGCGGCTGGTCATACCCGATATAGCAGCCCGCCGCGATGTTGCTGGTGAAGCCGATGAACCACACGTCGCGCGCGTCGTTGGTGGTGCCGGTCTTGCCCGCCACAGGCACCGGCAGATTTATGGCTCCCGAGGCCGTGCCACGATCCACCACGCCGCGCATCATCGAGGTAAGCTGATAGGCGGTGATCGCGTCCATCACCCGCTCGCGATCCGACACGATGCGCGGCCCCCGCCCCCGCGGCAGGCGCGCGTCATTGCAGTCCACGCAAGTGCGCGTGTCCTGCCGATAGATTGTTCGGCCATAGCGGTCCTGCACCCGGTCCACGAGGCTCGGACGCACCCGCTCGCCGCCATTGGCGAACATCGAATAGGCCGCCACCATGTTGTAAAGCGTGGTCTCCTCCGACCCCAGCGAATTGGCGAGGAACGTTCCCATGTTCTCGTAAACGCCGAACCGCTCGGCATAGCTCGCGACGATGTCCATGCCGACCTCCTGCGCGAGGCGGATGGTCATCAGGTTGCGCGACTGCTCGATCCCGGTGCGCAGCGGCGTCGGCCCGTAGAACTTGTTCGACGAGTTGCGCGGGCGCCACAGGCCCTGCGGCGTGTCGATCTCGATCGGGGCGTCGATGACGATCGTGGCCGGTGAATAGCCGCTATCGAGGGCGGCGGCATAGACGAAGGGCTTGAAGCTCGATCCCGGCTGGCGCAGCGCCTGCGTGGCGCGGTTGAACACCGAATCCTGGTAGGAGAATCCGCCCTGCATGGCGATCACGCGGCCGGTGTTCACGTCCATCGCCATGAACCCGCCCTGCACCTCCGGCACCTGCCGCAGCGACCAATTGGCAAACTCGCCACCCTCGGTCATCACCCGGCGCACATGCACCACCTCGCCGCGCTTGAACGTCTCGGCAAAATCGCCGGGCAGCCAGGAAATATCGCTGCGCGGCACCTCCTGCACCCCGTCGATCCCCTCGATACCGATGCGCATGGCCTCGTCGCCCGTCTCCAGCACCACCGCCGGATACCATTGGCCCTCAAGCTCGATGTCGCGCGCCACGCGCAGGTCCGATAGCGCCGCCTGCCAGTCGGCCCCGGCCCCCAGCGCCTCTTCGGGCAGGCTCTCGCCGGTGCCACGCCAGCGCCCGCGCGCCCGGTCATAGGCCTCGAGCTGACGGCGCAGGGCGCGCGCGCCCGCCTCCTGCATCTGCGGGTCGATGGTGGCGCGCACGGTGAGGCCGCCGGAAAAGAATTCGCCCTCGCCGAACACGTCGCTGAGCTGTCGCCGGATTTCGTCGGTGAAATAGTCCCGCGGCGGCAGCTCGGCGCTGAACGGCGCGAAATCGCCATTCTGCACCGAGCGCACCGGAAGCGCGCGCTCTTCGCGGTGGGTGGCCGCGTCGATATAGCCGTTTTCCCACATCTGCCGAAGCACGTAATCGCGCCGGTCGCGCAGCCGCTCGGTGTCGCGCACCGGGTGATAATCGCTCGGTGCCTTGGGCATCGCCGCCAGCATCGCCGCCTCGTGCGGGGCCAGATCGCGCAGGTTCTTGTTGAAATAGCTCTGCGCCGCGGCGGTCACGCCATAGCTGTTCTGCCCGAGGAATATCTCGTTGAGATAAAGCTCGAGGATATCCTCCTTCGACAGCGTCTCCTCGATGCGGGTGGCGAGGATGATCTCCTTGATCTTGCGCTCGATGCGGCGGTCGCCCGAGAGCAGGAAATTCTTCATGACCTGCTGCGTGATGGTCGAGGCGCCGCGCACGTTCTGCCCGCGCGATTTAACCGCCTCGTAAAGCGCCGAGGCGATCCCCAGTGCGTCAAAGCCGCCATGCGTGTAGAAATTCTTGTCTTCGGCGCTGATGAAGGCCTGTTTCACCAGGTCGGGGATGTCCCCGGCGGGGGTAAAGAGCCGCCGCTCGCGGGCGAACTCGTCGATGATGCGCCCCTCGGCGGAATAGATGCGGCTGATGGTGGCGGGCGTGTAATTGGCAAGGCTCTCATGGCTCGGCAGGTCCTTGCCATAGATGTGCAGCACCGCCCCAAGCGTGAGGCCGCCGACCATCACCACGAGGGTCAGGAGGCTGAAAACGGTGCCCAGAAGGCTCATCACAGGACGCAGCACGGATCGCTCCCTTGCAGGGTTGCGCCCGATATAGGGATGATCGGGCCGCCGGTCAAAACCAAAGCCGGAGGATGGGGGCGGGTTTCCGCGCGCGCCCTCATTGCCGCACCAGCCCTGCACGCGCGCGGTCCTGCGCGTGCCACCGCTCGAGGCCCGCGCGCAGCGCCGTCACCAGCCCCGCGCGCCAGTCCGGGTCATCGAGGTTGCGCCGGTCGCGCGCATCCGAAAGAAACCCGGTCTCGACCAGCACCGAGGGGATATCGGCGGCCTTGAGCACGGAAAACCCGGCATGGCGCAGCGGTCGGCCCAGAACCGGGAGATCGCGCGCGCGGAACACCTCCAGCAGCGTGCCCGCCAGCGCCTCGGCGCGCGGCTGCGTCTCGAGCCGCGCAAGGTCCATCAGCACGCCGGCCACCACATCGTCGCTGTCGCTCAGGTCCACACCCGACAACAGGTCGGCGCGGTCGTGGCGCTCGGCGAGCGCCGCGCTCGCCGCGTCCGAGGCGGTGTCGGACAAGGTATAGACCGACGCGCCACGCGCCCGCGCATCCGTCAGCGCATCGGCATGGAGCGACACGAACACATCCGCGCCCACCTCGTGCGCCAGCGCCACCCGGCCCTCGAGGCTCACGAAGATGTCGGCGTCGCGGGTGAGAAAAACCTGATACCCGCCCGCGCGCAGCAGCGCCTCGCGCAGTTCCCGCGCCAGCACCAGCATCAGCGTCTTTTCGGTCAGCCCGCCCTCTTCGGCACCGGGGTCGATGCCGCCGTGGCCGGGGTCGATCATCACCCGCAGCGGCCCGTCCGCGTCGCGTGGCGCGGGGGCAGTGGCAGCGGGCGGGGCCGGGTCCCAGCCGGGGCTGTCGGGCGCGCCTGCCGCGTCGGCAAAGCGTTCCGGCGCGGCGCGGCCCAGCCGCACCCGCACCACCGCCTCGCCGCTCTCGGGATCGACTGACAGCGCGGCCTCATCGAGCGGGTATGGCCCGTCCAGGTCCACCACCATCCGCGACCAGCCGGGCCGGATCTGCCCCATGCGCAGGCCGCGCACGCGGGTCGTCGCGACGATGTCGGCGGACCCGCCCCCGCGCCAGTCAACCTCGCGGAAATCGAGCACCAGGCGCGGCGGCCCGTCGAGGGTGAAAACCCGCCACGGCACCCCCTGCGACAGCCCCAGCCGCAGCGCCACGCCGCGCCCGTCATCGGTGATCGCGCTCGCCCCGGCATCAAACCGCGCCAGCGCGGAAAACCCTGCGCCCCCGGCCCGCGCCGTCTCTGCCCGCGCCGTCTCTGTGATCGCCAGTGCGAGCGCCAGTGCGACCAGCATTGCCAGCCCAAACCTTGAAAAACTGCTCATCCGCCGGTCCCCGGTCTTGTTACCCGCAGGATACCGCCAACGCAGATGTGAAAACAGCCCCATGTGATCCTTGCGGTGTTTCTTCTTGGCAAAAATACTCACTCTTGCGCGCGTCCCCCGCGCCACGCGTCAGGGGCAGAAGAGATCGTTGAACACGGCAAACAGCATCAGCGACAGGATCAGCGTCAGACCCACGGCCATCAACACGCGCAGCGCGCGCTCGCTCGGCGGGCGGCCGGCGACGGCCTCGTAGGCGTAGAACACCAGGTGCCCGCCATCGAGCACCGGCACCGGGAAAAGGTTCAAAAGCCCCACCGCCGTCGACAGCACCGCGATGAACCAGATGAAGCTCTGCACGCCCTGGCTCGCCATCGCGCCCGAGACCTCGGCGATGCCGATGGGGCCGGACATGTTGCAACTGCTGATCGCGCCGGTGACCATGTGATAGAGTCCCGACAGCGAGCTTTCGATGATCATCCATGTCTGCGCCATCGCCTGCCCGAGCGCCGCGACCGGCCCCAGCGCCTCGGTGGCGGGCTCGAAAGCCATCGCCCCGGCGATGCCGATCCGCCATTCGGTGCGAAAGCCGCCCTCGGGCTGCGGCTCGTCGGTGCGGCGCGGCACCAGCGTGAGGGCAAGCGTTTCCCCCTCGCGCCAGACGTCGAGCGCCAGAGGTGCGCCGTCCGAGCCCTCGACGATCTCCTTGAGCTCGGCGAAGGCCACGACGGGCCGGTCGTTCACGGCGGTGATCACGTCGCCCGCGCGCAGCCCCGCGTCGAAAGCCGCCGATTGCGGCGAGAGGCCGCCGACCAGCGGCGGCATGAGATGCGGGCCGCGCACCGTCATGCGCGCGCCCTCGCGCCGCACCTCGTAATCCAGAAGCGGTTCGGCGGGCAGCGCGTCGAGGAAATCGTCATAGACCTCGCCCGCCCCGATGTCGGGCAGTTCCCGCCCGGCGACGGCGAGGATCTCGTCGCCTGCGCGCAATTCCACCCCCGCGACGGGCAGCGGGGTGAGGGCGCCCACGGTCAGCGGCTCGGCCGTCTTGCCGCCCGCCATCATGACGCCGGTGAAGATCAGGATCGACAGGATGAAGTTGAACACCGGCCCCGCCGCCACCGTCGCCGTGCGCGCCCAGAGCGGCGCGCCATGCATGGTCTGGCGCAGGCGCTCGGGGGCCATGTCGGCCATCGCCGCGCCGTCCTGCCCGCTCGCGGCATCCGCATCGCCGAGGAATTTCACGTAGCCGCCAAACGGCAAGGCCGCCACCTGCCAGCGCGTGCCGTGCCTGTCCTTTCGCGAGAAAAGCACCGGGCCAAAGCCCAGCGAGAACACCTCGGCCTTGATCCCCGACCAGCGCCCGACGATGTAATGGCCGTATTCATGCACCGCCACGATCACCGAAAGCGCCACGACAAAGGCCAGTATCGTCATGAAAAGACTGCCGAATTGCGGCAGAAGTAACCCTAGATCCACGCCTTACCCCTGTTTTTTGATGTCACGCGCCACCGCGTCGGCGCAGTTCCTTGCCAGATGGTCCATATGCGCCACCCGATCAAGGGTCAGATCGTCGCCCGCCGCGTCCGGGCTTGCCAGCATCCGCTCGAGCACCGTCTCGACCAGCGGGGCCATTTGCATGAAGCCCAGCCGCCCGGCGATGAAATGATCGAGCGCGCGCTCCTTGGCACCGTTGAAGATCGCGCCCGCCAGCCCGCCCTCCGCCATCACCAACTGCGCCAGCCGCAGCGCCGGGCTGCGCGCCTCGTCGGGGGCGCGGAATTCGAGCACACCCTCTGCGGCAAGGTCGAGCGCGGCCACCGGCAGCGCGCGGCGCTCCGGCCAGTTGAGCGCATAGCCGATGGCGTGGCGCATGTCCGGCGGGCCGACATGGGCCATCAGCGCGCCGTCTGCAAACCCCACCAGCGCGTGCACGAGCGATTGCGGATGGATCAGCACCTCGATCTGCCGGGGCGTCAGCCCGAAGAATTCGCGCGCCTCGATCATCTCCAGCGCCTTGTTGAACATCGACGCCGAATCGATGGTGATGCGCTGCCCCATGTCCCAGTTGGGGTGGCAAGAGGCCTCGGCCACCGTCGCCTGCGCCAGCCGCTCCAGCGGCCAGTCGCGGAACGCGCCGCCCGAGGCGGTGATGATGACGCGGGTGACGGTGGCGATATCCTCGCCCGCCAGCGCCTGGAAGATCGCCGAATGCTCGCTGTCCACCGGCAGGATGCGCGCGCCCGAGGCCCGCGCCGCCGCCATCACCAGCGGTCCGGCGGTGACCAGCGATTCCTTGTTGGCCAGCGCCAGCGTCGCGCCCTGCTCCAGCGCCTTGAGGCCCGGCTCCAGCCCCGCCGCCCCGACGATCGCCGACATCACCCAATCCGCCGGCCGCGCTGCCGCCTCGATCAGCGCCGCGCGCCCCGCCGCCGCCTCGACCCCCGAAGCCGGCAAGCGCCGCGCGCAGATCGTCAAGCCGCGCCTCATCGGCGGTCACCGCCACATCGGCGCGCAACTCGCGCGCGTCCGCCGCCAGTTGCGCGATATTCGCGCCGCCGGTGAGCGCCACCACGTGATAGGCGTCGGGATCGCGCCGGATGAGGTCGATGGTGCTTTGCCCGACAGAGCCGGTCGCGCCGAGGATGCTCACCCGCCGCATCGGCTACACCGCGCACCAGCGCGCGCAACAGCCCCGCCGCCAGCGCCGCGCCCAGCATCGCGTCGAACCGGTCGAGCACGCCGCCATGACCGGGGATGAGCGTCGAGGCTGTCCTTGACCCCCTGCATCCGCTTCACGGCGCTCTCGGCGATATCGCCCATCTGCCCGGCGAACCCCACCAGCACCGAGACCGCGATCAGCCCCGCCCCCGCGCCCAGCGGCCCGGCGAAGGCCGCGCCGACGCAAGCCGCGCCGACCCAGCCCGCGACCGTGCCCGACCACGTCTTCTTGGGGCTGATGCGCGGCCAGAATTTCGGCCCGCCGAGCGCCTTGCCCGCGAAATAGCCCGCCACGTCCGACGCGATCACCACCAGCACCAGCCACAGCACCCACCAAAGCCCCGCCTCGGCGCGCAGGTCAGCGATCACCCATGCGCCGATCAGCGCCCAGAGCGCCAGCGCCGCGAAGGGCGCGCGCGCGCGCGGCACCGTCCCGGCACCCAGCAGCACCGCCGCCACCAGCAGCGGCAGCACGAAGACGCCCGGCAGCCACAGCGCCAGCGCCAGCGCCACCGCCCCGGTGATCCCGGCGCGTGCGGGCGCGGCAGAGCCGAAGAGCCGCGCCGCCTCCCACATCAGCAGCCCGCCCAGGGCACAGGCCAGCGCGGCAAAGACCAGCCCGCCCGCCCATATGGCCCCCGCGCCCACAGCGGCCATCGCCACGCCCGACGCCATGCGCGGGGCCAGATCGGACCAGCGCGCCGCAGCCCTCATGCGCGCACCGCGCCGAAGCGGCGATCCCGCGCGCCGTACTGCGCCAGCAGGTCGGCGAAGATGTCAGAGGTGAAATCGGGCCAGAGCGTGTCGATGAATTCGTATTCGGCATAGGCCGACTGCCACAGCAGGAAATTCGAGATGCGCGCCTCGCCGCTCGTGCGGATCACCAGATCGGGATCGGGCAGCACGCGGGTGTCGAGGTATCGCGGCAGGGTCTGCTCGTCCACCGCCTCGGGATCGAGCCGCCCCCCGGCCACGTCCCGCGCCAGCAGGCGCATGGCGCGCGCCACCTCGTCGCGCCCGCCGTAATTGAGCGCGATGGTGAGGTTGAGCCGGGTGCAATGGGCGGTCAGCGTCTCGGCCTCTTCCATCAGCGCGCGCAGCCCCGGCTCCAGCCGGTAGCGATCGCCGATGAAGCGCACGCGCACGTCCTCGCGCACGAAGTCCTGCATTTCCTTCATGATGTAGCGGCGAAACAGGCTCATGAGCCCGGCCACCTCGGTCTGCGTGCGTTTCCAGTTCTCGGTGGAAAAGGCGAAGATCGTCAGATACTCGACCCCCAGATCGGGGCAGGCCTGAACGATCTCGCGCACCCGCCGCGCGCCCGCGTGGTGCCCGAACAGACGGGGCCGCCCGCGCTTCTGCGCCCAGCGGCCGTTGCCGTCCATGATGATCGCCACATGGCGCCGCATGGCCGCGTCGTCTCGCTTGCGGGCCTGTCGCGGTCCTGCGTCGGCCATCGCGGCGCCTCCTGTCGCATCAGACCTGCATGATCTCGGCTTGCTTGTGCTCGAGCGCGTCATCCACCTGCTTGACGAACGCATCGGTCAGCTCCTGCACGGCGGTTTCCCAGAATTTCTGGTCGTCCTCGGACATGCCGTCGGCCTTGGCCTTCTTGATCCGGTCCATGCCGTCGCGGCGCACGTTGCGCACCGCCACGCGGGCGTGCTCGGCGTATTGCGAGGCGACCTTGGTCAGCTCGCGGCGGCGCTCCTCGTTCAGTTCGGGGATGGGCAGCATGATGATCGGGCCGTTGGTCTGCGGGTTGATGCCGAGCCCGCTTTCGCGGATCGCCTTCTCGACCTTGTTCACGAGACTCTTGTCCCAGACGTTGATCGTGACCATCCGCGGCTCGGGCACGTTCACCGTGCCGACCTGGTTGATCGGGGTCATCTGGCCATAGGCCTCGACCTGCACCGGCTCGAGCATCGAGGCCGAGGCGCGCCCCGTCCGCAGCGAGGCGAATTCCGTCCTCAGCGAGGTCATCGCGCCGGTCATCCGCCGCTCGAGATCATCCAGGTCGATTTCGATGTCGTCCGCCATGTCGTTCCCATGTCCTTCTTGCGGGCTGTTGACAGCCCCTGTTTAACCTCAGCCATGCACGGTTGTATAGGTGCCCTCGCCCGCGAGGATGCCGCGAAAGCCGCCGGGCTCGTCGAGCGAGAAGACGATGATCGGCAGGTTGTTGTCGCGCGCCAGCGCAATCGCGCTCGCATCCATCACGCCCAGGTGCTGCGCCAGCACCTCGTCATAGGTGACCCGCTCATAGCGCTTGGCATCGGCGTGCTTGACCGGGTCCTTGTCGTAGACACCGTCCACCTTGGTGCCCTTGAAGATCGCCTCGCAGGTCATCTCGTTGGCGCGCAGGGTGGCCGCCGTGTCGGTGGTGAAATACGGGTTGCCGGTGCCGGCGGCAAAGATGCAGATGCGCTTTTTCTCCAGGTGCCGCACCGCGCGGCGGCGGATATAGGGCTCGGCCACCTCGTCCATGCGGATGGCGGTGATGACCCGGCAGAACGCGCCGGTGCGCTCCAGCGCCGATTGCATCGCCAGCGCGTTCATCACCGTGGCCAGCATCCCCATGTAATCGGCGGTGGTGCGCTCCATCCCCTGCGCGCAGCCCTGAAGGCCGCGAAAGATGTTGCCGCCGCCGATCACCATGCAGATTTCCACGCCCATGTCGTGGACCGATTTGACCTCCTGCGCGATCCGCTCGACCGTCGGCGGGTGCAGGCCGTAGCCCTGATCGCCCATCAGCGCCTCGCCGGAGATCTTGAGCATCACGCGGCCGAAGCGGGCCTTCTGGGAATCGGGGGGGGTCATGGGCGCTCTCCGCGGCTGCTCTTCGGGATTTGCGCGCAAAATGTCGCAAATGCCCGGAAGGTGCAATCGCCGAACGGCGCGCACCCTCGCCAAATGGGGGCGATCGTCGGCTATGCCCGCGCCCATGATCGACCCCGACACAATCGACCCTGCCCTCCCCGTGCTTATCGCCGGGCCCACGGCCAGCGGCAAATCGGCGCTGGCGCTGCGGATCGCGCGGGCGCAGGGCGGGGTGATCGTCAATGCCGACGCGCTTCAGGTCTATGCCAACTGGCGCATCCTGTCGGCACGGCCCTCGCCCGGGGAAGAGGCCGCGTGGCCGCATCGGCTCTATGGTCATGTGACCCCCGAGACAGGCGTATTCCGTCGGCCACTGGCTGCGCGAGGTGGCCCCATTGCTCGGGGCCGGGCCGCGCCCGATCATCGTGGGGGGCACCGGGCTCTATTTCTCGGCGCTGACCGAGGGGCTGGCCGAGATACCGCCCATCCCCCCCGATATCCGCGCCGAGGCCGATCGGTTGCGCCTCTCGGGGAAGATAGAGGCCCTTCTCGACGCGCTCGACGCAGGCACACGCGCCCGCATCGACACCGCCAACCCGATGCGGGTGCAGCGCGCGTGGGAGGTGCAGGCCGCCACCGGGCGCGGGCTCGCAGATTGGCAGGATGCCACCCCGCCGCCGCTCTTGCCGCTCGAACGGTCAACGCCGCTCCTCGTGGAGGCCCCCAAAGCGTGGCTCACCCCGCGCATCGCACGCCGTTTCGATGCGATGCTCGACGCGGGCGCGCTCGACGAGGCGCGCGCCAACCTTGACGGGTGGGACGCCGCGCGCCCGGCGTCAAAGGCCATCGGCGCGGCGGAGTTGATCGCCCATCTGCGCGGCGAGATGACGCTCGATCAGGCCCGCGAGGCGGCGATCATCGCCACCCGCCGATACGCCAAGCGCCAGCGGACATGGTTCCGCGCCCGGATGCGGAACTGGCAGGCCGTATCGGCCGCAGCGCCCTGACCCCGCGGCATCGCACACAGCGCCCGCTCTGCCGCTGCGCCCTTTACAACTGAACCAAGCAGTTTATCCTCGGCCCGATATTTCAGATAGGAGCCCACGCCCCATGCGTCTGACCGTCAATGGCACCGAACACAGGCTCGACGATCTCGAACCGGATATGCCGCTTCTCTGGGCGTTGCGCGACGTGCTGGGGATCACCGGCCCCAAATATGGCTGCGGCATCGCGCAATGCGGGGCCTGCACGGTGCATATCGACGGGGTTGCCACCCGCTCCTGCCAGGTGGCCGTGGGCGATGTCCGGGGCGCGGTCACCACCATCGAGGGGCTGGGCACGCCCGAGGCCCCGCACCCGGTGCAGGCGGCGTGGATCGAGGCTCAGGTGGCGCAGTGCGGCTATTGCCAGTCGGGGCAGATCATGCAGGCAGCCAGCTTGCTGGCAGAGGTGCCCGACCCCACCGACCGCGATATCGACGGTGCCATGTCCGGCAACCTGTGCCGCTGCGGCACCTACCCGCGCATCCGTGCGGCGGTGAAGGCGGCGGCGCGCACCATGCGGGAGGCCTGAGATGGGACGCATCAAGACCATCGCCCGGCGCTCATTCCTCATCGGCTCGGTCGCCATCGCGGGCGGCGTGGCCTTTGGCGTCTGGCGGTATGCGACGCCCTATGCCAACCCGCTCTTGCGCGACCTGCCCGAGGGGGCGGCGGCGCTGACGCCCTACGTGCGGATCACCGGGGATGCGATCACCCTCATCACGCCGCGCGCCGATGTGGGGCAAGGGGCGGTGTCGGTGCAGGCCATGCTCATCGCCGAAGAGCTGGACGTGACCCTCGATCAGGTCGAGACAGAGTTCGGCCCCCCCGACCGCGCCTATTACAACCGCGCGCTCTCGTCCGAGGCGGTGCCGTTCCGCTCCACCGATACCGGCTGGCTGGCCGAGACCACGCGCGGCGTGATGGATGCGCCGATGAAATTCCTCGGGATGCAGATCACCGGCGGCTCGACCACGGTGCCCGACGGCTACGAGCGGCTGCGCCGCGCCGGGGCCGTGGCGCGCGAAACGCTGAAGGCCACGGCGGCGCGGCTGCACGGCGTGGCCGTGGACCGGCTGGGCACCGAAGGCGGCGCGGTGATCCTGCCCGATGGCAGGCGGCTCAGCTATCAGAGCCTCGCCTCCGAGGCGGCAAAAACCGAGCCGGTGACCGATGTCGCCTTGCGCGACCCCGCGACATGGCGATTGATCGGCAAGCCGGTGCAGCGCCTGGATATCGTGGCGAAATCCACCGGCACGCAGGCCTATGGCATCGACGAGGCGCAACCCGACATGCTCCACGCCGCGATCCGGCTCAATCCGGCGCAGGGGGCGGCGCTGCGGGGTTATGACGCCGCCAAGGCCGGGGCGATGCGCGGGGTGGAGAAGATCGTCGACCTGCCCGGCGGCGTCGGCGTGATCGCAGACAATACCTGGCGCGCGATGCAGGCGGCACAGGCAATCACCTGCGACTGGGCCCCCGCCCCTTACCCCGACGGGATGGACGGCCATTGGCAGGCGCTGGCCGAGAGTTTTACCCCTGAAGCACAGGACAGCCAATTGCGCGACGAAGGCGACGTGGAGGCAGCGCTGGCCGAGACCGTGGATGTCGAAGCGGAGTATCGCGCGCCCTACCTCGCCCATGCCCCGCTCGAGCCATTGAACGCCACCGTGCGCTACACGCCGGAGCGCACCGATATCTGGACCGGCACACAGGTGCCGCGCTTCGTGCAGGCAAACGCCGCGGCGATCACCGGGCAAGGCGCGGATCAGGTGCATGTGCATGTGCGCGTGGCGGGCGGCAGTTTCGGCCACAGGCTCGAGGACGAGGTCACGCGCCACGCCACCCGGCTGGCGATGGCGGTGCCGGGGCGGCCCGTCAAGCTGACCTATTCCCGCGAAGAGGACATGGGCCACGAATTCCCCCGCCAGATCGCGATGGCGCGGGGGCGGGGGCGCGTGGCGGATGGCCGGGTGGTCGCGTATGATCTGGGCATCGCCATGCCCTCCATCCTTGCCTCGCAGATGGGGCGGCAGTCGATCCCCGCGCCGGGGCCGGATTTGCAGATCGTGGCGGGCGCGTGGGATCAGCCCTTTGCCATCCCCGACTACCGGGTGACGGGCTATCGCGCGCGCGGGCTTGCGCCGGTTTCCTCGTGGCGTTCCGTGGGCGCCTCGACCAACGGGTTTTTCCACGATTGCCTGCTCGATGAATTGATCCACGCGGCGGGGGCCGACCCGCTGGAAGAGCGCCTGCGGCTGTGCCATCACGCGCCGTCGCGCGCGGTGCTGGAGGCGGTGGGCGAGATGTCGGGCTGGGGCACGCCGCTGCCCGAGGGCCAGGGCCGGGGTGTGGCGTTCTGCCTCTCGTTCGGGGTGCCCTGCGCGCAGGTGGTGGAGGTGACCGATACCGGGGACGGCATCCGCCTTGACCGGGTTTATGTCGCCGCCGATGTGGGCCGCATCGTCGACCCGGTGAATTTCGAGGCGCAGATGCAGGGCGGCGTGGTCTGGGGCCTGGGCCACGCAATGCATGGCGAGATCACGTATAAGGATGGCGCGGTGGAACAGGCGAATTTCGACACGTTCCGCGCCATGCGCCTCTCTGAATGCCCCGAGATCATCGTGCGGGGGCTGGAGACCGCCGATAAGATCCGCGGCATCGGCGAGCCACCCGTGCCCCCCGCCGCGCCCGCACTGGCCAACGCGATCTTTGCCGCCACCGGGCAGCGCCTGCGCGAAATGCCGTTCGAGCGGCACATCCCCTTCGCCTGAGCGGCCTTGCCCCCGTCCGCGCGGGGTGGTTCAACGGGAGTATGCCACAGGCCCTGACCACCCTCGCGCTGCTGGCGCTCGCCCTTGTCTGGGGGCTGGCGGCGCAGGCGCTGGGCGCGCCGCTGCCGTTCATGCTGGGACCGCTGGTGGGCGCGGCACTGATCGCAACGGCGGTGCCGCACCGCCTGCCCGAGGGCTACCGCTTTCCCACCGTGCTGCGGCTCGCCTTCATCGCCATCATCGGGCTGATGATCGGGGCACAGGTGACGCCCGCGCTCTTCGCGCAGGCGCAGGGCTATGTGCTGACACTCGGGGCGGTGACGCTTTTTGTGGGGCTGGCGCACGGGGCGGGCTATGCGGTCTATCGCCGCTTCGGCGGCTATGACAAGACCACCGCGTTCTACGCGAGCGCCCCCGGCGGGCTTTACGAGAGCATCGAGATGGGCGAGGCGGCAGGCGCGGATGTGACGCGGCTGATGATGCAGCAATTCCTGCGCATCATCGTGGTGGTGACCGTGCTGCCGCTGGGCCTGTCGTTGTGGATGGGCGCGCCGGTGGGATCGGCCGGTGGCGTGACGCTGGCGCGCGGCGATGTGCCGTGGTCCGATCTGCCGCTGGTGGCGCTTGCGGGTATCGGCGGGCTGGCGCTGGGCCACGTGCTGCGCCTGCCCGCCGGCCAGATGACCGGGCCGATGGCGCTGGCCGCGATCCTGTCGCTCACCGGCTGGCTGAGCCTTGAGCTTCCGCAATGGCTGGTGAACCTCGCGCAGATGGTGCTGGGCACGGCGCTGGGGATGCGCTTCACGGGGCTGAGCCGGGGCTTGCTCGCGCGCGGCGCGGGGCTGGCGCTGCTGGCGGTGGGGGCGATGCTGGCCATCGGCGTGGCGCTGGCGGCGGGGCTGCACGCGCTCACGGGCGAGGCGGTGGACGTGCTGGTGATCAGCCTTGCACCCGGAGGCGTGACGGAAATGGCGCTGATCGCGCTCAGCCTCCAGGCCAACCCGGCCTTTGTCACCCTGCACCACATCTACCGGATCGTGCTGACGGTTGTCGTGATAGGAACGGTGGCGCGGCTCAAAGCCGCACGCCGCGACACCCCGCGAGATCGGTGAAGACCGGCGATGCTGCGGTCGTGCCCTTTGGCAAGTGTCGCGAATGGCCTGTTGCTGCCATTCAAGGCTCATCCCCCTTGCGCGGAATCACGGTGCCGCAAGGCACCGCCGCGCAGCGGTCATGCCGGAGGCATGCCTCCGGCATGACCCGCCCCCCGGGCTATAACATTCACACAATTCGGTATCATTTGTTTCTGTCGTGTGATTCCATTTCCTGACAGGAGGTGGATCATGGATTGTTTTCTGGGGTGTTTCGGAGACTTGCGTCTCCAAAAAGGGGGGCGTGGTTGCTGGAGCGGCTGGTTGCGGCGGGGCATGGCGGGCTGCGGGTCCGGCGGCTTGGCGGCGACCGGGCCGGCGAGATGCGGATCACGCGGTTCCTGCGCAACCCGGCGGTGACGGTTCGGGAGATCGTCGCCACGGCGCGCGCGCGGGTCTGCGCCGCGGCGGCGGGGCGCGATGTGCTGGTGATCCAGGACACGACGGTAACCCGCTCGGAGGGCGGCGGCGGCAGCTATCTGCATGCCGCGATCGCGGTGGATGCCGGGAGCGGTGCCGTGCTCGGGCCGGTGGCGGCGGAGTTTCTGCAGCGCGAGGGCGGGCAGCGGCGCAGCCGTCGTCAGCGCCCGCCGGAGGCGCGCGAAAGCGCCCGCTGGCTGCGGGTCTGCGAGGCGGCCTCCGGGATCGGAGGGGCGGCGCGGGTGACGGTGGTGGCCGCGACCTTTTCGAGATGTTCGACCGCGCCCCGGCGGGGATTGAATTGATCATCCGCGCGGCCCATGACCGCTCGCTCGGCGGTGGCGGGCGGCTGTTCGCGCGGGTGGCGGGCTGGCCCCGGGCGGGCATGGTCGCGCTCGACCTGCCTGCCGTGCCCGGGCGCCCGGCGCGGCAAGCCCGGCTGGCGGTACGCTTCGGAGAGGTCGCACTGGCGGTACCGGAGCGTGCCCGCGTCATTGGCAGTCACGCGGCACGCTCCGACATGTTGATGTCGCATGTTCGAGGAGCTCAAACCGGTTCCTTTTGAGCAACATGCTCTGACGAACGCCCCCAAAGCGGGGCGCGGGCCGCTGAGCCTGCGGATCGTGGAGTTGTGCGAGCCGGACCCGCCCGCCGGGGTTCCACCGGTGTGCTGGCGGCTGCTGACGACCCGTCCCGTCACCACCATGCGCGAGGCGCTGGAGGTGGCCGCGCAGTATCGGATGCGCTGGCGCATCGAGGAGGTGTTCCGCACGATGAAGCGCAAGGGTTTCGATGTCGAGGGGATGCGAATCGAGGCCGAGACACCGCGCAACATCCTGATCATGGTGGCTTTCGTGGCGGCGACCATCGTCATGCAAATGGTCGCCGCCCGCGACGGGACGGCGGATGGCGGCGGCGGCCTGCGGCCGCTGACCGACGCGTTCGACAGCGACGGGCGGGCGCTATTCGACGTTGCAAGTTATTGAGAACGTTGAAATATGCTGCACTATAAATCGCGTTGTCTCACCGTCGGAGCGCCCACCCGCGGTCGGGCGCTGCGCGGCTCCTCGACCGTTGTCCCAACGTCCCCTCCAGGCCAACCTCCCCTCACAGATCACGCCCCGCAAACCGCCCCGCGCCAAAGCTGGCCGATATCTGCGCCACCTCGATGCGCTTGCCCGCATCCGGCCCGTCCCCGGCGCGGGCGGAGGCCGCATAGTGCCACTCCGGCACCGGCACCACCACCTCGCGCAGCACCTGCGCGCCCCGGCGCACCCGCACGACATAGCTCTCGCTCTCCTCGCCCAGCGGCACCTCGGGCGTGTCCCACCGGTCGCCCCCCACACGCGTGCGCCTGATCCAGCGCACCGCCAGATCGCCGCCCGCCTCATCCACCCGCAGATGCACCGGCGCGTAGGGCCGCAGGCCCAACCCGTCAAAGGCCAGCACCGCGTGGCCAAAGCTCGGGTCGTCCACCGGGCGGCCCCCCGGACCGATCCGGTAATGCCGCGCCTGCCCGCGCTGTGCCTCGGCAAGCCCGATCTGACGCGGGATGCCGTCGAGCCGCACGAGGATCGATCCCACGGGCCATGCCGCCGCCCCTTCGGTCCCCAACTGCCCGCGCAACCGGTGGCGCAGAATGTAGATGTCGGGTGCCACCAACTCTGCCTCGCGAAACTGGAAAAGCTCCCACCCGTCCGGCGTGCCGTCGCCGATGGCGCACAGGTTAGCCCCGTTCAGAAACGCCAGATCGCTCACGCTTTCCAGCGTGCCATTGCGCATCCGCACCAGGAGGCCATCCCCCCGGTCGATCCGCCCCGGCGCGGCAGGGGCAAGCGGGGCTTGCGTCACCCCCACCGTGGCCTGCGCGGCGATCAATGTGTCGAGCGCGTAATTCGCATCCTCGTCCGAGGCATAGAGCGCCGCCGTCCCCGGCCACGGATCGGCGATCACCGCGAGATGCGGCGCGTGGGGCACCTCCTCGCCGGTGAGCAGCGGCAGATCGAGAAACAGCGGCGTCACCGGCCCCGGAGCGTTGACCGGGCGCAGCCGCGCAGGATTATCGTCGATCAGGATGGGGCGAAAGCTCTCGGGATCGGTGCGCGTGGCCTCGACGCGCTGCATACCCGCCATCTGCTCGGCCCGGTCGATGCGGAACCGCCCGCCGCCCTCCGTGTCGGGCAACGCGATCACGTCCCCCGCCCCGAGCGCGATCTGCGACGGCGGCAGCGTCAGGCGTAATGTGTCCACCGACAGCCGCGCCTCCGACAGCCAGCGCTCCACCACCTGCCGCCCCTCGGCGCGGGTAAGCGCCAGCGACAACTCGGAGGTGGCCACCGCGTGGGTCGCGTCGTCGGGCAGGATCGCCTCCTCGGCCACCGCCTCGTAATCGCCATCCGACTCGACGAATCGCAGCCGCACGCGCCCCGCCAGTTCCAGGTCAGAGCCGCGCGTCTCCTCGATCACGCCGTCCAGTTCCGGGTCGCGCACGAGGGTGTCGGTGACAAGCATGGTATCTGCCCGCCCGTCGCGCGCGCGAAAGCCAAGCGCGCCCTCGCGTTCCACCGCGTCCACGCCACAGGCCAGCAACAGCGGCTGAAGCGACGCGCGCGCAGGCCCCACCGTGTCCACGCTATAGCCGCGAACGAATCCGGTGGCGCGCCCGGTGTCGAGCGCCGCAACCCCCGCGCGCCCGGCGATCTCGGATATCACCTCCGCCAGCCTGCGGCCACTCACCCGCCCCGTGATCCAGTGCCCGCGAGCGTAATTCTCTCCATCCGACCAAAGCCCGGTATTGCCCGGAAACCACGGGTAGGGCCGCGCATCCCAGGCCCAGACATAGGCGTGATCCATGTCGATCATCGGTCCGTCGAACTCTTCGGACAAAGGGTTACGGTCCGGATCGCCCCAATAGGCAGAGATCGCGCGCAGATATTGGAGCTGTATCAGCTCGTCGCGCGCACCGGTGGAATGGCGCGGCAGGCGCGATTCCGAGGATTTCGGATCGAGGAACTTGTTGGGCTCGTTGGTGCCCTTGTCCACCGCCGCGCAGCCGTATTCGGTGAAGCGGATCGGCTTCGATTGCGGCACCCAGGCGGTCGGCGCGGGCGCACGCACGCCATCCACACGGTCGAAATGCGCGTTTTCCCACCAGCCCCGCACATCCTTGAACCGCCACACCCACGGCTCATCGTAGGCGTCGTCGGTGATCGGCTCGCGCCGCTGCGCCGCGCGCGCCTCGTCGGAGGGGTAGAACCAGTCATACCCCTCGCCGCCCTCGATATTGGCTTGCAGGTAATCGAGATCGTAGATCGACGGCCATGCCTGCGCGTCGAGATGGTCATACCCCTCGCGCCAATCGGAAAGCGGCATGTAATTGTCGATGCCGATAAAGTCGATGTTGTCATCCGCCCACAATGGGTCGAGGTGAAAGAACCGGTCGCCACCCCCCGGCTGATAGCCGGAATATTCCGACCAGTCGGCGGCATAGCTGATCTTCACCTCCGGCCCCAGAAGCGCGCGCACCTCCGCCGCGAGCGCCACCAGTTGCGCCACCGCCGGAAAGCTGTTGCCCGCGCCCCGGATCTGCGTGAGGCTGCGCATTTCCGAGCCGATGCAGAACGACTCCACGCCCCCGGCGGCGGCACAGAGCGCCGCCTGATGCAGGATGAAGCGGCGGAACGACCACTCGTCGGGGCCATGATAGGCCACCGGGCTTGCCTTCACCGTGCCGCCGAAACTCAACAGATCGAGCGCGCCGGTCCCCGGCTCGCCCACCGGCACCGCCTCGACCGGCGTCACGGTGAAATCGGCGGCCTGCGCCGTGCCGAAGAACGCCGCCACCTCCGCCTCCGCCGCTGCCGTGCCGTCGGGGCTGCCCTCCTGCCCCGGTGCCTTCGACGTGGTGATCCGCCCGCGCCACGGCAAAACCGGCTGATCGCCCGCGTCGCTCCACGGGTCGGGCAGGCCGTTGCCCGGCATCTGCTCCATCAGGATGAACGGATAGTAAAGCACGTCCTGCCCCGCCTGCCGGAGCGCGAGGATCGCCTCCACCACCGCCTGATCCGACGGCGTGCCGCCATAGACCTCGCGACCGTCGTCATCTTTCGGCACCTCGCCCGCCGCGCCCCGCGTCAGGCTCGACACAGTCCAGGGCATGTTGGCCGAGTCGAAATCCTTCTTCTCCACGCGCGGGCGGATTTGGCACGCCCCGCAGCGCAGATCGTCGCCGAACCAGCTCACCACCAGCGAGGTCGCGCGCACGCGCGGCAATTCCTGCGTCAGCGCCTCCAGCGCCACGGCGAAATCGCTGCGCGCGCCGGGCGTGTTGACGTTGACGAGGCCCTTGGAGCCGAACCCGAAATCCATCGTCACCGGCGTGGTGGCAAGGCTGTATTCGCCGGTGCCGGGCAGCATCGCCACGCCCCTCAGCGCGTGAACCGGGTCAAGGTCGGCCCCGTCGCCGCTTGCCTGCGCCGGGCGGCACACCTCGAAGCTGAACTGCGGCACGCGGGTGCCGAATGGCGTGAGGTCCAGGTCCTCGATCACCACATAGGCGGTGCCGCGATAGGCGGGCACGGTCCCTGCCCCCTCCACCGCCTCGATAAGCGGATCGGGAAGCTGATCGCGCGAGCCGGGATAGACCCGCATGTTGAGACTGTCGGGCGCGATTTCCGTGCCGTCGGCCCAGATGCGCGCGACGCGGGAAATCTCGCCCTCGCAAAGCGCCAGCGCGAGGCTCACCGAATAGCTGATCTCGCGCACGGTGGGGGTGGCGGGGCGCGGGCTGCCCTTGCCGCCGCCGCTGCGTCCGGGTGTGACGGTGACGCGCTCGCGGAACTCGGTGGCCCAGATCACCTGCCCCCCCACCCGCATCCGGCCATAGACCTGCGCGATGGCGTCGCCCTCGCCCGACCCGGTGAGGCGCAGCCGGTTGACGCGGCCCGTTTCCACGGTCTCGGACCCCTGCCCCAGCAGGCGTTGGTCGATGGACCGCCCGATCACCGCCCCGGCAAAGCGCCCCAGCGCCACCGAGGAAATGCCCAGAACCGAGCCACCCACCGCGCCGCCAATGGCGGCCCCGGCGGCGGAAAGAAGAATCGTTGCCATGTTATCCCTCCTCAGGAAAGGCGAAGCGCGCCACGATGCGCCGTCGCCACGGCGCGCTCAGCGCGGTCTCGACCACGCCATGCCCCGAATAGGCGTGGATGAACCGCGCCCCCGGCCCCGCCTGCGCCATGATCCCCAGATGCTTGGCCACGCCGCCCTCGCGCATCCGGAACAGGATCACGTCGCCGGGGGCCTCGGCCCCCAGCGGCCTCTCCACCAGATGCCGCGTGGCCGCAGCCCACAGCGCCTCAATGCGGGCAGGCTCCGACCAGTCCATCGAATAGGCGGGCGGGCGCTCGGGCTCGTCGCCCATCACCTCGCGCCAGACCCCGCGCACGAGGCCCAGACAATCGCAGCCCGCGCCGAGGCACGCCGCCTGATGGCGGTAGGGCGTGCCAAGCCAGCCGCGCGCCGCGCGCACAACCTCTGCCCCCCGCCCGCTCATCGCCTGCGGCTCCCGCCATCGAGCTGCGGCGATTTGGTGGGATCGGTGATCACCCAGTCATCGCCGGGAATATCCGGGAACCCCTGAAAATTCCGTAGGTTGTCGAACTTGAACTGACAGGTCGCCCGCCGCTTGTCACAGCCCGCCTCGATCCGCAGCGCATCACCGGGGGCAACCTCTGCGCCCAGCGGGTGCCACAGCTCGATCACCCGGCCCGTCCCCTCCATACGATCCCGTTTGATCATGCCCGAAAGGCCCTGCGCCGCCCCGCTTGTCACCTTCAGCACGCCATGCCGGAACCAGTCCTCGGCAAACCCGGCCATGTCGGCAAAGTGAAACACGCGGTTCTCCACCACCTCCTCGGCCTCACGCCCGGAAACATACCCCGGCGTATCGAGATCGAAGGTGCAGTCCCGATCCCCGAGCACGGCGCTGCACGCCTTTTGAAAAACCCGCCCCAGCGGCACGTTGAGCGCATCCGTCAGCCCGCGCAGTTCCGCCTCGAACGCGCCGCCCGCGCGGCGGATGTCGCCGATGGTCCCGGCGAATATCGCCAGCCGCTGCGACACGTCCTGCCAGTTGACGATCCACGCCCGCACCTGCGCGCCGTCATAGCGCCCGGCCTCGATATCGGCCTCGGCGATGGCGGCATCCGACAGCGCCCCGAGCGCCTCGGAATTGTTGACCGCAAGCCCGGTGCCCGCCTCCACGGCGCGGGCGCTCATGCCGGTCTCGGGGCGAAACGTGACGCCGTCGAAGGCGAGCATCCGGTCATGATCGGTAAACCCCATCACCACCCCGTCGCGCCGCGTCAGCGCCCAGGCGCGGCAGGTGGTGCTCACCCCGTGGCCCAGATGCGCAGCCAGCGCCTCCGCGCCGGTCATACCCGCACCTCCACCACCGGCACATTGGGCACCTCGCCCGCCTGAAAGCTCGCGAGGCTCACCGCGATGCGGTCAGTGTCGAACCGCACCGGCACGTCGAATTCATAGCCTGCGGTCACCGGCACATCGCGGTTGGGGGGCTCGGAAAACGTCACAACCCCGGTGGTGGCATCGACCGCGTAATGCACCCCCTCGCGCATCTCCACGCCGCCCAGACCGATGCGCACGCTGCCCTTGACCGGCTTGACGATGGGGCGCACGGCCTCCTGCGCGCCCGAGCGATAGGTCTTGAACAACTGAAACGCCACCGTCGCGTCATCTCCCACCCCGATCCTCTGATCGTCAAAGGCCGGCGCGGCCCCGGCGCGCGAGGATTTGAAATCGCTCCAGTCCTTCCAGCGAAAGCCGTAAAGCTGCCCCTGGCGGGCCTCGAAAAACGCGATCAGCGCCTCGATATCCTCAAGGCTGCGCAGCGCCACGCCCGCATCATACCGCCTGCGCGCCTGCGACCACGGCGTGTTGCGCTCCTCATGCCCGCTCGCCAGCGTGACGATCTCGGTGAGCCGCTCCGGCCCGCCGATGGAGCCGAAACTCAGGCTCGCGGGGAATCGTATCTCGTGAAAGCTCATGACCTGCGTCCCTCTCTACCGGTTGCGCGCGCCGCGCCCGATCACGCGGCCAAGCTGTGCGGCGATCTGCCCCTGAGAGCGGCGGAATCCCTCGACATCCGGCGTGGTCACGTTCATCACCACGCTCACGTTGCCGCCCGATTGCGCGCGCACGCCCAGCCGCCCGTCGGCCCCGCGGCTCAGCGGCAGGATCGCCTCCGGCCCCGCCTCGCCCATCAGCCCGCTGCGCCCGCCGCGCATCGGAAAGCTCACCGGCCCGCTCACCACGCCGCCATTGGCAAAGGGCATCACCCGGCCTTGCGAGAAACTGCCCCCTTTCTCGAACGCGCCGCCAAAGAGCGCGCCCACGCCTTGCGACAAAAGCCCGCCGACCTGATCGGTCACCGGGCGCACCGCGTCGTTGAAGGCGGTGTTGACCATCGTCGTGGCCAGCCGCCGCAGGCTGTCGCTGAGGCTGTCGCCCTGCACCACCGCGCCGCGCAGCGCGCCGCGCAGGCCCCGGCTCAGGCCGCGCTCGAGGCTCTGCACATCCTGCCCGGCGGCAGCAAAGCCGCCGCGCACCTGTGCCAGTTCCCCGGCAAAGGCGGCGGCCATCGCGCCCGCCTGCCCCATCGCGTCATCAAGGGCCGTGATCTGCGTCTCCAGATCGTCGGCGCGGTCCAGCTCATCCATCGCTCATCTCCTCTTGCTTGTCATCGGGATAGGCCGCCAGCAGCGCCTCCAGCCCGTCGCGCGCCATCGGGCGCACCCCGCGCCCCTCGCCCAGCATCAGCCGCAATTCCACCGGCGTCAGCGCCCAGAACTCACCCGGGCGCAGGCCCAGCCCCTGCACGCCCGCGCGCATCAGCGCGGGCCAGTCGAAGCGCCCCTCGCTCACCTGTCCTCTCCCGGCAGGGCAAAGGCCCGCACCAGAAGCTGCGCCGCCGCCTTTGCTGCCGCCACCGGCCCGCCCTCGATCTCGGCGGTGAGCAGGTCCGCCTCGCGCCCCGGCCAGCCACCGCCGCGCAGGCCCGCATGGATCACCGCCAGCACGTCGCGCGAGGAAAACCGCCCCTCCTCGAACCGCGCCACCAGATCGACGAGCGAGTCCGCCCCCAGCGCCGCCTCCATCTCGGCCAGCGCCCCGAGGGTGAGCCGCATCACGCGATTTTCCCCGTCCAGCACCAGCGCCACCTCGCCTGCATACGGGTTGGCCATCCCGCTCACAGCGCCACGAAGGTCAGCCGCCCCGCCGAAGCGAGCGACATCTCGTAGGTCGCCTCGCCGTCATGGGTGCCGCCATATTCGATGCCAGTGACTTGGAATGGCCCTTCGATGGTGCCGAAATCGGGGATCACCACCTGAAAATCCGGCATTTCCCCGTCAAAGAAGATCTGCCGCATCCGCGCATCGCTCGCGGCGTCGCGGAAAATCCCCGAGCCGCTGATGCTCGCCGATTTGACGCCCGCACCGGCCAGCAATTCGCGCCAACCGCCCGCCGACTCGAGGCTCGTCACATCCACGCTTTCGGCGTTGAAGCTCACCCGCGTCGCGCGCAGCCCCGCCACCGTCTGGAAATTGCCGCTGCCGTTGAGATCGACCTTGATGAGAAGGTCCTTGCCATTCTGAACTGCCATGTCTCGTCTCCGTTTTCGTGTTGGATCAGACGCCGTCATCCACGCGCGCCCGAAAGGTCAGGTCGATCCGCCGATGCTGCCCGTCGCGGCTGCGCCGGGCGCGGGCGCGCAGGAAATCGAGCGATACCAGCCGCCCGCGCGCGAGCGTCAGCGCCGCGCTTTCCAGCGCGTCGCTCACCGCCCCCGCCACCTGCTTGGCGGCCAGAAATCCCGCGCCCGCGCTCACCACCGTAACGGTCACGCGATGCTCGGCCCCCGGCGCCGTGCCGTCGCCGCGCTCGCGCACATCTTCGGGGCCCAGCACCACGTAAAGATCGGGCACAGCCCCCTGCGGGGCGGCGTCATAGATCGCGCCACCGACAAGTGCCGCGAGGCCCGCGTCGGCCGACAAATGCTGCCAGATCGCCGCCTGAAGGGCCGCCGCCATTGCATAGCTCATGCCACCACCTCCTCTTCGGCCCACAGCGTGAGGTATCCCGCGCCCGCCTTGCTCTCGGTGACGGCGAGGATATGAAAAATCCGCGCGCCATCGCGCAGCCGCTCTCCCGCTTGGGGCCGCGACGGCGCACCCTGTGGCGCGGCGCGCACCGTGATGCGATAGGCCGCCCGCCCCAGCCGCAGCCCTTCACCCGCCGCGTCGCGCCCGGTGCGCGGGGCAACCTCGGCCCAGAGCGTGCCCCGCACCGCCCAGACCTCTGCGAAGCCGCCCGCGCCATCGGGCGCGCGCTCGGGCATTTCCAGCACCAATGGGCGGTTGAGCATGGGCCGCGTCATCATCGCGCCCCCCCGCCCAGGAGTCGCACCTTGCGGTAGCGCTCGATCAGGCTCGCCACGCCAAAGGGCATACAGCCCTCGCTCAGCGCGGTTTCGAACCGGTGCTCGTAGTAATGCGCCGCGAGCAGCAGCACCGCCTGCCCCAGGTCGGCGGGCAGATCGCCCCAGCCCGCGCCATAGCCCGCGCGAAAGCCGATCTCGGCCACGCCGCCCGTGGGCACCATTGGCAGCATAGCCCCTGCGGGCCGCAGCACCGGGCGATGCGCGTCGCGCTCCAGCCGGTAAAGCGCGGGGTCGATCACCTCTTCCTCGTCGGCGCGGTCGCGCAGGGTGAGGCTCAGGATCGCCGCCACCGGCGCCACCGGCAGCGCCTGCCCTGTGGCATCCTGCCAGTCATGCAGAACCCAGGAAAAATCGCGCTCGATCAGCACCTTGCCGGTGCGCCCCTCGATCGCGGCCAGCGCCGCGCGCAGAAACCCCTCGAGCACGGGGTCCTGAATATCGTCATCCGCGAATCCGGTGCCCAGTCGCAGATGCGCCTTGAACTCCGCCAGCGGCAATGCGGCACCCGGCACCGCGGTCTCTTCCATCAGCAACATGGACCATCTCCATCATCCCGGACCCCTCCCGTTCTTGCGGCGCGTGCCGCCCGGCCTTGCCCGGACGGAGGGGAAGCTTTGCAACGCCGCATCACGCGGCACGCGCCCCGGGCGAGGGCGATCCGCCCCCGCCCGCCTTCACCGCACGCCTCAGGCGACGGCGAACCGCAACAGCTTGATCGCCTTGAAATCGCTCACGTCACCGCCGACGCGCTTGGTGGCGTAGAACAGAACATGCGGCTTGGCGCTGAACGGATCGCGCAGGATGCGCAGGTCCGGGCGCTCGGCCACGGTGTACCCGGCGCGGAAATCGCCGAACGCGATGGCATCCGCGCCGCTCGCGATCTCGGGCATGTCCTCGGCAATGAGCACCGGGTAGCCCATCAGCCGCGCGGGCTCCCCGGCGGCGAGGCCGTCGGACCACAGAAAACGGCCATCGGCATCCTTGAGCTTGCGCACGACACCGGCGGTGCGGGAATTCATCACGAAGGTGGCCCCCGCGCGGTATTCCGCGCCCAGCGCATAGACCAGGTCGACGATCGGGTCAGGGCCGTTCAGGTCGCCATCAACGCCCGTCGGCACATAGCCAAGGTTGCCCCATGTCCACACGTCGTTGTCCACCGCCGGCCGGCTCAGGAACCCGCGCGGCTTGTCCACCCCGTCCCCCGCGACAAACGCCGCCGCCTCGGCCCGCGCGAAGCGGTCGGCGATGCGGGTCGCGAGCCAATGCTCCACGTCAAAGGCGCTGTCGTCGAGCAGACGCTGGCTTGCCTTCGGCAGCGCGCTCAATTCATGCAGCGGGATCGCGATACGGTCGATCTGCGGCGTGTCGGTCTCGGCCACGCTGCCGGTCTCCGTCGCCCAGCCGTGGCCCAGATCGGTATGGTCCACCAGCACGTCGAACGACGTGGCCTCCACCGCCACCACGTTGGCGATGGCGCGGATCGAGGCGGTGGAATTCATCACCGACAGGATCGTCTCGGAGGTCTGCGGATCGACGAGGTAACCGCCCTCGGCGGCCACCGCAGTATTGAGCGCCTTGCCCTCGAGCTCCAGCCCCCGCAGCCCGTCATCATCGCCCGAGCGCAGATAGGCGTCGAACGCCTTGCGATGCGGCGCGTGCATGTCATGGGTGCCAGCGAGCTGCGGGCGTGCCTGGCTCAGGCTCTTGCGTTCGATCATGGTCATCTTGTCGTCCTGCTGTTGAAACCGCGTGGTGATCTCGGCCCGAAAGCCCTTGAACTCGTCGAGAAAGCCGCGCACGGCCTCCCCCATCTCGGCGGCCGGAGACACGTCTTCCCCGGTCCGAGCCCTTGTCTCGGTCGTCATCGTCAACTCCTCTCGGTTGCGGGTCGGCGCTACTCCTGCGCCATCTCCCGGCGCGCCGCGCGCAGCACGGCCGCCATCTCGCGCAAGGTCGCGTCGCCGGGGCTTTCGCCCTTCGCCGCCACCCGCGCACTGGGCAACATCGGGAATGTCACCAGCGACACCTCCCAAAGCTCCAGTTCCTGCAAGAGCCTCTGGCCCTTCTCGTTCCGGCCTGCGCGCACCGTGCGATAGCCGATGCTCAGCCCGTCAAGCGCGCCCGCCGCGATCAGCGCCGTGGCCTCGCGGGCCCGCGCCACACCGTCCAGCAGACGGCCCTTGACCCACAGACCCTTCGCATCCTCGCGCAACTCGTCCCAGACGCCGATGGGCTCGCGCGGGTCGTGCTGCCACAGCATCCGCACGCGCCGCCCCTCGGCCCCCATCCGCTTGAGGCTCGCCGCGTAGGCGCCCCGCGCCACGATGTCGCCGCCCTGATCGGGCGCGTCGAACAGGCTCGCATAGCCCTCGATCCCGCCGTCTTGCGTGACGCACAGCCCCTCGGCCCCGCCCTGCACGAATTTCCGCTCCAATCCCGTCTCCATCCACCTCATCCTTTCATCTCAACCCGGCAGTGCCGCCAAAATCGGCTGAAACGCCTGCACCAGCACCGCGGCCACCACGCCATAGACCGCCAGCCACAGCCGCCGCTCCAGCCGCTCGATCGCCGCCTCCGCGCGCTCCAGCCGCTCCATCGTCGCGCGCTGCTGGAGCTCCGAGACCCGCTCATGCGCCTCCAGCCGCAGCGCGGGCGCGCAGTCGAACGCCTCGAACCCGTAACGCGGCGGCGGCGCGCCTTCACTCATCCGCCACCCCCTCGGGCAGCGCGGGCAGACCCAACAGCGCCCGCTTTTCCGCCGCCGTCAGGAAATCCGCCCCCGCCACCCGCGCCCATTGCGCATCGCGTTCCGCCGCGAGTGCGGGCACCTTGTCGAGATCGGGGGACAGGTCCAGCGCCTCGCCGGTGAACTCAGCGAGCCACGCCGCCACCTTGGCGCTCACCCGCGCCACCAGCGGCAGCACCGTCAGCCGGTAAAAGGCGCGGTTCGCCTCCTGGTAATTGGCATAGGTCGCATCGCCCGGAATCCCGAGCAGCATCGGCGGCACGCCGAAGGCCAGCGCGATCTCGCGCGCGGCGGCCTCCTTGGTCTTCTGGAATTCCATGTCCGAGGGCGAAAACCCCATCGGCTTCCAGTCCAGCCCGCCTTCGAGCAGCATCGGCCGCCCCGCGTTGCGCGCGCCCTGATGATGCGCCTCCATCTCGCTCACAAGCCGGTCATACTGATCGGTGCTGAGCGCGCCCTGCCCCTCGGCCCCCTTGTAGACGATGGCCCCCGAGGGCCGCGCGGCATTGTCGAGAAGCGCCTTGGACCAGCGGCTCGCCGCATTATGCACATCCACCGCCTGCGCGGCGGGCTGCATCGGCGACAGGCCATAATGGTCGTCCTGCGGGTGAAAGCTCTTGATATGGCAGATGACGGGCGCGCCCTCGCCGAGGGTGAACCGGTGCTTGCGCCCCGCCACGGCATATTCATAGGCCACCGGCCAGCCATCGCCGCCCGGCACCACGCTCATCCTGTCCGAGCGCAGCACGTGCAATTCCAGCGGCAGCCCCGCGCCCGCACCCACCGCCTCGACATAGGCGTTGCCCGACAGCAGAAGCTGGCCATAAAGCGCCTCGAAAAGCTCCGCCCGCCCCTGCGCCGGGTTGGGCGCGCCCACCAGATCGAGCACCGGATGCACCGCGTAGCGCTGCTCGGCATCCTGCAACACCAGCGGCAGCGCCGCCGCCGCCTCGGCGATCATCTTGACCGCGCGAAACCCCACCGGGTTGCCCGCGAACCCGGCTCGCGTGAGGCTCACCGCGTCGCGCGGGCTCCACGCCACGCGCCCCGCCCCGCCCCAGGCAATGACGCGGCCCGCCGCGCTCGCCTTGTGCTCGGGCACCTCTGCCACGTCAGCCCCTCCTTGCCGGAAGAAATCCAGTATCATCGCTCGCTCCTTCACCTCGGCGCTCGACGGGCATCAGACGGCGAAAGGTTTAAGGAACCTTAACCGCACCGCGCGGGCGTCTCTTTTTGGCCTGAAGCGGACGGTCGGGGCAAAGCCCCCTTGCGCGGAATCAAGGCGTGCTTGCACGCCGCCGCGCAGCGCCCGACCGCCCGGACGGGCGGGCGCTATTCAACGTCTGTCACCTTACAATCGTTGGAATATTCCGCACCATAAACTGCCCTCCTTCACCGTCGGAGCGCCCACCCGCGGTCGGGCGCTGCGCGGCTCCTCGACCGTTGCTTGAGCGTCCCCTGCAGGCCAACCTAAGTCACCCTACCCCCGCGCCCTGCCCGACCACACCGTAGGGCGGGGTTCACCCCGCCCTACGCGCCCCTCACACCGCCCGCACGCGCGGTGCGCGCCACTTCGCCCCCGGCTCCACGATCAACTCCGTGAGCGCCCACACGAGCGCATCCACCCGGTCGGGGCTGCCCCGCCCCTCAAAGCCGCGCGCGGTCATCGCGCACATCTGGTCCTCCAGCGTGCCAAGCCCGCGCAGGTGATGCACCCGCCCCTGCTCATAGAGTGCGGCCACCGGCTCGGCGCGCGCCACCTTGCCCCGGCTCGCATGGACCTTGCGGAACGGCACCAATGGGTCGACCTGCCGGATCACCTGCTCCACCAGGTCGCCGCCCTGATTGACCTCGGCCACCAGCCGCTCGGCCCCCCAGCGCTCCATCGCGCGGATCGCCGCCTTGGCCCAGGCCGCCGGGCTCGCCGCGCTGATGCTCGCATCGGCCAGCACCCAGGCGCGCCAGTCCTGCACCGGCCCGCGGGTGACCGCGCCCACCACCACGATCCCGCACGCGTCCGATCCGGCATGGCCCGTGACCGGCGGATCGACCGCCACCACGATCCGGTCCAGATCGGGCGGCACCTCCGTCCGCCCCGCTTCGATCATCGCCGGCGTCCAGAGCGCATCCTCGGCCGCGTCCACCAGCACGCCGTCCAGCTCCTGCCGCCCCAGCCGCGTGCCCGCATAGCGCGCCCGCACCTCCTCGAGGAACCCCTGCGCGAGGTTGGCGGCATTGGCCTCGGTCGGCGCGTTTGTCACCACCGTGCTGTCGCTGCCGAGGATATCCTTGAGCACGCCCACGTTGCGCGGCGTCGTCGTCACGCAGACCTGCGGCGCCTCGCCGAGGCGAAGCCCGAATTGCAGCATGTCCCAGGTGTCGCGCGCCTTCTTCCACTTGGCCAACTCGTCCACCCAGGCCCCGTCGAATTGCGGCCCGCGCAGCCCCTCGGGCTCGTGCGCCGAGAACACCTGCGCCACCGCCCCGTTGGGCCAGACAAGCCGCCGCCGCGTCGCCTGCCATTCGGGGCGGCGGTCGGGCGGGCTGCACGCCATGATCCCGCTTTCGCCAAAGATCATCACCTCGCGCACCTGATCGACCGTCTCGCCCACCAGCGCCAGCCGCTTGCACGCGCCCGCGTCGAGCGGCAGCGCGCCCTCGACCTGCGCGCGCACCCATTCGGCCCCGGCGCGCGTCTTGCCCGCGCCGCGCCCGCCCAGGATCACCCAGGTGCGCCAGTCTCCCTCGGGCGGCAATTGATGCGCCATCGCCCAGAACTCGAAGATATAGGGCAGCGCCAGCAGCTCACCCTCGCTGAGGGCATCGAGGAACTCGTCCCGCGCATCGCGCCCTTCCGAGACGATCCATGCGGCACCGGATCTCAACCCGGGCTGCGTCAAAGTCGATGGCGTAGCCGTGGACGATGCCACGTTCGTGTTGTCTGCGTTTTTCAAGTTGTGCCTCCATTTCGATGGCGATCTTGAGCCACTGACGGATTTCCGCCGTGGCTCGCGTCGCGTTCTTCAATTCACCGAGGTCCCCGGCCCGTATCCTTCGATAAAGCGCCTCGAGCTCGCCGCGCATATCCGCAAGCTGCTCTTCAAGCGCGTTGATCGCGTTGGTCAGGCCGGATGGCCCCTGCTCCGGGGTGATCAGAACCATGCGTGTCGCTGCCTCATGCCGTTTTCCCTTCTCGCGTTGCCCCCCGCCCGTGCCGACATGAAAAAACGGCCACCGGGGGTGCCCCGGGGCCGCTTGCCCATCTCGTCCAGCATGGCACAACCTATACGCGATTGCGTGCGGTGAGTCAAACGCACGCCACCTGCCAACCCGCCGGTTTCTTTACGTTTTCTTAAGGTTTGCGCGCCTGCCGCGCCCGCCACGCGGCCCAGTCCTCGGGCGTGTCGAGATCGGTCACCGCGCGGCGTCCGGGCAGCGCGACATGGGTCACCTCGTGCGCCGCCAGAACCGCGCGCGCGCCCGCGTCGCCCTTCAGCGCCGCCAACTCGGACAGGCATCGCGCCGGAAACACCACCGGGTGCCCCGCCCGGCCATCCTCTGCCGTGGCCCGCACGATCCGCTCCCCGTCAAACGCATCCAGCACCGCGCGCAAATCCTCCTGCGCGAGGTCCGGCAGATCGGGCAACAGCACCATCAGCGCCAGCGCCCTCTGTGCCCCGGCCCACTCCGCCCCCCGGCGCAGCGACGCGGCCATGCCCTCGGCGGCATCCGCCACCTCCTCGACCCACAGCCGCGGCCCCGCCAGCGGCTCCAGCGCCTTCGCGCGATCATCGCCCCCCGGCGGCAACGTCACCAGCACATCGAGGCCTGTGCCCAGCGCCACCGCCACGCGGTCCGCCAGCAGCGCGCGCCCCCTCACGCATTCCATAAGCTTGTCGCGCCCCCGCATCCGCCGCGACGCCCCCGCCGCAGGCACGAGGATCGCCACCCCGCCACTCACCGGATGAAGTTGAGCCGCAGCTTCAGCCCCCGCCGCGCCTCTTGCGGCAGGTGCCGGTTCAGCCGCCGGTTCACCGCCCCGAAAATCCCGATGATGACCAGCGTCATCAGGATGAAATACCCCGCGAGAATCGGGTAGGGCACGAACGGGTTGAACGTCTTGTCGGCGAAATAATTGGCATAATACAGCGCATCGCCCCGCTGTTGCCGCGCCGGAAAGCCCGAGAAAAACACCAGCGTGGTCGAATGAAACAGGAAAATCGCCTCGTTGGTATAGGCAGGCCACGCCAGCCGCAGCATCGTCGGCCAGACGATCTTGCGAAACCGCCGCGTGCCGGAAAACCCGTAGGCATCAGCGGCCTCCACGTCGCCCTTTGGGATCGACCGCAGCGCGCCATAGAATATCTCGCCCGAATAGGCGGCGGTGTTGAGAAACAGCACGATCAGCGCGCCCAGCCAGGCCGAGGTAAAGGCGTCAAACACCGGGCTGACCGATTTGAGCGACAGGAACAGGAAATAGGCAAAGAAGAACTGTATGAACAGCGGCGAGCCGCGAAAGACGAAGATGAACCATTCCGACAGCTTGCGGATCACCCGGTTGCGCGCGCCCTTGCCGACCGCCACGACAGTGGCCAGAAAGAACCCCGCGAGCAGCGCAATCGCGCCGAAATACACGTTCCAGATCATCCCCGATCCGATCAGCGTGAAATGCTCGCACAGGGTATAGCCCTCGCGCGGCAAAAGCCGCTCGCCATGCCCCAGAGAGCGCAGCGCGTAATCCTGAACCGTCTGCCAGCAGCTCATGCGCCCGCCCTCCGCTGCGCTTCGCCGCCCGTGGTCGCCTGCCCGTGGCTCAGCCGCAGCATCAGCCGCTCCAGCGCCACCTCCGATATTTTCGTGAGGCCAAGGTAAAACACCAGCAGCCCGAGGAAATACCACATCCGCCAATCCCCGTGCGGATAATCGGTAAAGCGCGGCAGCGCGGTGCCGCCCAATTCGCGCGCCCAGTAGACGATATCCTCGATGCCGAGCAGGAACAGCAGCGGCGTGGCCTTGGTGAGCACCATCCACAGGTTCGCTCAGCCCCGGCAGCGCATAGACCCACATCTGCGGCACGAGGATGCGCCAGAAGCTCTGCCTGCGGCTCATGCCATAGGCCTCCGCCGTCTCGATCTGCTCGCGCGGCACCGCCCGCATCGCCCCATAAAGCACATTGGCCGCGAACGCCCCGAACACGATGGCGAAGGTCAGAACCGCGATGAAGAACCCGTAGGTGTCATGCACCCATTGCGGCGAATTGCCCAAGGGCAGCTTGGCCGCCTGGCACACCACGAAATCGCTGCCCTGCCAGATATCGTCGGACCAGTCGGGGCATTTGATCTTGTGGCGGATCATCTCGAATATCTGGTCGAGCGCGATCACGAAGAACAGGAAAAACGCGATATCCGGCACGCCCCGCACGATCGCGATATAGCCCTTGCCGAACCACGCCAGCGGCCAGATGCGCGACCGCGCCGCCATCGCCCCGCCAAAACCAAAGAGCATCGCCGCAGGCGCGGTGATCGCCAGCAGCAACAGCACCGTGCCCGTCGCGATATAGAGATTGGCGTGCTTGACCGTGGTCAGATAGCACGCGAGCCACCGCAGACCGTCGAGCGTCGCGGGATCGGAGCAAAACGAAAACATCAGGGCCGCCCCCGGCAAGGGATCCCGCGCGCGTCACGGCGCGCGGGATCGACAAAACCTCACTCGAAGGTCGAGGAGACTTCCCATTTCTCGATCATCGTGTTGAGCGTGCCGTCATCCTTCATCGACTGGATCGCGGCGTCGAAGGTCTCCCGCAACTCGCCGTCGGATTCGCGCACGCCCATGCCGACGCCACCGCCGAGCGGCACATCCTCGCCCACGAACATCAGGTCCGGGTCTTCCTGGGCAATCGGCGCGAGGTAGGATTTGTCGGCCAGCACCGCATCCGCCTCGCCATTGCGCACGGCGGCGATGGTTTCCTCGGGGGTGGCGAATTCCAGCAGGCTCGCGCCGGTTTCGGCCACGTATCCCGCCTGAATGGTGCCGGTCTGCGCCGCGATCACGCCGCCGGTCACGTCCACGCCCTCGGACATGCCGAGATAGGCGGACGGGTCCGGCGGGGTATAGTTCTGCGTGAAATCAATCACCTGATCGCGCTCGTCGGTGATCGACATGCCCGCGATGATCGCGTCATAGTTGCCCGAGACGAGGTTGGGGATGATGCTGTCCCAATCGTTCGTGACCCATTCACAGTTGAGCTCGGCGCGCTTGCACAGCTCGTCGCCGAGGTCGCGCTCGAAGCCGTCGATCTCGCCGGCATCGTTGATGAAGTTCCACGGTGGGTAGGCCCCCTCGGTGCCCAGCCGCACCACGTCCTGCGCCATCGCCATCCCGGCCATCATGGCAAAGGCGGCGGTCGAAACCATCAGTTTTTTCATGTCGTTACTCCCTCTTGGTTGGTTGTTGTCAAGCGGCCATCGTGGAGCTGAGAAAGCCCCGCAGCCGCTCGGATTGCGGATTGCCGAAAAGCGCGTCGGGCGCGCCCTCCTCCTCGATCAGGCCCTGGTGCAGGAACACCACGTGATCGCTCACATCGCGGGCCATGCTCATGTCGTGGGTCACCAGCATCATGGTCCGGCCCTCGCCCGCAAGGTCCTTGATCACGCGGATCACCTCTTGCTCAAGCTCGGGGTCGAGCGCCGAGGTCGGCTCGTCGAAGAGCAGCGCCTCGGGCTCCATGCACAGGGCCCGCGCGATGGCCGCGCGCTGCTGCTGCCCGCCCGACAGTTGCGCGGGGTAGACATCGCACTTGTCGCCGATCCCCACCTTGTCGAGATAACCGCGCGCCGCGTGCTCGACCTCGGACCGGTCACGCCCCAGCACGGTGACAGGGGCCTCCATCACGTTTTGCAGGATGCTCATATGAGCCCAAAGGTTGAACTGCTGGAACACCATACTCAGATTGGTGCGGATTCGCAAAACCTGTTTGGCATCCGCAGGATGACGGCCCAGCCCCGTGCCCTTCCACGTCACCGGCTCGCCGTTGAACAGGATATCGCCCTGTTGGCTGTCCTCCAGCAGGTTGGCGCAGCGCAGGATGGTGGATTTGCCCGACCCCGACGACCCGATGAGCGAGATGACATGCCCCCGCGGCGCGGTGATATCGACGCCCTTGATGACCTCGAGCGAGCCATAGGCCTTGTGCAGATTGCGGATATCGATCAC
The DNA here is from genome assembly GCA_034521935.1 of Roseovarius sp. Lineage (GTDB taxonomy): Bacteria > Pseudomonadota > Alphaproteobacteria > Rhodobacterales > Rhodobacteraceae > Roseovarius. The sequence goes on from JAXHLV010000023.1 coordinate 77,553, forward strand.
CGGCGTCTCGGTCACGCGCGTCCCCCGTCGAACTGTGCTTTTGCAACGTATTAATGACACTAGGGCCGAAAATTCTGCGCGATGCAACTTGCAATGCGGCAAAATGGCGGGCTTGCCCGCCGAATTGACGCCGGGTCAGGCCAATTCGGAGGCAGGCGGGTCCGGGATGGGCAGCGCGAGATAGGCGTCCGCCGGTATCTCGACCAGCCCGGAGATTCCCAGCGTGTCGCGGTCCCCGACCGACAACGCGGCCAGCGCCCCGGTGAGCGCCGCGCGGATCGGGGCGGGGTCGCGGGTGGCGGCGGTGATCCAGGGCAGCGCCGGGGTGGGCACCGTGCGCCCGATCACCCGCAGGCCCTGCGCGAACCGGTCGGTTCGCGCCATGAACCTCCAGCTTAGCGCGTCGATGGCGGCGATATCCGCGCGGCCCCCGGCCACCGCCCGCGCCGAATTGGCGTGCGCACCGGTGCAAAGCGTTTCGATAAAGCGAATCCCCCGCCCGGTCGCCCAGCCCTGCGGCGCGGCCCAGCCCGATTGCGACAGCGCCTCGTTATAGGCCAGCACCGCATCGGCAAAATCCGCCGGGTCGTCGCGCGGGTCGTCCCGGCGCGCGATGAACACGCTGTAATAGTGCCCCGGCGGGCAATCCTTTAGCTCGCAAACCGGCGTGCCGACCAGCCGCACCTTGTCGTAAAGCCTTGATCTGTATGGTAAACCGCAGGTCTGCGACAGCACCAGATCGGGGCTTTGCCAATGATCCCAGAGATCGCCGTCGCGCGTGAGCCGCTCCGGCCCGTATCCCAGCCGCGCGCGCACCGCCTGCCACAGCCGGTCATTGGCCGGGGCCGTCTCGGGCCGGTCATACATCGGCAGGCTCGCGATCACGCGCGCGTCACCTTTTGCCGCGCCCGCGCGCTTTCCTGATCGGTGAGGCCCAGCAGGCTCGCCACCAACCTTATGAGCGAATCCTCATGCGCCTCGCGCGCCCCATCGGCCAGCGCAACCTGCCATAAAGCCTCGATAATTTCGGCGCGCGCCTCGTGCGGCACCGCCTCCTTGATCGCGCGGGTAAAGCGCACGGTGTCCGGGGCCTCGCCCTCCAGCACCTCGGCCTCGGCACACAGCGCCCCGGCCCCGGCATCATCCAGACCATAGCGCTGCGACAGGATACGCGTGATGCGCGCGTGCTCTTCGGCATCATAACACCCATCGGCCCGCGCCAGCCGCACCATCAGTGCCGACAGCGCCAGCCGCGCATCGGCGTCGGGCAGGGTTTCGGGCGTCGGGGCCAACAGGCGATTCAGCAAATCTCCAAACATAACCCCGATATAGACCGCCTCCGCCTCCGCGCCAATGCCTCTCGGCTTACTGCGCGGTCCAGCCGCCATCGAGGCTGAGGGTGGTGGCGGTGATCTGCGCCGCCGCATCCGAGCACAGGAACAGGACCGTTTCGGCGAGTTGCGCGACGGTGACGAATTCCTTGGAGGGCTGCTTGGCCAGGATCACCTTTTCGATCGCCTCATCCTCGGAGATGTCATACTGCTTGGCCGTGTCGGGTATCTGCTTCTCGACCATCGGGGTGCGCACATAGCCCGGACAGATCGCGTTGACGGTGATCGGCTCCTTCGCGGTTTCAAGCCCGACTGTCTTGGTCATGCCGACAAGGCCATGTTTGGCCGTCACATAGGCGGATTTGTAGGGCGAGGCGCGCAGACCGTGCGCCGAGGCGATGTTGATGATGCGCCCCCATCCCGCTTTGCGCATCATTGGCAGCGCGGCGGCGGTGGTGTGAAAGGCCGAGTTCATGTTGATCGCGATGATCGCGTCCCACTTGTCGAGCGGAAACTCGTCGATGGGGGCCACATGCTGAATACCGGCGTTGTTGATCAGGATATCGCAGCCCCCCGCCTTTTCGATCAGCGCGCGGCATTCGTCGGGCTTGGACATGTCGGCCTTGATATAGCGCGCCTCCACCCCGGTCTCGTCGGCGATTCTCTTGGCCAGCGCGTGATCGTCCTCCGAATCGCTGAACGAGTTCAGCACCACGTTCACCCCCGCCCGCGCCAGCTCTTCGGCGATGCCGAGACCGATGCCGGAATTCGACCCGGTGATGACGGCGGTCTTGCCCTTTGCACTCATGCTCTGTCTCCCAATGTGTATTGCGCGCGCAGCATATGTGCCACAGCGCGGAAATGCACGAGGGCTTGTCGATCACGTCTGGAAGAGGGGACAGAGAGAGGGGTCAAAAAAAACCCCGGCACAAGGCCGGGGTCTAGTCATTGAGGCAGGTTTCATACAGGCAAGAAACCTATCGAGCAGTGACCCCGTTATAAGCAATCTGACGCCGCTCTCCAAGCTAAAAGTTTGAAAAGACGTGAAACCGGTCTTAGGCTTGATGTCAGTAAAACAAGGCAGAGCAGGAATTGTCGCCAAAATGGCACCGGATTTTTTCCCCAAATGGCGGGCCGCGCTGGCGGCCCTTGCGCTCGCGTTCACGGCGTCAAGCGCCACGCCCGGGCCATCGCATGGCATAGCTATGTATGGCACCCCCGCCCTGCCACCTGATTTTGTGTCGCTCCCCTATGCCAAGCCGGATGCCCCCAAGGGCGGGCGCATCGTCACCGGCAATGTCGGCGGGTTCGATTCGCTCAACCCGTTCATCCTGCGCGGCACCCCGCCCTGGCAGTTGGCGCACCTCACCCACGAGACGCTGATGGGCCGTTCTTATGACGAGCCGTTCACGCTTTACGGCCTTCTGGCCGAATCGGTCGAGACCGACGCGGCGCGATCCTGGGTCGAATTCACCCTTCGCGAGGAGGCCCGATTCTCGGATGGCAGCCCGGTCACTGTCGAGGACGTGATCTGGTCCTATGAGACATTGGGCACGCGCGGCCACCCCCGCTATCGCGGCTTCTGGGACAAGGTGGCGCGAATCGAGGCAACGGGGCCGCGCAGCATCCGCCTCAGCTTTGCCGTGGAGGATCGCGAGTTGGCGTTGCTGGCCGGGATGCGCCCGATCCTGCAAAAGGCGCAATGGGAGGGGCGCGACATCGCCGAGGCGGGGCTGGACGATATCCCCCTGGGCACCGGACCCTACACCGTCACCGATTATGAGCCGAACCGCTTCGTCACCCTGACGCGTGACCCCGATTACTGGGGCCGCGATCTGCCGCTCACCCGCGGCACTCATAATTTCGACGAGATCAGGATCGAGTTCTACGGCGATGACACGGTGATGAAAGAGGCGTTCAAGGGCGGCGTGCTCAGCTATGTGCGCGAATTCAACGCCGAGGCCTGGGCCAATCAGTATGACTTTCCCGCCGTGAGCCGCGGCGAGATCAAACTGTCGGAAATCCCCCACGCCAAGCCCTCGGGCATGACCGGCTTCGTCATGAACACGCGGCGTCCGCCGCTGGATGACTGGCGCGTGCGCGAGGCGCTGATCACCGCGTTCAATTTCGAGCATATCAACGACACCCTCACCGGCGGGCGGCAGCCGCGCATCACCTCGTATTTCTCGGGCTCCGATCTGGGCATGAATCACGGCCCCGCGACGGGCGCGGTGCGCGATCTGCTGATGCCCTTCGCCGACACGCTCCTGCCCGGCACGCTGGAGGGCTACACCCTGCCCCGAAGCGACGGCACCGCGCGCAATCGCGCCGGGCTGCGCCGGGCGCGGGGCTTGCTGGAAGAGGCGGGCTGGCGGGTCGTGGACGGACGTCTTGTGAACGGCGCGGGCCGCCCGCTCGATCTCACGGTGCTGTTGCAGCAGGACGGGCTCATCGCGCAGGCGGGGGCAATGATGGATATCTATGCCCGTGCGCTCGAGCGTCTCGGCATCACGCTCACCATCGAGGCGGTGGACAAGGCGCAATATGCCGAGCGCGAGGCGCAGTTCGATTTCGACCTGACCATGATGCGCCGGTCGCTGTCGCTCAGCCCCGGCAACGAGCAGCGATTCTACTGGGGGTCCGAGCACGCCGACAGCCCCGGCAGCCGCAACCTGATGGGGATACGGTCCGAGGCGGCGGAGGTGATGATCGACGCCATGCTCACAGCCCCCGACCGCGACAGCTTTACCGCCGCCACCCGCGCGCTCGACCGGGTGCTGACGGCGGGGCGCTATGTCATCCCCATCCACCGCTATGCCGTGGGCCGTATTGCCCACAAGGCCGAACTGGCGTATCCTGTGGATAACCTGCCGATCTACGGGGACGGGATTCATTTCCTGCCCACGGTCTGGTGGGACGAAAGGCGCGAATGACAACAGCGTCACATCGAGCAGAGCAAACAGATACAGGCAGGATCATGCGCAAACTGATCGCCCTCGCCCTCATCACCGGCCTCGCGGGCTGCGCCACCGTCGATGGCATCGGGCGCGACATCTCGGGTGCCGCGCGCGGCGTGCAGAGCTGGTTCTGACCCGCCCGCAAGTGGTGCGGCACCTGCGGGCCGCACTGGGAGCGTGCGCGGGGACTGCTTTCCTCTTGACGCCCCGGCCCTGACTGTCAAAACCCGTTCCATGAGCACCGCCACCCTCACCATCGACCTCGACGCCATCGCCGCCAACTGGCGCGCGCTCGATGCCGCCAACAGCGGGCGAGACGGCGGCGGTGGTCAAGGCCGATGCTTACGGCCTCGGGGCCGCGCGCGTCGCCCGTCGCCTGTTGCGCGAGGGGGCACGCAGCTTTTTCGTGGCGATTGCCGAGGAGGGGGCTGCGCTGCGCGAGATCGTGGGGCCGGAGGCCGCGATCCACGTGTTCTCGGGCCACATGCCGGGCGATGCCGACATGATCGCCGATTGCGCCCTCGTGCCGATGATCAACTCGGTCGAGCAGATGATCCGCCACGCCGAGGCGCTGCCCGGCCATGCCTTTGGCATTCAGCTCGATACCGGCATGAACCGGCTGGGGATGGAACGCGCCGAGTGGCAGGCGGTGGGCGAGATCGCGCTGGCGCAGGGGCCGGTTCTGCTCATGTCGCACCTCGCCTGCGCCGACGAGGCGGATCACGCGATGAACGCGCAGCAACTGGCCGCCTTCCACGACATGACCGACGGGCTGGATATCCCCCGCAGCCTCGCCAATACCGGCGGCATCCTGATGCATTCAGATTACCATTTCGACCTGGCGCGTCCCGGTATCGGCCTTTATGGCGGCGCGCCTTTCATGGACGCGCAGCCGGTGGTGACGCTCGACATCCCGGTGATCCAGTGCCGCGACCTTGAGGAGGGCGAAACCGTGGGTTACGGCAACGATTTCGCGGCCTCCCGCCCCACCCGCATCGCCACCGTCTCGGCGGGCTATGGCGATGGCATCCTGCGCGCGATGGGGCCGCGCACCGCGCTTTATGCCGAGGACACGCCCTGCCCTGTCGCGGGCCGCATCTCGATGGACCTGATCGGCGTGGACATCACCGATCTCGGCCACGACCCGGCACATCTGCGCCTGCTGGGTGCCGAGCAGGGGATCGACCAACTGGCCGAGAACGCGGGCACCATCGGCTATGAAATCCTGACCTCGCTGGGGGGGCGCTACACGCGGCGCTATACCGGCGCGTGAGCGTGCTGGCGCAGTTCCTCGCGGCCATCGGGCAGGCGGTGATCGCGGCCCTGGCCGGGGTCGGGCGGGTCGCGCTCTTCGCCGCCGAGACGGTCAGCCATCTCGCGCGCCCGCCCTTTTACGGGCGCGAATTCGGCCATGCGCTGATGCAGATCGGCTGGTTCTCGCTGCCGGTGGTGGGGATGACCGCGCTTTTCACCGGGGGCGCGCTCGCGTTGCAGATCTACGCGGGCGGCGCACGGTTCAACGCCGAGACGGTGGTGCCCTCCATCGTCGCCATCGGCCTCACGCGCGAGCTTGGCCCCGTGCTGGGCGGGCTGATGGTGGCAGCGCGCGTTGCCTCCTCCATCGCCGCCGAGATCGGCACCATGAAGGTGACCGAGCAGATCGACGCGCTGACCACGCTCTCGACCAACCCGATGAAATACCTCACCCTGCCCCGCGTCCTCGCCGCCACGCTGGCGGTGCCGGTGCTGGTGGCGGTGGGCGATGCCATCGGCATCATGGGCGGCTTCATGGTGGGGGTCGGGCGGCTCGATTTCGGGGCCGGGACGTATCTCAAGACCACGGTCGATTTTCTCGAGACGTGGGACGTGGTCTCGGGCCTCATCAAGGGGGCGGTGTTCGGCTTCATCGTGGCGCTGATGGGCTGCTATCACGGGATGAAGTCGCGTGGCGGCGCGCAGGGCGTGGGACGCGCGACCAAATCGGCGGTTGTGGCCTCGTCGGTGCTGATCCTCGCCGCCAACTATGTGCTGACCGAGGTGTTCTTTTCCGCATGATCGAGCTTTCGGACGTTCACAAGGCCTTCGGCGAGAACCGCGTGCTTCGCGGGGTGAACCTGACCATCGAATCCGGTTCCTCCATGGTGGTCATCGGCGGCTCGGGCACCGGCAAATCCGTGGCGCTCAAGTGCATCCTTGGCCTCATCCGACAGGATAGCGGCTCGATCACGCTCGACGGCGCGGACGTGACCCGCGGCGACCGCGACGCGTTTCTCGCGCGGTTCGGGATGCTGTTCCAGGGCGGGGCGCTTTTTGATTCGCTGCCCGTCTGGCAGAACGTGGCGTTCCGCCTGATGCGCGGCTCGCTCAAGCGGCCCAAGGACGAGGCGCGCGAAATCGCGATTGAAAAGCTGCGCCGCGTCGGGCTCACGCCGGACGTGGCCGACAAGTTTCCCGCAGAGCTTTCGGGCGGGATGCAAAAGCGCGTGGGCCTCGCCCGCGCCATCGCCGCCGAGCCGGAGATCATCTTTTTCGACGAGCCGACCACGGGCCTCGATCCGATCATGGCGGGCGTGATCAACGAGCTCATCCGCGAGATCGTGGTCGAGATGGGCGCGACGGCCATGACCATCACCCACGACATGACCAGCGTGCGCGCCATCGCCGACAACGTGGCGATGCTGCATGACGGGGTGATCCAGTGGACCGGCCCGGTGGCGCAGATGGATGCCTCGGGCGATCCCTATCTCGATCAGTTCATCCACGGTCGTGCCGAGGGGCCGATAGAGGCGGTGCGGTGACGGGCCTGCGCCCCGGCTTGGGGATTGCGCGGCGCGGGGCGATACTCTAGGTCGTGCCGCGACGGGCGTGAGGAGCCAAGACCATGACCGAAACCGACAAGCCCGGCCTGACCTATGCCGGGGCGGGCGTCGATATCGACGCCGGAAACGCGCTGGTGGAGCGGATCAAGCCCGCCGCTGCCGCCACCAAACGGCCCGGCGTGATGGCGGGGCTGGGTGGCTTTGGCGGGCTTTTTGATCTGCGCGCGGCGGGCTTCACCGATCCGGTTCTGGTGGCCGCGACCGATGGGGTGGGCACCAAGCTGCGCATCGCCATCGACACCGGGCTGGTGGATGGTGTCGGTGTCGATCTGGTTGCGATGTGCGTCAACGATCTGGTCTGCCAGGGGGCCGAGCCGCTGTTCTTCCTCGATTATTTCGCCACCGGCAAGCTCGACACCGATCAGGCCGCCCGCATCATAGAGGGCATCGCACAGGGTTGCGCCGCCTCGGGCTGCGCGCTCATCGGCGGCGAGACGGCGGAAATGCCGGGCATGTATCCCAAGGGCGATTTCGACCTCGCGGGCTTTGCCGTGGGTGCGATGGAGCGCGGCACCGACCTGCCGCGCGGCGTGGCCGAAGGGGACGTGCTGATCGGGCTGGCCTCGAACGGGGTGCATTCCAACGGGTATAGCCTCGTGCGCCGCATCGTCGAGCGATCCGGCCTCGGCTGGGGTGATGCCTGCCCGTGGGACCAGAGCGCGAGCCTCGGCGCGGCGCTGCTTGCCCCGACACGCCTCTACGTGCGTCCGGCGCTGGCGGCGCTGGCCACGGGCGGCGTGCACGGCCTCGCCCATATTACCGGCGGCGGCCTGACCGAGAACCTGCCGCGCGTCCTGCCCGAGGGGCTTGGCGCAGAGGTGGATCTCGGGGCATGGCCGCTGCCGCCGGTCTTTGGCTGGCTCACGCAGACCGGCGGGCTGGCCGAGGCGGAACTGCTCAAGACCTTCAACGCCGGGATCGGCATGGTTGTTGTCGCGGCCCCCGATCACGCCGACACCGTCGAGCGCGCGCTACAAACGGCAGGCGAGACCACTCACCGCATCGGCCATGTGATTGCCGGGGCGGGCGTGGCCTATTCCGGACAGCTCGCTTGAGCACACGGGTCGCAATCTTCCTCTCTGGGGGCGGCTCGAACATGCGCGCGCTGGTGGCCTCGATGACCGGCGACCACCCCGCGCGCCCGGCGCTGGTGGTCTCCAACAACGCGGATGCAGGTGGCATCGCTTGGGCCAGCGCCCACGGCATCCCCACCGAGGTGGTCGATCACCGCCCCTTCAAGGGCGACCGCGCGGCGTTCGAGGCCGCCCTCACCGCGCGCCTTGCCCCCCATGCCATCGACCTCATCGCGCTCGCGGGCTTCATGCGGGTGCTGACTGCGGGCTTCGTCACGCCGTGGCAGGGGCGTATGCTCAACATTCACCCCTCGCTCCTGCCGAAATATCGCGGGCTGGAGACCCATGCCCGCGCGATTGCCGCAGGCGAGACCGAGGCCGGCTGCACCGTCCACGAGGTGACGCCCGCGCTCGACGATGGCCCGATTCTCGGACAGGCGCGGGTGCCGGTGCGCGCGGGTGACACGGCCCAAACCCTCGCCGCGCGGGTGCTGGAACAGGAACACATCCTCTATCCGCTGGTGCTGCGCCGCTTTGCGGGAGGCGACCGGCGACCGGTGATGCTGCCCTGAGCCGGGGCATTTCATTTGCCGGGGGGCTGAGATATACCCCCGCAAAAGCACAGCCCCGCGACATCGGAGACCAGACCCTTCATGCAGACCATCACCACCACCGAGGCGCTCGCCGCGTTCTGCGAGGCGGCGCGCGCGCATCCCTATATCACCGTCGATACCGAGTTCCTGCGCGAGCGCACCTATTATTCCAAGCTCTGCCTCGTGCAGTTGGCCATGCCCGGCACCGGTGACGAGAACGCGGTGCTCGTCGATCCCATCGAGGGGGGCGATGCGCTGTCGCTCGCACCGCTCTACGATCTCTTCCGTGATCCTTCGGTGGTCAAGGTGTTCCACGCCGCGCGGCAGGACCTCGAGATTTTCGCCGTCGCAGAGGGCGTGATCCCTGCCCCGCTGTTTGATACGCAGGTGGCGGCGATGGTCTGCGGCTTTGGCGATCAGGCGGGCTATGAGACGCTGGTCAAACGCATCGCCCGCGCCTCGGTGGACAAAAGCTCGCGCTTCACCGATTGGTCGCGCCGCCCGCTCTCTGATGCGCAGAAGACCTATGCGCTGGCCGATGTCACCCACCTGCGCCAGATTTACGAATTTCTCGCGGCCAAGCTCGACGAAACCGGACGTAGCGCATGGGTGGACGAGGAATTGAAGACGCTCGCCGATCCCGACACCTACCGCACCGACCCGGCCGAGGCGTGGCGCCGCCTCAAGACGCGCAACACCGCGCCGCGTTTCCTCGCCATCCTGCGCGAACTGGCCCGGTTCCGCGAGGAGTATGCGCAGACCCGCGACGTGCCGCGCAGCCGCGTTTACAAGGATGACGCACTGCTGGAACTGGCCGCGACCAAGCCGCAATCCATGCAGGACCTGGGCCGCGCGCGGCTCCTGCTGCGCGAGGCGCGCAAGGGCGAGATCGCCGACGGCATCATCGCCGCCGTCAAGGCGGGACTCGACTGCCCGCAGGACGCGCTCCCGCGCGTCGCGGAGGACAGCCTCGGCAAGGCGCAGGCCAACCCGGCCATCGCGGATATGCTGCGCGTGCTGTTGAAGGCGCGCAGCGACCAGAGCGGCGTCGCCGGACGCCTCATCGCCAGCGCCGCCGACCTCGATCACCTCGCCGCAGGCGGTCGTGATGTGCCCGCGCTCGCAGGCTGGCGGCGCGAGGTGTTCGGAGAGGACGCGCTGCGCCTGTGCCAGGGCGAAATCGGGCTTGTGGTGCGCGGCAACGCGGTGACGGCGGTGCCGCTCTGACGCAAGGCGCGTTTCGCGCCTCTACCGATATCACCCTGCCAGCGACGCCCGTTCCAGCCACGCGTCGAGCGCCTCTGGCGTCGGATCGGGCCGCTCGGGGGTATCGCCCAGAAACTCGGCGAGGCGCGCCGCGTTGAGGCCGTTAACGCCCATGATGACCGGCACACCCGCAGCCACCGCCTCGGCGATGAGGGTGCGAAAGCCGCGGCCATCGGCCTCGTGCTTGCCGAACTTGTTGACGATCACCAAATCCGCCCCGGCGGCGAGCTGCGCCTCCGCCGCTGCCACCGCACTCTCGAGAGCCTCGGGGTCGAGCCGACACCCGCGCGCGCCGGCCCCGAGGCTTTGCGAGATGCGGATCACCGGCCCGTCGGGCAGCACGCGCACATCCATGTCGCAGGGCCGCCCCGGTCCGCAATCGGTATTGACCTGCACCGTCCCGCAAAGCCGCAGCCCGCGCGCTGCCGCGCGCGCCGCGAAATCATGCAGCAGCAGATCGGTCTGCCCGGCCCCTTCGGTCATGATGCAGGCGATGCGCATGGGGCCTATTCCGTCAGACGGGTGATCACGACGGTCACCTCGGGGCGCTTGCCGATCTCGGTCTGCGCGCTCTGACGGGCGACGCGGCGCAGCCCCTCCTCGAGCTTGTCGTCGTCGCGCAGCGTCTTGTCGTTCGCGCGGCCCATGAACTGCGCGAGGATCTCCTCGAGCACATCCACCAAAGGCGCGCGCGAGCGGCCCGTCTCGGGCACGCCCATCATCTCGACCCACGGATCACCAAGTGGCGCATCATCCTCGTCAATGATGACGTTGACCATCACGTGCCCGTTGAGCGCCATGCGGATCCGGTCGCGCACGATGCCATCCATCGCGCCGATCTTGCAGGTGCCGTCGAGATAGGTGCGCCCGGTCTCGACATATTCGGCCACCTTGGGGGCATTGCCGCCAAGGTCGATCATCATGCCGTTGACGGCCACGACCCCCGCGATCCGGTTGGTCTTGGCAAGCTTCGCATGCTCGCGCAGGTGGCGGTGTTCGCCATGCACGGGGATGAGGATCTGCGGCTTCAATATCTTGTGCATCTCGTCGAGATCGGGCCGGTTGGCGTGGCCCGAGACGTGGTAGCGGTCATCGCCCTCGATCACGTCGACGCCCAGTTGCGAAAACTGGTTCATGATGCGGATCACGCCGCGCTCGTTGCCGGGAATGGTCTTGGAGGAAAACAGGAACGTGTCGCCCTCCTTCATGGTGATCCCGTTATACTTGCCGCCCGCCAACTGCGCGCTCGCCGCGCGGCGTTCGCCCTGGCTGCCGGTGACGATCAGCATCACGTCCTGGCGCGGCAGCTTGCTCGCCTCCTCGGGCGGGATGGTCGCGGGGAAACCGGTGAGCACGCCGGTCGCCTTGCCCGCCTCGACCATGCGGTTCATGGCACGTCCCATCAGGCAGACCTGACGCCCGGCGCGGATACCCGCCTCGGCCAGCGTCTTGACCCGCGCCACGTTGCTGGCGAAGGTGGTGGCCACGACCATGCCGGGGCGGTTCGCGATCAACTCGGTGATGGGCGCGCCCACGCTGCTCTCGGAACGGCCCGGATGCTCGCTGAAGACATTGGTGGAATCGCACATGAACGCCTTGATGCCACCCGCGCCGATGCTTTCCCACAATTCGCGGTCAAAGGGCTCGCCCACCACCGGATCGAGGTCGATCTTGAAATCGCCGCTATGCACCAGCCGCCCCTCGGGCGTGTCGATCACCAGCCCGGAGCTTTCGGGGATGGAATGCGAAATCGGCGCGAAACCCACGGTAAAGGGCCCCGCCGTCACCGTCTCGGGCCAGGCGCTGACGGTGCGCACAGCCTTCTCGGGATGGCCGTGCTCGACCATCTTGGCGCGCGCGATGTTGGCGGTGAAGGCGCGCGCGTAAACGGGCGCGCCCAGCCGGTCGTAATACTGCGCCACCGCGCCGACGTGATCCTCGTGGGCATGGGTGATGAACACCGCCTCGAGCCGGTCGCGCCGCTCGGCGAGCCAGGTGATGTCGGGCAGGATCAGATCAACCCCGGGTGTCGTGTCCATATCCGGGAAGGTCAGGCCCAGATCGACGAGGATCAGCCGCTCCTTGCCCGGCTTGCCATAGCCGTAAACATAGGCATTCATGCCAATCTCTCCCGCCCCCCCGAGGGGCAGGTAAATCAGTCTTTCGGTGCTCATGGGGCGTCAGCCCTCCTTGTTATAAGCGTCGATCACGGTCAGCCCGTGCATCGTCAGATCATCCTCGACCGCGTCGAACGCGGCGTCGCCTTGCTGGAATAACGGGGCCAGCCCCCCGGTCGCGATGACCGTCATGGCGCGTCCGCGCTCGGCCTTTATCCGCTCACATATCCCGTTTACGAGGCCGACATAACCCCAGAACACGCCCGATTGCATACAGGCCACGGTGTTGGTGCCGATCACCTTCTCGGGCCGCGTCACATCCACATGCGGCAGCGCCGCCGCCGCCTCGTGCAGCGCCTGAAGCGACAGGTTCACCCCCGGCGCGATCACGCCGCCGATATAGGCCCCGTCGCTGTCCACCACGTCGAAGGTGGTGGCGGTGCCGAAATCGACGATGATCAGGTCACCGCCATAAAGATCGAACCCCGCCACGGTATTCACAAGCCGGTCGGGGCCCACCTGCGTGCCGGGATCGACGCGCACCTCTACCGGCAGGCGGCACTCGGGCTTGCCCACCACCAGCGGGCGGCAATGGAAATAACGATCCGCCAGAACGCGCAGGTTGAACACCACCCGCGGCACGGTCGACGAGATGATGACATCGGTGATCTCGGCGCGGATCCCGTGATGCGCGAGCAGCGTCGAGAACCAGACGAAATACTGATCTGCCGTGCGCTGATGCTCGGTCGCGGTGCGCAGGGTGCACAGGAACCGACGACCGTCCCAGATCGAGAACACCGTGTTGGAATTGCCGCAATCTATCGCCAGAAGCATCCCCGGCCCTTTCAGAAAAACACGTCCGCCGCAGCGATGGCCTGCCGCCCCCGCGCGGTCGTCAGAACAAGGTTTCCCGCCTCGTCCACCGTCTCGAAGCGCCCCTCGTGGCTCTCGCGCGTGGTGCGCGCCACGATGGTTTCGCCCAGTTTCGCCGCCCGCGCAAGCCAGGCGGCGCGAATGGGGGCAAAACCGTAGGTGACAAATTGCGCCTCAAGGCGCGCATAGGCAGGCGCGAGCAGGTCGAGAAACGGCTCGGGCGCGATGGCGATGCCGGTCTCTGACAAAAGCGAGACGGGCCGCGCCGCGCCCGGTTCGACCTCGGCCATATCGGGGGCCGCGCGGAGGTTCACCCCGATGCCGATGGCGAAATGGCTGAGGCCGCCGCCCGCCCCCGCACTTTCCAGCAGGATCCCCGCCAGCTTGCCGCCGTTCAAGAGCACATCATTGGGCCATTTGAGCGCAAGTCCTTCCGCCCGCCCGATCGCCGCCACCAGCGCATCATGGAGCGCCAGCGCCGCCACGAAGGAGCGCAGCGCCACGCGGTCGGGGCTCTCGGTGGGGCGCATCACCAATGTCGCCGCGAAATTCCCAGGAGGGTTCGCCCAGGCCCGCCCCCGCCGCCCGCGCGCCGCCGTCTGTTCCAGCGCGAGAATCCATTCCGGCCCGGCGAGCGTGGCGGCGTGGCGCGCGGCCTCGGCATTGGTGCTGTCCACGGACGCCATCACCCGCCGCCCATAGCCCTCGGGCCACGCCGTCTCCGGTTTCATCTTGCCCGAAATATCCCCGCCGGAGGCAGACCCCGCCCTACTGCACAAGGGTCGCCGCCGCCTCAAACGCCATCGTCTCGACGCCGAACATATTGACGATGCCCACCACCATCACCGCCGCCGAGACCATGAGAAAGCCCCACTGCACCGGCGAGCGCCCGGTTTCCAGCCCTTCGCCTTCTTTGCCGAAATACATGTAGAAGACGATGCGCAGGTAATAGAACGCGCCGATGACCGACGCGATCACGCCCGCCACAGCCAGCCATGCCAGCCCGCCCTCATAGGCCGCGCGCAGCACGTAAAGCTTGCCAAAGAAGCCAAGGAACGGCGGCACGCCCGCGAGGCTGAACAAGAGGATCAGCATGGCGAGCGCGCGGCCCGGCTCGGCGCGGGAATACATGTTGAGGCTGCGGATATCCGTGACGGGCTGTCCGCCCCGCTCCATGCTGAGGATGAAGGCGAAGGTGCCGAGGTTCATCGCCACGTAGATCGCCACGTAGACAAGCATCGCCTGCACGCCGAACGCCGTGCCCGCCGCCAGCCCCATCAACGCATACCCCATATGCGCGATCGAGGAATAGGCCATCAGCCGTTTGATATCGGTCTGCCCGATCGCCGCCACCGCGCCGAGGAACATCGACAGCACGCTCAGCGCCGCCAGCACCTGCTGCCAGTCGCCCACCACGCCGCCGAACGCGTCATGCACCACCCGCGCGAAGAGGCCCAATGCGGCCACCTTGGGCGCGGTGGCAAAAAACGCGGTGACGGGCGTCGGCGCGCCCTCGTAGACATCGGGCGTCCACATGTGGAACGGCACCGCCGAGACCTTGAACGCCAGCCCGGAAATCACCAGCACCAGCCCGATCAGCAGGCCGACGGGGGCCTGACCGTCGGCCGCGGCAAGGATGCCGGAAAACAGCGTCGTGCCGGCAAAGCCGTAGACGAGCGACGCGCCAAAGAGCAAAAGCCCCGACGACAGCGCCCCGAGCACGAAATACTTGAGCCCCGCTTCGGTCGATTTCACGCTGTCGCGGCGCATCGAGGCCACCACGTAAAGCGCCAGCGATTGCAGCTCCAGCCCCATGTAAAGCGCCATCAGATCGCCCGCGCTCACCATCACCATCATGCCCACGACCGACAGCGCGATCAGGATCGGATACTCGAACCGCAGGATTCCGCGCCGTGCCATGTAATCCTGCCCGAGGATCAGCACCGCCCCCGCCGCCAGCAGGATCGTGACCTTGGCGAAGCGCGCGAACCCGTCATCGGTGATCATACCGCCGAAAGCCGTGCGCGTGCCCGCGCCTCCCATTCCGATCCAGACGGCGAGGAGCGCCATCAGCCCTGCCGTCGCCCAGACCAGCGGGATCGCCAGCCGGTCGCGCCCGGTATAGACGACGCCGAGAAGCGCCGCCATCGCGTAGACCGCGAGCACGATTTCCGGGAGGATGACGTTGAGATCAGCCTGCATTGTTCAGGGCCTCCGGTTCAGTGTGCGACCTGCGCCACAGATGTCGCGGCGCGCGCGACCGACTGGGCCAGGTCTACATTGGAAATCAGCGCCTCGACCGAGGGGCCGGTGATATCGGTGACGAGCCGGGGATAGACGCCCAAGAGCAGCGTCATCGCGATAAGCGGCGCGAAAATCGCACGCTCGCGACCGCTCATGTCGGTGATGGTCTTGAGGCTTTCCTTGATGAGATCGCCGAACACCACCCGGCGATAGAGCCAGAGCGCGTAGGCCGCCGACAGGATCACGCCCGAGGTCGCCACCGCCGCCACCCATGTGTTGACCTGGAAAACCCCGACCAGCGTCAGGAATTCGCCGACGAATCCGCTGGTGCCGGGCAGGCCGACATTGGCCATCGTGAAGAACATGAAGATGAGCGCATAGGCCGGCATCCGGTTCACGAGGCCGCCATAGGCGTCGATCTCGCGAGTGTGCATCCGGTCATAGACCACGCCGACGCAGAGAAAGAGCGCGCCCGAGATGAAGCCGTGCGAGATCATCTGGAAGATCGCACCATCAAGCCCCTGCTGGTTGGCCGCGAAAATGCCCATCGTCACGTAACCCATGTGCGCGACCGACGAGTAAGCAATGAGCTTTTTCATGTCTTCCTGCGCCAGCGCCACCAGCGAGGTATAGACGACAGCGATGGCCGACATCCACAGGATCAGCGGCGTCAGCACTTCCGCCCCCACCGGGAACATCGGCAGGCTGAAGCGGATGAAGCCGTAGCCGCCAAGCTTGAGCAGGATCGCCGCCAGCACCACCGAGCCTGCCGTGGGGGCCTGAACGTGGGCGTCGGGCAGCCAGGTATGCACCGGCCACATCGGCAGCTTGACCGCGAAGCTGGCGAAAAAGGCGATGAACATCAGCGTCTGCATCCCGCCGACGATGTGAACCCCCAGCAGCGAAAAACTGTCCGAGGCGAATTCGTGCCGCAAGAGCGTAGGGATATCCGTGGTGCCCGCATCCGCGAACATCGCGACCATCGCCACCAGCATCAGCACCGAGCCGAGGAAGGTGTAGAGGAAGAACTTGAACGCCGCATAGATGCGCGCCTTGCCGCCCCAGATGCCGATGATCAGGAACATCGGGATCAGCCCCGCCTCGAAGAACAGGTAGAACAGCACCAGATCGAGCGCCATAAACACGCCCAGCATGAGCGTTTCCAGCAGCAGGAAGGCGATCATGTATTCCTTGACGCGGGTTGTGACGGTCCACGATGCCGCGATGGTCAACGGCATCATGAAGGTGGTGAGCATCACGAACAGCACGCTGATCCCGTCCACACCCATCTTGTATTTAAGGCCCAGCAGCCACTCGCGCTCCTCGACGAACTGAAAGCCGGTATTGGACGGGTCGAAATCAACGAGGATGAACAGCGACACCACGAAGGTGAGCGTGGTCGCGATCATCGCCACCCATTTGGCGTTCTTCTGCGCCGCCTCGTCCTCGCCGCGCAGGAACACGGCGAGGATCAGCGCCGCCACCGCCGGGATGAAGGTCACAATGGAAAGCAGGTTGTCCATCAGTTGGCCCCCCCGAACATGGTCATCCAGGTGACAAGGATCACGATCCCGATCACCATCGCGAAGGCATAGGTGAAGATGTAGCCCGATTGCGCCCGTCCCGCGAGCCGGGTGAGACGCGGGATGAGCCCCATCGCCACGCCGTTGAGCGAGCCGTCGATAACGCCCCCGTCACCGCGCTTCCACAGCAGGCTGCCCAGCGCCTTGGCGGGGCGGACGAAGAGGAAATCGAATATCTCGTCGAAATACCACTTGTTGAGCAGAAACAGGTAAAGCGGGCGGTTGGTCTCGGCCACGCGTTTCGGCAACGCCGGGTCCCAGACATAGAACCACAGCGCCGTGACAAGCCCGATCAGCATGGCGATGAAGGGGCTTACCTTGACCCATGTGGGCACGTGGTGCGCCTCGTTGAGCACATGATTTTCGGGGTGCATGAAGATGGCCCCCTCGGGGGCCGCCGGGGTCGCCGCGCGTTCGGCACCCTCGCTCGCCTCGGAATGGGTTTCGATCCCGAAGAAGCGGTTCACCTGCTCGTGGCTGCCGAAGAAGCTGCCATACCAGATCATCCCCGCAAACACCGCACCAAGTGCCAGCACGCCCAGCGGGGCCACCATCACCATCGGGCTTTCATGCGCGTGCTCGTGGGTGTGCTTGTCGCCGCGCGCCTCGCCAAAGAACGTCATGAACATCAGCCGCCAGCTATAGAAGGACGTGAACAGCGCCGCGATCACCAGCATCCAGAAGCCATAGCCGCCCGCCGTTCCGGCGAAGGCACTCTCGATCACCGCGTCTTTCGACAGGAACCCGGCAAACCCGATATGGGTGAGCGGGATGCCGACGCCGGTGATGGCCAATGTGCCGATCATCATTGCCCAGAACGTGTAGGGCATCTTGTGGCGCAGCCCGCCATAGGCGCGCATGTCCTGCTCGTGGTGCATCCCGTGGATGACCGAGCCTGCGCCGAGAAACAGCATCGCCTTGAAGAAGGCATGCGTGAAGAGGTGGAACATCGCCACCGAATAGACGCCCACGCCCGCAGCCACGAACATGTAGCCAAGCTGCGAGCACGTCGAATAGGCGATCACACGCTTGATGTCGTTCTGCACGAGGCCCACCGTGGCGGCGAAGAACGCCGTCGAGGCCCCGATGAACACCACGAAATTCATCGCCTCGGGCGCGTATTCCATCACGGGCGACATCCGGCAGACGAGGAACACGCCTGCGGTGACCATCGTCGCCGCGTGGATGAGCGCCGACACCGGCGTCGGACCCTCCATCGCGTCAGGCAGCCATGTGTGCAGGAACAACTGCGCCGATTTGCCCATCGCGCCCACGAACAGCAGAAAGGCGATCAGGTTGGCCGCATTCCACTCGGTCCAGAGGAAGGTGATCTGCGTTTCGGCCAGCATCGGCGCGGCGGCGAAGATGTCGTCGAAGCGCACCGAGTCGACGAGGAAATAAAGCGCCATGATCGCCAGCGCGAAACCGAAATCGCCCACGCGATTGACCACGAAGGCCTTGATCGCGGCGGCGTTGGCCGAAGGCTTGCGGTAGTAGAAGCCGATGAGCAGGTAGGAGGCGAGGCCAACCCCCTCCCAGCCGAAGAACATCTGCACGAGGTTGTCGGAGGTCACCAGCATCAGCATCGCAAAGGTGAAGAACGACAGGTAAGCGAAGAAGCGGGGGCGATAGCTCTCGGTCTCGCGGAAATTCTCGTCATGGGCCATGTAGCCGACGGAATAGAGATGCACGAGCGCCGAAACGGTGGTGATCACGATCAGCATGATGGTCGTGAGCCGGTCAACCCGGATCGACCAGTCGGCATAGAGCGTGCCCGATTGCACCCAGTCGAGGATAAACACCGCCTGCGCCTCATGCGCGCCTTGCAAGAACACCACCCAACTCAGCAGCATCGCGAGGAACAGCAGGCCGGTGGTCAGCCATTGCGCGCCCTTGTCGCCGATGATCCGCCAGCCGAAACCCGCGATGATCGCCCCGATGAGCGGCGCGAAGAGAATTACCTTGTAGATCATCGGGATCAGCCTTTCATCACGTTGACGTCTTCGACGGCGATGGTCCCGCGGTTGCGGAAGAAACAGACCAGAATCGCGAGTCCGATGGCGGCCTCGGCGGCGGCCACGGTCAGCACGAAGAGCGTGAACACCTGCCCTACCAAGTCATCCAGATGGGCCGAGAAGGCGACGAGGTTCACGTTGACCGCAAGAAGCATCAACTCGATCGACATCAGCAGAACGATCACGTTCTTGCGGTTGAGAAAGAGTCCGAAGATGCCGATGACGAACAGCGCGGCGGCCACCGTCAGGTAATGTTCAAGTCCGATCATGTCTGTCCCTCCGGGCTTTACCCGATTGTCTTCTTTAGTCCCGCATCACGCAGGCGTCAGAGGCCCTGCCCCGGCTTCACGTCCTTCAGCTCCATCGCCTTGCCGGGATCGCGATACATCTGCGCCAGCACGTCCTGCCGCTTGATCCCCTCGCGGTGGCGCAACGTGAGCACGATGGCCCCGATCATCGCCACCAGCAGGATAAGCCCGGCCAACTGAAAGAGGATGAAATACTGGTCGTAGAGCAACATCCCCAGCGCTGCGGTATTCTGCACCCCGTCAGGCGTGACCGCGCCGCGCGCGGCCATCGCGCCGTCGGCCATCTGCCAGTTGCCGAAGACGAGGCCCAGTTGCATCAACAGGATCACCCCGATCAGCAGCGCAAGCGGCATGTATTTGGCCATTTCCGCCTTCAACTCGGCGAAATCCACGTCGAGCATCATCACCACGAACAAGAACAGCACCGCGACCGCGCCCACGTAGACGATGATCAGCAGCATCGCCACGAATTCGGCCCCGAGCAACACGAACAGCCCCGCCGCGCTGATGAACGACAGGATCAGCCACAGCACCGAATGCACCGGGTTGCGGCTGATGACGGTCATCAGCCCCCCGGCGAGCAGCGCCGAGGCGAAGAGATAAAAGGAAATCGCCGCAATCGTCATGTCTCTTTTCCTTCCTCGCCATCCTCGTCCATCACCTCGCGGGCGAATTCCATCGCGCGGGTCATCGAAGGCACGCCGGCAAACATCGCCATCTGCGCGATGGTCTCGGCAATCTCGTCTTTCGTCGCCCCCGCCTCGAGCGCGTGGCGCACCGTCATGCGGATTTGCGTATCGCTCTGCGCGCCCAGCATGGTCAACCCTGCCAGCGTGATCAGCAGCCGGGTCTTGGCATCGAGCCCCTCCTTGCTGAGCCCGCGGCCGAAACTCATCTCCATGAATTCCTTGGGCATGGTGGGCCACAGCTTTTCGAACCCCTTGGGCGAAAAGGATTCCAACGCCGGATTCATGGCCTTGGCCATTTCCTGCGCCTGCCGCATCATCATCTCGAAGGGGTTCTGATTGTCGCTCATCTGTAGGGTGCATCCATCTCGAGGTTGCGGGCAATCTCGGCTTCCCAGCGGTCGCCGTTTTCCAGAAGCTTGGCCTTGTCGTAGAACAGCTCCTCGCGGGTCTCGGTGGCGAATTCGAAATTCGGGCCTTCGACGATGGCATCCACCGGGCACGCCTCCTGGCAGAAGCCGCAATAGATGCACTTCGTCATGTCGATGTCATAGCGCGTGGTGCGGCGGCTGCCGTCGTCGCGCGGCTCTGCATCAATCGTGATCGCCTGCGCGGGGCAGATCGCCTCGCAGAGCTTGCAGGCGATGCAGCGTTCCTCGCCATTGGGATAGCGGCGCAGCGCGTGCTCACCGCGAAAGCGGGGGGAAAGCGGGCCCTTTTCATGGGGATAGTTGAGCGTCGCCTTGGGGGCGAAGAAGTATTTCAGCCCCAGCTTGAAGCCCTTGAAGAAGTCGGAGAGCAAGAAATACCCCGCCGCGCGGCCATAGTCGATCTGCGTCATGGATCAGCCTCCAATCGCCCAGCGGGCCCAGAACCCGCCGAACACTTCGAATTTCGCGAGGAACGACACGATCACCACCCAACCGAGCGACAGCGGCAGGAACACCTTCCAGCCGATACGCATGAGCTGATCGTAGCGATAGCGCGGCGTGATCGCCTTGACCATCGCGAACAGGAAGAAGAAGAACGCCATTTTCGCGATCATCCACGCCACGCCGTCGGGCAGGCCCGGAATGGGCGACAGCCACCCGCCAAAGAACAACAGCGAAGTAAGCGCGCACATCAGGAAAATGGCGATGTATTCGCCGGCCATGAAGAGCAGGAACGGCGTCGCCGAATATTCTACCTGATAGCCCGCCACCAACTCCGATTCGGCCTCGGGCAGGTCAAACGGCGGGCGGTTGGTCTCGGCCAGCGCCGAGATGAAGAACAGAAACACCATCGGCAGGTGCGGCAGCCAATACCAGCCGAAAAAGCCATAGCCCGTGTCCTGCGCCGCGACGATGGCCCCGAAATTGAGCGATCCGGTTGAGATGATGACGCCGATGATGATGAGGCCGATGGACACCTCGTAAGAGATCATCTGCGCCGCCGAGCGCAGCGAGCCAAGGAATGGATACTTGGAATTCGACGCCCAGCCGCCCATGATAACGCCATAAACCTCGAGCGAGGAGACGGCGAAGACAAACAGGATCGCGACGTTGATATCCGACAGCGCCCAGCCCTCGTTCATCGGGATCACCGCCCATGCGAGGATCGCCAGTACGAAGGACGTGAGCGGTGCCAGAATGAACACCGTCTTGTCGGCCCCTGCGGGCACAACCACTTCCTTGACCACGTATTTCAGCGCATCGGCCACCGATTGCAGCAGGCCAAAGGCACCCACCACGTTGGGCCCGCGCCGCATCTGCACCGCCGCCCAGACCTTGCGATCCCCGTAGACGAGGAACAGCAGCGACACCATGACGAAGCCGACCACGGCGAGGCACTGCGCAAGGATCAGCACGAAGGTGCCGAACGGGGTTATCAGGAAGTCTGCCATCTTGTCCGTGTCCTCACACCATCGGTATTCCGTTTTCCGCGCAATTGGCGGCTGTCACTTCGGCGTCGATCGTCCGCAGTCCGCGCGGCAGCGCCGCCGAGATCGTGTAAATCGCATCGCCGCGCCAGTTTCCACCCTCTTCGGTCACAAGAGTGCGAAGATGGCGCGCGAATCCATAGCCGCGGATGAGCGCATATTGCGCGGCGGCGCATTCGGCGTAGCGCTCGACATCGCCATCGTCTCGCGCGCCGCGCATGGCAACCCGGAAATTCACCAGGTCGCCATCCAGAAGCCGCGTCTCGATCCCCTCGTAGACGGGCACAAAGGCGCGGTCCTCCCCCGGATCAATGCAACCCGAGAGGGCAATCGCGGATATGAGGGCGGCGGCCATTTTCACTCCGCCGCCACCGGCTGCGCCCGGCGCGCCTTGGCATTGGCGCTCAGTTCGGCCATCAATTCGCTGGCGCGCGCGATCGGGTTGGTCAGGTAGAAATCCGTGATCGCGGCCTCAAGCTGCCCCGCGCCGAGATCGGCGCCGGGCACCTTTTGCCAGTCGTTCTCAGGCACCTCGTCGATTCGCGCAAGATGCGGCACCGCCTTGACCAGCGCCTGCCGCAACTGCGCGAGGCTGTCCCAGGGCAGCACCTCATCCAGCTCGCCCGAAAGCGCGCGCAGGATCGCCCAGTTCTCCTTGGCCTCGCCCGGCGGGTGGCCGGCACGCAGGGCCAGTTGCGGGCGGCCCTCGGTGTTGACGAAAAGCCCCTGCTCCTCGGTCCAGGCGGCCGCAGGCAGGATCACGTCGGCACGGTGCGCGCCGCGATCACCGTGGCTGCCCTGGTAGACGGTAAAGGCCCCTTCGGGAATGTCGATCTCATCCGCGCCGAGGTTACAGACCACGTCAGCCCCGTCGAGCGCCGCACCAATGCCGCCCTCGCAGGTGGCATCCACATCCATAGCGCCGACGCGACCGGCCGCCGTGTGCAGCACCAGCAGGCCCGCACCCGTCGTTTCCGCAAGCGTCATGGCCTTGCTCAGCACCGCCGCGCCATTCGCACCGCGCAGTGCGCCCTGCCCAACGATCACCAGCGCGTTCTCGCGCGGCGCGGCATCGGAGAACACGCGCGAGAGGAACTTGTTGCGCGCGCCAAGCTGCGTTGCCTCGAAGGTCAGATCGGCAGGTTGGCCGACATGATTGATCTCGGCCCCCGCCAGCCACGCCTTGCGAACCCGCGCGCCCAGAACCGGGGCCTCGGTGCAGGGATCGGTGCCGATAAGGGTGATGTGTCGCGCCGAGTCGATATCCTCGATCCGCGCCGTGCCGACATAACCAGAGCGGTTGCCCGCAGGCAGCGCCGCGCCATCGGTGCGGCACTCGACCACGCCGCCGCGCCCCTCGACCAGCGCGCTTGAGCGAGAACGCCGCCTCGACCGGGGCAAGGTCGCCCACCACACCGGCAAGCTTTTTCGCGCCCCGGATCGCCTTGGCCGCCGCGTTCAGCGCCTCGGGCCACGTGGCCGGGCGCAAACGCCCGTTCTCGCGGATGTAAGGCCGGTCAAGCCGCTGCCGCCGCAGCCCGTCCCAGACAAAGCGCGTCTTGTCGGAAATCCACTCCTCGTTCACGCCGTCATGGTTGCGCGGCAGGATGCGCATCACCTCGCGCCCCTTGGTATCGACGCGGATATTGCTGCCCAGCGCGTCCATCACGTCGATGGTCTCGGTGCGGGTGAGCTCCCACGGACGGGCGGTGAAGGCGTAGGGTTTCGACACCAGCGCACCCACCGGGCACAGGTCGATGATATTGCCCTGCAGGTTCGAATCAACGATCCCGCCCAGATAGGTGGTGATCTCGGCATCCTCGCCGCGCCCGGTCTGGCCCATCACGTGCACGCCCGCCACCTCGGTGGTGAAGCGCACGCAGCGGGTGCAGGAGATGCAGCGCGTCATGTGGGTCTCGACCAGCGGACCGAGGTCGAGATCTTCGGTGGCGCGCTTGGGCTCGCGGAAGCGCGAGAAATCCACGCCATAGGCCATCGCCTGATCCTGCAGGTCGCATTCGCCGCCCTGATCGCAGATCGGGCAATCGAGCGGGTGGTTGATGAGCAGGAACTCCATCACCCCCTCGCGCGCCTTCTTCACCATCGGCGATTTCGTCGAGACCTGCGGCGGGCTGCCATCGGGGAAAGGGCGCATGTCCTTGACCTGCATGGCGCAGCTTGCGGCCGGTTTCGGCGGTCCGGGCTGCACCTCGACAAGACACATCCGGCAGTTGCCCGCGATGCTAAGCCGCTCGTGATAGCAGAAGCGCGGGATTTCGACGCCCACCTGCTCGCAGGCCTGAATCAGGGTCAGGGCCGGGTCGACCTCGACCTCCTGCCCATCGATGATGATCTTGCGTGGTTCAGCCATTGGTCCTCACCTTGCTATCAGAAGCGCGCCGATCCGGCTCCGCTTCGCGATTTCGGTCTGGCCCAGCGCGCAGAGGCTCGGGCCGTGGTCCGGCTCGGCACCCTGCGCGCGGATGTATTCATTGCGTCGCTCGCGCATCTTTTGCTTCTCGGTCCTGTCATCGACATAGGCGTCGATCTCGGCGTCGGAATAGCCGCGTTTGCGCGCCTCGGCCTTGAGCGCGCGCATCCGCGACAACGCGGTAAAGATGCGCGCATTGATGCTGTCGCATTCCTTGCGGATCTCGTTGGCCACCGCGATCTCGAACAGCGCGTCGTTGATATCGGTCTCCTGCGAGAGCGACGCGGCAGTTGCCGCGGGCACCAGTGCCGCGATTGCAAGCGCGGCCAGCCCTGTGTGTATCATGCGCATGGCTCTTTTCCTTTCATATGCCTTGCAGGCACGGCCCTCAACGGCCCGCCCATCTGCCCCGCAGATGGGCGGGCGGAGGCCTGTCATGCAATAACAGGCGGACCATGCCCCTGATATGAAACGGATCATTCCCATATGATACAGCGCCCCGTTACCGAAACGCGATCACCGGAGCGGGCATAGACCGGCCCCTCCTGCCCCTCGGCGACGCCGGACCACGCGATCTCCGAGGTGCCGAAGTTTGCAAGGCAATAGCCCGTCGCCTCGTGGACCGCAGCCTTTTGCGCGCCCTCGAGGCCGCGCCCGGCGCGGCGCACGGAGGCGGTAAAATCGCGCCGGTCGGCCTCTTCTCCCGCGCCTTGCCCGGATAGTAGTTGCCGTCGAAAAGCACCCGCTCCTCGCGCTCGGTGCAGCCCGCGACGAGCGCGAGACCGAGCAGCGCGGCCCCGATGAGCCGATATGTCCGCCCTGCGATCATTCCGCCGCCACCGCCGACGTGCGGCCACGCTCGCGCGCGCGGATGCGATCCTCGATCTCGTCGCGAAAGTTGCGGATGAGGCCCTGTATGGGCCATGCCGCCGCATCGCCCAGAGCGCAGATGGTATGGCCCTCGACCTGCTTGGAGACCTCGAACAGCATGTCGATCTCCTCAACGCCCGCCTCGCCGCGCACCAGCCGGTCCATTACCCGCATCATCCAGCCGGTGCCCTCGCGGCAGGGCGTGCATTGCCCGCAACTCTCGTGCTTGTAGAATTTCGACAGCCGCCAGATCGCCTTGATGATGTCGGTCGACTGATCCATCACGATCACCGCTGCCGTGCCGAGGCCGGATTTCAGGTCTTTTTGCAGGTAGTCGAAATCCATGATCGCGCCCTTCATGTTCTCGCCGCGCACGCACGGAACCGAAGAGCCGCCGGGGATCACCGCCTTGAGATTGTCCCAGCCGCCGCGAATGCCGCCGCAATGGCGCTCGATCAGCTCCTCGAAGGGGATCGACATCTCTTCCTCGACCACGCAGGGGTTGTTGACATGACCCGACACCATGAAAATCTTGGTACCTGCGTTGTTCGCCCGCCCAAAGCCCGCGAACCATTCCGGGCCGCGCCGCAGGATGGTGGGGGCGACGGCGATGGATTCGACGTTGTTGACAGTGGTGGGGCAGCCATAGACCCCGGCCATCGCCGGAAACGGCGGCTTCATCCGGGGCATCCCCTTCTTGCCCTCGAGCGATTCCAGAAGCGCGGTTTCCTCTCCGCAGATATAGGCCCCCGCGCCATGATGCAGGTAGAGGTCGAAATCCCAGCCGGATTTGCAGGCGTTCTTGCCGATGAGCCCGGCCTCGTAGGCCTCGTCGATGGCCGCCTGAAGCGCCTCGCGCTCGCGGATGTATTCGCCACGGATATAGATAAAACAGGCATGTGCGTTCATCGCGAAACTGGCGATCAGGCAGCCCTCGATCAGCGTGTGCGGATCGTGGCGCATGATCTCGCGATCCTTGCAGGTGCCGGGCTCGCTCTCGTCGGCATTGACCACCAGATAGGCGGGCCGCCCGTCGCTTTCCTTGGGCATGAACGACCATTTGAGGCCCGTCGGAAAGCCCGCGCCGCCGCGCCCGCGCAGCCCGCTCGCCTTCATCTGATCGACGATCCAGCCGCGCCCGTTTTGCAAAATCTTGGCCGTGCCGTCCCAATGGCCACGGGCCATGGCACCCTTGAGGCTGCGATCATGCATCCCGTAGAGATTGGTAAAGATACGGTCTTCGTCTTTCAGCATCCCGTTACCTCCGGTTGCCCTGACGCGCACGCCAGAGTTGATAGATGAGCAAGAGCGCGAAGACGAAACCGCCCAGCGCCATCAGGTCGAAGAGCGCGCGCACACGTTGGTCGAGCGCCATGTATCCGCCGAGGAGCGTGGCGAGAATCCAGAATAGCCCGGTTCCCGCGATCACCAGCGCGGCGAGACGCCCCTTGCGCGCGATTTCTGCATCCTGATCGGGCATCGGTCTCCATGCTCAGTAAACGTCGCCATCGTCCACGCGGGCCGAGAACTCGGTCTCGCCCCCCTCGGCAAGGATCTTAGCCTGATCGACCCAGTTGTCGCGGCTTACCCGGCCCTTGAAGCCCTTGAGATTGTCATCGACCCAGGCAACCTCCGCCCCGGTCCAGTTCGCGATCTGGTCGTAGTGATAAAAGCCCAACTCGTTGAGGAGCTTTTCCATCTTCGGCCCGACGCCCTTGATCTTCTTGAGGTCGTCGGCCTGCCCGTCGCGCGGGCCGCTCAGCGCCTCGGGGCGGGTGGCATCGGCCTGCACATCCGCCTGCGCGGACCTCTCGCCCTCGTAGCGCCATTCGCCCTTGCGCGCCGCCAACTCCTCCTCGCCCGCGAGCGTCGTTCCGGAGCGCACCGCCTCGGACGGTGCCTCGGAGCTGGCCTTGGCGGGGGCAGCGGTCGCTGCGCTTGCCGCCGGATCGGCGGCGGGTGCGGATTTGGGCTCCGGCGCCGCGTCCTCCTCGGGATCGGGGGCCTTGGAGCCGGTGACCCCGGTGGCCTGCCGCAGCGTCTGCTCCACGTTGCGCGCCTCGATGCCGCGATCCTCGGCGCGATACCCGGTGCAAATGAGCCGGGTCGAGACGATCCCCAGCAACACCGCCAAGGCGATCGCCAGCAGCAGCGCCGCGATAAAGCCCACCGCGCCGGTCGCGGCCCACAGAACGATCAACCCGATCAGAGCCGAAAGCCCCCAGCAGACGACCTGGCAAGTGCTCAGTTTGGACGTGTCAGACATGTGTTTATCCCCCGTTGGTTCTCAATCGGCGCGGTCAGGTGACCCCGCCTTTCTTGACCCGGGTGGAGAACTCCGTCTCCTTGCCCTCGGCCAGCAGTTTGGCCTGCTCGACCCAGGTATCGCGGGTGACGCGTCCCTTGAACCCTTCAAGATTAGCATCCACCCAGGCAATCTCTGCCTCGGTCCAGTTCGCGATCTGATCGAAATGGTAGAATCCCAACTCGTTGCACAGCTTTTCCAGTTTCGCCCCGATCCCCTTGATCTTCTTGAGATCGTCGGCCTTGCCATCGCGCGGCGCGTCGAGCGCCTCGGGGCGGGTGCCCTCCTCCGGCGCGGTATCGGGAGCGGGTTTGGAGGGCTCGGCCATTGCGGGTTTCGAGGCCTCTTCCTTGGCCGGTTCCGCCTTGCGGCTTCGGCCTTGGGCGCGGCAGCCGCGCTCTTGCCGGTAATTTCCACCGGCTCCTCGTTCTGCACCACCGATGACGGCGCGGGCGCGTGGTTGGCCCCCAGATCGCGCCACGGCGCGGTGAGCGGCTCCTCGCTGCCGTCGATGCGCCTGATCGTGTCACCGTGATCGACGGCGCGCTGCACGCTGGCGTTATACTGCGCGCGCCCGCTCTCGAATTCGCTCAGGCTGGTGAGGCCCGATTCCGGCTCGCAGGCATAACGCCCGTTCTGCGGCCCCGGCACCGGCAGCTTTCCCGCAGCGATTTCCTCGATCATGGAGGCGAAACGCTCGGGCGTCGAGGTCCTCGTAATAATCCTTGCCGATCTGCGCCATCGGCGCGTTGGAACAGGCGCCCAGGCATTCCACCTCTTCCCATGAGAACTTGCCATCCGCCGAGAGCTGAAACGCCTCGGGCGCGATCTTGTCACGGCACACGGCGATCAGGTCTTCGGAGCCGCACAGCATGCACGGCGTCGTGCCGCAAATCTGGAAATGTGCAACGGCACCAACCGGATGCAGGTGGAACATGAAGTAAAACGTCGCCACCTCGAGCGCGCGGATGTAATCCATGCCCAGCATGTCGGCGACGTGCTCGATCGCCGGGCGGCTCAGCCAGCCCTCCTGCTCCTGCGCGCGCCACAAAAGCGGGATGATCGCGCTCGCCTGTCGGCCAGCGGGATACTTGGTGATCTGCGCCTCGGCCCAGGCGTGGTTGGCCGGGGTAAAGGCAAAGCTTTCGGGCTGCTCGTGGTAAAGACGGCGTAGCATCTCAGGCACAGGCTCCTGTGGTCAGTTTCAGGCCCCCGTCGGGCTGCCGTTCGGCATCCCCGGTGGACAAACGAAAGGCGGCGAGGTCCAGAAGCTGCTGGCGCGCCAGCCCGGTCTGCATCTCCATCGCCAGGTAATCGCCCTCGCTGCGCAACGCGCAGCCGAGGCTTGCGGCGGCCACATCAAAGCGCGCGCCATCCTCAGTCGTGGTGCCCGAAGGCGTCGCGGCGCAGGCGGCGAGCGCACCGAACCCGGAAATCGTGATCGCGGCGCGCAGCATTCTCATGCCCCCCCGGCCCCGGAAAGCCCCACGCTCAGGCGGCCCAGCTCGATCACCTGTCAATCTCCCCGAACACCACGTCGAGCGAGCCGATAATCGCCGCCACATCGGCCAGTTGGTGCCCCTTGGCAACATGGTCCATCGCCTGAAGGTGCAGATATCCGGGCGCGCGCAGCTTGGCGCGGTAAGGGCGGTTGGTGCCGTCGCCCACCAGATAGACACCGAACTCGCCCTTGGGGGCCTCGACCGCAGCATAGACCTCTCCGGCGGGGACGTGAAACCCCTCGGTATAGAGCTTGAAGTGGTGAATGAGCGCCTCCATCGAGGTCTTCATCTCGCCGCGCTTGGGCGGTGTGACCTTGCCGCGCGTCAGGATATCGCCCTGCCCTTCGGGGGCGCGCAGCTTCTCGATGGCCTGATGGATGATCCGCACACTCTGGCGCATCTCTTCCATGCGGCAGAGATAGCGGTCGTAGCAATCGCCGTTCTTGCCCACGGGGACGAGGAAATCGAACTCGTCATAGCATTCATACGGCTGCGCGCGGCGCAAATCCCACGCCATGCCACTGCCGCGCACCATCACCCCCGAAAAGCCCCAGTCGAGCGCCTCCTGTTTCGACACCACACCGATATCGGCGTTGCGCTGTTTGAAGACGCGGTTGTTGGTCAGCAGCCCGTCGATATCGTCGATCACGCCGGGAAACTCGTTGGCCCAGGTCTCGATATCGTCGAGCAATTCGGGCGGCAGGTCCTGATGCACACCGCCGGGACGGAAGTAAGCGGCATGGAGTCGCGCCCCGCAGGCGCGCTCGTAGAACACCATGAGCTTCTCGCGTTCCTCGAAACCCCACGCCAAGGGCGTGAGGGCCCCGACATCGTTCCCCTGCGTGGTAATGTTGAGCAGGTGACTGAGAACGCGCCCGATTTCCGAATAAAGCACGCGGATGAGGCTCGCCCGGCGCGGCACCGCCGTTCCGGTGAGCCGCTCGATGGCGAGGCACCACGCGTGTTCCTGATTCATCGGCGCGACATAGTCGAGCCGGTCGAAATAGGGCAGGTTCTGCAGGTAGGTGCGGCTCTCCATCAGCTTTTCGGTGCCGCGATGCAGCAGGCCGATATGCGGGTCGCAGCGTTCGACGATTTCACCGTCAAGCTCGAGCACAAGCCGCAAAACCCCATGCGCAGCGGGGTGTTGCGGGCCGAAGTTGATGTTGAAATTGCGGATCTTCTGCTCACCCGTCAGGGTATCTTCGAACTTTGATCCGTCCATCACGAACGCCCTCCGCCCAGCTTGTCACGGAACGCCATGACCCAGAGAAGCACGATCGCCCCAAAGGGAATGATCGCGACCAGCGCAACCCAGCTGGGAATGTTGAATTTCGGCAACAGCTTCCAGAACGGAATTATCACGAGCGCGGCGATCACCAGCATGAAGATCACGCCACCGCCGCCCATGCCACCGCTCATACCGGGACCGCCCATCATTTCGCCTCCTTCTTCTCGTCGCCGGGAAGGATATAGTCGGCCCCTTCCCAAGGAGACATGAAATCGAATTGCCGGTATTCCCGCAACCAGGTTCACCGGCTCGTAGACCACGCGCTTCTGCACTTCGTCATAGCGCACCTCGGTGTAACCCGTGGTCGGGAAATCCTTGCGCAGCGGATGCCCGCGAAAGCCGTAATCGGTGAGGATGCGGCGCAGGTCGGGGTGGCCGGTAAAGAGGATGCCGAACATGTCGAACACCTCGCGCTCGAACCAGTTGGCCGCCGGAAAGACACCCGTAAGCGAGCGGATCATGTCCTCCTCGCGCGCGGCCACGCGCAGGCGGATGCGGTGGTTTTGATACATGCTCAGGAGGTGATAGACCACGTCGAACCGCTTGGGCCGCTCGGGCCAGTCCACGGCGGTGATGTCCACCAGCGTGGAAAACGCGCAATTCTGATCGCTCTTCAGAAACTCCACAAACCCGGCGATGTTCGACGGGGCCACATCGACGGTGATCTCGCCATGCGCGATCTGCCAGCCCAGCACGCAATCGGCGCGCTTGGACTTCGAGATACTCGCCCAGTTCCTCGAGTGCCTTGCTCATCTCACGATCGTCCCCGTCCGGCGGATTTTGCGCTGCAACTGCATGATCCCGTAAACCAGCGCCTCGGCGGTTGGCGGGCAGCCGGGCACGTAGATATCCACCGGCACGATCCGGTCACAGCCGCGCACGACGCTATAGCTGTAGTGGTAATAGCCGCCGCCATTGGCGCAGCTTCCCATGCGAGATCACGTAGCGCGGCTCGGGCATCTGGTCATAGACCTTGCGCAGCGCCGGGGCCATCTTGTTGGTCAGCGTGCCTGCCACGATCATCACATCGGATTGCCGGGGCGAGGCGCGCGGCGCGAAGCCGAAACGTTCCACGTCATAGCGCGGCATGGCGGTGTGCATCATCTCCACCGCGCAGCACGCCAGACCGAAGGTCATCCAGTGCAAGCTACCAGTGCGCGCCCAGTTGATGATATCCTCGGTCGAGGTGACGAGAAACCCCTTGTCCTGCAACTCGGCATTGAGCGCCTGCGACGCGGGATCAAGCTCTTTGCCCGCGTCATACGCCTCTGCGGGTGCGAGACTCGACGGCCGGACTTGACCCGGCGACTCTGGTTGGCCATCCCCTGCGTTTCGGTCACCAGCAGCCTCGTCGCGTATCATTTACTGCCATTCCATCGCTCCCTTGCGCCATTCATAGGCGAAGCCCGGCGGTCAGAACCGCAAGGAACACCATCATCGACCAGAAGGCGGCCATGCTGATATCCTGAAACGCGACTGCCCAAGGAAATAGCATGGCAATCTCAAGGTCAAATATGATGAACAGGATCGACACGAGGTAGAACCGCACGTCAAACTTCATCCGCGCATCGTCGAAGGCGTTGAAGCCGCATTCATAGGCGCTCACCTTTTCGGGATCGGGGTGGCGCACCGCGAGCACCACGGCAGCGAGGATCAGGACGAGCCCCAGGCCGATGGCAACCGCGAGGAGGACGAGGATCGGGAGATATTCCCTCAGCATCTCTTCCACGGGATGGCTCCTTTCACGCGCGCCCCGCGCGCATCAAGTTGGCTGACGATGGATCGGGTTTCAACCTGCCCCACTGCCCGGTCAACCGAAGCCGGGGTCGTTTGCCTGCCACGGGGGGCGGAATCTTGGGTCTTGTATGCGCTCGCATTGCGGCCATGTGCCGCAATTGGTCCGCAAACCGGACCGCCCTTTGCCGCGCCGCAGCAGGGGGCGCGATCTACCCCGCTGCCAGCCCGGC
>JAXHLV010000024.1:0-299528 GCA_034521935.1 Roseovarius sp.
CGCTGGTTCGCGTTGCGTATTGCTTTGAGGGTACTATGGTCGTTAATGGTTCTACCCTGAGACCTGTAAGTTTGTTCTGCGCGCGGCAGACGTCTGCGTCCGACGCCCAGGATGGTGACTTAGTCCCGCATAGCTGACCGTCACTATCGTGCCCTGAACCGCTCGAACAGCCGCCGCAGCAGGTAGCCACGGATCAGCGAGACGCCGACAAAGACGAGACCGATCGCCAGATGCTCGCCAAAAGCGGCCTCGATCCCGAACCACGGGAACACGACGATCTGCGTGGCGATGGCCAGAACGTAGCCGACGACGACATTCGTCGCCGGCCTCGACCATGCGACATGACGCGCGACTGCTTCAT
Source organism: Roseovarius sp. (assembly GCA_034521935.1). Lineage (GTDB taxonomy): Bacteria > Pseudomonadota > Alphaproteobacteria > Rhodobacterales > Rhodobacteraceae > Roseovarius. The sequence continues at coordinate 362 of JAXHLV010000024.1, forward strand.
GCCGCCACCTCATCCATCGGCCAGCAATTCAGCTGCCAGAGTTCGCAGCGCATGCGCTGCAACCAAGGGGACCACGCCGTTGCCACAGAGGCGAAGCCGGTCCACCCGGTGGGCCAGCCCATCAGCGCCTCGACGAATGCTGGGTTCAAGGTCCGGCGCGCATCGGAGGTATCGCTCCCAGCCATCGGCGTCACCAGGACCTGGCGGCCAAGCAGGCCGTTCACCGGCGTGTTCGCCAATGTCGTCGCGCCGTCCTTGTGATCCCGCGCCGTCGGCGTCATCCACATGCGGCTGGCATGGGTCAGATCGGCCGTCTTGCGGTTGCCCGCACTCGGCTTGCAGCCGTCGTTCGCCATCGGCGTCGGCCAGTCCCGCGCCATGCGGTCCAGACCCTTCTCGTGTTTCCGCTCGCCACCCCGGCTGCGGAAGCTGTCGGTCTGCGGCGTGGGCCACATCGCCGCCGTCGTCGCGAGGTTCATCCCGTGCTGGCCCGCTTCCTGCGAGGGCGTCGGCTTCGTCTGCCGGTTCTCGTTGGCGCTGGCGCGGGGCGTCGGCCAGAGCCGCAGCAGTTCCGTCCGGTTCCCGCCACTCGACCGGGTGCCAGAGCAGGCGCGCGGGGTCGGCCAGCTCGTCGCCCTCGCGGATGGCGAGGATGAAGAGCCGCTCGCGCTTGTGGGGCGCACCGACTTCCGCCGCCGTAAAGAGGCCTGCCGCAAGCTTGTAGCCCATGCCGACCAGTCCGCTGGCGACTTCGGGGAAACCGAGGCGGAGATGATGGGCGACATTCTCGAGGAAGACGAAGGGCGGTTCGACCTCGCCGATGATGCGGGCGACATGGGGCCAGAGGTGGCGCGGATCATCTGTGCCCCGGCGCTTGCCTGCGACTGAGAACGGCTGGCAAGGATACCCGGCTGAGAGGATAGCCACGCTGCCGCGCCACGGGCGGCCGTCGAAGGTTCCAACGTCGTCCCAGACAACAGCCTGATCCAGGGACGCGTCTTCCATCCGCGCCACGAGAGTGGCTGCGGCGAAGGTTTCCCGTTCGACATGGCCCACAGCACGATATCCGGGGATGGCGATGGCGAGCCCGAGGTCGAGCCCGCCTGCGCCGGAGCACAGCGAGAGGCCGAGCAGGCATGCGTCTGCGGCTCCGGAAGCGCGCCCGGAGGAATGTAAAGCCAGGTCATTCATGCCTCACTCGTCTTTGGTCTTGATCGTGTTGAACGTCTCGTCCGAGCCCGAAAGAATGGCGTCCTCACCAGTGAACTGCTGCCATCGCACCACGGCGACATCGACGTAAGCCGGGTTCAACTCGATCCCGAAGCAGACGCGTCCTGACAGTCTCAGCGGCGATCAACGTGGTGCCTGATCCCATGAACGGCTCATAGACAGCCTGCCCGGGGCTGGAATTGTTCTCGATTGGGCGGCGCATGCATTCGACGGGCTTCTGCGTCCCGTGCACCGTCTTGGCATCCTGATCCTTGCTCGGGATGTGCCACAGCGTCGTCTGCTTGCGATCGCCCGCCCAATGGCCCTTGCCGGTCTTTTTGACAGCGTACCAGGCCGGCTCGTGCTGCCAGTGATAATCGCCCCGGCTGAGCACCAAGCGCTCCTTGGCCCAGATGATCTGCGACCGGATGTTGAAGCCCGCCGCCTCAAGGCTTTCCGCGACGGTCGCTGCGTGCAGCGCGCCGTGCCAGACGTAGGCGACATCGCCCGGAAACAGCGCCCAGGCCTCGCGCCAGTCGGCGCGGTCGTCATTCAGCACCTTGCCGGTGCGCTTGGTTTTCGCCGCGCCCGCCTGGTTGCGCCAGCTCGGGTCGTATTCAACGCCATAGGGCGGATCGGTCACCATCAGCAGCGGCGTCACGCCGCCCAGCACCTTCTCCACATCCGTGGCCACCGTGCTGTCGCCGCAGAGCAGCCGGTGCTTGCCGAGCAGCCAGACATCGCCGGGCCGTGTCACCGGGACCTCGGGCACCTCCGGCACGTCGTCGGGATCGGTCAGACCGCCGGTGGCGTCGATCAGCGCATCGGGCAGGATTTCCGCAAGGTCCTCGGCGCTGAAGCCGATCAGCGACATGTCCTCGATCCCGAAATCCGCGCGCAGCTCGCCCAACTCGATGCGCAGCATCTCCGGGTCCCACTCGGCAATCTCCGCCAGCCGGTTGTCGGCCAGCGTGTAAAGCCGCCGGTCCTCTTCGGACCAGCCGCGCGCCACCATCACCGGGACTTCCGCCAGCCCCAGCTGGGCGGCCGCCATCAACCGGCCATGGCCCGCGATGATCGTGCCGTCCTCGGCCACCAGCATCGGGATGGTGAAGCCGAACCGCTCCATCGACGCCGCGATCTGGTCGATCTGTTCCGGCGGGTGCTGGCGGGCGTTTTTCGCGTAGGGTGCAAGATCGGCCACCTGCCACATCTCGACCTGCGCCGCGGGCCAGGCCTGCGGGTTGATTTTGGATTCTGCGGTCATCGGAATCCTGCCGGGCACGGGGTCACGCGCCCCGCTGAAACGAAACGAACCGCAGGGGGTCATTTCGTTTCGCGAGGTGGCGAAAGCCCATGTTTTATTGGGGTTTGGCGCGTTTTGAGGGGTCAAAAACTGCGCGAAACGAAGTGGATTTAGGGGGGGTCCATTTCGCCAATTCGGGACCTAAGTCCCTGATTTCATTGAGGCGGACCCCCTCTGAAACGAAGCGAAATGGGTTTTTGGTTCGAGAAAAAACGCTTAAATCCTGCGAGGCGGCGGCCCCGCGTAAGACAGCGTGTCAGAAGGGACCCAAGGGGGGCCCTGTCGGTCTGTGCGTAGGCCTCTCAGCACCCTGATTTGGCCCTTGCAAGTGTTTTATCGCACGCAAGACTCGCGGTCCAACAAATAAATGTCCCGCTGTTTTCTTTTTCTGTTGCCATTGAAACCATTACCTTTTCTTGTCCCGCGAGCCGCTCAGACGTCCAGAAGACGCGCGATCTGGCGCGTGGCCTCGGCCAGCACGTCGGGTTGCGCGGCCTCGAACGCGTCGCGTGTCGCGTCCTGCACCATCTCCTTCGGGATCGCCGGTCCGAACATCTTGCGGATCGGCAGGCGCGCACGCCCCTCACGCACGAAGGCGTTGTTCGCCAGCGAGCCCACGAGGAAGGCGCCGTCGAAGCGCTGCCACCGCCCCCAGGGCTTGGCCCGCACGCCGTAGCTGAACTGCCGTGGGCTGAAATGCGACAGGCCCAGATAGTCGCCGCGCGCCTCGATCGTGTAGGTCAGGTTCGAGAAGCTCGATCGTATCGAGCGGGTCTCGCGGTTGATCAGCCGGGCCTTGGCACCGGTCTGCTTGCGCAGGGCGCGGCGCACCTGGGTGCGGACCTTGTTGCCTTCGCTGTTGAGCGCGCGGTTGAAGGCGCGGGTGGCGGCCTGTTCACCCACCCGATGGATGGCCGCCTCGAAGTGCACGCGGGTCTGGTCGAGGTCGCGGATGATGACATTCATGGCTGGGTGCATCCCTGAACGCACAGCGCAAGCCTGTCGCGGACTATACCACTCACGGGAGAGCCGTCTTCCAACGCAATATCCCGCAAAAGTGTCTCGGTAGCACGGAAATGTTGCAGTGTCGGCCATGAGTGTTGCAACGCACCGGAGTCACTCAGCGTCGCGCTCGATGCAATTACTTGCTCGCATTGAAGCCGCTGGCTGACGGCTCCTGCGGTTCAGCTTGTGGACAATGACGGCAGAGCCCGTACATCCGTGGTGTTGCTGCCGACGCCCGTTGCCGATGCCGAACTGGTCCCGCAGAGCCCGCGCCAGCGATATCCATACGGCCACGCTGCCACGACGATCTTCGCCATCGATGGTTTCGAGACCATGCGCACGTCCACGTCAGCATCGCCTGCATGCGGTGTGAGTTATCAGCGCGGCGAGTGGCACCACCCGCTTTTGACCATGGGGTTCCCTGCATCGACCTTGTCCGCAAAGCTCTTGCATCCATATCAGGGCCAGGTGCTGAACATAGCCCTGCGAGCCATGGTTTGTGGCATTCGCATTCAGCACGTGCTGCGTTCGGTCAGACGCGCTTCAACCAGCGCCGGCGTCCGGATGGCTCATCGCACAGCCCCTAGGCTATCTGCTTTGCCATACAGCATTCGCCCAGCTGCGCGGACCAGATCACTGCGCTCCGGCCACGTCGAGCCGGTCACTCAGTCGAGCGACACGCGCCAGACGCGTGATGGCTGACGCTGCCAGGCCATACCGCGCACGCGCTCCGGATCACGCCGATGACCGCCATAGCCTTTGGGTGTGAAACTCATGCCCCTCATTGCGACACCTCCGCCATCAGTGCCGCGTAGCCGATCACATCGAGGAGGCTGTCGTGGAGACGGCAGCCACGTCGTCGGCGGTCCAGATTTGGTCGATCATGCGCAACACACCTGCGCAGGCGTCACCTCGCACCCAGCTGTTCGACCAACGGCGCCGCCATTCTGACGGTCGTCATGGACGCCGACACCAGCACGCCCGCCGCACGGCTGTCGAGCACCTGTCAGGCCACTGTACGCTCAGGGTGATCGATGCGCGCTCATGCCGCACCTCCCCGGGTCTCGATGGCCCAGAGCAGGATGGCGATGGCGTCGGCCTCGTTGTCATCGGCGGGGCTGAAGCCGCGGGCACGGGCTGCGTCGATCATGGCCTGCTTGTTCGCGTTGCCCTTGCCGGTGGCGTGACGCTTGATGGTGCCAACCGGGACGCCTTGATACGGCACCCCGCGCAGTTCACCCCAGCTGGTCAGCACAGCCATCAGCCCGCCGTAAACATGGGCCGCGTCCGTGCCTGCGTGGCGACGGACTTCTTCGAACCAGATCGCCGCGATCGGCCCGGACAGCCGGTCGAGCTCGGTCAGCCAGTTGGTGAAGCGCAGGTAGCGCATGCCGCCACCGTCGTAGCGGCCGGGCTTGAAGCTGACGGTGCCGCTGGTGATCAGGCCGTCAAAGCCGCGCACGGCCCAGCCGGTGGTGGTGCCGAGGTCGAGGGCAAGGATGGTGTTGGCTTTCTGCTCTGGAAGATCGGCTTCGCGTTGTAGCGACGCCGTTTTCGGCTGCGCCGCGACCGTGTGCTTCAGCGCGATGCCGCCATAGCCGCGCCAGGTCCCCGTTTGGACTTGCTCGAAGCCTTTGGCACCGATTGCGAGGGAAAACCGCTTCACCGACCCAACGCGCGTCTGCTGTAGCTGAGCCCATTTCTGCCAATCTGCGAAGAGCGCCATCGTCGGGGTCACGGTATCGAACGCGACCACGCAACGCTCGGCTAGCCAATGGTCGAAGGCGACCGGGAAATCGCCCATGGCGGATATGGCGGCAGAAACCGATAACGGCGTAGACCCGCGCGTGTGTGCGCGCGTAACGGGGATATAGTGATGTCCTGCCATATCCGCCATAGCCCTTGTTTTATTGGTCATTGTAGTCTCCCTCAAATAGGTCAGCCTTGTTGTCGCGAAGCCCGATCCCGCGGAAGCCGCGGGTGGTGGTGGTCTTGAATTTCTCAAACCCGCGTGTGCTCAGCGTCTCGGACAGGCGCTTCATTGAACCCGCGTATTCGCCATTGGCCTCCGCCCAAGCCTTCCAGCTGTTGAAGAGTTCTGTGGACCCGGCCCAATAGGACGGTCCGGTTTCGCAGCACTCCTCGAGCCAGCGCCCGAGGGCGTCCTCGGCCTCGAAGTAATCCTCGGTGGCGGCCATGACGGCGGGCGGCGGGCGGAGCCCCTGCTTCTGCCACTCGAGGCAGCCCTGCAGCGCCCAGGCGAGGATGCCGTTGCGCTCTGCCAACAGCCGGTCCGGCAAGCGCTTGTCGCGTTTTGCCGCAGGAATGGTCACGGTGAAGGGCACCATGTGCAGGCGCCGCTTCATGGCCTCGTCCACGTTGCGGATCGACGGCTTGTGGTTGCCGACGATCAGCAGCTTGAACTGGGGGATGAACTCGAAGAAGTCCTGCCGCATGAAACGCGCGGTGATCTTGTCGCCGCCAGTCAGCGCCTTGAGCTTGCTTTCGGCCCAGCGGCTGCCCTGTTCGGTTTCAATGGAAGTGACCACCCTTGCGCCCCGCAGCCCCGCCATATCGGTCGGGTGAGCGGTCACCATGGCTCGCCATGAACATATCCATTGGTGCGACAGTGGCGTAATCGCCGAGGATGTCGGTCAGCGTGTTGGCAAAGACCGATTTACCGTTCGCGCCAGTGCCGTAGAGGAAGATGAGCGCGTGTTCGCTGGTGACGCCGGTCAGACAGTAACCCGCCATACGCTGCAGATAGGATTGCAACTCCGCATCCCCGCCGGTCACGGTATCGAGAAAGCCAAGCCAGACAGGGCAGTCACCCTTTGGCGCGGCGGCCGCGATCTTTGTCATGTAAAGCGCGGGATCATGTGGTTGTGACTGGCCGTTGCGAAGATCGAGCACGCTCTCGGATGTGTTCAGCAGCCACGGATCCCGATCCCAGACTTCCGTCGTGGTGGCATGGCGCCGATCACTGCGGGCAAGCCGTTCGACAGCAGCCACCGTCGAGGCAGACGACAGCTTTGTTCTGACCCGAGCCGAGGGTGCCCGCGCGGCGGCCGTTCGGCATACCTGCCGGGCCAGATCGAAGGCCTGCAGAGTGTCCTCGCGTTTCCAAATCCGTGACGTCCAGGTCAGCCATTGCCCCCATGCGGCGACAAAGCGCCAGCCATCGGAATGCTGATCGGCGAAATTGGCCGCCAGAGCATCCTCGGAAAACCGCACCGGGTTGGGGCCGCCACCATTTCCGCCGCCATCGTCACCGCCGGTGCTGCCAGCGGATCCCCGTCGTCATCGATTTCACCGTTGCGGGCCTGGTCGCGTCGCCAGAGGCGTTCGGCCTCCTGGCGAAGCCGCGCCTCTGGCCATGGCGGATCAATGCGGGCATTGTTGTAGTCGACGATTTCACCCCATGACTCTGCAGGCGTGACATGGCCTTCCCGGCAACGGCGGATCCAGTAACCAATGACGCGAGACAGCGCATCGAAGCGCGTTGTCCCGTCAACACCACCCTCACGGATCGGCTTGGCGAAAAGCTCCGGGACCGTTCCCCCATCCGTCGGTGCCGCGTTGAAATCGAGACCGTCGGGCACCGCGCCCTCCATGGGCGGCATGGCGAAGATGGCCTCTGTCAGCTCGGCAAGGTCATAGTCGACGGGTTTATGGTCAAGTATCGCAACCAGCCGCTTGACGCCCGTCTTGGCGTGGACTGACCCGGCCACGCGGATTGGCTGGTGGGCTGATTTGAAGGCCGGATCACCGCCGACCTTGGCCGCAATCATCTGGCGGGCGCGACAAACCCGGGCGATATCCTCGCCCTCGGCAGGTTCCGTCAGCCGCCAATAGAGATGCAGCTTGTCCTGGCCCTGCGGCGTGATGCCTCCAGAGGCCACCTCGAGAGTTGGTGTGCCGAGATGGTGGACAAGATGGCTGCGTTTGGCCGCGATATCGCCGTAGTCGAGATCGACCAGGACCACCTGCGTCTGGACCACATTCTCGGCGCGTGCCGCCCCTGCGTCCTCGACAGTGCTGGGCACCACAAAGAGCGCCATGCCGCTCTGCGCGGCCCAATCCGCCTGATGCGCGAGCTTGAGCGCCAGATCATTGTCGACAGCGACGAAGGGCGTGTGCGGCGGCGCGTCATCGCCACCTTTTTCTGCCAGTGCACGCACGGGGACCAGATGTTCGCAGTAGCCGAAAACAACATCGGCATACATGGCGATCATGGCCCCATCGGGGTTGATGGCGGAGACCGTATCGGTCGGTGTGACGTGATCGCTCATCCCCAGCACCTCGCGGAATATGCGCAAAACCGGCATTCGAAATGCTCGGGGTCTGTTGTGTGCCGGAGCAACTGTTCACCGGCATCGCAAGCGCGCAGGATTTGCACCGCCTTGTCGCTAGCCGTCTGTGCAAGTGCACCATTGAAGGGCACAAGCTCGTGCCAGACCTCGCAGGTGTCTTTGTTCACGGCGGTAAAAAGCGCCGGCGTCTCTGTCAGGCCCAGATAGGCCTGATAGAGCGCGATCTGGGCGTAGATCGGCTTGGCTTTTGCAACGCCGTTCCTGGACATGGCCCGCCAGTTCTTCGCGTTGGCCGATTTGCACTCCCAGAGCGCGGGCACTGCCATGCCGTTTGGCGCGGCCACGACCACACCATCGGCATGTCCCCGGACGCGCCCTCCCGCGACCGAAAAGCCGAACTGATCACCATGGCGGTTGCGCGTCCGCAGATCGAAGCCCGCCTTGCGCAGCCAGTCGATCGCGAGGTCTTCAAGGACGTGGCCAAGCGCAAAGATGCGCAAGGATTGTCCCGTGAAGTCCCCACCCTCGTCCTTCGGCGTCTTGAGGTATTCGTATTGCAGGCGGCGCGCGCAGGCATCACCCAGCCGACTGCCGCCCAGATAATCGCGCTGTGGGCGTTTCGCGTTTTCTGCCACCAGGGATTGATCGATCAGCGTGTTGATGCTGTCCGCGAAGCTTGGTGGTTTTTCGCGGTGATTGAAGTCCAGAAGGGCGTCGGTCAAAACGGCACCTCGCTCTCGTCCCGCGGGGCCGTGGCCAGCATGCTTTCCTGAAACCCATCGACAGCTGCCTCGGCCAGTTTCCCGGCCTGCTCGGCCGAAAGCTCGCTGAAGCGGGTGGACCAGCCGATCTCACCCATGAGCTCGCCCATGAATTTCATGGCGCGCGACAACGCATCGCACTCACGCTCGTCGGGATCGATCATGACGCACCGCCATCGAAGGCGGCAGTGACGTGCTCAGGGCGGAAGGCGTCGCGCCAGGCGCGATCAGACATGTATATCATGGGGGAATGCTCCAGCCGTTTTTCTCACATACCGGCGGGGAGCGTCGTCTGTCGGATGGTGCCGAAGGAGCCTTTCACGAACAGATGCTTGTGCGCGCACCGATCCGCCGTTAGCCTTAACAAATCTCGATTGAAGTAGGAGCCCAGTCGCGCATGGCGTCATTCAACCCCAAAGTATTCATCCGCCCCGATGGCCTCAAACGGATTGCCAACGTCAACCTGATCGCTCTTCTAGAGCAGTGGCGTGAATACTTTGCAGGGCGTGAATTTCTATTTCCTGAGGATCCAGAAGAGGAGTTTCCGCACGACGGTCTGGCTAAGATTTCTCCTGACCTACGATCCCGACATGCCTCCGACGCTCATGGACGGGCTTTACTATATCGACGAGGCCGCGTCGGACGAAACCCTCGAATGGCTACTTGAGCGGGCTGCCGAGGAAGGGATCGTCATTTCACCACAGGGAAAGCCGACAAACGCCGATGTGGCCGTGCAAATCTATCTTGTGCGACCCAGCATCCTGGAGGCGCGAACTGTCAAGGCGATCGCATTCAACAAGTCAGCCTTCCAGGTACTATCCCGGACGCCATGAGAACGGACGTGATCTGCCAGACGTCAGTGAAGAGCAGCTGACACAAATGGCGGAAATCATGAACCCTTGGTTCGACGGTAAATTGAAGGGGCGCGGAGTCGGCATTTTCGTGTTCCGGCGAGAGCAGAAGTTCTGGCTTGTTATCCGCCACGGAAAACTAGCAGTTCGTGAGGGAAAACATGAAGAGGACGGCGAGAGCGGTTCCGCCTTTTTTCGGCCGCAGAAGCACGACGTGATAATATACGACGCTGCAGCCGATCTTCTTGGGATCAACGCGGAAACCAGGGGGAGAAGGATCTTTACGTTCAAACTCTGGGCGATATCGTATTTGGCAAGGCGAAATACTTCGGTGATGGAAACGTGTTCACCCTCGTGCCAATCCGCACCATCGGACCGGAAATCCTAAAATGTAAGGACATCGAAGGGGTGACGCGCGTACGTTTACTCGAGGTGGTTCCGGCAATTTCTGGCGATCCGCCGCAGATCGATATCAAGCGGTCATCTCATCTTTTTCAATCACTCGGCAACGGGTGGCAAGATGCACTGAAACGCGGGCGGATCACTTCCGCAAAATTCGGCTTCCTTTTCGAGGATTCTAGCCGGGAGCGCAGCGTCCATATCCGCCTCGACTCTGCGCGATACGACCGAGACTCGGACGCCGACACAGTTCGAGATCTACGGCTTCTCGAGCGCGGATCTTTCGACATTCAACGAGAAACGGACGTGATCGATGACAACGAGCCGGCTGTGGCAAGCCCTTGAAACTCTTGCAGGTGTAGCGCCTCAGCACGATTGGTCTCAGGCGCTCGGCGATCAATGGGCTGTTGCAGGCGCTCTTCTGCGGCAAACCGGTGACATCGCCGAAGAGTTGATCTGTCCGAAATCAAGTGAGAACGGATGCTTGCGTCAGATCTTAAAGGCGCCGCGAGGCGGGCTTCGGGCTGAGTGCGGGGATCTGCCCCGACGGTGCGAAAATCTGCCCCTCCAGCATGATCAAGTCAAAATCCTGGCTCTCGACGTAGGAAAACTCTTCAGAGCTATTGTCAGAGCCTTCGATCTGCAGGATGCACCGACAAGTGCCACGCTCGGCGTCTCTGTGAACCGGCTTGGACGATACGAAATTCGTTCGGGAGTGGGCTTTCCTCTGTATCTGGGGCTCCCGGTACGGTGCGAGCCGTTGACCTTTCGTGATCTGAGTGAAGTTACAGCAACGCCAGGCCCTAAATCGCTGCTCGTTCCATACCGATCAGCTGTAGGGCCCGAACTGGCCGTAAACTTTGAGGCTGCCGACGTGTGGGTTTTTTATCTCGACGACGTCGTGATCTGGGACGCGAAAAACACCCTTGGCCCACGGTACGATCCTCGTGAGGTCTTCAAGTCGATCATCACGACCCTGCCAGGCGCACTAGCCGAGACGCCAGTGGTGCCCGGAAGTGGATCTTCCGGTAGGGACACAATGGTCGGCGATAAAGATGAACTTCGATACCCCCGAAGTAATTGAATTTCATGGCCCGGGCGTTCACAGAATGATTTCTCCAGCGGTATTCGGATGTCGAAAACAAAGAAAAGCCGAGGTGAAGGTCCAGTGGTTTTGGTTGCAGAACCTGGCGAGGCATAACGGCCGAATGCCTGTTGGAAAGGCCAGTGCGCAGAAGCAAAAGCAATTTGTCAGCGATCGCCTACGCACCTTCACCGGCATCGACGCTGACCCCATCGACAGCGAGAACGGCTACTACGTAGCCAAGTTCAAGCTCATCAATAGCCTAAAGCAAGGCCGCGCCGACCAGCGCTGACGAACGTTCGCCGACGACGACTGACCGCTTCCAAACTTTTTTCATTCAGCACAACCCCATGAAACAATTCATGTTTCGTGGGATTTTTCTTTGCCATGAGGCCACCCGAACCGCCAATCCAACGAATTTTCGCCGGTTCCAGATACTCGGGCCGCGTGCCCGTCCACCTGGACCAAGGCGAAACTCATGGACCAGCTTTACAAGCTTACCGATCCCAACACCCGTATTTCCCGCAACATCCGTATCCGAGCCGCAAGGCTTGCGCGCTCTGGCACCGTGCCCGGGCTTGATGTCGACGATATCGAGCAGGAACTGCGCTTAGACCTTATCAGGCGCGCCCATAGTGTTTAACCCGGAGAAGTCGTCCTTCGACACCTTCGCCGATCGCGTGATTGCCAACCAGATCGCAACGCTGGCCAGCGCCACCAGGGCGATGCGCGCAGAAAGGGTGATGCAATCCCTGCATCTCCCTCTGGAAGAGGACGAGGCTGACGGTGGTTTGACGCTGTCAGATGTTCTGCCCGAAACCGCCGCGATTGATCCTGTTGATGAATTTGCCCTGGCGCATGGGCCTGGCCTTCGGGGTGATGTCGCAAGGCTGCTGGGTGCTCTCTGTCCATCCTCGCGCCGGGTCGCGATTGCACTGAGCCACCTCAGCGTCGCAGAAGCCGCGCGTGTTCTCGGGCTTCACCGCAGCACGATTTACGAGCGTCTCGCGGTCATCCGGCGGACCGCGCAGAGCCTTGGGCTGGATGGGTATTTCGAGGCTGCCCCGACAGTTTCGCCTGCCCGCCGGTAAATGAAGGCAAGCAGATCATCGAATTCATGCCGGGCCTTCGGGGGAATGCAAGACCCTCAGGGAAACACCCCGACCGCGAGCTCCAGGGCGGCGTCGGGCCCGGCAGCTGTCACCTGAATGACGACCCCTGGGCAAGACGCAAAAGGAGCATTCTCATGTTCACCAGCCCCCTCAAACAGCTGCGCCAGTCGACCTCGTTGAGCGCGATCCCCGATCATGTCGCAGTACCGGCCATCGGTAGCCGCTCTGCGCGCTCAGTCCCGATCGAACGCGCCTCCATCGATGACATCGCGTTCGCGCTGATCCCTCTCAACATGGAACGCTCTGAGCTCACGCAAGCCATCATGGCCCTGGAGGATGTCTCGGCAATGGCGCGCAAACAGGGCGCTGCTGGCACCGATATCGCAATCTCAGCCGCGGCCCGCGAATTGGAGGCACGCAAATGAGCGCGCCCGTTGCACCCGCTCCGCTGAAAATCATCACCGCTGACGAACGCCTCAAGGAAACTCGCGGGATCAAGGGCGTCCTCACCGGTATTTCCGGCATCGGCAAGACAAGTCAGCTCTGGACCCTGGACCCGGACAGCACGCTGTTCCTGAACCTTGAGGCCGGAGAACTGGCGGTACAGGGCTGGCCTGGTGACGAAATCCGCATCCGCGATTGGGAGCGGGCCCGTGATCTCGCCTGCTGGATCGGTGGCCCGAATCCCGCGATGCGTGAGGATCAGCCTTACAGCCAGAGCGATTACGACCGTGTCTGTGCCGCCTTCGGCGACCCGGCCATCCTCGACAAGTACGCAGACCGTGTTCGTCGACAGTATCTCGGTCGCCTCTCGCATCTGCATGCAATGGTGCAAGGGGCAACCCCAGGCGCAATCCGACCGCAGCGGTAAAGCCGACATGCGCGGCGCCTACGGCCTGCTCGGCCAGGAAATGATCGCTTGGCTGACCCACCTCCAGCATACACCGCACAAGAACATCTGGTTGGTCGGCCTGCTGGACAAGAAGGTTGACGATTTTGGCAAGCCGTATTTCGCTTTGCAGATCGAAGGATCCAAAACCGGCCTCGAATTGCCCGGCATCGTCGATGAGGTCATCACGCTTGCCGAAATCCGACCCCAAGAGGGCGATCCATTTCGGGCGTTCGTTTGCACCACGATCAATGATTTCGGGTTCCCCGCGAAAGACCGCAGTGGCCGCTTGTCGATGATCGAACAGGCCCATCTCGGCCGACTGATGGGCAAGATCCGTGCCGGTCAAGGACCGACCACCAGATCGGGCCTCGATTTCGACCTGCCCGAGGCAGCCCCCCAATCCGACACCACGACGAAAGGAGCCTGATCCCATGGCTGACAATATGGATTTCAACGGCGCAGACAGCCAGGACGCTGCCTTCGACCTCATTCCGGCAAACACGCTGGCCAAGGTGGCCCTGACCATCCGCCCCGGCGGCGCTGGCCCTGAGGGCTGGCTGACCCAGAGCCGCACAAGTTCCGCAATGTACCTGAACGTCGAGGCGATCGTCCTTGATGGTCCCTACGCGCGGCGCCGGGTTTACACGCGCATCGGCTTCAAGGGGAAAAATGTCAACGAGCGTGGTGAGGATACCTACGCAAACCGGGGCCGTGCCCTGATCAGGGGCATTCTGGAGTCCGCACGCGGCATCAAGGCCAACGATCAGTCGGACGCAGCGCGCGCGGCGCGTTTGATCCGGAGCCTTGGCGAACTCAGCGGGCTGGATTTTGTGGCCAAGATCGGCGTCGAAAAGGACCGAGACAATCCCGAAGATGCCGGACGCAACGTGATCAAGGCGGCCATCGGCCCCGATCATGGCGAGTATCTCGCGGTGATGGGGGCCGCGCCCACGCCGCCCGCGCATCCCAACACCGCACCAGCCTCGCCGCAGGGCGGCAACTACGCCCCGCCAAACGCGGAAACCGCCAGTTCCGGCAATGCGCCGTTCTGGGCGCGTTGAGGGAGGCTGGCATGATTCCTCGCGATTACCAGCGGGCGGCTGTCGATGCCGCCCATGACCGCACGGCCGAGCATGGCAACACCATGCTCGTGCTGCCAACCGGCGCGGGCAAAACCGCCATCGCAGGCTTTTATGTCGGTGAACAGGCAGACCGGGACCGCAATGCCAGGATGCTGGTGCTCCAGCATACCGATGAACTCATCGAGCAGAACCGCTCGGCAATAGGCCATATCTCGGGCCTCGACACCTCGGTGGTCAAAGCCGAACAGGATTGCTGGGACGGACGCGTTGTCTTTGGCAGCGTGCAGACACTGGCGCGCGGCAATCGGCGTGGGAACATGCCAGCCATTTCCCATCTGATCATCGATGAATGCCACCGCGCAGCGGCCACCAGTTATCAGTCCGTGATCGAGCATGTGCGCGGTCTGAATCCGAGTGCCAAACTGCTGGGGCTTTCCGCCACGCCCGGACGCGGCGATGGCCAGTCGCTGCGCAAGACCTTCAGCAACGTGGGCTACCATCTTCGGATCGGCACGCTCATCGCACGGGGCCTGTTGGTACCGCCACGGACCTTTACCATCGACCTTGGCGTCGAGGACGAGCTGTCCGGGATCAACAGCACCGCTGGTGATTTCGACATGCGCCAGGCCGACAAGGTGCTGAACCGCTCGGTGCTCAACGAGGCCGTCGTGGAACACTGGAAAGAAAAGGCGGCTGACCGGCGCACCATATTTTTCTGCTCGACGGTCGCCCATGCCGAGGCGGTGGCTGACGCATTCCGCGCAGCGGGCGTCACAGCGGACATCATCACCGGCGACATGACCGCCAGAGCGCGCGCAGACCTCATCGCGCGGTTTGATCGCGGTGAGGTCCAGGTCCTGACCAACTGCATGGTGCTGACCGAAGGGTTCGACAGCCAGCCCGTGGGCTGTATCGGCATCCTGCGGCCCATGCTGCACAAGGGCACCTTCATCCAGGCCGTCGGGCGCGGGCTTCGGCGTGTGGATCCCGAGCGCTATCCCGGCATCATCAAGACGGATTGTGTGGTGTTGGATTTTGCCGGTGCCGCATTGCGTCACGGATCACTGGAACAGGATATTGGTCTCGACGACGAGGATACGCCCAACGGGGCTCAGCCATGGAAAACCTGCCCATCCTGCGAGGCAGAGCTGCCGCTCAGTGCATCCATCTGCGATCTCTGCGGTCACGTCTTCACGCGGGAGGTTGGCGAGAAGCGGTTGCTGAGTGATTTCGAGATGACCGAGGTCGACCTGCTGAATCGCTCACCCTTTTCATGGGTTGCGCTGCATGAGGACGAACAGTCGCTCATGGCCAGCGGGTTTCAGGGCTGGGCCGGAGTGTTTCATGATGGCACGCTCTGGCACGCGCTCGGACGCCCCAAGGGCAAAGCGATCCGCACATTGGCTGTCGGTACTCGGGTTCAGGCGCTTGCAGCAGCGGATGACTTTCTGCGGGAGACCGAAACCAGCAGCGCATCCGCCAAGAGCAAACGCTGGCTGAACGATCCCGCCACCATCCGCCAGATCGAACTGCTTCAGCGTGCCGGATTTGAAACCAGCGGGATGGATTTTGGCCTCTCAAAATACGCCGCCAACTGCCATCTGAACTTTCGCTGGAACCGCGCCGGCATACGCTCTGCGGTAATGCGCGATCTGACACGGAGTGCCGCATGAACCACCCAAATCCACTCACACCCCGACCGCATGACGGCGCACGAACGCCGCACCGAGCTTTACGGTTTGCTCGCAACAGCCGTCGTGCGCATGGTGCAGCGCGATCGCGACGACACGTTTGCCGATGGTGGAGATAGTTCGCTACACTTCCGGCCGGAACAGAGCGGTACTGCGGGTCCAACTCAGAGGAGATCCGCATGACAACACATGAACCGATTTTGGCGCGCCTGGCGGCGCTGAAGGCAATGTCGGTCAATGACCTGAAAACCGAATGGCAGGTGCTCTTCGATGCGCCAGCCCCCAACAACAGCCGCAGCTTTCTGGAAGGCAGGCTGGCCTACCGCATTCAGGAGCTGACCTATGGCGGTCCTGACCGGGACACCCGCCGGATGTTGGACCTGCTGGCCGATGAAGTCGACGGCACACTGACACGCAAGGCTCAGATCGCTGATCCCCGCAATCCGGTGGTGGGCACGAAGCTGATCCGCGAATGGGACGGCGTTGCCCATACCGTCACCGTTCTGAAGGACGGGTTCGAATGGGATGGCCGCCGCTACAAATCGCTGTCAGCTGTGGCGCGCGCCATTACTGGAACGCGCTGGAACGGCTATCGCTTCTTTGGCCTGCGCGAGCGAAAGCGGGGTGAGGCATGATTGATGCGTCTCCAAAACCGATCCGCCGCCTGCGCTGCGCCATCTACACCCGCAAATCCAGCGAGGAAGGGCTCGAGCAGGAATTCAACAGCCTGCATGCACAGCGCGAGGCCTGCGAAGCCTATATCGCCAGCCAGAGGTCTGAAGGCTGGGCGCTGGTGCGCGACCAATATGACGACGGTGGCATTTCCGGCGGCACGCTGGAACGACCGGGGCTCAAACAGCTGCTGGCCGACATCGAAGACGGCCTGATCGACGTGGTCGTGGTCTACAAGATCGACCGCCTGTCGCGGTCATTGATGGATTTTTCCAAGCTGGTCGAGGTGTTTGACCGCAACGGCGTCACCTTCGTGTCGGTCACGCAGTCGTTCAACACGACCACCTCCATGGGGCGGCTGACGCTGAACATCCTGCTCAGCTTCGCCCAGTTCGAGCGCGAGGTGACGGCCGAGCGCATTCGCGACAAGGTGAAGGCCTCGCGCATGAAAGGCATGTGGATGGGCGGCCCTGTTCCCATCGGATATGACGTGAAGGATCGCAAATTGATGGTGAACGACGAGGAGGCCGCCAAGGTGTGCATGGTTTTCGAGCGTTTTGTCGAAATTGGCTCAGCCACTGTGCTGGCGCAAGAACTCCGCCGTGACGGGTTCCGCAACAAGCGCGGCACCCTCATCGACAAAGGATATCTGTACCGGATGCTCAACAACCGCGTCTACCGCGGCCTCGCCGTCCACAAGGGCAAAGCCTATCCCGGCGAACATGAGGCGATCATCGACGCAGAGGCTCTGGGAACAGGTACATGACATTCTGGGCGAAAGCCCACGCAAGCGGGCCAATAACAGCCGCACGCAGACACCCGCCCTGTTGAAGGGCCTGATCTTCACAGCGACTGGCGCGGCGATGACGCCGTCCAGCACGAAGAAGGGCACGAGGCGGTACCGCTATTATGTGTCGATGGACCTGCTGAAAAACCGCGAGACGCCAGACGATGGCATCCCCCGCCGATTGCCCGCAGACACGGTGGAGTCCGCTGTTGTCGCCGAAATCCGCCGGGTCCTGCGCACGCCGGAGACCACGGCACAGGTCATCGCGGCGCTGGAGAGGGACGAGATGTCCGATATCGCGGAGGTCGACGCGATATCGGCCCTGCAGGGGTTCTCGGATCTCTGGGCTCAGCTCTTCCCAGGCGAGCAGGCGCGCATCATCCAGTTGCTCGTGCGGCGCGTGACCGTGACCGCTGAGGGACTGGTCATCGATCTCCGCACCGATGGCATCGCAGGCGTGATGCGGGACCTGATGGTGCCGCGCAGGCTCGAGGCGGCGGAGTGATGAGCGCGCCCGACACGATCCAGGTCTTCGTGCCACTCAAGGTCCGAAAGAAAAACGGGCGGCCAAAAATCCTGCCGCCCGCTGATTACCTGCCGAGCGAGGACCAGACGCAGGATCCGCATATCCTGCGCGCCATCGGGCGCGCATGGTCCTGGCGGCGGCGCATGGAAGCAGGTGAATTCGGCACCGTGCGTGATCTCGCCATCGCCGTGAATCTCGCAGAGCGCCACGTCAGTCGGCAGCTCAGGCTGGCCTATCTCGCACCAGAAGTGCTCAAGCGATTGGTTTACAAGCGCGAGGTCACCGCCGTGACGGTCATGCAGATCACAGAATGCGCAATCCTGCCGTGGTGTGAACAAGCTGCGGTGGTATTTGGCGCTGTCATCCGCGATTCATGAACCTGACCAGACGAACCTCCCGACACACTACCTTCTCTAAAGCGGTCGCTCAGGCTTGGCGCAGCGTACGACGGCAGTCAGCCGCTTTGCGGAAGGTCATCATCGGCTCACACTTATTGGTGCGACCGTCAAAGAGGGCGGTTTTTGGACCTTCTCAGCAGGTGCGGTGCGATCAGGGCGGTTTCAGTAGAAGCTGAATTCAGGTGGTTGTGAAACCGGGTATTTCTCCACAAGGTAACATGGTGAAACCAAGGCCAAGCGACGACTTTCAATAGCTAACGGGTTTTGTCTCAGGCCTGCTCAGATTTCCCGACATATCGCTTGTATGCCTATGGTGTGCGTGGCGGCGCGTTACTCAGTCCGCCCCCTCAGGCTGGCAATCAGCTCTTTGTCGATGTTCAAAATTCGATCCGCTGCGTCCAGCACGTCTCCGTTTGGGGCGAATGGCTTGATCTCAATGTCCTTACTCATAATCTTTACGATGTGGTTGATCGCCTCGATCCGCGCATGGCGCTTGTTGTTGGACGGAATGATCTTCCAACGCGCCCCCTCGGTCGAGGTGCGCTCGATCATCTCGTCAACCGCGCTTACATAAGCATCCCATTTCTCGTGATTTCGAAAGTCTTCGTAGGTCAGTTTCCATCGCTTGTAAGGGTTGCGGAGGCGTTGCTCAAAGCGCTGAAGTTGGACGTCCGGCGCTGACTGGAAGAACAGCTTCACGAGACGCATGCCATCGTCGAGCAGCATCTGCTCGAAACTTCGGATTTCTCCATAGGCGTGACGCCATCGCTGCTCGGGCGCCAGCCCTTCTACGCGCTCGACCAGAACGCGCCCGTACCATGAACGGTCGAACACCGAGATGGCCCCATTGGGCGGCAGGCGTTCCATGAAGCGCAGCAGATACGTGTCGATTCATGTAGTAGTCGCGGGGTGCCCCGATCGGCCAAACCTTGAACCCTCTGGGATCAAGGGCGGCTGAGATACGCCGTATCGTGCCACCCTCGCCGGCAGCATCCCAGCCTTCCAAGACCACCACCGCCTTGTCTCCGGTGAAGAGATAGCGTTGCTGAAGCTGTGAGAGATTGAACTGAAGATCCTTCAGCGCGGCGTGGTACGCCTTCTTGCCCAACTTGGGCGCCATGTCCGTGCCGGCGAGGCGTGGGTGCTTTGGCATGGGGGCGACACACTTCTGCTCCATTCAGGTCAATTTCCGGATGAGGGTGGCGGGATATAGCACTGACGCAAGCATTTCGTCGCGTGGGCGAAAAAGTGAACCATGCATCAGAGGCAGCGCGCCGGATTCGCAAGCCACCTGCAAGCGTTTTGGTGAATTAGTCCGCCCTGCAGCTGGCATCAGCCTTTGGGTCGTCCCGCTACTGGTCGGCATTCACACTGCCTCGCCAAACAACCGGTCTGGTGGCCGCACTGCAGCGTGACAACAAAATTGTGTGGTTGCTTTCGCCCGATCATACTTGGATAGACGGCAACGCTTTGCGAATCTACAGGTTCCGCTATCTGCGCACAACTGCCGGTCGAGGTCCGAACGGCGACTGACCGCTTTAGCCAAATGCTGCGGATGCGAAGCCGTGACGTCACCGGCACCTCCCTGCCAAAATCGACCGCCCTACTACCCGTCCTTCGGATTCGCATCGGATTGCGGTATCGGTCGCACTTTCGAAAAGGGCGCTCGGCCAAAAACACCAAGGCACTGAAATTGCGATGCTTTTTGAAAGCGCCCTTCCGGAGCACAAGGGCGGTCGGTTGGAGACAAATGGCGTTCAGAGACCGATTTCGGGCGTTTTCCCAGTCTCTGAAGGGCGGTCGCCACGACTAAACCCCTTTGAAACCAAAGAAAAAGGGGCCCGTGAGGCCCCAACATCGGTTTCGGCAAGTGCAAGTGGCGGAGAGACAGGGATTCGAACCCTGGAGACGGTTTCCCGCCTACACACTTTCCAGGCGTGCGCCTTCGACCACTCGGCCACCTCTCCGTTGCGGTCTTCTAGACGCAGGGGCGCGGGATTGGCAAGGGGGCGCGATGCGGGCGTCTTGTGGTCGTCACTCGGTCGCGCCGATACGTTTTCGGCTGTGATCGACCATGAAATCGACAAGGAGGCGCACCTTGGGATCCTGCCACCGGCGGTGCGGGTAGAGGCAGCCGAAGAGCGACGGCTGCGGCGGGGTCTGCGGCAGCACCTCGACAAGGCGACCGGCGGCGATATGGTGCGCCACGTCGAAGAGCGGCCGGTTGGCGATGCCGTGACCGGCGAGCATCCAGTCGGTGAGCACGTCCGAATCGTCGGCGTCGAACCGCCCGGAGACGGCGAGCTTGCGCGGTCCCTCGCCGGTCTCCAGCGTCCAGAAATACTCGGGCGAGCGCGGATAGCGCAGCAGCAGGCAATTGTGCCCGCCATCGAGCAGATCCGCGGGCCGTTGCGGTGCGCCGTGCCGGTCGAGATAGCCGGGTGCTGCGCAAAGCACGCGCCGACAGCTCTCGATCCGCCGCAGCTTGAGGGTCGAGTCCTGCGGTCGCCCGACGAAAAACGCCACGTCGAGCCGCTCGGTCATGATGTCCACCACCCGGTCCGAAAGCCGCATCTGCACCTGAATATCGGGAAACCGCGCGACAAACTCCGGCACCAGCGGCGCGATGATCCGCCGCCCGACGCCCAGCGGTGCTGCGAGCCGCACCACCCCGCGCGGGGCCGAGGAATAGCTCGCCACCGCCGCCTCGGCGGTCTCGACCGCCTCGAGCACCTTGCGCGCCTCGTCATAGAACACGCGCCCCACCTCGGTGGGCGACAGCGTGCGCGTGGTGCGGTTGAACAGCCGCACGCCAAGATGCGCCTCCAGTTCTTTGATCCGCTTGCTCGCCACCGCCGGCGTCATCCGCAGGTCGCGCCCGCCCGAGGTGATGCTGCCAAGCTCGACGACACGGGCAAACACGCGCAGGCTGTCGATATAGGGCATGGGCGCGCTCCTTGCCGCATGAGGACGCGGGGAGTGAACACCGCCGCGCCGCAATTATCAACGTATCGTTGAAAGTATTTGCCGAATGACGCCGTATTCATCGAAAGTCATCTGCGTTACGCTGCGGGTTGTCATCAGACCCGGAGGGCTCCGAATGCCGCAGCGAAACGAGATCAGGTTCCGGCTCAACGACCGCGAAATCGCGCTGCCCGATGTTGCGGCCACGCGCACGCTGCTGGATTTCCTGCGGATGGACCGGCAGCTCACCGGCACCAAGGAGGGCTGTGCCGAGGGCGATTGCGGGGCCTGCACCGTGCTCGTCGGGCGGCTTGATGGCGGCACGCTGCGCTACGAGCCGGTCAATGCCTGCATCCGGTTTCTCGCCTCGGTGGATGGCTGTCACGTGGTGACGGTCGAGCATCTGTGCGGCGCGGATGGCGCGCTGCACCCGGTGCAACAGGCGATGGTCGCCGAGCATGGCAGCCAATGCGGCTTTTGCACACCCGGCATCGTGATGGCGCTCTACGCGCTCTGGATGGAGACTCCCACGCCCGACGAGACGCAGATCGAGACCGCGCTTCAGGGCAATCTCTGCCGCTGCACCGGCTATGCCCCGATCCTCCGCGCGGCCCAATCCGCCGCCCGCTACGGCACGCCCGCCGCCGACCGGCTGGTGCAGGAGCGTGCGCAGGTCACGGCTGCGCTCGCCACGATGCACGACGGCGCTCGGGTGGTCACCGGGCCAGAGGCGGACCGCGCGATCCTGCCCGCCGATGTGGATGATTTCGCCGAGGTTCTGGCCGACAGCCCCCATGCCACCATCGTTGCCGGCGCCACGGATGTGGGGCTTTGGGTCACGAAATTCCTGCACCCCATCGGCCCGGCCATTTTCATCGGCCATCTCGACGGGCTGCGCCAAATCGAAGTGGCCGAGACCGATATCCGCATCGGCGCCGGGGTGAGCTATACCGGTCTCGCCCCGGTCATCGCCGACCATTACCCCAGCCTCAAGGAGTATTGGAGCCGCATCGCCGGCTGGCAGGTGCGCAACGCGGGCACCATCGGTGGCAATATCGCCAACGGCTCGCCCATCGGCGACACGCCGCCCGCGCTCATCGCGCTCGGGGCCTCCATCACCCTGCGCCACCGCACCGCGCGGCGCAGCCTGCCGCTCGAGGTGTTCTTCGTCGATTACGGCAAGCAGGACCGCGCCCCCGGAGAGTTCGTCGAGGAGATTTGCATCCCGCGCCTTACCCCCGATCAGATCGTGGCGGCCTACAAGGTCTCGAAACGCCGCGACGAGGATATTTCCTCGGTGGCGGTCGGCATTTCGGTGACGCGTCAAAGGGGCCGGATCACCGCCTGCCGCATTGCCTATGGCGGCATGGCCGCCACCCCGAAACGCGCCACCCGCGCCGAGGCCGCGCTTGTCGGTCAGCCCTGGGGGCAGGCCGCGTTCGAGGCGGCGATGGCAATGCTGCCCCACGATTTCACCCCTCTCACCGATATGCGCGCCTCCGCCGCCTACCGGATGCGCGCGGCGCAGAACCTGCTCCTGCGGTTCTATCTCGAACACGAGCAGGGCCCTGCGGCCCGCCTGAGCGCCTGAGGGAGGCCCGCCATGAAGGATCAGACAGACGCTCAAAGCCCGGTGCATCAGCCCCTCGCCCATGACAGCGCGATCAAGCATGTCACCGGTCGCGCCACCTATACCGACGACATCCCCGAGCCTGCGGGCACGCTCCACGCGTATCTCGGCTGCGCGACCGAGACGCACGCGCATATCCACAGGGTGGACCTTGATCCGGTGCGCGCCGCCCCCGGCGTGATCGGCGTGCTGACCGCCGCCGACATTCCCGGCGCGAACGATATCAGCCCCACGGGCCGCAATGACGAGCCGGTGTTTCCCACCGACACCGTCCAATTCCACGGCCAGCCGATTTTCGCCGTGGTGGCCGAGACCCGCGACGCCGCCCGCCGCGCGGCCACGCTGGCGCAGGTGGACTACGACGTTCTGCCCCATGCACTCGACCCTGTGACGGCACGCGAGGCCGGTTACGGCAACGTCACCGACCCCCTCACCCTCACGCGCGGCGACGCCAACACGGCGCTTGCCACCGCCCCGCACCGCATCAGGGGCCGCATGGTGATCGGCGGGCAGGATCACATGTATCTCGAGGGCCAGATCGCATTCGCCATCCCCGGCGAGGACGAGGAGGTGAGCGTGCATTGCTCCACCCAGCATCCCAGCGAGGCGCAGCACATGGTCGCGCATGTCCTCGGCGTGGCGTCCAACGCCGTCACCGTCACCGTCCGGCGCATGGGCGGCGGCTTTGGCGGCAAGGAAAGCCAGATGAACATCTTCTGCGCTGTCGCCGCCCTCGCCGCCAAGAAATGGAACCGCCCGGTCAAGATCCGCCCCGACCGCGACCAGGACATGATCGTCACCGGCAAGCGCCACGATTTTGTCGCCGATTACGATGTCGGCTTTGACGACATCGGGCGCATCATGGGCGTGAGTGGCACGTATGCCGCGCGCTGCGGCTACTCGGCGGACCTCTCCGGCCCGGTCACCGACCGCGCGCTCTTTCACGCCGACAACGCCTATTTCTATCCCCATGTGCGGCTGCAAAGCGTGCCGCAAAAGACCAACACCGTCTCCAACACCGCGTTTCGCGGCTTTGGCGGTCCGCAGGGCGTGATCGTGGCCGAGCGCATGATCGAGGAAATCGCCTATGCCCTTGGCCGCGACACGCTGGACATCCGCAAGGCGAATTTCTACGGCGAGGGGCGCGACGTGACCCCCTATCACCAAACGGTCACGGACAATATCATACTGCGGTTGGTCGAGGAGTTGGAGGCCAGCGCCGATTACCACGCCCGCCGCCGCGCCGTGCTTGATCACAACGCGCAAGGAGGCATCATCCGGCGCGGCATCGCGCTCACGCCAGTCAAGTTCGGCATTTCCTTCACCGCCACGCATTTCAACCAGGCGGGGGCGCTCATTCACGTCTACAATGACGGCTCGATCCACCTCAACCACGGCGGCACCGAGATGGGGCAGGGCCTCAACATCAAGGTGGCGCAGGTGGTGGCCGATGCGTTCGGCGTCGATATCGCCCGCATCCGCATCACCGCCACCACGACCGAGAAGGTGCCCAACACCTCGGCCACGGCGGCCTCGTCCGGGTCGGACCTCAACGGCATGGCCGCCCTCGACGCTGCCGACCAGATCAAGGCGCGGCTGGCCGAATTCGCCGCCGAGCGCTGGCAGACGGCGCCGGAGGCGGTGCGCTTCGTCCCCGGCGGCGTGCAAATCCGCGACGAGGTGATCCCCTTCGACGCGCTCATCCGCGCCGCCTACACGGCGCGGGTGCATCTCTCGGCGGCGGGCTTCTACAAGACGCCGGATATCCACTGGGACCGCGCCACCGGCAAGGGCCGCCCGTTCTATTACTACGCCTATGGTGCCGCCTGTTCCGAGGTCGAGATCGACACGCTCACCGGCGAATACCGCGTGCTGCGAGCGGATATCCTCCACGACGTGGGCCGTTCGCTCAACCCCGCGATTGATCGCGGGCAGGTCGAGGGGGCCTTCGTGCAGGGCGTGGGCTGGCTCACCACCGAGGAGTTGTGGTGGGACGAGGCGGGCCGCCTGCGCACCCACGCGCCCTCGACCTACAAGATACCCCTCGCCTCGGACCGCCCGCGCATCTTCAACGTCGCGCTGGCCGAGTGGTCGCAGAACGCCGAGCGCACGATCAAACGCTCCAAGGCCGTCGGAGAGCCGCCCTTCATGCTGGGCATCTCGGTGTTCGAGGCGCTGTCGATGGCGGTGGCGAGCGTGGCCGATTACCGGACCTGCCCCCGCCTCGACGCCCCCGCCACGCCCGAACGCATCTTGATGGCGGTCGACCGGCTCAGGGAGGGTGCGCCATGATCCTCAAGGCGTTTCTCGACGCCCATCCCGACGCGGTGGAGGTGCGCCTTATCCGCGTGCGCGGCTCCGCCCCGCGAGAGGCAGGCGCGGGCATGATCGTCAGTCCCACCGCCTGTCACGGCACCATCGGCGGCGGGCAGTTGGAATACATGGTGATCGACGCGGCGCGCGCGATGCTGGCGCGCCACGTCGCGTGCCGCGATCTCGACATCCCCCTCGGCCCAGAAATCGGGCAGTGCTGCGGCGGGCATGTCACCGTCACCTTGCGCCGCATGGACGCCGCCACCCGCCGCGCCGCCCTTGCACGGGCCGGGGCGGACGCCGCCGCGCAGCCCCACGTTTGCATCATGGGCGCGGGCCATGTGGGCCGGGCGCTGGCGCGGCTGATGGTGCAGATGCCGGTGCGCACGCTGGTGGTCGACAGTCGGCCCGCCGAACTGGCGCTTTGCCCGCCAGGGGGCCGAGCACCGCGAGAGCGCCCTGCCCGAGGCCGAGATCGACCGCGCCCCGCCGGGCAGCGCCTTCGTCATCCTCACCCACGACCATGCGCTCGATTTCCTGCTGACCGCGCAAGCACTGGCGCGCAATGACGCGGCCTATGTCGGTATGATCGGATCGGCCACCAAGCGCGCGCGGCTGGCCACATGGTTCCGCGATCACTGCAATGGCCAGCGCAGCGACGCGCTCACCTGCCCCATCGGCGCCGCCACAAAGGGCGACAAGCGCCCCGAGGTGATCGCGGCAGGTGTCCTGCCCGAGGTGATGACCGCGCTCGCGCGCCACCCTGCCCGCGCCCCCCTGTGCCGGAGTGCGCCATGACAGATCGCCTGCTGCGGGGCCGCCTGCTGACCTTCCACGCCGAGCCGCAAGGGCCCGAGGATACCGATGCCTACAGCTATATCGAGGATGGCGCGCTCTGGGTTGCGAAGGGCCTGATCGTGGCGTCCGGCGACTATGCCGATATCGCCACGCAGGCGCCGACAGTGCCGGTGACCGACCACCGCCCCCACCTGATGATGGCCGGCTTCATCGACCCGCATATCCATTTCCCGCAAGTGCAGGTGATCGCGTCCTGGGGCGCGCAGCTTCTCGACTGGCTCAACACCTACACCTTCCCCGAGGAGACGCGCTTTGCCGACCCGGACCACAGCGCGCGCATGGCCGCGCTCTTTCTCGACCAACTCACCGCGCATGGCACCACCACCGCCGTGGCGTATTGTTCCGTTCACGTCCCCTCCGCCGAGGCGCTGTTTGCCGAGGCGGCGCGCCGTGACATGCGGATGATCGCGGGCAAGGTGATGATGGACCGCAACGCCCCCGACGGGCTGCGCGATACGGCGCAGACGGGATACAACGACAGCAAGGCATTGATCGCCCGCTGGCATGGCAAGGGCCGCGCCCTCTACGCGATAAGCCCGCGCTTCGCCATCACCTCGACCCCTCAACAGCTTGAAATGGCTGGCGCTTTAATGGCCGAGCACCCCGAGTGCTACCTGCAAACCCACCTCTCGGAGAACCACGACGAGATCGCCCTCACCGCCAGCCTCTACCCCGACGCGCCGGATTACCTCGGTGTCTACGAGCATTACGGTCTGCTGTCCCCCAAGGCGCTGATGGGCCATTGCCTGCACCTCTCCCCGCGCGAGATCGGCGTCATGCGCGAGACCGGCGCGCGGGCGGTGTTCTGCCCCACCTCGAACCTCTTCCTCGGCAGCGGGCTTTTCGACGATGACGGCCTGCGCGCCGCTGGCCTCATCACCGCCATCGCCACAGATGTGGGCGGCGGCACCAGCTATTCGATGCTGCAAACGCTCAATGAGGGCTACAAGATCCTTCAGCTTCAGGGCCAGCGCCTGCACCCGCTGCGCGCGTTCCACTGGATCACGCGGGGCAATGCCAAGGCACTCGGGCTGGAGGACCGCATCGGCACGCTGGCAGAGGGCAGCGAGGCGGATATCGTCGTGCTCGACGCCCGCGCCACCGACGCGATGGCGCTGCGAATGGAGCGCGCAGGAACGCTGTCGGAAGAACTGTTCATCCTTCAGATCATGGGCGACGACCGCGCCATCGCGCAGACCTATGTCGCAGGAGAGCCGATGAAATCCGGCACGGTTTCAACGACATAAGGTGTGTCGAACCAGTGCTCTTCAAGGTTCGCGCCATCTCCGATCCGGTCCACCACCACGAATTGCCCGGGCCTTTCAAGGGGTGCCAGCACCCCGTGCCACACCCCGCGCAACAGGTTGACCGACTGCCCGGGCGCAGTCAGGAAAGCGCGCGGGCGCACCGGCAAACCACCGTCATCATCGGCCACCACCACGAGGAACGGCACACCCGAAACGGGGATGAAGGCCTGGCTTCCCTCGGGGTGCCGCTCGACCATCTCCACCACATATGGCAGATGTCGGGCGCGCGCGTCGAACAGGCTGATCCCGGCGCGCCCGTCGGCGAAATCGAGGCGGGCAAGGTCGTGAAACCGCCCGCACAGCCCCTGATTGATCATCACGTCCGGCGCACCGCGCGCCTCGATCACGTCGCCCCAGGGCGCGAAATCCTGCGCCGTCAGGCGGTTCGCCTCCAGCGCGATCATGGCAGCATGTCCCGCAGGCGCAACTCGGCGATGCGCTCGACCTGACGGCAGGCCTCGGCGAATTCGGTCTCGCTGTCAGCGTCGATCCGGCGGTGAAACGCCGCCTGAACCTGCACCTTGTCATGATCCCGCACCGCGATGATGAAGGGAAAGCCATGCTTTTTCATATACTTCGAATTAAGCCTCTGAAACTCGGCCCGCTCGACATCGCTCAGCCGGTCAAGCCCCGCGCCCGCCTGCTCCGACGTGCTCTCGGGTGTGAGCCGCCCGGCGGCGGCGAGCTTGCCGGCAAGGTCCGGGTGCGCCATCAGCACGCCGCGCCGCTCGGCCCCGGTGGCGCTGCGAAAGGCGCGGCAGAGGGCGTTATGCACGCCCTCGGCGCAATCATGCGCCGGGCCAAGCTCGAGCGCGTGGGCGCGCTCGGCCACCCAGGGCGACTGCTCGAACACGCCGCCGAAACGCGCCACGAAACGCGCGCGATCCATCTCGCTCGGGCGCTCGCGCACGACAGGCGGATGCGTGCGCGCCCAATGCTCGGCAATGTCGATGCGTCGGGCGCACCAGACCCACTCATGCCGTTGAACATGCTCGATGAATCGCCGCAGCCCGGCGATCCTGCCGGGCCGCCCGATGAGGCGGCAATGCAGGCCCACGCTCATCATTTTCGGCG
Organism: Roseovarius sp.; assembly: GCA_034521935.1. Classification (GTDB taxonomy): domain Bacteria; phylum Pseudomonadota; class Alphaproteobacteria; order Rhodobacterales; family Rhodobacteraceae; genus Roseovarius. The sequence goes on from JAXHLV010000024.1 coordinate 28,596, forward strand.
CGCCGGCGCAGCCCTCGGCATATAATGTGTCGAACGCGTCGATCAGGTAATCCCCGAAATCGCGCCCCGTGACCCAGCCGGGGCTTGCGGCAAAGCGCATGTCGTTGGCCTCGAGCGTGTAGGGGATCATCAATTGGTCCCGCCCCTCGATGCGCCGCCAGTAGGGCAGATCGTCGTCGTAGCAGTCCGACAGCCAGGCGAACCGACCGGTTCGCGCGGCCAACCGCACGGTTGCGACGCTGCACCGTCCGGTGTACCAGCCGTGCGGGGCTTCGCCGGTCACCTCCTCGTGCAGCCGGATAGCTTCGGCGATCTGCGCCGCCTCCTCCGCTTCGGGCATGTCGCGATGCTCGATCCATTTCAGCCCGTGGCTCGCGATCTCCCATCCCGCCGCTTTCATCGCCGCGACCTGTTCGGGGGACCGCGCGAGCGCCGACGCCACGCCAAAGACCGTCACCGGAATCCCCGCCCCGGTAAACAGCCGGTGCAGCCGCCAGAACCCGGCGCGCGCTCCGTACTCATAGACCGATTCCATGTTCCAGTGCCGCTCTCCCTGCCACGGCGCGGCACCGGGGATGTCCGACAGGAACGCCTCGGAGGCGGCATCGCCGTGCAGCAGGCAATTCTCGCCCCCTTCCTCGTAGTTGAGCACGAATTGCACCGCGATCCGGGCCTCATTGGGCCAGTGCGGATCGGGGGGCTGCGGGCCATAGCCGCGCAGGTCGCGGGGGTATCGGGTCATCGGGTCTCTCCGGTCATCGGTAACGTGGGTCGGGACGTATTCCTAAAGCAGAAGAATGCCGATGACTTTACGATTCTGAAAGAAACACCTGCTTGCCCGCCCGCCCTGTTCATCACGCGCGAAACCGGGCAGAACCGGGGGATGCTGTCCGCAACCGCCTGCCAAGGAGCGTGCCCATGACCGGCTACCTGACCACTCATGTTCTCGATACCGCGCGCGGCATCCCGGCGGCGGGGATGGGGATCGACCTCTTCCGCCTCAAAGGCGAGGTCCGCACCCATCTGCGCCACGCCGTGACCAATGCCGACGGTCGCACCGATGCGCCGATCCTGCCCGAGGCCGAGTTTTACCCCGGCACCTACGAATTGGTGTTCCACGCCGGGGCGTGGCTCGACGCGGCGGGCGTGCCGCCGGAAGAGCCACGCTTTCTCGACGTGATCCCGATCCGCTTCGGCATGTCGCAGGCGGCGCATTACCATGTGCCGCTGCTGCTGTCGCCGTTCGGCTATTCCACCTATCGGGGGAGTTGAGGCGGGGCCGGTGTCTTGGTCTGGCCCTTGAGGGGATGGTGGGGTATCCGCGCCGGGGCCAAGTCGCAACCAGCCCTCGCGCGCCCCCTCACCCCCAGCCGTAATGCCCCGCCAGCGCGTCCACATGCTCCGCCATCGTCACCGGCGCGCGCGCCCCGCGCCAATAGGCGGCCATGTCGATGCGCCCCTCCAGAATGGCGGCGATCCGCGCGCCGAACGCCTCCACATCCCCGGCGGCGAACACCATCCGGGGGCAATTCCCCAATTCCCGCGCGCCCCCCATATCCGCGCACAAGAGCGGAATGTGCCGCGCGTGCATCTCTATCGCCACCTGCGGCAGGTTGTCGTGCCACAGCACCGGCACCACGCCCACATCCACCTCCGCCAAAAGCGAATCCAGCCCGGCGTGATCATAGCCATCGACGTGGCGCAGCCCGGCCAGCCGGTCGCGCAGCGCCGCCAGCCGCGCCATCGTCATCGCGTCCCCGCCCCGCGCCGCCACGATCAGCCGCACCCGCCGGGCCACCGCGTCGGGCAGCGCCTCGAGCGCGTCGAGCAGAAAGAAAAAACCCTTGTCGGCCCGCATGTAACCCAGGTAGCCCAGCGTCACCGTGCCATCCGCGCGCGGCACCGCGCCGCGCGGCGCGGTGCGGGCAAACGCCTCGGCCTCGCGCGTGCCGATCCGGCAGACATGGGCGCGCGCCGCGTCCACCCCGTATCCCACCGCCAGCCGCCGCACCGCATCGGACACGCACAAGACCGCGTCGCAGTCGCGGTTGAGTGCCGCGACCATCGCGCGCCGCCGCGCTGCGAATCCCCCGGCCGCATCCGCCGCCACCGCCCGCGGCGCGCGCTTTGGCAGCACCCGCCGCAGCACCCGCATCCCCCAGCGAAACAACGGATCGAACCCGCGCCCCCCCGGCGCGATCCCGAGGCATTTGAGGCGGTAGGCCACCCCATTGGCCAGCCGGACGAGCCGCGCATCGGGCCGGTGCGGCAGGCAGTGAACGCAGGCCCGCCCGCCCTCGAAATCCTCACAACTCCGCCGTTCCTGATACCACAGGTTCACCTGCGGGCAGATCGGGTAATAGTTGTGCAGCATCACGATCACCCGCGTCGCGGGGGCCACTTCGCGCAGTCGCAGCACCGAGACGGGCAGCCCCTCGAGGTTGTTGAAATGCACCGCGTCATACGGCCCCGTCGCGCGCAGGAAATCGAAAAACGCCTGCGCGGTCGCGGGATGATCGAGCTGCGCGGGATCGCCGAAACTGTGATGACCCGGTGCCATCACCCCGGAATTGACAATCTCGTAACGGCGCTCCCGGTCCGTCTCGGGGCCATGCCGCATCCGCTCCCATCGCGGCTTTCCGGGGCGGACATCATACGAGATACCCGAGGCCAGAAACACCGCTTCCACCCCCTCACGCGCGCCCATCTCCGCCATCAGGTTGCGCTGATAAACCGACACACCGCCGCCGCGCCGCTCGGCGTCGAGGTAATCCACCCAGTTGACGTAAAGCACCCGGTGCATCGGCTCAAAGCTCCGGCTCGAGCCAGTGACCGAAGCCGAGCTCGGTGAAATAGCGGCGGATCGGGGCGGGGTTCTCAAAACGCGCGAGCACGTCGTTGGGGTTTTGCTTGACCAGCGGGCTTTTCATGCCCGGATCGTTATCCACCCCGAGAAACCCGGTGATGCGGTCGGTGAAACCGGGCGCGAAGAGCTCGCGGTATTCCAGCGTGATCCGGCGATTGGGCAGCCCCTCCAGCCAATGCGCGAACAGCATGTCGGTGGTGGCAAATTCGTGCCAGCGGTGGCATATCTGATGCGGCCCCGCCTTGATCCGCTCGGTCACATGATCGTCGGCGCGCGTCTGCGCCCAGCGCTTTGACTGCGCCGCCTTGATCAGCGAGGCGATCTGCGCCAGCCGGTTCTCGCGCCACACGTAAATCAGATCGGTTTCGGGATGATCGGCCAGCCGCCGCAGGATGCGCACGTTGTGGCCGAGCATATACTTGAACCCCACCCGCGACACGCCCGTCCCCGCCGCCGCCTCGAAATACCGCTCCATGAACAGGAGCGGCGCACGGTCGCGCGCCAGAAGCGCGCCGGGCCGCGCATCGCGTTCGCCGACGCCGACGATGGCATAGGGGTTGAACTGCTCGCCGCTGCAGGCGATGTCGCGATGTGCATCGAGCAGCGTCATCAGGTAGGTCGTGCCGCTGCGCGGCAGCCCGATGATGAGAAAGCGGCGGAAGGACTTCATGGCGCGTCCGGTGAAACGGGCGCGATCCGGCCTGATATACGCGGGCTCATCATGGCGCGGCTCACGCGATCAGCAACTCGGACAGGTTGCAATCGGCGTCCTTGCGAAAGCTGACCACGACACGGGGCTTGTCCTTGCCAACACCGCCCATTTTCCGCAGCTTGACGTCTTGCTGACCGGCGATCATCGACATCAGGTCGAATGTCCGGCCCTTTCGGGTCAGCATGAGCCGTTCGTTGTCGATGTTGAGATTCCACTGGTGCAAACCAACATAGGCCTCCCGCTCGGCCTCGTCGGGATGGAACATCAGGATGACTCCGCCACCGGGACGACAGAGGTTGATGATGTTGTAGAGACCGATCACCGGATCGATCGAGTGGTCAAGGGAATTCGCGCACCAGACCACGTCGAAACGTGCCGCACCGAGTTGCCAGAGCGCGGTTTCGAAATACCCCTTGATCGGCCGCCCCACACCGGTCACGCCTTTGTTGTCGAGTTCTGCGTTGTATTCGTCGGCCAAGGGGTCGACCGCAGTAACATTGACCGTGAAATCGGGATGGGAGGTGCCGACCCAACTCAGGGGACCGGACCCGATATCGAGGATCTCAAGCGTTTGTCCGGTCGTCAGCGTCAGGTCTGGAAGCAATTGGGCGATCAGCGGGGCAAGCGGGGCGTTCGGATCGGTCTTGCGCTCGAACCCCTCCTTCCAGCGCATTCCGCCCGAACGAATCCATTTGCGCCAGAAGCCGACCTCTTCGTCAGCGCGCGCCCGCCAGACAGCCTCGTCGGATTTCGGTGGCGTGGGTGTATGTGACATGAAACTACCTCGCTGCGCACTGCGCCTTCAGGCGCTCCGTCGTATTGCCCATTGCAGACCGGGCCCTGCCTTGACGATGTTCCATCCCCCCTCGGCGACGAAATCGTTCGCGGCGGGTCTCGTCATAGCGGTGGCTGCTGTCGATACAGGCCCAGTCCAGCGGCTCGGTGATGCGATGGGCGCAATCGGAAAACAGCCCCGGAACACCCCCACTTCGAGCCCGATACCGCCGGGCGGCACGAGGCGCAGCACCCAAGGCCGCTCCTTGCGGCGGGTGTGATCCCAGTCGGGAATCGGATAGCGCGCCTCGGTCTCGCTGATCTGCGCGCGAATGGTTTCACTGTCGTGCACGGCGTATGATCCTTGGTGTCGGCCCCCCGACGCGTCGCGCACGGCTTAGCACGTGGTGCTACGGCGCAACAAGCCTGCCACGCTCACCCCGTCCCCATCATCCCGCGATGCAGCGCGATGGCCTCTTCGAGATCGTCGAAATAGCGCAGGTGCCCGCCCTCGAGCACCAATCCGGCGGTGCAATAGTCGCGCACCTGCCGCATCTCGTGGCTGACCAGGAGCGCGCCCGCGTGGCGCATCCGGTCGGCAAAGACGCGGCGGCTCTTGCGGCGGAAGGCGGCATCGCCCACCGCCGTCACCTCGTCCACGAGGTAGGTGTCGAACCGAATGCCCATCGACGCGCCAAAGGCCAGCCGCGCCCGCATCCCCGAGGAATAGCTGCGCACCGGCATGTGGAAATGGGTGCCAAGATCGGCGAAATCCGCGACGAAATCCACCAGCTCATCGGCATCCACGCCATAGATGCGGGCGACGAAGCGGGTATTTTCGGCCCCCGTCAGATCGCGGTGGAACGCGCCGCCGAACCCCACCGGCCAGGAGACCAGCCCCTCGCGGATCACCGCGCCCGCGTCGGGGCGCAGGCTGCCCGCCACCAGTTGCAACAGCGTCGATTTGCCCGCCCCGTTGCGCCCCAGAACCGCCACCGCCGTGCCGCCGGGCAGGCGCAGCGTCTGATTGTCGATCACCACCTTTCGCGTGCCACGGATGCGAAAGCTCTTGGTCAGGCGCTCAAAGCGGATCATGGGCCCCCCGCCCCTCAGTCGCGGTCGCGGATGGCGTAGAAGATCAGCACCATCACCGCCCACGACAGCACGAGGATGAGCGCGGCGATCAGCTCGATCGTCAGCCGCGCGGGGTGCTCGCTCGTCTCGGCAAGCGTCGGCTCGACAAAGGTGGCGAGGTAGCGGCTCTGCCGCGACGCCTTGGCGCGCGCCACGTCGAGCGCGGCAAGCGCCGCGCGATAGCTTTCCTCGGCAAATTCGCGGTCCACCTGAAGCGCCTCGTATTCGGCGATCAGGCGCGGGTAATCCTCGCCGCCCGCCCCCCCTGTCTCCGAGGCGAAACTCGCCCGCTCGCGCGCGATGCGCTCGCGGATCACCTCGATCTCGCGCGCCGACTGAAGCTTGCGGGGGTCGCTCTGCGTCGTGTTCTGGTCGAGGATGTCATAGGCGATGAGCGCCTGAGCCAGTTGCTGCTGAAGGTTGTTGACGACCCCCATGCGCCCCTGGATATCGGCCTCGGGATCGACGATCTGCGTGCGCGTGCGAAACGTGGTCAGCGCCTCGCGCGCCGTCTTGAGCCGGGCCACCGCCTCGGCGAGATCGGCCCCGGCATAGCGCATGGCGTCGGCGCGGGCGCGGTCGTTGAGGCGGTTGATCATCTCCTGGCTCTCGCGCAGGATCCCCTCGGCGATATCGCGCGCCATGCCGGGGCTGTAGGCCACCACCTGCACCTCGACAAGGCCGGACCCCTTGTCATAGGACACCCGCAGGATGCGACGCCAGAACCATTCGAGGTCCTCGATGCTGGCCTCGGGCCACAGCGCGAAAAGCGGGTCCGACGGCCAGTGCGCCGCGAAATGCGCGCGCAGGTCCAGCTCCGCATCGAGCGCGCGCACCATCGCCTGGCTGAGGATGAATTCATAAAGGATGTCGCCATCCGCCGAGAGGTTCGAGCCGGTGAGCGCGCTCAGCCCGCCGAGCAGTTCGGTCGCGCCGCCGGTTTCCTCCTGCCGCACGGTGAACCCGGCGACCGAGGCATAGCGATCCTGGGCCACAACCCAGAGGTAAAACGAAATCGCCGCCGAGGGCAGCAACACCAGTAGCGCAAAGGACCACAACAGGCCCCTGTGCCGCCGCCGCATCCGCGCCGGGCCGGCGGGCGGGCGCACCGTCACCGCCCCGTCATCGGGGTCCGCCGCCGCGCGCCGCGTCTCTTCGTTCATCGCAGAGCCATCCGCACCGTTCCCTTTGCCCGTCAATCTCTACATACTCAACCCCGAGATGACCAGTGCGCGAATCATGTCCCGGGACCGCGATCCCCCGCTCCGCCCCCCCGCGCCCGCGCGGCGCAGCTTTCGCACCGGGCGCGCCATCGCCGCGCTCATGCTGCGCGAAATGGCCACGCGTTACGGGCGCTCGCCCGGCGGCTATCTCTGGGCGCTGCTCGAGCCGCTCGGGGCCATCGCGATCCTGTCCATCGGCTTCTCGCTGCTGCTGCGCTCGCCCTCGCTCGGCAACAGTTTCCTGCTGTTCTACGCCACCGGCTTCATGCCCTTCGTGCTGTTCCAGGATGTCTCCAACCATGTCGGCCGGTCGGTCAATTTCTCGCGCGCGCTCCTGCATTTCCCGGTGGTGACATGGGTCGATGCGGTGGGCGCGCGTTTCGTGCTCAATTCGCTGACCGGCGTTCTGGTGGCGGCAATCCTGCTGGGCGCAATCACGATGTTCACCGAAACGCGGGTCACCATCGACCTCATGCCGATCCTGCTGTCGCTCGGCCTCGCCATCCTGCTCGGCGGTGGCGTGGGCGTGCTCAACTGCGCGCTCATCGGCCTCGTCCCGGTCTGGATGCAGGTCTGGTCCATCGCCACGCGGCCGCTCTTCATCATCTCGGGCGTGTTCTTTCTCTACGAGGACATGCCCGCCCCGGTGCAGGCGATCCTGTGGTGGAATCCGCTTTTGCACGTCACCGGCATCATGCGCGAGGGATTCTATGCCACCTACGAGGCAAGCTATGCCAGTCCCCTCTTCGCCGTGCTCACCGGGCTTGTGACGCTGTTTTTCGGGGTGGTGCTGATGGGCCGCTACCACCGCGACATTCTTCAGAACGGGTAGGGCGAGGGGGCGGCGAATGGCCTTGAGGGGACGGTCGCTCAATGATCGAGGTGCCGCGCAAGGGGGCTGTATTCCGACCGTCCGCTCAAGGCCAAACCCCGTCACTTGCCCGCCCACCTCCGCACCCGCGCATGATCCACGTTTGTGCGCCGCAGCACCCCGTCGCGCAGCGCCCGCGCCAGCACCCACAGCGCCGGACCCCCGCCCTCGGGGTGGCGCGCGGCGGACCAAAGCCATTTCGGCACGATCACCGCCAGCGCGGGCCAGACCCAAGGCCCCGCCGCCGCCCGATAGACAAAGATCAGATTGCGGTGATAATAGTAAAATCGCCACAGTGGCCGCACATGCCCGCCCGCCCCGAGGCTCCGGCAGTCATGCTCGAACCGCAGCCCCGGCGCAAAGCCGATCCGCCCGCCGCGCGCCGTGAGCGTCAGCGTGTAGAGCGCGTCATCGCCGTAAAGAAACAGCCCCGGATCGGGCACCCCCCCCAGATCGAGCGCGCGCCGCGACAGGAACAGCCCGACGAAAGACGCCACATCCACCCGCCGCATCCCCGCCCCGCCCCCGAACGCCTCCGCGCCCAGGTGAAAGCCCCGACGCCCCTCGCGCAGCGCCCGCCAGAAGATGCGCCGATCCCCGAACGGGTTGCGCGAGGGACGGTTCATCTCGGCGATCGTGCCGTCGGGCAAAAACACCCCCGCCGCCAGCGCATCCCACCCGCCCCGCTCTGCCCGGTGAAACGCGGCGAGCGCGCCGGGCGCGGGGCGGGCATCGTCATCCATCACCACGATCCAGTCGGGATCGTGCCGCGCCCGCGCCGCCGCGATCCCGGCAGCAAAGCCGCCCGCGCCGCCCCGGTTCCCGGCCAGCGTGACCACGTCCAGCCGCGCGTCGCCCAGTGCCGCAAGGTATTCGCCCGTGCCATCCCCCGAGGCGTTGTCCACCACGACAACCGCCGCCAGATCCGCCGCCGACGCCTCCAGCAACCGCGCCACCGTGCGCCGCAACTGCGTCAGCCGGTCATGAGTAACCACCACCGCGACAAGGCGCGCGCGGTCCGGGCTGTGCGGGTCTGTGGGGGGCAACGCGGTCTCCTGCCTCGAACATGCGACCTGTTTCGGAAATAAACCGCGCCCTGTCAAACCGCGCGCGCATGATTGACGCAGGGCCGGATGCTGCTACCCATGCGCCCCATGCTCGGCGTGTTTCTCCAGACCCTGCCTTTTTTCCTGGTCATCGGCCTCGGCTACGGGGCCGGGCGCAGCGGCTTTTTCTCGCGCGAGGGCACGCTGTGGCTCACCCGCTTCGTCTTTTACTTCGCGCTCTCGGCGATGCTGTTTCGCTTCTCGGCCAACCTCACGCTCGCCGATGTGCTCGATTGGGGGATCGTCTTCGCCTACCTCTCGGCAAGCCTCGTTGTCTACCTGCTGGCCACCGGCATCGCCATGCTGCGCGGCCTGCGCGTCGCCGAGGCGGCGATCGAGGCGCAATGCGCGGTCGTCGGCAACGTCGGCTTTCTCGGCGTGCCGATGCTCGCCATGCTGATGGGAGAGGCGGCGATCGGCCCGGTGATGCTGGTGCTGGCGGTCGATCTGCTGGTCTTCGGCTCGCTGGTGGTGATCCTCATCACCGGCGCGCGCGACGGGCGCATGTCGCCCGCCATCCTGCGCAGCATCGGCGGCGGCCTCATCCGCAACCCGATGATCGTGGCCATCGCGGCGGGCTTTGCCTGGTCGGCGCTCGCCCTGCCGATCCCCGACACGATGAACGCCTTTCTCGCGCTTCTGGGCGGGGCCGCCACCCCCGGCGCGCTCTTCGCCATCGGCGCCTCGCTGGCGGAAAAATCGGCCGAGCGCCCGCATGTCGCGGGCTGGCTGAGCGTCTGCAAGCTGGTGCTGCACCCGGTCGCCGTAGCCATCTCGGCGCTCTGGGTCTTCGGCCTGCCGGGCTTCACATCGGCGGTGATGATCGCGGCGGCGGCCTTGCCGGTGGCGGGAAACGTGTTCATCATCGCGCAAAGCTATGGCGTGGCCCCGCGCCGCGTCTCCTCGGCGATCTTCCTCTCCACCGCTGCGGCGGTGCTCAGCATCCCGGCGGTCATGGGGCTGACCGCCGCCCTCTACTGATACCAACGACAAGGACACAATCACCATGCAAACCATTTCCCAGAACACCTGCTTCGGCGGCACGCAGGGCGTCTATAGCCATACCTCCGAGGCCTGCGCCTGCGACATGACCTTCGGCCTCTTCCTGCCCGAAGAGGCCCGGATCGGCCCGGTGCCGCTCTTGTGGTATCTCTCGGGGCTGACCTGCACGCATGAAAACGCGATGGTCAAGGCCGGGATGCAGGGCTGGGCCGCCGAACAGGGCATCGCCGTCGTCTTCCCCGACACGTCGCCAAGGGGGCCGGGCGTGGCCGACGATGACGCGTTCGACCTCGGCCAAGGCGCGGGCTTTTACGTCAACGCCACCCAGGCGCCGTGGTCACCGCATTTCCGCATGTGGGAGTACACCGCCACCGAATTGCCCGCGCTCCTGGAGGCCGAGTTCCCGCTCGACATGGACCGGCAGGCGATCACCGGCCATTCGATGGGCGGGCACGGCGCGCTCACGCTGGCGATGTCGCTGCCGGGGCGGTTCCGCTCGGTCTCGGCCTTTGCGCCCATCTGCAACCCGACGGCAAGCGATTGGGGCCGCAAACAGTTCGCCGCCTATCTCGGCGAGGACGAGACCGCGTGGCGCGCCCATGACGCGAGCCTGCTGATGGCCGGGCGCGGCTTCGACGGCCCGCTGCTCGTGGATACCGGCACCTCCGATCAGTTCCTCGACCTGCTGCGCCCCGAAACCCTCGCCGCCGCAGCCCTCGCCCGCCGCCAACAAGGCAGCTTCCGGATGCAGCCGGGCTACGACCACAGCTACTTCTTCATCGCGACATTCATGGAGGAACATATCGGATTTCACGCCGAGGCGTTGTGGCGGGAGTGAGCATGTTGCTCAGAAGTGGGAACCGGTTTTGAGCTCCTCGAACATGCGAGATCAACAAGTTGGAGCAGGGTGCGTGACTGCGAATGAACGCGACACGCTCTAGCGTGTTGCCGCGCCCCGACCAACTCGCGCCGCATCCCGGGCAGCGCCATCGCTGTGCGCCGGTCCCGGTCCGGCCCCACCGAACCCGCTCGCCTTCCCCACAGCGCGGGCACGATACCCGATCTCGATGAGCGCTTCCGCCCGCTCGCGCGCCCCGGCCACCACGGGATGGGACACTGCCTCATCTTCTGCTTCACAAGCTTCCTGAGCCGTTTCTCAAACCGCTCTTCATCGTCGTCCGTCTCTATCTGGACGGCGGCCTCTTTGAATTTGTCGAGTTGGCACGAGAGGCAAAACGCTAAGTATCTAAATTTCATACATTAAATAATCTTGCAAAAAATCGGCTTCTGCGTAACGATTATTTCAGGCTCAAATGCGAGTCTGAAAATCAAATGAGCAAAGAGGCTCTTCAACTGCGGTTTCAAACCGCGTTGGAGGGCCTTTTTTTTGTGCCGAATCAAACGGTTGCTCGGGACCAACAGAGGAGAAGTCAGAATGAAACGTCGCGATTTTATAGGGGGCATAGGTGCTGTGGGAACAGCCGGTGCGCTGTCGGCTCCGGCCCTCCTGACGACGCTGAGCCGCGCATCGGCGCAGGGCAGCGATATCCCCGTGGGTTTGCTGTTTTCGCTGACCGGCGCGGTGGCGGTGGTCGAAAGCACGCTGCATGATGCCGCCTTGATGGCAATCGAAGAGATCAATGCGGCGGGTGGCATCCATGGCCGCCAGTTGCGCCCGATCATCGAGGATCCTGCCTCGGATCCCGCCACCTACGCTGACCGGGCCCGGCGCCTGATGATCCGCGACAAATGCGTGAGCGTCTTCGGCTCCTACACCTCGGCCAGCCGCCAGGCAGTGCTGCCCGTGACCGAACAGCGCAAGAACCTCTACTGGTATCCGACGCTTTACGAGGGCCGCGAATGCTCGCGCAACGTGATGTATGGTGGTGCCGTGCCGAACCAGCAGCAGGATGAGTTGATCCCGTGGGCGATCGAGAATTTCGGCCCGCGCTTCTACATGATCGGCAACAATTACGTCTATCCGAAAGAGGAAAACAACTACTGCAAGACCCTTCTGGCCAAGCACGGCGGGGAGGTGGTGCATGAAGAATATGTGCCCTTGGGACACTCCGACTTCAGCTCGGTTATCAACCGCATCCGCGCCGAAGAGCCGGACGTGATCTTTGCGACCGTGGTAGGAGACTCCGACGTTGCGTTTGCCCGGCAGTATCATGCAGCAGAGCTTGATCCGGCCAAGATGCCGGTCATCAGTCTCACGCGTTCGGAGGTCGAGGTAAAGGCCATCGGCGGCGAGGCTGCGGCAGGCCACTTCTCGTCCGCGCCCTACTTCATGGGCACCCAGACACCCGAGAACGAGCGGTTCGTCGAGTCCTACAAATCCCGTTACGGCGGGGACCAGGTTACGCACTTCGTCAGCGAAGCGGCGTATTTCCAAGTCTATCAGTTCAAAGCTGCGTTGGAGAAACTTGACCCGGCGAATATCACTCCCGAGACAATCCGTGATGCCGCCGTGGGTCTGACACTGACAGCACCACAAGGCGAGGTTCTGATCGACGAAAACCTGCACACGCACCTGTGGCCAAAGATCGGTCAGTGGAAATCGAACGGTCAGGCCGAGGTCCTGATTCAGTCGCAAGACCGGGTCGCTCCTCTGCCTTACGCGGCCTATGAGGGACAGCGCTGCACCGGCCAGGGTCTGGTGCAAGGCTGACGCCCGGACACTCGTATTGTCGTCGAAGAAAAACTGCACTGCCCGGCTCTGAAACAGGAGCCGGGCCAACGGAAAAGGTGTCTTGATGGACGTCATACTCAACCAGGTATTCGCCGGGCTCAGCATGGCCTCAATCCTGCTGATTATCGCTTTGGGCCTGGCGATTATCTATGGCGCGATGGGGGTCATCAACCTGGCGCATGGCGAGTTCGTGATGCTTGGGGCCTATGCCGCATGGGCGCTGCAGGCTCATGCCGGATTCAGCATCATAGTGGCCTTGCCCTTTGTCTTCGTCGCGGTCGGCGCGGTTGGCTGGATCGTCGAAAGAGTCATCGTTCAGCGACTGTATCACCGGCCTCTCGACACAATCCTTGCCACATGGGGGATCGGAATAATCCTGCAGCAGCTGGTGCGACTGTCGGTCGGCGCGGAGTCACGCTTCGTGAAAGGGCCGGAAATGCTGAGTGGTAACATTCAGATCGGTGGATTGTTCATGTCCAACTACCGCATATTTCTGATCGCGTTCTCTCTGGCAGTTCTGGCGGCGACCTGGGCGCTCATGACGCGCACCGAATTCGGCATGAAACTGCGTGCCGTCATCCAAAACCGCCAGATATCAGAATGTTATGGCATCGAGGCCAAACACATCTACTCGATCACCTTCGCTTATGGTGCAGGCCTTGCAGGTATAGCCGGAGCACTGATCACGCCGCTCTTCAGCACCGTTCCGACAATGGGCACTGGCCTTGTGGTTGATGCGTTCCTCGTTGTGATCGTAGGCGGATTGGGCAGCCTGCTGGGAACCGCCGCTGCCTCCGCGCTGATTGGCGAGGCGACCGCACTTTTCTCGATGCTACTGAACGACACGCTGGGTCGGATCGCCGTGCTGGCCGGAATAATCATTCTAATCCGGTTCCGTCCTCGGGGCCTCTTTCCGTCCAATACCGGCCGCTGAGGAGAGCAATATGACAACGAGACTCTATTACGACCTCATAGCACTGGTTATCTTCGCTCTCGTGATCGTATTCGGAGTGCCCGCTCTGATGGGGTTCGACGGCTTCGAGTTAAACACGTTTGCTCGCTATCTCGCGCTCGGCATCGTTTCGCTCGCACTGGCGCTGTCCTGGGGAACTGCTGGGCTGCTCAACCTGGGCCAGGCTGCAACTTTCGGCATGGGCTCTTATGCCATGGCGATGCACCTCAAGCTCAAGGCGAGCGGCGACGCTTTGCCTGACTTCATGGGCTGGAACAATGTGCCAGAGCTTCCTCTTATCTGGGTCCCCTTTCACTCACTCGGCTTTACCCTGTTGGCCGGGCTCCTGGTGCCGGCATTCGTGGGCGGATTGATCGCGATGTTCATGTTCCGCGCGCGAATTGCCGGCGTCTTTGTCGCGATCATCACATTGGCTTTCCTTGTCGCTTTCCAGCTGGTTGTGATCGAAGAACAGGGCATCACCGGCGGACAGAATGGCATGACCGGGTCTTGCTCCACTCACTTTGCTTGGTTGGCGCGTCGATACCTATGCAGTCGGATTCTATTACTTAGTTGCTGGCTGCTTGATGCTAGCGATCACGCTCGGTCTTTATCTGACACATAGCAAGTTCGGCCTGATCCTCCGCGCGATCCGTGAAGACGCCGACCGCACCCGCTTCTTTGGCTACAACGTGGCAAACTACCAGACAGTTATCTTCTGCATTTCGGCAGCGCTCGCAGGCTGGTCAGGCATGCTCTACACGCTGGTGCTGGAATTTGCCTCCCCTACTTATATGAGCGTCTCTTTCAGCCTCGCCATAGTGATCTGGTGCGCTGTCGGTGGGCGGGATTCCGTGATTGCCGCAGCCATTGGTGCAATTCTCGTGAACCTGCTCGAAGGGCGTCTTTCGGACGTTTTTGCCGAGGGATGGAGCCTGATGCTTGGCGTCATCTTCGTTCTCGTCGTCATGTTCATCCCGCGAGGACTGCACGGGCTGCTCGGTGATTTGTGGCAAGTCCTCAGCAACCGATCACGCAAGGCAGACAGCCGTGTCAACAAGCCGGAGATGCAGTCAAACCCGGTTGAAACCGGACAGGAGAACTGATCATGGCCCAACTGCAGGTAAACGATCTACATGTCGATTTTGGCGGCCTCCGCGCGGTCGACGGGCTCTCCTTCAACGTGACCGAAGGTGAAATCCTCTGCCTTCTTGGGCCGAACGGAGCCGGCAAGTCGACCACGCTCGACCTCATCTGCGGCAAAACTCAACCCACCAGCGGATCGATCCGCTTCGAGGGCACCGAGATTTCGCAGCTGCTGGAATTCCGACGTGCCCGCCTGGGTATCGGACGCAAGTTTCAGGTTCCGTCCGTCTACAAGGAACTGACCGTAGTCGAGAACCTGTCGGTGGCTCGCTCACGCCGACCCGGCATTTGGCACGCGCTCACACGCTTTTCCCTGTCGGACGGGCGTGAGGTAACACCGATCCTGGAGCGTATCGGGATTGAGGCCAAGGCAAACGATCTCGCAGGCAACCTCTCGCATGGTGAAACACAATGGCTCGAGATCGCTATGCTCATCGCTCAGGACAGCAGCCTGATCCTGATGGATGAACCGACTGCCGGGATGACCATTCAGGAAACCGAACGCACCGCCGAGATCTTCCGCACGCTCAGCTCCAGCCACACACTTATCGTGGTTGAGCATGACATGTCCTTTGTCCGCACCGTCGCAGACCGGATCGTCGTGATGAACCATGGTGCGATGCTGGCCGAGGGCACGATCGAAGAGATCGAGACCAACGAAGACGTCAAGACTGCATATCTGGGGCATTGATCATGGATACCATGCGCGCAAAGGATCTCTTTTCCTTCTATGGCAAAAGCCCGGTGATACAGGGTGTCTCCTTCGATCTGGAGCCCGGCGAATTTCTTGCCATCCTGGGTCGCAACGGTGTCGGTAAGACGACCTTGCTGAAATCGCTCATGGGGCTCACCGACCGCTGCGATGGCGGACTCGTCTTCGGCGAGAAGGATTTGCTTGGCCTGAGCACGTCGCAGCGGGCGCAACTCGGCATTGCCTACATCCCACAGGGCCGTGAGATCATTCCGGATTTCACGGTGCGTGAGAATATCATGATGGGCACGTTCGCCCGCTCTGACGGCAAGCGCGACATTCCCGGCTACCTCTTCGAAATGTTCCCGATCCTCGACGAGTTCATCGGTCGCAAAGGCGGAGACCTGTCCGGCGGGCAGCAGCAGCAACTGGCCATCGCACGGGCGCTGGCCATGGACCCCAAGGTTCTCATCCTCGACGAGCCAACCGAAGGCATTCAGCCCAACATCGTGAAGCAGATCGAGGAGGTCATCATTCGGCTGAACAAGGAGCGTGGCCTCGGCATCATCCTCGTGGAACAGAACGTGCCATTCGCGCGACGCGCCTCCGACCGCTTTCTTGTGCTCGACAAGGGCCGCGTTGTCCTGAGCGGGCACAGCACAGATCTCACCGACTCCGTCGTGGAGAAGCACCTGACTTTCTGAAGGTCAGGGCAACATCAACGAAGCACCTTAACGAAAGGACAAGACATGAGACATGGTGACATCTCAAGCAGCGACAACACCGTCGGCGTTGCAGTCGTCAACTACAAAATGCCCCGGATGCACACCAAGGCCGAGGTTCTGAAGAACGCGCAGAACATTGCTGACATGGTCGTCGGAATGAAGCAGGGCCTTCCCGGCATGGATTTGGTTGTCTTCCCCGAATACAGCACCCAAGGCATCATGTATGACCCCGACGAGATGATGGAAACTGCGGCCACCATTCCTGGTGAAGAAACAGAAATCTTTGCCGCCGCCTGCCGCAAGGCGAATACCTGGGGCGTCTTCTCGATCACCGGAGAGCGCCACGAGGAACACCCGAAAAAGACTCCTTACAACACGCTCATCCTTATGACCAACAAGGGCGAGATCGTGCAGAAATATCGAAAGGTTCTGCCTTGGAATCCGATCGAGGGATGGTATCCCGGCGATCAGACCTATGTCTGCGAAGGCCCCAAGGGCCTCAAGGTCAGCCTGATCATCTGTGACGACGGCAATTACCCCGAGATATGGCGGGATTGCGCGATGAAGGGGGCAGAACTGATCGTGCGCTGCCAAGGCTACATGTATCCGGCTAAAGAGCAGCAGGTGATCATGGCCAAAGCGATGGCGTGGGCAAACAACACCTACGTCGCCGTCTCGAATGCCGCAGGCTTCGACGGAGTATACTCCTACTTCGGACATTCAGCCATCATCGGCTTCGACGGGCGCACGCTCGGTGAATGCGGTGAAGAAGACATGGGCATTCAATACGCACAGCTCTCGATCCCAGAGATCCGCGACGCTCGTGCCAACGACCAATCACAGAACCATCTCTTCAAGCTGTTGCACCGTGGATATACCGGCATCCATGCCTCGGGCGACGGTGACAAGGGCGTGGCTGAATGCCCGTTCGAATTCTATCGCAACTGGGTGCACGACGCGGAGAAGACACGCGAGCATGTCGAGTCCTTTACCCGCTCGACCATCGGTGTGGCCTCCTGCCCGGTTGGCAGCCTGCCCACTGGCGCGAAAGAGAAAGAAGCAGACTGAGTTTGCTCGGACTTACCCTTTGGAACGGCGCCGTGCCGCGCCGTTCCGTATTTCCCCTGGACTGATGGAAGAGCGATGCCGTTCCTGACCGATCGATTGCATGATACCGCACGCCAGCAGAAGCTGACCTCGGCCTTGGCCGATGAAAACGCGCGCATGACCGTGGCTGACACCGCGAAGCAGCCTCAGACGGGTTTGCAATCCCGTTTCACTTTCGATCTGGGGCTGATCGAGGCTGAATTGCGTGCTGCCATCATCGGGCAGGACGAGAGTCTCGACGAATTGCTGAATATTCTCAAGGTCGTCCGGGCAGATATCGGCGATCCGCGCAAACCTCTGGCTACGGTTCTCTTCTGCGGCCCAACCGGGGTAGGCAAGACCGAAACCGTGCGCACGCTTGCACGCGCGCTTTATGGTGATGCCGACTCGTTCTGCCGCATCGACATGAACACACTTTCGCAAGAGCATTACGCGGCGGCCCTTACAGGTGCACCGCCTGGCTACGTAGGGTCGAAGGAAGGCACAACCATTCTCGATCAGGAAAAGATTGAAGGCACCCGCAATCTCCCCGGACTGGTCCTCTTTGATGAGTTGGAAAAGGCCAGCAACGAGGTCGTGCTCGCGTTGATGAACGTTTTTGACAACGGACTGCTGACCGTGGCCTCGGGCGAGAAAACCTACTCTTTCCGCAACGCCCTTGTTTTCATGTCCTCGAACCTGGGCGCGAGAGAGCTCATGGCGTTAGACGAGCGACGCGGTGGCCTCTGGCAACGATTGCGCTCGCGAGGCAAAAACCGTCGTGCCCAAGCCCATGATATCGTCATGAACAGCCTGCTCGAAAGGTTTCCACCGGAATTGGTCAACAGGATTGATCATGTTGATACATTCAACTGGATATCCAGAGACAAGATGCCTGCGCTCGTCGATGCAGAGCTCTCCCGCCTCAACCGTCGCCTTCGCAAACATGATCTCACTCTCGACATCAGCGCAGCCTTGAGAGATTTTCTTTCGCTTCAAGGTTATGATAAACGGTTCGGTGCACGCGGCTTGCGACGGGCCATGCGACGACATCTGGAATTTCCCTTGGCCAGCTTTCTGCTGGATGGCTCCGTTCCGGCAGCCTCTTGCTCGGGCCAGCATGTCATCCAAGTTCTTGCGGATCGAAAAGATGGGACGGTCCGGTTTCAATACTCCTGAACAAAGGGTCCATTTAGTGACGAGAAACGAAAGCTGGAAGATCGGTCTGCTCTTTTCGACGACGGGTGTCACCTCGATCATCGAACAATCTCAGATCAATGGTGCATTGCTGGCGATCGACCAGATCAACGCCAAGGGTGGAGTCCGAGGGCTGCCGCTCGAAGCGGTGAGTTATGATCCCGGTTCCGTCGTGCCGCGCTACGGTGAACTGGCCGAACGTTTGATCGTCGAGGACAAGGTGCGCGTGATTTTCGGCTGCTACATGTCCTCTTCTCGAAAAGAGGTTCTGCCTGTGGTGGAGCGGCGCAATGCGCTGTTCTTCTATCCAA
Organism: Roseovarius sp.; assembly: GCA_034521935.1. GTDB lineage: Bacteria > Pseudomonadota > Alphaproteobacteria > Rhodobacterales > Rhodobacteraceae > Roseovarius. The sequence continues at coordinate 47,084 of JAXHLV010000024.1, forward strand.
CGCTTTATGAGGGCTTCGAATATTCACCGAACGTCATCTACGGCGGTGCATGTCCGAACCAGAACAGCGTGCCGCTGGCGAACTATCTGACAAGCACCTTTGGCCAGCGGATATTTTTCGTCGGCTCAAACTATATTTACCCTTACGAATCCAACCGCGTCATGCGCAACGTGCTTCGGCAAGGAGGTGGTGAGGTGGTTGGTGAACGCTACTTCGACCTCGACATATGCGCAGAGGGTTTCACAGATGTTGTCAAAGAAATCATGGATGTCAGGCCCGATGCGATCTTTTCGACCATCGTAGGTCAGTCCTGCATCGAGTTTTACCGAGCCTATCACGCGGCCGGGGGGGACGGACGTGTCTGTCCCATCGCCAGCCTCACAACGAACGAAGGGGAAATCAACGCGATCGGTCCGCAAGCATCCGTGGGCCATATCACCGCGGCCCCCTATTTTCGATCGATCAACTCCGTGGCGAACCGGCGCTTTCTCAAGGCCTATGAACAGAAATTCGGTTCGACTACTGATGTCACAAGTTGCTGCGAAGCTGCCTATAGCCAGGTGCACCTTTTTGCGGCAGCCTTGGAGGAGACCGGCGAAATGGATACAGATTGCCTGCGCGAGGCGCTGCTCGGAGAGGCCTTTGACGCGCCACAAGGACAAATCAAGATCGATCCGGACAACAATCATACCTACCTGCAATCGCGCATCGCGACAGTGAATGAGGACGGTGAATTCGTGATTGATCTCAAGGTCCGTCGCGCAATCAAGCCCGATCCCTATCTGGTCTATCCGGCGATCCACGACTGGAGTTTCCGCACCCAGAAAGTTGTCGCGGGCGGCGGTCACCATGCATGAACTGATCCGTGACCTGCGTGATCAGAACGTTCTGCTGATCCACCCGCGCGACCGGAGTGCGGACGAACTCCTGCAGCAGGTCAACCGGATTGGGAGCAGTTTCGAGCACACATGGCCGGTGCCCCACGCACTACCGGACAAGTTCGACATGGTTTTCATTGATGTGACAGATCAATCTGCATGTGCCCTCAAGGGTTTTCTGGAAAAACGAGAAAAGCCCATTACGATCATTGCAATCCTGGGCTACGAAAATCCTTCGGTTCTGGAGGTAATCTTCAAGATAGGTGCACATGCCGTGCTCATGAAGCCTGTGCGAGCGGCCGGGGTGTTGAGCAGCATGCTGATGGCGCGGCGCTTTCACTCAGAACAACTTCGGTTCGAAAAGGACCTCACGAAATTGCGCGAAAAGCTGGAGAATGTGCAAAAGGTAAACGACGCCAAGTTCATCCTGATGCGCCATCGCAGAATTACCGAACGCGAAGCCTATGAGCTGATCCGGAAACAGGCCATGGCCAAGCGAACCACAACAACCGAGATCGCGCAGTCGATTATCAATGCCGAGAGCATTCTCAGCAACATGGGAGATAGCTAAAAGGCTATCTGCATCTTATACGAATACGCACTGATTAGAACTCTTGAACCCGTTGGCATCATTCCGATAAGCTAATAAATTAGAGTATCCGTCTTGATCAAGCGGTTCTTGGCTGGCCGTGGCGGGTTGCAGCGTTCCCGAAATCGCCTCGATTTCCGGGCACAGCCTGAAGCAGGTCACCGCGATCCTCGATGCGCACTACCTTAGCCGGGATTCGAAGCTGGGGATCTCCGCGATCCAGAAGCTCGAAGCGCACGAAAACTGACCAAAATCCCCCAACTGACCTCACAACTGCGGGAAAGCGTCCGGTTGTCTGCCGTCTGAGTGCCTGAAAAATCTGGTAGCGGAGGAGGGACTTGAACCCCCGACACGCGGATTATGATTCCGCTGCTCTAACCACCTGAGCTACTCCGCCGGACCGCGTGCTAGCTATGCCAGCGGTATCGAGGCGTCAAGGCGGAAAATGCGGGTTTCGCAACTTGTGGGCGCGGCGGGGATGGCGCACACTTGCGGGCATGGATGATGCTGCCCTGCCCCCGCTTGACGAGATTGCAGGCCTGATCGGCGCGGCCCATCTGCTGCGCGGTGAGGCGGCGGCGCGCTGGTCGGGGGATTGGGCCGGGCATATGCGCTGGCAGCCCCGGGCGGTGGCGCGGCCCGAAGGATACCGCCGAGGTGGCCGCACTGCTCCGGCTTGCCAACCGGCACCGTCTTCCGGTGGTGCCGGTCTCGGGCAACACCAACCTTGTCAAGGGCACGGCAGCCGAAGGGGCGCTGATGCTGTCGCTCGACCGTTTGTCGGAGATCGGTGAGGTGCGGCCCGCCGCGCGGGTCGTCACCGTCGGCGCGGGGGTGGTGATCGAGACGCTGAACGCGGCGCTCGCCGCGCATGACCTGATGTTCCCGCTGAGTTTCGGCGCGCGCGGGTCGGCGATGGTGGGCGGCGTGCTTTCGACCAATGCGGGCGGGGCCAACGTGCTGCGCTATGGCAGCACGCGCGACCTGTGCCTCGGGCTCGAGGTGGTCACGCCCACCGGCGAAGTGATGGACCTGATGGGCGCGCTGCACAAGAACAACTCGGGCTATGACCTGCGCCACCTGATGATCGGCGCCGAGGGCACGCTGGGGATCATCACCGGTGCCGTGCTGCGGCTTGTCCCGCGCCCGCGCGCCTATGCCACGGCGATGGTGGCGCTGCCGTCGCTCGACGCGGCGCTGGGCCTGCTCAACCGGCTTCAGGACGAGACCGGCGGCGCCGTGGAGGCGTTCGAATACATGCCCGCGAGTTTCCTCAAGGCGCTGCTGAAGCGGTTTCCCGACATGCGCCCGCCGTTTGACACCAATCACGAGGTCAACGTGCTGGTGGAGCTGAGCGCGCGCGCCCCGCGCGACGTGATCCCCGATGCGAGCGGGCAGGTCCCGCTCGCCGCGCATCTGGAATCGGTGCTCGCCGCGCTGTGGGAGGCGGGGGATATCCGCGATGCGGTGGTGGCGCAGAGCGAGGCGCAGCGCGCGGGAAATCTGGGCGCGGCGCGAGGCGTCGGCGCATATCCTGCGGGCGCGCAGCCCGGTGGTGGAGGGCGATATCGCGGTGGCCACCGACCGCGTGGCCACGCTCGTCGCGCGCGCCGAGGCGGCGTGCCGCGCGCTCGACCCGGAGATCGAGATCACCGGCGTGGCGCATCTCGGCGATGGCAACCTGCATTTCGTCGGCTGGCCGTCGCGGCCCGATGCCGCGCTCTGCCGCGATCTCAGCCGCGCGGTCGAGGCCGAGGCCATCGCGCTGGGCGGCAGCTTCTCGGCCGAGCACGGGATCGGGCTGTCAAAGCTCGACGCGATGTCGGCGCACAAGGACCCTGTGGCACTCGCGACGATGCGCGCGATCAAGGCGGCGCTCGATCCCCACGGCATCCTCAACCCCGGCAAGGTGCTGCCGGGGGTCTGAGCGCCTCAGCTACGCCAGTCGAAGAAGCCGGGGCCGCCCTCGGCCAGAAGCCGCGCCGCCATTTCCGCCCCGAGGGCCGCGCCATCCTCGACGGGGGCGGTGGCGTCATCTGTGTGCCGCACGCTGCCGTCGGGCCGCAAAATCTCTCCACGCAGGCGCAGCGTGCCCCCGTCGATCTCGGCCAGCCCGGCGATGGGTGTCTCGCAGGAGCCGTCGAGCCCGGCGAGGAAAGCGCGCTCGGCGGCGAGGCGCTGGCCGGTGAGCGCGTCGTGGAGCGGCTCGAGCAGCGCCGCGACGCGGGTATCATTCTCGCGCCGCTCGATGCCGATGGCCCCCTGCGCGATGGCGGGCAACATCACCTCGGGTTCGATCGCCGCCGTGGCCACATCGGCCCGGCCGAGACGGTTCAAGCCCGCCATCGCGAGGAACGTGCAGGCCGCAACGCCGTCGTCTAGCTTGCGCAGCCGGGTCTGCACGTTGCCACGGAATTCCACGACCTCGAGATGCGGGTAGGCCACCAGAACCTGCGCCCGGCGGCGCAGGGACGAGGTGCCGACGCGCGCGCCCCCGGGCAGGTCCGACAGGTGCCCGCGCCGGCGAGACAAACGCGTCGCGCACATCCTCGCGCGGCAGATAGGTGTCGAGTAGAGCCCCTCGGGCTGCAGCACCGGCATATCCTTCATCGAATGCACCGCGATGTCGATTGCGCCCGTGCTCAGCGCCTCCTCGATCTCGCGGGTAAAGAGACCCTTGCCGCCGATCTCCTTGAGGGGGCGATCCTGCACCCGGTCGCCGGTGGTCTTGATGACCGAGATCTCGAACGCCTCTTCGGGAAGGTCAAAGGCGGCTTGCAGGCGGCGGCGCGTCTCGTGCGCCTGCGCGAGGGCAAGCGGAGAGCCGCGCGTGCCGATCTTGAGAGGGCGGGTCGGGGAGGGCAAATCGCATGTCATGCGCGACGGTTTAGACGCGACAAACCGGCGTGGCAAGCGCGCCGCGCCTTGACAACCGGACGTGTCAGGGGGACCAACAGGCAAACGGAGGACCCCATGTCTGACACCAAGCCCATCCTGCGCGCCCTTGCGGGCGAGACGCTGCCCACCCCGCCCATATGGATGATGCGGCAGGCCGGGCGCTATTTGCCGGAATACCGCGCCACGCGGGCGCAGGCGGGGGATTTCCTGTCGCTGTGCTATAACAGCGATCTGGCGACCGAGGTGAGCCTGCAACCGATCCGGCGCTATGGCTTTGACGCCGCCATTCTATTTGCCGATATCCTGCTGGTGCCGCAGGCGCTCGGGGCCGATCTGTGGTTCGTCACCGGCGAGGGGCCGCGGCTCTCGACGATCACCGACCGGGCGGGCGTGGACCGGCTCAAACCTGTCAGCGATATTCACGCAACACTCCACCCCATCTATCAGACGGTGCGCAACCTGTCGGGCGTGCTGCCCCCGGATGTGACGCTCATCGGGTTCGCCGGCGCGCCCTGGACCGTGGCCACCTACATGATCGCCGGCCGCGGCACGCCCGATCAGGGGCCGGCCCACGCGCTCAAGGACAGCGACCGAGCCGCTTTCGACGCGCTGATGGAGCGGATCACCGAGGCGACCATCGAATATCTCTCGGCGCAGATCGCGGCGGGGGCAGAGGTGGTCAAGGTCTTCGATAGCTGGGCCGGGTCATTGAAAGGCGATGATTTCGAGACCTACGCCGCAGAGCCCGCCCGCCGCATCATCGCCGCGCTGAAAGAGCGCCACCCCGGCATCCCGGTCATCGCCTTTCCGCGCGAGGCGGGGGATAAATATGTCGGCTTCCACGCCAAGACCGGGGCCGATTGCGTCGCGGTGGACGACTCAGTCAGCGCCGAATGGGTGGCCGAAAACGTGCAGGTGGATGGCTGCGTGCAGGGCAACCTCAAGTCGTCGCATATGGTGACGGGCGGCGACGACATGATCCGCGAGACCCGCCGCATCGTCGCGGCGCTGCGGCACGGCCCGCATATCTTCAACCTCGGCCACGGCATCACGCCGGATGCCGACCCCGCCAACGTGCAAGCCATGATCGACGCAGTGCGCGGGTAAGAAACGGTCGGTCGAAGCCCTCGGAATTCGCGGTCGGGATGACCTGTCCGGAATGGCGACAGGCGTGGTTTCGGCGTTCGCATCGATCCGAGTGGCAAGCGCACGGATCTTGTCCGGTATCGGACAGGGCAACGCACGCGATGATCGCAGCATCATTCGCCGCCTGACCCGCCCCAGGCCGGGGCCAATGCAGATCGCAGAGGTCATGCGCGCCGATGTGGTGGCCTTTCACCACGGTTTGCGCGAGACGCCATATCAGGGGGTTTGCACCCCGGGACTTCACACACGTATTCGTCCCTGCCTCGGCGAGGCGGTCAGGTCTTGATTCGGATCAGTGTAATCCCCAACTCCATTCGGTTATGCGTGTATGCGCACAAGCAAGGGCAAGCTGATGATTCTTCCTGTTCTCACGGCGCTGGCCGAGCCGACCCGGCTGAACGCGATGCGGATTTTGTCTGACGGGCAGGAGCATTGCGTCTGCGAATTGATGACCAAGCTGGGCGTCACCCAAAGCCGCATGTCGCGGCACATGAAGGTGTTGACGCAGGCCGGGCTGCTGACCGCGCGGCGCGATGCGCAATGGGTGCGTTACCGGCTCGACCCGAAGATCGAACCCCGCGATCAAGGCGGTGCTCGGGGCCGTGCTCGCCGCGGCCCCCGAATTGGAAAAGGAAATCGCATGACGACGGAAACGCACGACCAGGGCACGCCGCGCGGCACGCTCTGACCGGCTGTGGTATATCGGCGTGCCGGTGGCGGCGCGTGGTCTGGTATCTGCTTTACGGGCAGCTCGATCCGCGTTCTCGGAATGGGTGACCGCGCTCTTCCCGTGGCCCGCGACAGCCACACCGGCGAGGCCATCGCCTTCTTCGTCTATGACGTGCCCAAGGTGCTCTTGCTGCTGACCGGCATCGTCTTCGTCACCGGCGTGCTGCGCAGCTGGTTCAGCCCGGAAAAGACCCGCGCCATCCTCGCGGGCAAGCGCGAGATCTGGGGCTATCCGCTGGCCGCGCTTCTGGGCGTGCTCACGCCGTTCTGTTCGTGCTCGTCGGTGCCGCTCTTCATCGGCTTCGTCTCGGCGGGCATACCGCTGGGCGTGACGTTTTCCTTCCTGATCGCCGGGCCGATGGTCGGGCCGGTGGGGCTTGGCCTGCTCTACGGGCTGGTCGGCTGGCAGATCGCCACGATCTACCTCGTCTTCGGCTTCACCATCGCCACGGTTGCGGGGTTCGTCCTCGGCAAGCTGGGGCTGGAGCGCTACCTCCAGGACTGGGTGCGCGAGCTGAACGCAGGCCCCGTGGGCGACGTGCCGGAGGAGCGGCTGAGCTTCGCCGACCGGCTGCGCATCGGCTGGGAGCAGGTGCGCGAGATCGTCGGCAAGGTCTGGATCTGGGTGGTCGTCGGCATCGGCATCGGCGCGCTGATCCACGGCTATGTGCCCGAGGCGATGATGCTGCGGATCATGGGCGGCGAGGCGTGGTGGTCGGTGCCCGCCGCTGTCGTCGTGGGCGTGCCGATGTACACCAACGCCGCCGGCGTCATCCCCATCGTCGAGGCGCTCCTGGGCAAGGGCGCGGCGCTTGGCACCACGCTGGCCTTCATGATGAGCGTGATCGCCCTGTCCCTGCCCGAGATGATCATCCTCAAGCAGGTGCTGACCCTGCGCCTGATCGCGATCTTCATCGCCGTCGTGTCGGCGGGCATCCTCGCCACCGGCTTCCTGTTCAACTTCATCCTCTGAAAGGACACGCCCATGAAAACCGTCAAGGTCTACGGCCCCGGCTGCAAACGCTGCGCGGCAACCGAAACCATGGTCAAGGAGGCCGCCGCCAAGCTCGGCGTCGCGGTCGAGGTTGAAAAGGTCACCGACGCCAAGTCCATCGCCATGGCGGGCGTCATGTCCACGCCGGGCATCGCGGTCGATGGCAAGCTGGTTCATGCCGGCGGCCTGCCGGACGCGGGGAAGCTCGAAGGCTGGCTCTCGCGCATGAGCGGCGCGCTTTTGGCCGCACGTCGTCGCCCTGCCCTGCGCCGCCCCGGCGCAGGTGCTCGATGTTCAGCCGGTGGCACGGACGATGTCTGGGCGCATTGTCGGCCCGCAAGGAACAGCGCAGCGCCGAAAACCTCGCCAACAACGCCACGTTCGGCGTGGTGGTGACGGGCGAGGGCGTGGTGCTGATCGACCCGGGCGGGTCGTGGAACGGGGCGGCGATGATCGACGCGGCGATTGATCGGGTCACCGACCAACCCGTGACCCATGTCATCAATACCGGCGGGCAGGATCACCGCTGGCTCGGCAATGGCTACTGGCAGGCGCAGGGGGCCACGGTGATCGCGTCCCGGGCGGCGGTGACCGATCAGGCCGCGCGAGCTTCGCAGCAGATGACGGCACTGGCGAATTTCCTCGGCGACGGGCTGGAGGGCACGGAGCCTGCCCATGCCGATGTCACCTTCGAGGCCGATCACACCCTCGCGGTGGGCGGGCTCAGCTTCGAGATCAAGCATCGCGGACAGGCCCACACGCCCGGCGACAGCTTTGTCTGGCTGCCCGCGCGCGACGTGATGTTCACCGGCGATATCGTTTATGTCGAGCGCATCCTCGGCGTCGGCGCACAATCAGAGGTCAGGAGCTGGATCGCCGCGTTCGACGCGATGGCGGCGCATGAGCCCGCGCATATCGTGCCGGGCCACGGCGGGGCCACCGATCTGGCGACCGCGCGGCGCGACACATATGATTATCTCGTGAACCTGCGCACGCAAATCGGGGCGCTGATCGACGAGGGTGGCGATATCATGGAGGCGCCGGAGATCGACCAGTCCGACTGGTCGCATCTCGACCAGTTCGACAGCCTTGCGGGCCGCAACGCGCAAACCACCTATGAGCAGATGGAGTGGGAGTAAGTATGCCCCACGATCATGTCCACACCCCGCCCGCCGATCTTGGCCCGGCCTTTCGCTGGGCCGTGGGTCTCAACACCGCCTACGTGATCGTCGAGGCGGCGGCGGGTTTCCTGACCGGTTCGCTCGCGCTCCTGGCGGATGCGGCGCATAACCTCACCGATGTGGCGGGGCTGCTGATCGCGTGGGGGGCGGCGGTGCTGGCAAAACGTGTGGGCAACGGCACCTATACCTTTGGCTATGGCCGCGCCACGATCCTTGCGGCGATGCTGAACGCGGTAGCGATCCTGATCGGCGTCGTCGTGGTGATCTGGGAGGCCGCGCACCGGTTCACGGACCCTGTGACGGTGCCCGCGCTCACGGTGCTCTGGGTGGCCCTGGTGGGCATCGCGGTCAATACCGGCTCGGCTCTGCTGTTCATGCGGGCGCAAAAGGATGACCTGAACGCCAAGGGCGCGTTCCTGCACATGGCCGCCGACGCGGCGGTGTCGGGCGCGGTGGTGCTGGCTGCGGCGGGGATCATGGCGACAGGCTGGCACTGGCTCGACCCGATGGTGGCGATCGCGGTCAGCCTGTTGATCGCCGTGACCGCATGGGGCCTGCTGCGCGACTCGCTCAGGCTGGAACTGGACGGCGTGCCCGAGAGCATCGACCAACAGGCCGTGGCCGACTGGCTGGCCGCGCAGGATGGGGTCAGCGACGTGCATGACCTGCATATCTGGGCGCTTTCGACCACCCGCACCGCGCTTGCCGTCCATCTGGTCTGGCAGGGGGCGGATCGGGACGCATTTCTCGACCAAATGGCCCATGACCTCGCGGACGAGTTCGGCATCGCCCACGCGACCATCCAGATCGAGGCCGCGCCCTGCGACTTCGCCTGTCGTCCGGCATTCATAAGCGCATAAAGAGGCCCGCCCCGCGAAACGGGACGGGCCTTTCTCGTGGTGTCACTTCAGAGGGTGATTTCCTTGGACTTGAAGGAAATCCCCGCCGATTCGTGCGTGGCGTTCGACACCTTGCGGATATCGCCCCAGCAGTGCTTGTAGTCCGGCACGTGCAACTCGTTCACACCGTTGGTGACGTTACCCTGGCTCCCGGCAGGCGAGCCGAAGACCATCGCGACCTGGCCGCGCTTGGCGCTGGCGGTCGGATAGGCCATGCCCTGCGTCACGCCATTGTCGTTGATGATCTCGAACAGATCGCCGGGGTTCAGGCCCTCGTCCACCATGTCATCGGGGTTCATCTCGATGAACGGATAGGGGAAGCGGTCCTGCACGAAGTCGTTCTTCTGGTCGAGGAACTGGTTCTGCCAGAAGATGTTGGCCCGGACGTTGTTGATCCAGTATTTGTGAGCGGCCTTTTCGCGGGCGCGGCCCGGTGCCTGCCAGCCGCGCCAGCCCGAGGCACAGAACAGCGCCTTCTTGTCGTCGCGCCCGTGCCGGTCGAACCTGCCATCGGCATAGAGCCGCTCGGTGCCGATCAACTCGCCGTTCTCGATAGCCCACGACGGGCTCCTGCACGCCGTTGTTGCCCGCCGCGCGCAGCCGGTCATAGGTCACATCCGGGTTGCCCTGATGAAAGCCGTCCATGAAGGCGTCTTCCTCGGTTTCCCAGTCATAGCCCTTGAACTTGTCGGCATAGTCATCATGGCCCATCTCGCGCAACACGCGTTCCATGTTCTGCGCGATGCCGGCGGCGATCAGGCAGTCGGGTTTGGAATTGCCGTAAGGGTCCATGTATTTCTCGGACAGGCGCATCCGCCGCTCGCCGTTCATCGAGGTGAGGTTCATCTCGTTCGATTCACAAGCAGGCAGGATCACATGGGCGTTCTGACCGATCTGGCTGTGGATGATGTCCATATCCACCACGAACAGGCCGCCCGCGTTGATCGCCGAGACGATGGCATCGACAAGCTGTTCGCGTGTGCCCCCGGCGGCGGCGTCGATCGCGTTCTTGACCATGTCCGACCGGCGCTTATGGGCCTTCTTGAACTCGGCGGCGTTGATCGTGGTCTTGTGGTGATCGCAGGCCCAGACGTGGTGCACGCCACCAAGGCCACGGATCAGATACTGATCGACATATTCCGCCGGACGGCCGACAACGCGATTCGTCGGGGCGGTAATAGCCCTCCTGGTGGCCGCCCAGGCGACAGACCCCGCCGCCCTCGCGACCGACATTGCCGGTGGCCAGCGCGATATTCACCATCGCGCCGACGGTGCGATAGTTGTCATTGCCCCAGATGATGCCCTTTTCATAGGCCGAGGCGCATTTGCGGCGGCTGCCATCCTCGTGCGGCTTGGCGATCCATTCCGCTGCCTTGGCAATATCGGCCGCGTCCACACCGCAGGTTTCCGCCGCCTCGTCGAGCGAGGTGCGAATCGCCCGCATCGCATGATCGAGGCTGCCAAGGCTTGCCGGATGCGCCGCGTCCTGCGCCACGGCCTCGCCGCCCTGAAAGGTCGAATTGGCGATGAACTCGCCATCTACCCAGCCATTGTCGACGATATGCGTCATGATGGCGTTCAGCACCACCATGTCGGTGCCTTCGTTGATCGGCAGATGCAGCACGTTTTCCTTGCCCGCGAACTGCTCGGCGGAATGCACTGTCACCGTGCGGCGCGGGTCGATCATGATGAATTTCGCGCCGTTCTGCATCCCCGGAACCATGTGGTTGAGGAAGAGATTGGTCTGCGTCTCCATCGAGTTGGCCCCGACCACAAAGATCGTGTCGGTCGCCTCGTAATCGGAATAGCTGTTGTTGAGCTCTCCCATGCCCATATCGCGCGAGGTATGCACCTCGGAGTTATAGGCGGGGCGATTGTGCATCCGGATGTTGCGGATGCTCATGCTCTGGAAATAGAGCTTGCCGGTGGCCCAGGTGTTTTCATAGCCGCCCGCAGAACCGCCGTGGTCGAAGAGCGACACGACGAGGTCATCCTCGGACCCTTCGGTGACGACCTGTGCCGTCACCCGCGCCACCAGATCGAGCGCGTCGTCCCACGACGTGGGCTGCCAGACGCCATTGCGCCAGACCAGCGGATCGCTCAGGCGCTGTTGTTGGGTGCCGGTCACGCGGCTCGGGCGGTTCTCCGCCATGCGTGCGCCGCGAATCGAGCCGAGGCCCGAATTGACCACGCAGTTCACATCCGGCTTGACCACCAGTTGCACGTCGCGCCCGTCCTGCTTGACGATGTTATACATCGACGGCGCATACCACGCCTCGGTGTCCTGATACTGTTGTTCGCTCAGGTCCACGCCGAACTTGTTTTGCTCGGGCGCGGTGCCGCCCTGCTTGTTCATCGGCCATGTGTAGGCCTTGTAGCCGCAGCCGACGATGCAGTAGTGGCAGGTGACGTTGAATTCCTTAGCGTCCGCGGGAATGATCGGCAGACGGTCGACTTGTCTCTTGTAACCCATTGCTTTTCCTCCCTCAGAGCGTGTTGGACAGGCGGCCGTAGATCAGCTCGTCCACGCCCTCGGCATAAATGTCGCCCGCGTCGTCGATGCGCAGCACGAATTGCGGCAGGTTGTTGGTGGCATGGCCCCAGACCTGCTGCCCGCCCGCCTCGGCGTCGAACCGCGAGTGGTGGCCGGGGCAGTTGAACGTGCGGTCCTCGGTGTTGTAGCCCAGATACCAGCCCTTGTGCGGGCACAGGATCGAGAAGGCGACGATATCGCCGTCGGGGCCCACGCCCCCCTCGACCGCCTGCCCCAGCTTCAACAGGACACCGGGGCTGTCGGCATCCGGATAGGCCACGTCCACCGGCTCGTTCACGGCCAGATCGGCCACGTTGGCCAGCCGGTTCGCCGGATAGTCCACCCGTGCCAGCGCGGTCTGCGCCTTGGCCTCGTTCGCGCCCGTCACGGCAGTGGCCGCCGCTCCGGCGGTGGCCATGACGCCCCCGCGCAGGAACTGACGACGGCCTGTATCGACCAGTCGATTGCATTTCATTGGCTTGGAACCTCCCTTGCTATCACGCCAAGGATAGGGGGCCGATGGCGATCAATCGACAGGCATGGCGGCGATATTGCGGCGCGGCACACGCCTGACAAAAAAGAAAAATTTCAGATGTTCGGAAATCCGAACATGCCCGGCCACGGGGTGAGCCTCAGTGCGACAACCCGTATTTCTGCATCTTCTCCCAAAGCGTGGTGCGGGCGATGCCCAGCATCCGCGCCGCCGCGCCCACCTGTCCGCCGCTGCGCTCCAGCGCGGTGATGATCTGTGTCCGCTCGGCGCTTTCGCGGGCCTCGGCAAGGCTCCTGATCCCCGCCGCCTCGGCCTGACGTTCGGGAAAGATATCTGTGGGCTGCAACAGATCGCTCCCGGCCATCGCCAGCCCGCGCACCAGCCGCGCCCGCAGCTCCCGCCCGCCGCCGGGCCAGTCGTGATCGCGCACTGCCGCTACGCACAGCGCGCCGATCCCGGTGACGGCGGGGGCCTGTCGCGGCGCGAGCCTGTGAAAGAGCTGTTCAAGCAGCCACACCGCGTCCTCGGGGCGGGTGCCGAGCGGCGGTATCGGAATCTCCATCTGCGCCATGCGGTAATGGAGTTCCGACGCAAACGCCCCCTCCTGCATCAACTGCTCCTGTTCGGGGCCGCAGGCCGTCACCAAACGCCCGTCAAGACCGCAGTCCATTTGCTCTGTCAGCCGGTGCTGAAGCGGCAGCGACAGCCGGTCGATCGCGTTGATGAAAAGCGTGCCCTCGCCGAGCTGCTGCATCGCGCCATCACGCCCGAAAAGCGCGCCCTCCGGATCGCCCTCGCGTGCCAGGTTCACGGTGATGAACGGCGCCGACCGGCGCTCTGACAGCGCGTGGATGCGCCGCGCGACAAGGTCCTTGCCAAGGCCCGGCCCGCCCCGGATCAGCACCGGCACATCGCTTTGTGCCGCGCGCGCAATCAGCGCCTCCACCCGCTGCGCCGCCGCCGAAACGCCAAGCACCGGGGGAAACTCCTGCGCCTCTTCGGGGGACAGAAGCTGCGCGAGACGGTCAAGGAACACCGACATGTCGAACGGCTTGGTAAGGTAATCCGCCGCGCCCGACTTGATCAGGCGCACCGCCTGCTCGATGCCGCCCTGCCCGGTGATGAACAGGAAGGGCGGCGGCGTCGCGGTGCGGCAGAGCGTGGCGAACAGCTCTTCGCCGGTGCCATCGGGGAGCGCGATATCGCAGATCACCACGTCGATCGCCCGCTGCGGGGTGCGGATCGCCCCGAGCGCGCGCTGCATCCGCTTGAGCCAGAGCACCGAGGCACCTTCGAGTTCAAGCCGCTGCGCGATCGAGGCGCCCATGATCTCGTCATCCTCGACCAGAACGATGCGCCGCCCGTCAAGCATCGGCCTGCCCTCCGGCCTGCGGCAGGGTCACGCAAATGCGGGTCACGCCGTCCTCGCGCGCATGGGTCACGGCTCCTCCCATCCGCTTGATAAGGTCGCGCACCAGCCGCAGCCCGACACCGCCGCCACCGCCGGGCGTGAGCGGCGCATCGCCCAGAAGCCGCGCGCGCGCCGCGTCGGGCAGGCCCGGCCCGGTGTCGAGAACGGCAAGCGACAGGCCGGTCTCGTCGGCGCGGGCCTGCAACCCGACCCGCCCGCCGTGCCCCGCCGCGGCACTCGCATTCAGCAGCAGGTTCAGCAGGATCTGCCGCACCGGGGCGGCGGGCAGTGCCAGCCCCGCCGCCACTCCCTCGGGCACCTGCCAGTCGAGATCCTGCGCCATGCGTTTCAGCTCCGGCTCGATCAGCAGGCGGATATCCTCGAAATCGGTCTGGCTCAGCACGCTGTCCTGCCGGTCGAGTCGGTTCTGCTCCAGCGTGACGCGCGCCACATCGCGCAGATGCTGCAGGCCCCGCTCCAGCAGCGCGGCGGCGTTGCGCACGACATCGGGCCGGTCGGGGAAATTGCGGATCGTGTCGGTCGCGTTGAGCAGCCCGCCAAGCGGATTGTTGATCTCGTGCGCCAGCGACGACGACAGCCGCCCGAGCGCCACCAACCGCTCGCGCTCGGCCATCCGCCGCTCGGTCTCGGCCTTGGCGGCGACGGCGTCCACCATGCCGTTATAGGTCCGGGCGAGCCGCGCCAGGTCGCCGTCGCCGCGCGGCATCTCCCGCTCGGGGATCGGCAGCGGCGCGTTTCCGGCCCCGGCCATCTGCCGCGCAAGCACGGTAACCGGCCGCAGCATCCGGCGCATCACGCCGTATCCCAGCCCGGTCAGGATCGCGATGGCCAGCGCATTGCCCGCAATCAGCAGCCACAGCGCGCGCCGGCGTTCGGCCTGCAGATCGGTGACATCCAGTTGGCTGACGATCCGGCCCACCATGCGCCCCTGATACTCGAGCGGCGCGATCACATCGACCGTGCGCGCCTGCGCCCCGACCGAAAGCTCGTCGAGCGGCACCGCCGTGTCGGCGATGCCGGCAATCGGGCTGCCGGTCGGGACACGGCGCGGGTCGGTGGCCGCGAGAACGCGGCCCGCCTCGTCGGCCACCACCGTCAGCACCATGCGCCGCCCTTCGGTCATGTCAGCCGCACGGGTCAGCGTGTCGTAGACCTCCCAGACATCGCGGCGCAGCACGAGCGGGCCAAGCGCGATCGACAGACCTTCGACATGCAGGCGGGCCAGTTCCTGCAGGCGCGCGTCCTGCACCCGCCCGAGCTCTGAGAGCACCTGTTGTGACGCGACCGCCCCCACGAGGATCATCATCCCCGCCCCCAGCAGCGGCAACCGCAGCGACAGTGGAAGATTGCGCAGCGCCCGGATCATTCAGCGCTCCAGCAGGCGCATGCGCCGGGCGATCCCGTCGTAAAGCTCCGCCTGCGCGCCCGTGAAGCCGTCCAGTTGCAGGGCCTCCAGCGCGGCGCGCCCCGGCCGGGTCCCGGACAGCCCGATCAGCGCCCGGCGCAGCGCCTGTGCAGGTGCCGATCCGGCGGCGTCGCGGCGCACGCAGATCGGCGGAAAGCCCAGCCATTCCGATGTCGCGATCACCCGCGTGCGCCGGGTCAGGGCCGGCTCGACCCGTGCCAGCGCCTCCCAGACATAGCCGTCCACGCTGCCCGACACCACGAGCCCGTCGGCCACCGCCCGCACGACATTGCGATGCCCATAAGTAAAGATGCTGCGCGAGAACCACGTCTCGGGCCGCGCGCCCAGGGCGATCAGATCTGTCGCGGTGACCAGATATCCCGAATTGCTGTCGGGATCGGAAAACGCATGCGTCTCCCCGCGCAGATCGCCGAGGCTTTCGAACGGTGCCGTTTCACCGACAATCAGGTAGGAGCGATAGAGCGGTCGCCCCCGCCAGATCGGAACCGCCAGCAGTTCCAGATTTCCGGCATGCTGAAGATACGGATAGCCACAAAGCCACGCCGCATCCAGCGCATCGCTGAGCAACAGCCCCGTCACCTCGGCATAGGTGCGCCGCTGGACAAGCGCGATCTCGCGCCCCATGGCCGAGGACAGGGCTGCGCGCAGCCTGTCGATGATCACCGCGTCATTGTCCAGAAACACGGGCGTCAGGCCCAGCCGGAACGGCACCTGCCCAAGACCCCGCATCGGGACCGACGCCAGGGCGGCGCCCCCCATCATGAGCGTGGCGCGACGACTCGTCCTTGTCATGCCTCTCCCGTCTTCCTCCCTTGGTCACCTCACAGGCGCGTCAGGCTCGTGTTTGCGGTGACGACTATAGCATTGAGCGCATTACACTTCAGATAACGCAATCCGCTGTCCGAAGCGACTCTTCGAACGGCCTGCCAGCCTGTGTAAAAATTGAAACCGGGCTCTGGACTCATCGAGTTTCAACGCCGGTAGATGTCGGCTGCGAGCGCGATGGCTGAGAGGAAGACACCGGGCCCCTGTCGTGGCGGTTTGCGACGCGGCGCCAATCCTTGAGCCTATCCGCATCATAGCCCCGGTCCCCGATTCGATAATGTCCCGAAAAAACACATCGGGCGCAAGCAACCTCCGCGCCGACAGGCATAACGATCGGGCGACCCGGCCCGGACCGCAAGCAGGCCGTTCCGGTCTGACGACTATTTCAGCGGCCTGTCAGAGGCTGATCGGACTGTCTCGGCAAGACGATGAAACCCGCATGTTCAAAGTGGAAAGGAGACTGATCCGGCCGGCCGCATTCAGTTTCAGGTTTGGCGGTGGCGGCTCCACCGGCTACACTGTCAGGGTTCACCGGGATGGACGGCAAGCGGAGGGATGGTTTGATGGGACAGGTAATCAGGACCGGGAAAGATCGTATCGGGGATCATGTCGGCACGCCGGGGCGCGGCCTGTCCATCTTGCGTCTTGTGGCTCACATGCTGGTCTGCGCCGTGATGGCGGCTCCCGGTCTTGCCCAGGGCACCGGCCCCGTGCCGGAGCGGCGCAGTGTCGTGACGACGGATGTGGATTTCTACGGCTCCGACCTTGGCCCGGTCTTCGACACCACGCTGGAGCGCTGCGAGCGCATATGCCTCGCCAATGCCGACTGTGCCGCCTTCACCTTCAACACCCGCTCCAGTGCCTGTTTCCCCAAGGCCGGGGTGACCCGGGCAGAGCCCTTTGCCGGGGCGCTCTCGGCGCGGATCGTGGCGACCGCCCCGGAGGTGCTGGCGCGGGCCACGGCACGGCGCGCGGCGCTCGACGGGCTGCGGGCGGCGGATTTCGACGCGGCGCGGTCGCTTGCGCAGGAAATCGGTCGCCGCCATCCTGCGGAGGCCGGAACAACGGTGACGGAAATGCTCGGGGCGGCGCGCGCCCGGCAGGCCGCAGGCGACATGGCCGCCGCCCTGCGCTGGACCGGCGCGGCGCTGGCCCGCGGCGACGAGGGGGCCATCTGGGCCGACTACGCGCGGCTGTCGCTGCGGATCGAGGGCGACAACAGGCAGGACAAGCAGCGACTGGCCGCGCAGGCGCTGAGCGCGGCGCTCAATGCCTATCTGCGCGCCCCCGCCCCCGCCGCCGAGGCCAGCGCGCTGGCGGTCACGGCCCGCGCGCTGGAGCGGCTGGGACGGGGCCGCGACATGATCGCGGTGTTGCGGCTCGCGCAGGACCGCGCGCCGCGCAGCGAAACCGCCATTGCCCTGTCGCGCGCGGTGGGAAAATACGGCTTTCGCGTCACCGGCCACAACGCCGACAATGAAAGCGCAGCACCGCGCATCTGCGCCGAATTTTCCGAACCTCTGGTCAAGGCGGGGCTGGATTACACCCCCTATCTGCGCCTGCCCGACCCGACGCTCGCGGTGAGCGCCGAGGACCGGCAGATCTGCATCGACGGGGTGCGGCACGGCGAGCGCTATCGCATCACCTTCCGCGCCGGGCTGCCCGCAGCCTCGGGCGAGGTGCTGGCCGAGGACACCGGGATCACCGTTTACGTGCGCGACCGGGCACCGCGCGTCGCCTTTCCGGGGCGGGCCTACGTGCTGCCGCGCGCGGCCGATGCGGCGCTGCCGGTGGAGACGGTGAACCTTGATGAAGTGGACTTGCGCCTGCGCCGGATCAGCGACCGCAACCTGTTGCGCAGCATGCAGGAAAACCTCTTCGCCCGTCCGCTGTCGTCGTGGCAGGAGCGGGGTTTCACCGGCGAGATCGCCGAGGAAGTCTGGACCGGCACGGGCGAGGTGGAGAACACGCTCAACCAGACGATGACCACGCGCCTGCCGCTGGGCGACGTGCTGCGCGATCAACCGCCGGGCATCTACGCGCTGAGCGCCGCGCGCCCGGACGGCGACCGCTCGGATGAGGCAGCGGCGACGCAATGGTTCGTGCTCAGCGATCTGGGCCTCACGACGATGGCCGGACAGGACGGGCTGCACGTCTTTGTCCGCTCGCTCGCCGATGCCGCGCCGCGCGATGGCGTCGGGATCACGCTCCTGTCGCGCGCCAACCGGGTGCTGGGCACGGCCACCACCGACGCGCAGGGCCACGCGCGCCTTGACCCGGGGCTGATGCGCGGCACGGACGGCGCGGCCCCGGCGCTGGTCCTGGCGCGCGCGGGCAGCGGCGCGGCGGAGGATCTGTCCTTCCTGTCGCTGACCGGCCCCGCGTTCGACCTGTCGGATCGCGGGGTCGAGGGGCGGGCACCCGCCGGGCCGGTGGACGTGTTCCTCGCCACCGATCGCGGGGCCTATCGCGCGGGCGGGATGATCCATGCCACCGCGCTGGCCCGCGACGGGCGCGCGCAGGCGGTGCCCGGCCTGCCGCTGACGGCGATCCTGACGCGCCCCGACGGGGTGGAATATGCCCGGCATGTCTCAACCGATGACGCGGCGGGCGGCCACGTCTTTGCCATGCCGGTCGGGGCCGGGGCCCCGCGCGGCACCTGGACGGTAGAGGTCAAGGCGGATGTGGACGCCCCGGCGCTGGCCCGCCAAACCGTGCTGGTCGAGGATTTCCTGCCCGAGCGGCTCGACATGGACCTGTCGCTGCCCGACGCGCCGCTCGATCCGCGCGCGCCTGCGCCGCTGACCGTCTCGGCGCGGTATCTGTTCGGCGCGCCGGGGGCTGGGTTGCAGGTTTCGGGCCGGGTCGCCCTGCGCCCTGCGGATGGTCTTGACGCCTATCCCGGCCATGCCTTCGGCCGTCATGACGCGGATATCAGCCCGCGCAGCGCCCATATCGAGGGCGGGCGCACCGATGACGCGGGCGATCTGACCCTGCCCCTGGCCCTGCCCGACATGCCGGAGGCCGACCGCCCGCTCGAGGCCGAGGTCACATTGCGCGTGCAGGAAGGCTCGGGCCGCCCGGTGGAGCGGCGGATCACCCGCCCCGTGGTCCCGCAGGGCGCGCTGATCGGCATCCGCCCCGGCTTTGACGGGGTGGTGCCCGAGGGCGGCGAGGCGCGCTTCACCGTGATCGGGCTCGACCGGCAGCAGACCCCCGCGCCGATGGCCCTGCGCTGGACCGTCAACCGCGTCGAGACGCGCTATCAGTGGTATCAGGACTACGGCCGCTGGTCGTGGGAGCCGGTCACGCGGCGCGTGCGCGTGGCCACCGGAACGCTGGAGACAGGGGCAGACCCCGCGCCTCTCGCGGTGCCGGTGGATTGGGGGCGCTACGAGCTGCTCGTCGAGCGCACGGATGGCGATTACGTGGCGTCCTCGGTCGGGTTCGATGCCGGTTGGTTCGCGCCCGCCGATGCCGCCGACACGCCCGACATGCTGGAACTTTCGCTCGACAAGCCGCGCTATCGCAGCGGCGACACCGCGATGCTGCGGCTGGTGCCGCGCCATGCGGGCACCGCGCTGATCACCGTGATGTCCGACCGGGTGATCGACATGCAGGCCGTGGCGGTGCCCGAGGGCGAGAGCGTGATCGCGCTGCCGGTCACCGATGAGTGGGGCGCGGGGGCCTATGTGGCCGCGCAGGTGATCCGCCCGATGGACGTGGCCGCCGGGCAGACCCCGGCCCGCGCGCTGGGCCTCGCCCATGCCGCGATCGCGCCCGGCGACCGGCAGCTTGACGTGCGCCTCATTGCCCCCGATGCCCCCGCGCCGCGCGGCCCGGTGGAGGTGGCGGTCGAGGTCGATGGGCTGGCCGGGGACGAGGCCGGATATGTCACCCTCGCGGCGGTCGATCTCGGCATTCTCAACCTCACCGGCTTTGACGCGCCCGACCCGTCGGCGCATTACTTCGGGCAGCGGCGGCTGGGCGTGGAAATCCGCGACCTCTACGGGCGGCTCATCGACGGAATGAGCGGGGCCGAGGGCCTTGTGCGCTCGGGCGGCGATGGCGGCGGGATGCAGCGGCAGGCCCCGCCGCCGCAGGGCGAGTTGATGGCGCAGTTCACCGGCCCGCTCGACGTGGGGCCGGATGGCGTGGCCCGCGCCACGCTCGACCTGCCGGATTTCAACGGCACGGTGCGGCTGATGGCGGTGGCCTGGTCGCCCCGCGCGGTGGGACAGGCGGCGCGCGACATGCTGGTGCGCGACCCGGTGGTATTGTCGGCCTCGCTGCCCCGCTTCCTCGCTCCCGGCGATGAAAGCCGCCTGCGGCTGGAAATGACCCATGCCGATGGCCCGGCGGGGCGCGTCGGGCTGAAGGTGCGCGCAGGCGACGGGCTGCGCCTCGGCGACGCGCCCGGTGCCGTCGATCTGGCCGAGGGGGCGCAGGCGGTGGTGTCCGTGCCGCTGACCGCCCGGCACGAGGGCACGCATGATCTGCACGTCACCCTCACCACACCCGGCGGGCGCACCCTGACCAAGCGCCTGAGCCTGCCGGTGCGCGCCAACGACCCGGCGGTCTCGGTCACCCGGCGGTTTTCGCTGGCCTCGGGCGATACCTTCACGCTCGACGACAACGTGTTTGCCGGGCTGAGGCCCGAGAGCGCCCGCGCCGTCGTCTCGGCGGGGCCGCTGGCGCGGCTCGACGCGCCGGGGCTTCTGGCGGCGCTCGACCGCTATCCCTATGGCTGCACCGAACAACTGACCTCGCAGGCGCTGCCGCTGCTGTACTTCGACGAGGTGGCCGGGGCGATGGGGCTGGCCGGGCGCGCCGATATCGCCGCGCGGATATCGGATGCCGTGCGGCAGGTGCTGACCCGGCAGGACAGCAGCGGGGCGTTCGGCCTGTGGCAGGCCGGGTCGGGAGATTTCTGGCTCGATGCCTATGTCACCGACTTCCTGTCGCGCGCCCGCGCGGCGGGTCACGCGGTGCCCGACCGGGCGTTTGACATGGCGCTCGACAACCTGCGCAACCGCATCGCCTATGCCCCCGATTTCGACGACGGCGGCGAGGATGTGGCCTATGCGCTGATGGTGCTGGCGCGCGAGGGCGCGGCGGCGATGGGCGACCTGCGCTATTACGCCGATGTCAAGGCCGATGCGCTGGCCACGCCGCTGGCGCTGGCGCAACTGGGCGCGGCGCTGGCCGCCTATGGCGATCCGGTGCGCGCCGACCGGTTGTTTGCACAGGCCGCGCAGCGGCTGGCGCAGGGGCCGGGCGACGACGCCCCGCGCTGGCGGTCGGATTACGGCAGCGCGCTGCGCGACCGCGCCGGGCTTCTGACGCTGGCCGCCGAGGCGGGCAGCGAGGCGGTGGACCGCGCGGCGCTGGCCGGGCCGCTGGCTGCGGCTGACCGGCGGCTTTCGACGCAAGAGCAGGTCTGGTCCCTGCTGGCCGCCCATGCGCTCATCGACGGGCCGGGCGCGGCGGGGCTGAGCCTCGATGGTGTGCCGGCAACCGGCGCGTTGATGCGCGAGGGGGGCGGCATGCCCCCGCAGGCCATCCGGAACACGGGGACAAGGCCGACCGATATCACCCTCACCACCCTTGGTGTCCCCGAGGGCGCGACCGATGCCACATCGCAGGGCTATGCCATCGAGCGGCGGTATTACTCGCTCGGGGGAGACCCGCTCGATATCGCGCGCGTGCCCGCAGGCACACGGATGGTGGCGGTGCTGCGCATCACCCCGGCCTCCGGCGGGGGCGGGCGGCTGATGGTGGATGACGCGCTGCCCGCAGGGCTGGAGATCGACAACCCCAACCTGCTGCGGGCGGGCGATATCGCGGCGCTCGACTGGCTCGACCCGGCCGCGCCGGAGCACGCGGAATTCCGCGATGACCGCTTTCTGGCGGCGGTGAACCTGCGCGATGAAGACCCGTTCGAGCTGGCCTATATCCTGCGCGCGGTCACGCCGGGCCGCTATCACCACCCCGCCGCGCTGGTCGAGGACATGTATCGCCCGGCGCTGCGCGCCACCACCGCCTCGGGGCGCATCACCGTGACGCCATGAGGCGGCTGCCCCTCATCGGGCTTGCGCTGGCGCTGACGCTGGCGGCGGGGCTGCGCGACGGGTTTGATCGCTGGATCGACGCCACCCGCCTGCCCCCGCTCGGGGGTGAGACCTCGGTCGAGGTGGCGGACCGGGGCGGAACGCTCCTGCATGTTGATACGGTCGGGGATGGACGTTGGCGGCTGGCGGTCAGCCCGGACCGGGTCGACCCGACCTACCTGAATATGCTGCGCGCTTACGAGGACCGCCGCTTCGAGCGCCATTCCGGCGTCGATCCGGTCGCGCTCCTGCGCGCCGCCGCGCAGGCGATGCGCCACGGTCGCGTGGTCTCCGGCGGCTCGACGCTGACCATGCAGGTGGCGCGGCTGCTGGAGGATAGCGGCACCGGCCACTGGCGCGGCAAGCTGCGGCAGATGCGCGTCGCCCTCGCGCTGGAGCGGCGGCTGAGCAAGGCGCAGATCATGACGCTCTATCTCGAACACGCGCCGTTCGGCGGCAACCTCGAAGGCGTGCGCGCCGCCACGCTGGCGTGGTTCGGCAAGGAGCCCGCCCGCCTGACAAAGGCCGAGGCCGCGCTTCTTGTGGCGCTGCCGCAATCGCCCGAGGCGCGCCGCCCCGACCGGCACCGCACCGCCGCCCGCGCCGCGCGCGACCGGGTGCTGGCGCGCATGGCCCGCGCGGGCGTGATCACGTCCGGGGCCGCCCGCGCCGCCCGGTCAGAGCGCATTCCCGCCGCGCGCCGCCCCTTCCCGGCGCTGGCCCCGCATCTTTCGGAGCGTGCGCGCGCCACCGCGCCGGGGGCCGCGCGACACCGCCTGACGCTCGATGCGCCCTTGCAATCGGCGCTGGAACGGCTGGCGCGCGACCGGCTGCGCGACCTGCCGCCGGGGGCGGGGCTGGCGCTGCTGGTGGCCGATCACCGCAGCGGCGCGATCCGCGCCTTGGTGGGGTCCGGCCGCTATGCGGGCGGCGACGGGCGGCAAGGGTTTGTCGATATGACCCGCGCCCTGCGCTCGCCCGGCTCTACGCTCAAGCCGCTGGTCTATGGACTCGCCTTCGACCGGGGTCTGGCGCATCCGCAAACCCTGATCTCCGACAGCCCGGCGCGCTTTGGCCGCTACGCCCCGGGCAATTTCGACGGGCGGTTTCTCGGCGAGATGACCGTGGCCGGGGCGCTGCGCGCCTCGCGCAACATCCCCGTGGTGCGGCTGCTCGACCGGATCGGGCCCGCGAACCTGATGCAGGCCCTGCGCCAGAGCGGCGCGCGCCCCGCCCTGCCCGGTGACGGGCCTGCCGGGCTGGCGGTGGCGCTTGGCGGCGTCGGGCTGAGCCTGCACGACCTCGTGCAGCTTTACGCGATGCTGGCGGGCGGCGGGCAGGCGCGGCCGCTGCACTGGCGGGCCGGTGACGGGCAACCGCCCGGCGCGCGCGTGCTGAGCCGCGCCGCCGCCTGGCAGGTCGGCGATATCCTGGCCAGTTTGCCGCCTCCCGCCGGGGTCGCACCGGGGCGGCTCGCCTACAAGACCGGGACGAGCTATGGCCACCGCGATGCCTGGGCGGTGGGCTATGACGGCGCGCATGTGCTGGGCGTGTGGATCGGGCGGCCCGACGGCACGCCGCTGCCCGGGGCGATGGGGGCCGACCTTGCCGCGCCGCTGCTGTTCGAGGTGTTCGCGCGGCTGCCTGGTGCCCCGGTGCCGCTGCCGCCCCCGCCCCCCGAGACGCTGATCCTGCCCACCGCCGGGCTGCCGCAGCCCCTGCGCCGGTTCGGCGGGGCGGCGGCTGACGCGGACGACGCGCCAAAGGTGGCGTTCCCGCCCGACGGTGTGCGGCTCGCGCTGCCGCCTGACGGGCTCCTGACTCTCAAGGTGGCGCAGGGCCGCCCGCCCTTCACCTGGCTGGCCAACGGGGCACCGGTGCTGACCGGCCAGCGCCGCCGCGAGGTGGTGCTTGGGGGGCTCGGGCCCGGATTTTCGCGGCTGACGGTGATCGACGCGGGCGGGCGCGCCGCCGGGGTCACGCTCCGGATCGACTGAAACCGCTCAGCTTGCCTCTTCCACCGCACCGACAAGCCGGGTCATCACCCGGTCGAGCACACCCGCATCCACCGCCTCGGCCATCACGCGGATGAGCGGCTCGGTGCCCGATTCGCGGATCAACAGCCGCCCGTCATGCCCAAGCTCGCGCTCGGCCTCGGCCATCGCGGCCTGCACGCAGTCGGCTTTGAGCGGTGTCTTGCCTTCGGCAAAGCGCACGTTGACGAGGCGCTGCGGCACCGGCTCGAACACCTGCGCCAATGTGCTGGCGGTCTGCCCGGTCTCGACCATCGCGGCGAGGAACTGAAGCGCCCCG
This sequence comes from Roseovarius sp., assembly GCA_034521935.1. Classification (GTDB taxonomy): domain Bacteria; phylum Pseudomonadota; class Alphaproteobacteria; order Rhodobacterales; family Rhodobacteraceae; genus Roseovarius. The sequence goes on from JAXHLV010000024.1 coordinate 71,530, forward strand.
ATCAGCCCGTCCCCGGTGGTGGCGAAATCCGTCATCACGATATGGCCCGATTGCTCGCCACCAAGGTTGTGCCCGCCCGCGCGCATCGCCTCGACCACGTGGCGGTCGCCCACCGGCGTGCGCTTGAGCGCGATGCCCTGCTTTGCCAGATGCCGCTCCAGCCCCAGGTTGGACATCACCGTGGCGACCAGCGTGTCACCGGCCAGCCGCCCCTCGCGCGCCCATCGGGTGGCGATGAGCGCCATGAACTGATCGCCATCGGCGACGCGGCCCTGCTCGTCGATGAGCACCACGCGGTCGGCGTCACCATCGAGGCAGATGCCAAGATCGGCCCGCGTTTCCAGCACCTTGCGCGCCGCAGCCTCTGGCCGGGTGGAGCCGCAGTTGAGGTTGATGTTGTAGCCGTCCGGGGCCACCCCGAGCGGGATCACCTCGGCCCCCAATTCCCACAGCACCTCGGGCGCGGTGCGGTAGGCGGCCCCGTGCGCGCAGTCGATCACGATCCGCAGTCCGCCAAGGCGCCGGCGGTGGGGAAAGGTGGTCTTGGCATATTCCACGTAGCGCCCGCGCGCGTCATCGACGCGCCGCGCGCGACCGATATTGTCGGGGGCCGAGAGGGTGACCCCCTCCTCCATCAACCGCTCGATCGCCGCCTCGGCCTCGTCGCTGAGCTTGAACCCGTCAGGGCCAAAGAGCTTGATGCCGTTGTCGGCAGCCGGGTTGTGGCTCGCCGAGATCATCACGCCGACATCGGCGCGCAAGCTATGGGTAAGATAGCCGATGGCGGGCGTCGGCACCGGGCCGAGCAGGAACACGTCCATGCCGGTGGAGGTGAACCCGGCAGTGAGCGCGTATTCCAGCATGTAGCCCGAGCGCCGCGTGTCCTTGCCGATCACGACGCGGTGCTCTTGCTTGTCGGTGCGGAAATAGCGCCCCGCCGCCGCCCCGAGCCGCAGCGCCATGTCGGCGGTCATCGGCCAGGTGTTGGCCTGCCCGCGCACGCCGTCGGTGCCGAAAAGTCGCTTACCCATGCGGAAACTCCTGAAAATGACTGTTCGCGGTCCCGTGATCTCGCGGGCTGTCATACCCTTCGCGCGCCACGCTGTCCAACGCTGTCACGCCGCAACGGCCCCTGCCCCGTCAGCCCGCGCGCGGCGCGATCCGGCCCCAGAGATCATACTCTCCCGCCTCGTCCACCTCGACGGTGACGATATCGCCCACCGTGATCGCCTCGGTGCCTTCGTCGATGAAAAGGTTGCCGTCGATTTCCGGCGCATCGGATTTGGTGCGGCAGGTGGCGATGCCGTCCGCGTCGATATCGTCCACGATCACGTCGAGGGTCCGACCCAATTTCGCCGCCAGCTTCGCCTCGGAAATCGCCTGTGCCCTGGCCATGAAGCGATCCCAGCGGTCCTGCTTGATCTCCTCGGGCACATGATCGGACAGCGCGTTCGAGCGCGCCCCGGCGACATTCTCGTACTTGAAACAGCCGACACGATCCAGTTGCGCCGCGTCGAGCCAGTCGAGCAGCGTCTGGAATTCCGCCTCCGTCTCGCCGGGATAACCGACGATGAAGGTGGAGCGCAGGGCGATCTCGGGGCAGATCGCGCGCCACGCCGCGATCTCGTCGAGCGTGCGCGCCGCCGCCGCGGGCCGGGCCATGCGTTTGAGCGTATCGGGGTGGGCGTGCTGAAACGGGATATCCAGATAGGGCAGCACAAGCCCCTCTGCCATCAGCGGGATCAGATCGCGCACATGCGGATAGGGATAGACGTAGTGCAGCCGGACCCACGCGCCCAAAGACCCCAGATCGCGCGCCAGATCGGTGATATGGGCGCGGTGGCCATTCGCCTCGGCGTGTTTGATATCGACGCCATAGGCGGAGGTGTCCTGGCTGATCACCAGCAGTTCCCTGACCCCGCTTTCGACCAGCCTTTCGGCCTCGCGGATCACCGCATGGGCGGGGCGCGATTGCAGCTTCCCGCGCATGTCGGGGATGATGCAGAAGCGGCACTTGTGGTTGCAGCCCTCGGAAATCTTGAGATAGCTGTAATGGCGCGGCGTCAGGCGCACGCCCGAGGCGGGCAGCAGATCGACGAACGGATCGGGGCTGGGCGGCACGGCGTGATGCACCGCGTCGAGCACCTGCTCATACTGGTGCGGGCCGGTCACGGCGAGCACGCGGGGATGCGCGCCGGTGATGTAGTCGGGCTCTGCCCCGAGACAGCCGGTGACGATCACGCGGCCATTCTCGGCCAGCGCCTCGCCGATGGCGTCGAGGCTCTCGGCCTTGGCGCTATCGAGAAACCCGCAGGTGTTGACGATCACCGCATCCGCGCCGGTATAGTCGGGCGAGATGCCATAGCCCTCGGCCCGCAGGCGCGTGAGAATGCGCTCGCTGTCCACCAGCGCCTTGGGGCAGCCCAATGAGACCATGCCGATGGTGGGCTGGCCGCTGCGCGGGGCCTCGGTGATGCGACCGCGCGGCGCGAGGTCGGGGCGGGTAAGGGCCGGGTTTTGTGTCATGCGGGGCGATATAGCCATCAAGCCTGCGTGCGGGAAGGGCAAAAGCGGTTGCCCCGGCCCGCACGCCGCCCCTAGAATTGCAAAACAGGGTTTGCGAGGGGGGGCGCCATGCGCTGGATATTTCGGTTGATCGGCGGCGTCGTGGTGATCGCGGCCATCGGGATCGGCGCGCTGTTCTTCCTGCCGGGCGAACGCATCGCCGCGATTGCCGCCGACCAGATCACCAAGGCCACCGGGCGCAAGGTGACGCTGTCGGGCGAGACGCGGATCAGCTTTTACCCGGTGCTGGGCGTCGCCACCGGCGCGGTCGAGGTGGCCAATGCCGACTGGTCCGATGCCGGGCCGATGCTGCGCGCGACTAGCCTCAAGATCGGGGTGAAGCCCGTGGCGCTTTTCGGTGGTGATATCCGCATCACCGGGCTGGAGACGGTCGGGCCTCAAATCCTGCTCGAGCGCGCCGCCGACGGGCGCGTCAACTGGGAGTTGGGGGTCGCGGGCGTGGCCCCCTCGGGGAAGGAATCGGATGATGCCGCGCCCGCCACATCGCAGCGGCTGGCGCTGACGCTCGACCGGGCATTGGTGACGGGGGGGCGGCTGGTCTATACCGATCACGCGGCGGGCACGGTGGAGGAGCTGAGCGATCTCGATCTCGATCTGCGCTGGCCGGACTACGACGGCACCGCCGATTTTGAGGCCTCGTTTTCGCGCGGCGGCCCGCCGGTCGCGGTGGCGGGGCAGCTTGAACAGGTGGGCCGGTTCATCGACGGGGCGGTGACCGCGCTTGCCTTGAGCATCGAGACGGACGGCGGGCAGGTGGCGTTCGCCGGGCGCAGCGGCGTGCAGCCGCAGGCGCAGGGGCGGCTCGATCTCGACCTTGCCGGATACCGGGGCGTTTCTCGCCGCGCTGGGCCTGGGCGGGGCCGACCTGCCCGAAGGGCTGGGCCGGAGCATCCGGGGCGGGGCCGATGTAACGTTCACACAGGATCTGAACCTGTCGGTTCGCGGCCTGAACCTTGCGGTTGGCGGCAACACCCTCACCGGCGCGGCGGATGTCGAACTGGCCGGGGAGGTGCCCCGGTTCAACGCGCAGATCGAAGCCGGCGCGCTCGACCTGTCGCGGCTGGCCGGGGCTGACACCGCCGGTGGCAGTGGCGGTGGCGGGAGCGGCAGCCCGCAGGGCTGGTCCACCGCGCCCATCGACGCGAGCGCGCTGGCGCTCGCGAATGGCGAGATGGCGGTCACCGCCGACAGTATCGACCTTGGCGATCTGAAGCTGGGCAAGACGCGCACGCGGATGACTCTCGACCGCTCGCGCGCGGTGTTCGGGTTGCGCGAGGTGCGTGGCTACGCGGGGCTGATGACCGGCGAATTCGTGGTCAACAACCGCACCGGGCTGTCTGTGGGGGGCACGCTGAACGCGGAGGGGATTGATCTTGAACGGTTTCTCTCCGATGCGATGGGCATCACCCGGTTTGCCGCCTCTGGTAGCGGCAAACTGAGCTTCCTCGGCGTCGGCAATTCCGTGGACGCGATCATGAAGAGCCTGAGCGGGGATGGGCGGATTGCCACCGGGCGGGGGGTGATTTCCGGGATCGACCTCGACAAACTAATGCGCGCGGGCGATGTGACCGGCGGCACCACCGTCTTTGATACGCTGAGTGCCAGCTTCACAATCGACAAGGGAAACCTTTATAATCAAGACCTTGCCATGAGGTTGCCGCTGGCACGGGCCGAGGGCACGGGGCGGATCGGGCTCGGGGCGCGCGATATCGACTACCTCGTCACGCCGGTGCTGCTCGAAGGTGAAACCTCGCGCGGGCTTGCCATCCCGGTGCGCATCCGCGGCCCGTGGGAAAGCCCCAGGATCATGCCCGACCTGGAAAAGGCCATCGAGATGAATCTCGACGCCGAGCGCGAGAAGGTCGAGGAGCGGCTCGAACAGGAGCTTCAGGACCGGCTCGACGTCACGCCCGAGGAGGGGCAGAGCCTTGAAGACGCGGCCCGCGACAAGCTCGAGGACCGCGCCAAGCGCGAGTTGCGCAAGCTGTTCGAGTGAGGCGGGCGGGGGATTTGAGTATTTATACCAAGAAGAAACCGGAGGGACGCGGGTGAGCGAGGTCAGGGCGCAATACGAGGCCTATCCCTACCCCGAGCGCGACCCGGAGGACGAGCGCACGCGGCTGATCACCGGCTCGCCCTCGCATGTGCTCGAGATCGACCATTTCGTGTTCGAGGGCGCGCGCGACTGGTCGCGGCCCTTGCGGGTGCTGGTGGCCGGGGGCGGCACCGGTGACGCGCTCATACAGATCGCGCAGCAGATGACGGAGGCGGGCCGCGCGGCGGAGATCACCTATCTCGACCTGTCGGATGCCGCGCGCAAGGTGGCCGAGGCGCGGGCAAAGGTGCGGGGGCTGGATGGCATCCGCTTTGTTACCGGCAGCCTGATGGAAGCCGCCGATCTGGGGGAATTTGACTATATCGACTGCTGCGGCGTGCTGCATCACCTGCCCGACCCGGCGGCGGGGTTTCGCGCGCTGCTGGCGGCGCTGGCACCGGGGGGCGGCATGGGGTTCATGGTTTATGCCCCCTATGGCCGCTCGGGCGTCTACCCGTTGCAGGAGGCGTTCGGGGCGCTCCTTGCAGGACAGCCGCCCGAGGCGCGGTTGAAGGCGGCGCGCAAGCTGGTGGCGGAGCTGCCCGAGGGGCATCCGTTTCGCTGCAACCCGAACCTCGGGGATCACAAGGACAGCGACGCCGGGTTTTATGACCTGCTGTTGCACAGCCAGGACCGGGCCTTCGACGTGGCGGCGCTGATCGGGGTGCTGGACGAGACGGGCTGGGCGCTGTCGGGCTTTGCCATGCCCGCACTTTACGATCTGGAGCGGATCACGGAGGTGCCCGGCCACCTTGGCCCGGTGGAGCGGATGGCGCTGGCCGAGAAGCTGACCGGCACGATCAAGACCCATGTGGGATACGCGGTGCGCGCCACCGAGGCGCGCGGCCCGGCGAAGGGCGGCAAGCCGGGGCTGGTGCCGCATCTGAAGGGTGTGCGCGCCGCCGATCTGGCGCGCGCCGTGGCGCAAGGCAAGCGCCCGGTGCTGCGCGCGAACGGGATCGAGGCGCGGCCCGACTTGCCGCGCCGCGCCGCGCCGCTCATTGCCGCCGTGGACGGGCAGCGGACACTCTCGGAGATCGGGCGGCAGACCGGCACGGACGCCATCGCGCTCGGCGCGCTTTGGGGGCCGGTGGAGCGGATGTTGGGGCAATACGGCCTGCTGCTTTATTCGAACATCTCGCGGCGGGGCTAGAGCATGTTGCTCAAAAGTGGGAACCGGTTTTGAGCTTCTCGAACATGCGGAATCAATCTTAGACGGAGGGCGTGCGATGATCCTTGCAGAGAGCCTGAAGCGGCTGGGAACCGAATCGGCCTTTGCCGTGCTGGCGCGGGCGCAGGCGCTGGCGGCAGAGGGGCGCGACATCATCAACCTTGGCATCGGGCAGCCGGATTTCCCGACGCCGCCGCATATCGTGGAGGCGGGCGTGAAGGCGCTGCGCGACGGGCACCACGGCTATACGCCTGCGAATGGCATCCCCGCGCTGCGCGAGGCGGTAGCCGCCGATCTGCACGCGCGCCACGGGGCCGAGGTGGACCCCGGTTGCGTGGTGGTGGTGCCCGGCGGCAAGCCCACCATGTTCTTTGCCGGGCTGATGTTCGGCGAGCCGGGGGCCGAGATCATGTATCCCGACCCCGGCTTTCCCATCTACCGGTCGGTGATCGATTATAGCGGGGCGCGGGCGGTGCCCTATGCGCTGCGCGAGGAGAACGGCTTTGCCTTTGACGCCGGGGCGGTGCTGGAGCGGATCACGCCCGCCACGCGGCTCATCATCCTCAACAGCCCGGCCAACCCCACCGGCGGTGTCACCCCGCGCGCGGAGGTGGACCGGCTGGTGGCGGGGCTGGCGGATCATCCACAGGTAGCGGTGCTGTCGGACGAGATCTACAGCCGGATGCTGTATGATGGGCGCGCGCATGTCTCGCTCTTGCAATATCCGGAGATCCGCGACCGGGTGATCATGCTCGACGGCTGGTCCAAGACCTATGCGATGACCGGCTGGCGGCTGGGCTTTGCGGTCTGGCCCGAGAGCCTTGTGGGCCACGTCACGCGGCTTTGCATCAACGATCATTCCTGCGTCAATTCGGCGACCCAACACGCCGGGATCGCCGCGCTGACCGGGCCGCAGGACGCGGTGGACGCGATGATGCGCGCGTTCGACGCGCGGCGGCGGCTCATTGTCGGGGCGCTGAACGGCCTGCCGGGGGTGCGCTGCACCGATCCGGGCGGGGCGTTTTATGCGTTCGCCAATATCTCGGGCACGGGCATGACCGCGATCGAGGCGCAGGACCGGTTTCTCGACGAGGCGGGGGTGGCCACCATCGCGGGCACGTCATTCGGTGACGAGGGCGAGGGGTTCCTGCGGTTTTCCTATGCCAGTTCCAGCGACGCCATCGAGGAGGCGATGAGGCGCATCGGCGCGCTGCTCTGAGGAGGCGAGGCCGGGAAACGCGCCCTCAGACCTCGGGCAGCGCGTCGCGCCGGATCATCGTGCGCAGGGCAAAGCTCGTGCGCATGGCACGGATGCCGGGGGTCTGCATCAGCCCGTCTTCGAGAAACCGGTCGAAACCTGCCAGATCGGCGGCCACCACGCGCAGGAGCACGTCGCGCGTGCCGGTCATGAGGTAGCAGTCCATCACCTCGTCGAACTGCCGCAACCGTGCCTCGAAGGCGCGGATCGCGTCGCGGCTGTGATGCTCCAACTCGACGAAGACGAAAGCGTTGAGCGGCAGACCAAGCGCGTCCTGATCGACGCGCGCGCCGTAGCCGGTGATGACACCCCCGGCCTCGAGCCGGGCGATGCGCCGCGCGAGCGGGGTAGCCGACAGCCCCACCTCGGCCGACAGATCGGCGAGCTTCTGCCGACCGTCGCGTTGCAGGGCAGCGACGATGTGTCGGTCGATCCGGTCCATTTTCACCAAAATCCGGGCCCTTTATAGTTTTGATCGCCAAAACTTGCGGTCTCGTGAGCCATAATTGGCGTTTTTTCGCGCGTGACTGCTCTTACCTTCTGAACGAGGAGGATTCCACCATGCTGACACGTCTTTCCATTCCATCGCACGAAGAGGTCTATCGCGTCGAGGACGCCGGGGCCGGGCTGCGCGGGTTTATCGCGCTGCATTCCACCCGGCATGGCCCGGCGGCGGGGGGGCTTCGGATGCGGGTCTACGACAGCGACGCGGCGGCGCTCGAAGATGTGCTCAACCTGTCGCGGGGGATGAGCTACAAGAACACCGCCGCCGGGTTGCCGCTTGGCGGCGGCAAGGCGGTCATCATCGGCGATCCGGCGCGTGACAAGACGCCGGAGTTGCTGCGCGCGATGGGCCGCGCCATCGACGCGCTCGAAGGCCGCTACTGGACCGCCGAGGACATGGGCATGAGCCCCGATGACATGGCCGAGATCGCGCGCGAGACACGCTATGTCGCCGGGCGCGACCAAGGGGCGCACGCCAGCGGCGATCCCTCGCCGGTGACGGCGCAGGGCGTGCTGAGCGCCATGCGCGCGGGGGCGGCGCAGGTCTGGGGACGCGGTGATCTGCGCGGGCGGCATGTGGCGGTGCAGGGGCTGGGCCATGTCGGCTGGCACCTCGTGCGGCTTTTGCACGAGGCGGGCGCGCGGCTCAGCGTGGCGGATATGGACGGCGCGCGCGCGGCCACGACCGCCGCCGAATTCGGGGCAGAGCTGGTGGAGCCGGGCGCAATCCATGCCGTGGAGGCGGATATCCTAGCACCCTGCGCCATCGGTGGCGTGCTGAACGAGGGCACGATCCCGGAAATACGCGCGGCGATGATTTGTGGCGCGGCCAACAACCAGTTGGCGACGCCCGAGGATGCCGACAGGCTGCACGCGCGCGGCATCCTCTACCTGCCCGATTACGTGGCCAATGGCGGCGGGATCATCAACGTCTCGGCGGAAATCCTCGAGATCGGCGACCGCGACGGATGGGTGAGCGGGCGTCTTGACGCGATAGAGGCCAACATGGCGCGCATCCTCGAGCAGGCCACGGGCGAGGGCATCAGCCCCGCCGTGATCGCCGACCGGATGGTGGAAGAGGCGCTGCTCGACAAGGCGGGGTGACGCGGGCTTGAATTGAGCCGGGGGCGGGGGTCTGCTAAGCTTGACAGGCATCCCCTGACCGGAGGTTTCGCCATGCGCCCTGCCCTGCTTGTTGCCGTGATCGCCGCCCTTGGAGGGGCGGCGGAGGCCGGGACGCGGCTTGGCCCCGGCCTGAGCCTTGCGCATGGCAGCTTCAGCACCGGCGGCGGGATGACCGTGGCCACCGAGTTGCGGCGCACCGCGCAGGGCGGCACGGCACTCTGCGGGGCCTGGGCCGAGAGCGACAGCCAGAGCGTTTATACCACGGGAGAGGCGCGGCGCATACTTGGCCATGCCAGCGTTTATGCCGAGGGGCAGCGGATCGCCTCTGATCTGGGGTTCCTGCCGAAGATTGGCCCCCGGCTCGATTATGCGGGGGCGCGGGCGCGCTGCGTGGCCGTCGATCTGCCGTGGCGCGCGGGGCGCGTGCCGGAGGTTTTCCTGCCGCGCCGGGTGATCTCGCCGGGCACGCGCGACGATGGCGGCCACCAGGTGAGCTTTCGCCAGACCGGGCCCGGCGCGCAGGGGCGCGCGCTGGAGGTGGTGCCGTTTTTCAAACGGCAAAGCAGGCTTGTGCGCCTGTCATCCGCCGCCACCGTCACCGGGGGGCGCTATAGCAGCGGTGGCGGGCTGCGTGTGGCCGTCGAAATCGCGCCCGTGCGCGGGCGCGCGCATCTGTGCGGCGCGTGGTCCGACCTGCCCGGGCAGGTGCCGCAGACCGAAGGCGTCGGGCGCGCGCTGCTGCGCGAGGGGCATGTGACGCTCGGGGGGCGCAGGCTCGACGTCGATCCCGGTGATTTGCGGCGGGTGCGGGCGCGGGCCGACTATACCGGGGCGCACGCGAATTGCCTCGATACCGGCCTCGATTGGCACCCATCTCTGGCCCGCGCGCCGCTGCGCCTGCACCTGCCCGCGCGGGTGGTGTATCGCAGCACCACGACCACGGGCGCGCAGGTGATCCGGCTCATACCGTCTGGCGGATAGGACCGGCCTCAGCCCATGCGCCGCCCCGGCGGCTCGAACGGCAGGAACTCGACCACGGATTGCCGCACGGGCGCGGGATAAAGCTTCATCAATTCGAGGATGTCTTTGGGCAGCCCGACGGTGACGGCGAGGCCGAGATCGGTCGCCTCGGCAGGGGTGAGCGCGTAATCATGCGTCCATGTCCCCGAGGTGAGCGTGTCGGCGAGCGCCTCGGCCTTGTCCTGCGCCATGCGCGGCGTCATGATCTCGACCGCGCCGCGCTTGACCTGCGCGGTGGCCTTTTCACTCACATCAGCGAGGACGAAGGCGAGGTCGGAGACATGCTCGACGGGCTTGGCGTCGCGCGCGGCGAGGATGGAGGCGGCAGAGACGCCCATGATCTGCGGGTCGATGGGGCCGAGCATGGAAAACTCGCCCATCACGATCTCGTCGGCGGCCAGCGCGATGAGCGTGCCGCCGGACATGGCATAGATCGGCACGAAAACGGTGACCTTCGCGGGATGCGCCTCGACCGCGCGGGCGATCTGCATGGCCGCCAGCACCAGCCCGCCGGGCGTGTGCAGCACCAGGTCTATGGGCGTGTCGCGCGGCGTGCCCTTGATCGCGGAGATGATGGATTGCGCATCCTCCAGCCCGATCATGTTCGACACGTTCATGCCGAACAGGCTGCGGCGCTCTTGCCGGTGGATCATCGTGATGACACGGCTCTTGCGGTGCCGCTCGATGGTGCGGATGGCTTGCGCGCGGCGCAGCGCGAACAGCCTGCCGGTGAGGATCGGTTGCAAGATGACCACCAGAAAGGCGAGAAAGATGAGATGTGAGAGAGAAAAATCCATGCTGCGGCTGCTGCCCCCTGATCGGCCTTTTCCGAAGATCGCAGCCCGGACGCCGGATGTGAATTGAAAAAACGGGCTGAATGCGGCATGAGCGGTGAAAAGAAAAAAAGGGGCACGGGCGCAATGAAACGGATCGTTCTTCTCGGGCTTGTTCTCGGGCTTGCAGCCTGCGGCGGGCCGGGGCGCTTTGCGGGCGGGCCGGGCGGTGTGAGGCCGGTGGCGTCGGGGCCGATATCGGATGCCTGCCTGTCCTCGGGGCGCAAGGCACGTTCGCCCGCGCTTTGCGGGTGCATCCAGGCCGTGGCCAATGACTCGCTGAGCCGCGCCGATCAGCGCCGCGCGGTTGGCTTCTACCGCGACCTGCACGAGGCACAGGAGGTGCGCACGTCGCAGCGCCCCGCTGACCAACGCTTCTGGAAGGTCTACAAGGCCTATGCCGACCGCGCCGAGAGGATCTGCACATGAGCGGCTTTTTCGGCTTTCTGCACAACCTGCCGCCCTATGACGAGAACGAGACCACGCTTTATCGGCTCACGCAGCGCCACAAGCTGCTGATTGCTCCCTTCGTGGAGCAGATCGACGGTGCGCGGGTGCTCGATCTGGCGGCGCATGACGGGCGCTGGTCCTATGCCCTCGCGGCGGCGGGCGCGTCCGAGGTGGTGGGGGTCGAGGCGCGCCGCGACCTGATCGAACGCTTCGACGCCTTCCCCGAAACCCCCTTCAAGGGGCGCGTGCGGTTGATCGCGAACGACATCTTCGCCGAGATGGAGGCGCACCTCGCGGCGGGCGAGCGGTTCGACGTGGTGGCGGTCTATGGCATTTTCTATCACATCATGGATCATTTCCGCCTGTTGTCGCTGGTGCGGCGGCTCGGGCCGCGCCTGATCATCATCGACAGCGAATTCATCGTGATCGACAACGCCATGATCCAGGTCCTGAAGGAGGCCGTGGACAACCCGCTCAACGCCGTGACCGAGGTGGACGGGCAGAGCCATACCGTCGTCGGCGTGCCCAGCCTGCGCGCGACCGAATTCATGGCCGAGGCCCTCGATCTCGATCTGATGTGGCTCGATCACGGGCTGATCCTCGGCAAAGACCGGCGCGGGATGCGGGACTATTTCCGCGACGGGCGCAAGGTGCGCCATGTCTGCGCGCTGACCGGGCGGGGCGGGGCCGAGCCTCAGACCTTGAGCCGGTAACCGCGCGCCAGCATGATCCAGGCCACGAGACAGACCGCGAGGGTCGAGAGCCCCCCGACGGCAAGGCCGAGCACGGGCGCGCTGTCGGAGACGCCGATCATGCCGAAGCGCACCCCGTCGATCATGTAGAAGACCGGGTTGACGTGGCTGATGGCGTAAAGTCCCGGCGGCAATGCCTCGACCGAGTAGAACGTGCCCGACAGGAACGCCAGCGGCGTGACGACGAAATTGGTGATCGCCGCCATCTGGTCGAACTTGTTGGCGTAGATGCCCGCGACGATCCCCGCCCCGCTCATGAACGCCGCGCCAAGCAGCACGAAGGCCAGCGCGGTGACGGGATGCGCGGGCACGATCCCGAGCACGAGATAGAGCCCCAGCGCGATCGCCAGCGCCACCACGAGGCCGCGCCCGAGCCCCCCGGCAAGATAGCCGAGCACCAACTCCCCGCCCGAAAGCGGCGGCATCAGCGTATCGACGATATTGCCCTGCACCTTGGAAATCACGATCGACGAGGACGTGTTGCCGAAGGCATTCTGGATCACCGTCATCATCAGGATGCCCGGCGCGATGAAGGTGGTGAAATCCACCCCCATCACATCGCCCCGGCGCGGACCTATGGCGATGGAAAAGATCACCATGAACAGCCCCGCCGTGATCAGCGGCGCGAGGATCGTCTGGGTCCAGACCGAGAGAAACCGGCGATTCTCGCGCTCGGCCAGCGTCGCGAGGCCGAGCCAGTTGACCCGGCCAAAGCGCCGCGCGCCCATCGGCATTCGGGTGGAGGATGCGGTCTCGGACATGGGCGGTCTCCTGTCAGCGTGGCACGGCGTGATTCGATGCCTTGTAACTCATCGTCGAGTGATTAGAATAGGAGACCGATCCAGATGACAAGGCGGCAGGCCCTGCGGGCCAGAGCCGCCTTTCAATGCAAGGGAAGCCCCGAATGTCGTGGAGCGATGAACGCGTCGAGCTGTTGAAGAGGCTGTGGGGCGAAGGCCAGTCCGCCAGCCAGATCGCCAAGGAACTTGGCGGCGTGACCCGCAATGCCGTGATCGGCAAGGTTCACCGGCTTGGCCTGTCGAACCGCAACGGATCTGCCCCGGCGGCCAATGCAGCGCCCGCCGACACGCCCGAGGCCGAGGCCGCGAAACCGGCGGCCGCGCCCACGCCCAAGCCTGCCGCGATGCCCGCCGCGCAGGCGGAGCCGGAGGAGGAGGCGGAGCCGGTCACAGCGCCCGTGCGGATCAAGGCGATCATCCCTGCGGGCCAGCCGCTGCCGCCGCAGCCCTCGGCCAACGAGATCGATCCCGAGGCGCTCGCCAAGGTCAGCGAGATCGAGAAGAAGGCCAAGCGGCTCACCCTGATGGAACTGACCGAGCGGACCTGCAAATGGCCGGTGGGCGACCCGGCGACCGAGGATTTCTGGTTCTGCGGCCTGCCGGTACAGACCGGCAAGCCCTATTGCGAGGCGCATGTGGGCGTCGCCTTCCAGCCGATGTCGAGCCGCCGCGACCGCAAGCGCTGATCTCACCCCTTGCGGCGCAAATCCTCGAGATGCGCCGCACCGCGATCCGCCAGCGGCCCGGTGCCATCCTTCCAGCGGCGATGAATCCACAGCCACTGATCCATGTGCTCGCGCACTTGCCGCTCCAGCCGGTCGTTGACCTCCTGCGTCATGGTGACGGGGTCCGACATGGGCACCGGCTCTTCCACGATGATCTCGAAATCGAGTCCGTTCTCGCTTCGGATGCCCCAGACCGGCACCAGTGGCGCGTCGAACTTGAGCGCAAGCTCGGCGGTGGCCAGCGGCGACAGCGCCGGTTTGCCGAAGAACGACAGCGGCACCCCGTCATGGGCATTCAGATCGGTCAGGATCGCCAGCACGCCGCCGCGCTTGAGGTGCTTGACCATCTGCATCATGCCGCGCCGCCCCTGCTCGAACATCGGCTCGCTGAGCGCGCCCATCGCCGCCACGTAGCGGCGGTTGAACCAGCGGTTGTGCATGTTGCGGTAAAACACACCCATTGAGAAGCCCTGCTCGATCATGGCGATGCGGGCGGCGTTGAAGCTGCCGAAATGGCCGGTGACGAAGATGATCGGGCGGTTCGCCTCTTGTGCGGCGCGGATCGTATCGAGGCCGGGGCCGGTCACGGGCGAGCGGCGCGTGCGGGCGATGAAGTCCTCGGTGGAATACAATTCGGCCATGTTGCGCCCGGCATTGTCGGGCACCGCGCGCATCAGGCGGCGCACCTCGGCCTCGGGCAGGTCGGGCACGGCATGGGCGAGGTTCTCGCGCACGCGGGTATGATAGCCCGCCAGCGGTGCCACCACCCGCGCGGTGAGCCAGCCCATCACCGGGATGCGCCAGCGGTAGGGCAAAAGCTTGCACAGCGCGATCGGCGCATACATGGCCACCCCGAGGGCGGTATCCGCCACGCGGGCGGCAAGGGAGGGGCGGTCGTCGTCGCTCATGGAATGTCTCATGCTGTGATGGCGCAGGAATACGCGGGCCACGCCGCGTTCACAAGCCCGTCACGGGCGGCGCGGCAGCCCCGTTCCGATCATCGAATCGCGCGTCACCAGCGCGGCAAGCGCCGCCTCGCCCATGCCGTCGGTGCCCTCGGGGCGGGCGGGCAGCACGATATAACGCATGTCGGCGGTGCTGTCGTGGACGCGCACGGTGACATGATCGGGCAGGTCGAGGCCGAACTCGCGCAGCACGGCGCGCGGCTCGCGCACGGCGCGGGAACGATAGGCGCGGGTCTTGTACCAGTCGGGCGGCAGGCCGAGCAGGTTGCGCGGGTAGCATGAGCAGAGTGTGCAGACGATGAGGTTATGGGTGTCGGCGGTGTTCTCCACCGCGATGAGGTTGAGCGGGCCGATATCGAACCCCATCTCGCGGCTCGCCTCCGACGCATCGGCCAGCAGCCGCGCCTTGAACGCCGGATCGGTCCAGGCGCGCGCCACCACCGCTGCGCCGTTGGCCGGGCTGCGGGCATCCATCGCCTCGATCTGCGCCATGATCTCGGCGGGGGAGAGGCGGCCCTTTTCCACCAGCAATTCGCGCACCGCGATTTCCATGCGCTGCCAGTAGGTCAGTGGCGCGTCGTTGTCCTCGCGGTAGGGGTGGCCCGAGGGGCTCATCCCCTCGTGGTGGAAATGATCGTGATCGTGATGGTCATGAGGCATGATCGCCCACCCTTTCCAGCCAGTGCCCATAGAGTTCCGCGTCGAGCGTATCGGCAGGACATTCCGCCCGCTCGCCCCAGACCTCGGACATTGTGAACCGCACGCGGTAGAGCGGTTTTTCCCCGGCGGGCAAGCCGTAGGCCAGTTGCTCGGGATTGGCGAAATGGCCAAGGGGCCGCTCGATCACGCCGGTCTTGCCGCGCAGATACCACGGCGCGCGCACATGGCCCGGCGGGGTGAGGCGTTTGACGCGCACCCGCTCAGCCATCCGACTGCGCCTCGCCATAGGTTGTGCCCCGCGCCGCGATCTCTTCCATTCGCGTGCCCAGTTCCTCGAGCGTGTAGACTCCGCCCTCGACCAGGTTCTGGTTCACGGCGGCGATCCAGCGCTCGTAATAGCTCATGCGCTCGAACGCGTCCTCGCCCATGTCCTCGAGCGCACGGCGCAGCCCGTCGACGGTAAAGAGCCCCTTCTGCCCGCAGAGCACCATCAGCGCATCGACGCGCTTTTCCCACAGCGCGAAATCATGGCCCTCCATCGGCACAGGACCCGCGTCCTGTCCGCCCATGTCGTGCCAGCGTCGTCCGGTCACATCTGTCATGTTGCCAAGACTAGGCAGTGCCGCGCGCCCTGTCCAGACCACCCGCGCCCTCTTGACCAAGGGCCGCGACCTGCTACCAAGGCGCACGGTCAGGTCGGGCCTGTAGCTCAATTGGTTAGAGCAGGGCGCTCATAACGCCTTGGTTGGGGGTTCGAGTCCCTCCGGGCCTACCAGACTATCGCCAAACCGGTAGGTTGCGCCGGTATCCGGGATGCTGGACGCACCAATGGCACACTCTCAGAGCCTGATCGCGGAAATGAGCCGCCCGTAATCCGCCGCGCCCTCATGGGTCGCGCGGCGGTAGGAATAGAAACGGTCGCGGTCGGCATAGGTGCAATGGCGGGTCCATTCCGCGTGGCCCACCCCCGCGCGCCGCAGCCGCCAGAGGCCGTAACCCGGCAGGTCGAACTGATAGCGGTCGCCGTCGCCATTGGCGAAGAACCGCGCGCTTTCGGGATCGTCGGCGAGGAAATCCTCGAGCAATTCGGGGCCGACCTCGTAATTGCGCTGGCTGATCGACGGGCCGATCACCGCTGCGATGCGGTCGCGCGCGGCCCCGAGGCCCTCCATCGCGTCGAGCGCGGCCTCGAGCACGCCGTCGCGCGCGCCGCGCCAACCGGCATGGGCGGCCCCGATCACGCCTGCCTCTGCATCGGCAAAAAGCACCGGCTGGCAATCGGCGGTGAGCACGGCGAGGGCAAGGCCGGGTGTCGCGGTCACGAGGGCATCGGCGCGCGGGCGCGCATCGAGCGGCGCGGAGACGGGCACCACCTCGGCGGAATGCACCTGATGAACGGTCACGAGATGATCGGGCGCGACCTGCATCGCGTTGGCCACGCGCGCGCGGTTGATGGAGACGATCTCGCTTTGATCCGACGAGCCCGGCCCGCAATTCAACCCCGCGAACACGCCCGAAGACGCCCCGCCCCGCCGGGTGAAGAACCCGTGGCGCAGGGGGGTGAGCGCGTCGGCGGTGATGATCTCGAGCGTCATGGCTCCAGTCCGGGTGGTGGTGGCGTGCCGGCGCGGAAAAGGCCCAGCACCTTGAAGAGCGTCCCCATTTCCTCCCGTTCGGTCAAGCGGCGAAATGCGGCCATGTGGTTTTCGAGCGCCGCGCCCGAGAGCGCCTGCGCCAGCGCCTCGGCCCGCGCCGCGATTCCGAGACGCGCAAGGAACGTGCCCTGCGGGCAAAGGCGGGAATGCGCGGCGGGGGCGGCGGCGCGCGCCAGCGCCTCGAAATCCACATGGGCGGTGAGATCGGCGCTGCCGGGCACGGCAAAAGGATCGGTCGGCGCATGGCCCGCCACCGCCTGAAACGTATCGCCCAGCGAGCGCCAGTCTCCGTAATCCACGATCAGCGCCGCGCCGCCCGCGCCCGCGATGCGCGCGCCGATATCGGCGGCGATGGCCAGCCCCGGCGCGCAGGTCTCGACGATGTCGCCGTCGCGCGTGTCATCCAGACGGTGATCGAGTTCGGGGCGCGCGGCCTCGGGGCCAAGGCCAAGCGCGAGGCCCGCCTCGCCCATCCCCACCACACGTTCGCGCCAGCCGGTGCCCGACCGTTGAAACTGCCGGATCGGCAGCGCGTCGAAAAATTCGTTGGCGATGACGAAGAGCGGGCCTTGGGGGAGGGACTCAACGCTGTCATGCCAGGTGATGTCGTCCTGCCCGATGGTGACCGCCTGCACCTTGCGCAGGGCGGGCGATGCCTCGACCAAGTGCAGCCGCAGCGCGTCGTGAAAGCCGGGCACGCCCCGCGTGGCACGCAGCAGATCGGCCATCAGCGTGCCGCGACCCGGCCCAAGCTCTGCCAGAACAAACGGCGCGGGCGCGCCCTGATCGAGCCAGCTTTGGGCGAGGCACAGGCCGATCAACTCGCCGAACATCTGGCTGATTTCCGGCGCGGTCACGAAATCGCCCGCAGTGCCGAACGGATCGCGGGTGGCATAATAGCCGTGTTCGGGGTGCATCAGGCAGGCGGCCATGTAATCGCCGATACTCATCGGCCCGGTGGCCGCGATCTGTCGCGCGAGCTGTGCGCCCAGCGGCGTCATGCGGGGCGTGCTCGTTCGCGCCGCCGCGCCCAGAGCACCATGCCGATGCCGAAGGCGATCATCGGCAGCGACAGCGCCTGCCCCATCGTCAACCCGAAACCGTCGATGTGAAAGGCCAGCCCCAGCGGATTGCCGGGCGAGATGAATTGCGCATCCGGCTGGCGCACGAATTCGACGAGAAAGCGCGCGAGGCCGTAGCCCGCGAAGAACAGCCCCGTGAGCGCGCCGGGCAGGCGCAGCGCGCCGCGACGCCAGCCCAGCCACAACAGCACCGCGCCGAGGATCAGCCCCTCGAGCGCCGCCTCGTAAAGCTGCGAGGGGTGGCGCGCGCAGAGCCCCGCGACGTCCGGGCAGTCCTGCGCCGCAGCACCAGGAAAGATCACGCCCCAGGGCAGGTCGGTGGCCCGCCCCCACAGCTCGGCATTGATGAAGTTGGCGATGCGCCCGAGCAGAAGGCCCACCGGCGTCACCATGCACAGCGCATCGGCGACCGATATCCAGTTGATCCCGCGCGCACGGGAAAACAGGATCACCGCGAGCACGACGCCCAAGAGCCCGCCGTGAAACGCCATGCCGCCCTGCCAGACCTGCAATATCTGGCCGGGGTTGGCGAGGTAGTATCCAGGCTGGTAAAACAGCACATAGCCCAGCCGCCCGCCGAGGATCACGCCGAGGATGACCCAGGTGAGCAGGTCCTCGACGTCCTGCGGCTGCATCGGTGCGCGATCACCGGGCCAGAGCGCGGGGCGCTTGACCGTGGCCACCACGATCCGCCAGCCGATGACGATCCCGACGATATAGGCCAGCGCATACCAGCGCAGCGCGAATTCCATGCCGAAGAGCGTGACCGACACGATCTCGGGGCTGATCTCGGGGAAGGGGATGGCGGCTTGCATGTGCGTCTCTGTGCCTTTGCCGCGCGGGGAAAGTCAACCTTGTGATCGGCGGCGTCGAAGCCATATAACGCAGGAGTGTAACGCCGGAGGCAAGATGCAGACGCGAAACAAGGTGCTCGACGATCTGAGCCAGTTGATGACCAACGCGATGGGCGTGGCGCAGGGCGCGCGCGCCGAGGCCGAGACGGCGATGAAATCGCTGATCGAGCGGTGGCTGGCCGATCAGGATTTCGTCACCCGCGAGGAATTCGACGCGGTGCGCGCGATGGCGCAGAAGGCCCGCGAGGAGAACGAGGCGCTCAAGGCGCGACTCGACGCGCTGGAACAGCGCGACGCCTGAGCGCGGCGTATTTGTGATCACATGACTGCGCCCCCGGGGCGGCATGCGCACCCCGGATCAGCGATGCCCGCGACCGTTCGTGGTCCCGGGGAGTGGGAACACGCGCGGTGCCTTGTGATCACACGACATTTTACGTGATCACAAACATGCATTTTTTGCGGCGAATTGACCGCATTGACCTAAAACCTTTTTGTAACAGGTGACACAGGCGGCAAAACCCTGCAAAACGGGAATAGCCAGAGCAGGCCCCGCGCCGCCGCCGAACATCAAGGAGGTTCTTCATGGCCGAGACCACAGAGGTTGAACGCCCGCTTTCCCCCCATCTGCAAATCTACCGCCCGCAAATGACCTCGATCAGCTCGATCCTGACGCGGATCACCGGCAACGCGCTGGTCGTGGCGGCGTTCCTGATCGTGTGGTGGCTGCTCGCCGCTGCCACCTCCGACAGCTATTTCGCGACCGCCGACGCGGTCATGACCTCGTGGTTCGGCGATCTGGTGATGACACTGTCGCTCTGGGCGGTGTGGTATCACTACCTCGCCGGGCTGCGGCACCTCTATTTCGACGCGGGCAAGGGGCTCGAGATCGAGACCGCCGAGCGGCTTGGCTGGGTCTGCGTCATCGGGTCGGTTGTCCTGACCGTCATCACGCTGCTTCTGGTCTGAGGAGGGGAACATGCGTTATCTGACCGCACGCAAACGCGCCGAGGGCCTGGGGGCCGCCGGCACCGGAACCGAGCATCACTGGTACATGAAACTGTCGGGCGTGGGCCTCGCGCTCATCATTCCCGTCTTCCTCGTGGCCTTTGGCCGTGCCTTGGGCGGGAGCCGGGCCGAGGTGCTCGACGCCTTCTCACACCCGGCGATGGCCATTCTCACCGGGCTCGTGATCTTCTTCGGGCTGCGCCATTTCGCCGCCGGGGCACAGACCATGATCGAGGATTACGCCCACGGCAGCACCCGCCGTGCGCTGATCATCTTTGTCACCATCCTGAGTTACGGGCTGATCGCCACCGGGCTTTTCGCCCTTGCCAAGATCGCGCTGTGAGGACCTGAATAAATGGCTGCATACGAATACGAGACGCATGATTTTGACGTCGTGGTTGTGGGCGCGGGCGGCGCGGGGCTTCGCGCCACGCTGGGCATGGCCGAACAGGGGCTGCGCACCGCCTGCGTGACCAAGGTGTTCCCGACCCGCTCGCATACCGTGGCGGCGCAGGGCGGCATCGCCGCAAGCCTCGGCAACATGGGCCCCGATAACTGGCAGTGGCACATGTATGACACCATCAAGGGGTCGGACTGGCTGGGCGATACCGACGCGATGGAATACCTCGCGCGCGAGGCCCCCAAGGCAGTGTATGAGCTGGAGCATTACGGCGTGCCGTTCTCGCGCACCGAAGAGGGCAAGATCTATCAGCGCCCCTTTGGCGGGCATACCACCGAGTTCGGCGAAGGCCCGCCGGTGCAGCGCACCTGCGCCGCCGCCGACCGCACCGGCCACGCGATCCTGCACACGCTTTACGGCCAGAGCCTGAAGCAGAAGGCCGAGTTCTATATCGAGTATTTCGCCATTGATCTGATCATGACCGATGGGGCGTGCACCGGCGTCGTCTGCTGGAAGCTGGACGATGGCACGATGCATGTCTTCAACGCCAAGATGGTGGTGCTGGCGACCGGCGGTTATGGCCGGGCGTATTTCTCGGCCACCTCGGCGCATACCTGCACCGGCGACGGCAACGGCATGGTGGCGCGCGCCGGTCTGCCGCTTCAGGACATGGAATTCGTGCAGTTCCACCCCACCGGCATTTTCGGCGCCGGCTGCCTGATCACCGAGGGCGCGCGCGGCGAGGGCGGATACCTCACCAATTCCGAGGGCGAGCGGTTCATGGAACGCTATGCGCCCAACTACAAGGACCTCGCCCCGCGCGACTATGTCAGCCGCTGCATGACGATGGAAATCCGCGAGGGGCGCGGCGTGGGGTCAGGGGGCGATCACATCCACCTCAACCTGTCGCACCTGCCGCCCGAGGCGCTGCACCTGCGCCTGCCCGGCATTTCCGAGAGCGCGCGCATCTTTGCGGGCGTCGATGTCACCAAGGAGCCGATCCCGGTGCTGCCCACCGTGCATTACAACATGGGCGGTATCCCGGCGAATTACTGGGGCGAGGTGATCAACCCCACCAAGGACGACCCGCACGCGATTGTGCCCGGCCTGATGGCCGTGGGCGAGGCCGCCTGCGCAAGCGTGCATGGCGCGAACCGGCTTGGCTCCAACTCGCTGATTGACCTCGTGGTGTTCGGCCGCGCGGCGGCGATCCGTGCGGGCAAGGTGGTCGATGCCGAAAGCGCGGTGCCCGCCACCAACACCGCCGAGGTCGACAAGGCGCTCGACCGCTTCGACAAGCTGCGCCACGCCGATGGCGCGGTGCCGACTGCCGATCTGCGGCTGGAGATGCAGCGCACCATGCAGGAGGATGCCGCCGTGTTCCGCACCTCGGAGACGCTGTCGAACGGCGTGGAAAAGATGAAGGGCGTCGCCGCCAAGATGGCCGACATCAAGGTCACCGACCGCAGCTTGGTGTGGAACTCCGACCTGATGGAGACGCTGGAACTGACCAACCTTATGCCCAACGCGCTCGCCACGATCTTCGGGGCCGAGGCGCGGCACGAGAGCCGCGGTGCCCACGCGCACGAGGACCACCCCAAGCGCGACGACAAGAAATGGCGCGTGCACACCATCTCCCGCATTGGTGAGACCGATGTGGACCTCAGCTATCGCCCGATCATCGAGGACCCGATCACCCCCGAGGATCAGGGCGGCATCAACCTCAAGAAGATCGCGCCGAAAGAGCGCACGTTCTAAGGAGACGGATCATGGTCCAATTCACGCTGCCCAAGAATTCCAAGATCACCACCGGCAAGACGTGGCCCAAGCCCGAGGGGGCGGCCAACCCGCGCAAGTTCACCATCTACCGCTGGAACCCCGATGACGGGAACAACCCGCGCGTCGATACCTACTTCGTCGATCTCGACGATTGCGGGCCGATGGTTCTGGATGCGCTCATCTACATCAAGAACAAGATCGACCCGACGCTGACCTTTCGCCGCTCCTGCCGCGAGGGGATTTGCGGATCGTGCGCGATGAATATCGACGGGATCAACACGCTCGCGTGTATCTACGGGATGGACGAGATCAAGGGCGACGTGAAGATCTACCCGTTGCCGCACATGCCGGTGGTCAAGGACCTGATCCCGGACCTCACGCATTTCTATGCGCAGCATGAGAGCATCATGCCGTGGCTCGAGACCAAGACCAACCGTCCTGCCAAGGAGTGGAAACAGTCGATCGAGGACCGCGAGAAGCTTGACGGGCTCTACGAATGCGTGATGTGCGCCTGCTGCTCGACCTCCTGCCCGTCCTATTGGTGGAACGGCGACAAGTATCTGGGGCCGGCGGCGCTTTTGCACGCCTATCGCTGGATCATCGATTCCCGCGACGAGGCGACGGGCGAGCGGCTGGACGATCTCGAAGACCCGTTCAAGCTCTATCGCTGCCACACGATCATGAACTGCACCAAGACCTGCCCCAAGGGCCTGAACCCCGCCAAGGCCATCGCCGAGATCAAGAAGCAGATGGTCGAGCGGCACGTGTGAGGCCCTTGGCGGTTCGCCGTCAGGGGCGCGAGACCGATGTCCTCCGCGATGGCGCTCGCAAGCTGATCGAACAGGCGATCCACGCGGAACTGGCCACCCTGATGGCCGCCTTTTCCGAGACCAAGCTCGAGGACGGGCGGGCGCGCCTGGTCCGTCATGGTCACCTGCCGGAACGCGAGGTGATGACCGGTATTGGTCCGGTGCCGGTAAAAGTGTCGCGCGTGAGGGGGCGGGGTGCTGGCCATGACAAGATCACCTTCACGCCCAGCATCTTGCCACGGTATCTGCGCAAGGCGAAATCGGTTGAGGAGCTGCTGCCGTGGCTCTACCTCAAGGGCGTGTCCACGGGCGATTTCACCGAGGCTCTGGAGGCGGTCGGCCATTGATGGCGCCATTGGTTCGAGCCCAATGGACGACGGGTCCGAATGCCAAGGGCCTGTCCGCCAAGACCGTCACTCGGCTGAAGGCTGACTGGTGGAAAGACTACGAGGCGTGGCAGAAACGCGACCTCAGCAACCGGCGCGTTCTCTACATCTGGGCGGATGGCGTCTACTTCAAGCCGCGGATGGCTGAGGAAGTGAGGAGGGTCAGGAATTGATCCGGGGGATCAATTCCCCGACGAACAATGTGTTCTGGTGATCATCGGGGCCGGTGAGTATGGCCACACGGACCTTCTGGCCATGACTGATGGCTTCCGCGAAAGCACCGAGAGCTGGCGCGAGATGCTGCTCGATCTCAAGCGACGGGGCCTGAAGCAGGACCCCAAGCTGGCCATCGGTGATGGGGCTCTCGGGTTCTGGACCGCGCTGCGCGAGGTGTTCGCGACGACGCGGGAGCAACGCTGTTGGGGTGAGAGGCGTCCCGGAATTGGTCCAGTGGACCAATTCAGCCTCGAACGGGCGGAGCCCCGGACCACAAGACCATGAACGTGCTCAATGCGCTGCCCAAATCCATGCAGGCCAAGGGCCATCTGCACGACATCTGGCAGGCCGAGACCCGCGCCGAGGCCAACGCCGCCTTCGATTTCTTCAAGGAGGCCTACGGCGTGAAATGGGACAAGGCGGTCGCCAAGCTGGTCAAGGATCGCGATGCGCTGCTGACCTTCTACGATTATCCGGCCGAACGCGCGCAAGCGCTGGCAAACACATCCGCACGTCAAATCCGATCGAGAGCACCTTCGCCACC
Source organism: Roseovarius sp. (assembly GCA_034521935.1). GTDB lineage: Bacteria > Pseudomonadota > Alphaproteobacteria > Rhodobacterales > Rhodobacteraceae > Roseovarius. Next base: position 95,204 of record JAXHLV010000024.1, read on the forward strand.
GTCCGGCACCGCACGAAACGCACCAAGGGGTGCCTCAGCCGCAAGACCGGTCTGGCCATGGCCTTCAGGCTGATGATGTCGGCGCAGAAGAAATGGCGCAAACTCGACGGCCAGAACCGCCTGCCCGAGATCATCCAAGGGGTTGAGTTCCGCGACGGGCTCCGCCACGTTCAAGCCGCCGCCTGATCAGGCGTCACCAACTTCTGCGCATATCTCGACGACGGGCCCTTCGCCGGAGAGGTGGATGCCGACGACACGCTGGAATCGGTGATCGCGGTCTCGGGCGGGGATACCGCGCTCAGCTACCGGGTCATGCGCGATGGCAAACAGGTGGGCGTGCTCGACATGCAGAAACTCGTGCGCGCCCTCGTGCCCACCAGCGCCTCCGATGACGGGATGCGCGCGCAGGCGGTGTGAGGCCCCGACCCTTTGAAATCTCGCGCGGCCTCTTACACCACGCCGCGCGGCACTACAAAATCCGGACACGAGAGCCAGAAAGAGTCTCCGTCGATCCAACCCATCACATGCTGGGACTAAACCCCTGGAGAACGTCGCGTTCATTCGCATTCACACGACCTGCTCTGACCTTTTGATTTTGCATGTCCGAGGAGCTCAAAACCGGTTCCCACTTTTGAGCGACATGCTTTAAACCACCTCGGCGCGCAGCCGCTCCATCCGTGCGGCCAGGATCTTCTGCGAGGTTTCGTCCTTGAGCCGCCCCTCATCGTCAAACGCGTTCATCGCCCCGGCGATGAGCACGGCGGTGCCGGGGATGAGCCGCGCCTGTAACTGCGTCAGGCACGACAGCGTCATGAACTGTGCCGTCTCGCCGCCCGTGCGCCCCGCCGAGGCCGAGATCACCACCGTCGGCTTGTCCTTGAAGGCCCCGCCCGGCACCCGGCTGATCCAGTCGAGCGCGTTCTTGAGCACGCCGGTGATGCCCTTGTTGTATTCCGGCGCGCCGATCACCACCGCATCCGCCGCCTTGATCTGCGCGGCGAGGGTTTTCACCGCCTCGGGCACGCCCCCGGCCTCCTCAATATCGCCATTGTAGAGCGGCAGGTCGAGGTTGCCCTCGATCACCTCTGCCTCACCGAAGGCCTCGGTAGCGAGCGCCAGCAGCATCCGGTTATACGAGCCCTTGCGCAGCGATCCCGACAGGGTGAGCAGTTTGGGGTGGGCCATGTTCTGTCCTCTTCATGCGATATCCGTTGACGGCTTAACTGGTGCAGGCCCCCCGGTTTGGCAACGCCTCGGTGGGCACATGCCCTGTGCAGCGGTGCGTCAGCCGCGCGCCTGTTTTTCCAGCGCCGCCGCGCGCATCTGGCTGAGCATGACACGGGGCGTGATCGCCTCGGGCGAGATATCGAGCGCGAGCACCGCCCCCGTGGGCGAGGCGCAGGCGCGCTCGAACGCGGCGGGGAAATCCCCGGTCGTCTCCACCCGCTCGCCGTGAAAGCCGTAGGCGCGGGCGAGTGCGGCGAAATCGGGGTTGACCATGTCGGTGCCCGAAACGCGGCCCGGATAGTTCCGCTCCTGATGGGCGCGGATGGTGCCGTAGGTGCCGTTGTTCAGGACCAGGATCACCGGCTGCGCCCCCGCCTGCGCGGCGGTGGCGAGCTCCTGCCCCGTCATCTGGAAATCGCCGTCACCGGCGAAGCAGACGACGCGGCGCGCGGGGTGGACGATTTTGGCGGCGACGGCGGCGGGGATGCCGTATCCCATCGCGCCCGATTGCGGGCCGAGATAGCGCATATCTGGCCCGTATTTCAGGAACCGCCCCGACCAGATCGCGAAATTGCCCGCCCCGTTGGTGATGATCGCGTCGGCGGGCAGCACCTCGCGCAGATGCGCCGTGACCTGCCCCATATCCACCGGCGAGGGCAAGGCGGGCAGGTCGAACGCGGCCTCCCACGCGGCGCGCGCCCCGGCGCGCCAGTCGCCCCACGGGCCGCTCACCGGCCCGGATTGGCCAAGAGCCGTGGCAAAGGCGTTAGGGCCTGAATGGATGCCCAGTTCCGGCTGATAGACCTTGCCAAGCTCGAGGTCCGAGGCGTGGACATGGATGAGCCGCTGCACGGGCTGCGGCACCGACAGCGCGGTATAGCCGTCGGTCGAGTTCTCGCCGAACCGCGCGTTGATGGCGAGGATCACATCGGCCCCGGTCAGCAGGTCGCGCACATGCGGGGCCATGCCCACCCCCGCCTCGCCGCAGAACACCGGCGAGTGGTTGTCGAACCGGTCCTGGAAGCGGAACACCGACACCACCGGGATGTCCGACCCTTCGGCAAAGGATTGCAGCGCGGCGCGGCCCTCATCGGTCCATGTGTTGCCGCCATAAAGGATCACCGGACGCGCCGCCCCGGCCAGCATGTCGCGCGCCTGCGCGACAGATTCGGGTGCAGGGCAGGGCTCGGGGTAGTGGCCCGGCCCGGTCAGCGGGGCGGCAGAGGTGAGCGCGGTCAGCATGTCCTCGGGCAGGGCCACCACCACCGGGCCGGGGCGGCCCGTGGTGGCGGTTTTCCACGCCCGCGCCACGATCTCGGGGAGGCGGTCCACATCGTCGATCTCGACCGCCCATTTCGCCATCGTGCCGAACACCGCGCGGTAATCGAGCTCCTGGAACGCCTCGCGCCCCTTCATCCCCGTCGCCACCTGCCCGACGAAGAGGATCATCGGCACGCTGTCCTGCATCGCGGTATGCACGCCGATCGAGGCATTGGTTGCCCCCGGCCCGCGCGTGACCCAACATATACCGGGAGTTCCCGTCAGTTTGCCGTACGCGGCGGCCATGAAGGCGGCCCCCCCCTCCTGCCGACACAGGGTGAAATCGAGCCGCCCGCGCGTGTCGTGCAGCGCATCGAGCACCGCGAGATAGCTCTCGCCCGGCACGCCGAAACTGTGCCGCGCGCCCAGTGCCTCGAGGCACGCCACCAGAAGCTGCCCGCCCGTGCGCCTGTTATCGGTCATGCCGTCTTCCCTTTTTGCCGGTGATCCGGCGCGAGACTGCCCCCGCGTTCCGGCAATGGCAAGGGGGCTACCAGCGGCTGAGCGCGTCCTCGTCCTCGTCGCGGGCGGCAACCCAACCCTCGCCCGCGCCGGTCACTTCCTTCTTCCAGAAGGGGGCGCGCGACTTGAGGTAATCCATGAGGAATTCGGCGGCCTGAAACGCGTCGGCGCGGTGGCGCGCGGCGGTGGCGACCATCATGATCGTCTCATCCGCCGCCAGCCGCCCGTAGCGGTGCAGGATCAGCGCATCGCCGATCTGCCAGCGGCTTGCGGCCTCCTCGGCGATCTTTGCCAGCGCCCGCTCGGTCATGCCGGGGTAATGCTCGATCTCCATCGCGTCGAGGCTGCCGCTCACGTCGCGCACGATACCGGTAAATGTCACGACCGCGCCCATGCCGCTTTGTCGCGCGGCAAAGGCATTGGCCTCGGCGCCGAGGTCGAACGGCTCTTGCTGCACGCGGATATCCATGCCTCAGCCCCCGGTCATCGGCGGAAAGAACGCCACCTCGCGCACGCCAACAAGCGGCGCGTCGAAATCGGCAAGCTCCTGATCGACGGCCACGCGCAGCGCCGACAGATCGGCGAAGGCGGCGGCGTAGCGCTCTTCGCGCGCGCGCAACTCCTCGACGAGGTCGCGCACGGTGGCGGCCTCTGTCTCGACCCGGTTCTTTGCGGTGGCCGATCCGTTCGCGCACCCAGGCGAAATAGAGCACATCCATCAGCGGTCCTCCTTCAGGAAGGGCACGGATTTCACGAAGTAATCCGCCCCGGTGATGAGCGTCAGCGCAGCGGCCAGCCACAAGAGCCACATGCCCACATGCCCGGTCCAGACCATGCCGCGATATTTCCACCACAGCCCGTGCAGATCCTCGACCCGCCCTTCGAGGATATCGCGCACCAGCGCGTTATCCATGCCAAAGACCGACATGCCGAAATAATGCTCGAACACGCCTTGCGCGAAGAGCACCGAGATCGCCACCATCTGCGCCGTGGTCTTCCACTTGGCCAGCTGCGTGACCTTGAGCGTGCCGGCCGTGTCGCCGAGATACTCGCGCAAGCCCGAGACGAACACCTCGCGGAACAGGATGAACGTGGCGGGCAGCACCAGCCAGGGCGACATCGAGGAATAGCCCACGATCACCATCAGCGCGATCACCACCATCGCCTTGTCGGCGATGGGATCGAGCATGGCGCCCAGTTTCGTCACCTGCTTCCAGCTCCGGGCGAGGTGGCCGTCGACCCAGTCGGTCAGCGCGGCGCTGATGAACAGGATGAGCGCGAACCAGTCGGCATAGGGGCGGTTGAAATACAGGAACATCACCGCGAGACCCGGTGCCGCCAGCAGCCGGAGCATGGTCAGGATATTGGGCAAGGTCCATGTCATGGCTTTGGTTCTACAGACAAGCGCGGGCGAGGGAAAGAACGGCTTTGATGCGCGCGCGTCATCCCCGGGCACCTTCGTCATCCTCGGGCACCACCGTCATCCCCGCTCGTGAAAGAAATCATAGAGCTTCTGCGCCAGCGCGCCCGAAATGCCCTCCACCGCCCTCAAGTCCGCGAGGTTGGCGCGGCTCACCGCCTTGGCGCTGCCGAAATGCGCGAGCAGCGCGCGCTTGCGCGCCGCGCCCACGCCGGGCACCTCGTCGAGCGGGGTGGCCGAAACCGCCTTGGCCCGCTTCGCCCGGTGCGTGCCGATGGCAAAGCGGTGCGCCTCGTCGCGCAGCCGCTGCACGAAATACAGCACCGGATCGTTGTGCCGCAGCGCCATCGGGCGCTTGCCCACGCGGTGAAACTCTTCCTTGCCGTGGTCGCGGTCCACGCCCTTGGCGACACCCACCATCGGGATGTCCGCGACCCCCATCTCGCGCATGATCCCCGCCACCGCGCTCACCTGCCCCGCGCCGCCGTCGATCAGGATCAGATCGGGCCAGTGGCCCTGCGCGCGGTCGGGGTCCTCTTTCAACAGGCGCTTGAACCGGCGGGTCAGCACCTCTTTCATCATGCCGAAATCGTCGCCGGGGGTGAGGTCATCCCCCTTGATGTTGAACTTGCGATAGTGGTTCTTCATCATCCCTTCGGGCCCGGCCACGATCATCGCGCCGACGGCATTGGTGCCCTGGATGTGGCTGTTGTCGTAGACCTCGATCCGCTGCGGGGGAGAGGCGAGGTCGAACGCCTCAGCCAGCCCCGCGAGAAGCCGCGTCTGCGTCGCGCTCTCGGCCATCTTCCGCGCGAGGCTCTCGCGGGCGTTGCGCAGCGCGGCGTCAACGAGTTCGGCCTTTTCCCCGCGCTGCGGCACGGTGAGCGTCACCTTGCGGCCCAGCTTCTCGGTCAGCGCCTGTTGCATCAAATCGGGGTTTTCAAGGCCGTGCGACAAGAGCAGCGCGCGGGGCGGGTCCTTGCCGTCGTAGAATTGCCCGATGAACGCCTCGAGCACCTCCGCCTCCTCCACATCCGCGCCGACGCGCGGATAGAAATCGCGGTTGCCCCAGTTCTGCCCGGCGCGGATGAAGAACACCTGCACGCAGGCCTGCCCCTGCGCGAGGTGCAGGGCGATCACGTCCGCCTCGGTCACCGTGCGCGGGTTGATGCCCTGCGCGGTCTGCACCTGCGTCAGCGCCTTGATCCGGTCGCGCAGCGCCGCCGCGCGCTCGAATTCCATCGCCTCCGACGCCTCGGCCATCTCTGCCGCCAGCTTCTCCTGTATCTCGGTGGAGCGCCCCGAGAGATACCGCTCGGCATCGCGCACCTGCGCGGCGTAATCGGCGCGGGTGATCTTGCCGACGCAGGGCGCGGTGCAGCGCTTGATCTGGTATTGCAGGCACGGGCGCGTGCGGCTCTCGAACATGGTGTCGTTGCAGTTGCGCAACTGAAACACCCGCTGCAACTGCGCCAGCGTGCGGTTGACCGCACCGGCTGACGCGAAGGGGCCGTAATAGCTGCCCTTGTCGCGCTTGGTGCCGCGATGCTTGCGGATCATCGGATAGTCGTGGGCGGTGACAAGGATATTCGGAAAGCTCTTGTCGTCGCGCAACAGCACGTTGTAGCGCGGCTTCAACTGCTTGATGAGGTTCTGCTCCAGAAGCAGCGCCTCGGTCTCGGTCGAGGTGGTCAGAAACATCATCGACGCGGTTTCCGAGATCATCCGCGCGATCCGCGCCGTGTGCCCGGTGGGCCGCGCATAGTTCGACACCCGCGCCCGCAGATTGCGCGCCTTGCCGACGTAAAGCACCCGCGCCTGCGCATCGAGCATCCGGTAGACGCCCGGCGAGGCGTCAAGCGTGCGCAGGTAGCCCCGAATCACGTCGGGGCCGGTGGCGGGTGGTGTGGGATCGGTCTCGGTCATGATCGAAAGGATATGATTCCCTGTGGGCGCTGCACTGTCCCGCAGGTCGGGGCAAGGGGCAAGCTGTCCACCATTCCTGTGGATAAACCTGAAGACAAAATTCGCAAGTTTGGAAAAAATCCTTTGATCCGGCTGGTTTCACCGGAATGCCTTATTTTTAGGCAGTTATTTATCACGCTGATAATAAACAAGAAAATTATACGGGCTGGCCAGATTGTTGAAAACATTAAGCTTTCTGTAACGCTTCCGTGACAAAACCGTGACCGGTGCAAAACTCCAGGCGCGGGTCATCTTTTCACTCGGGGCCGAGCACGTCCGGCGTCTGCCAGCCGAGGTGCTGGCCGCCATCCACGCAGATAAGCTGACCGGTGACTGCGGGGGCATTCAGCAGATAGCCAAGCGCCGCGGTGATATCGCCCGACTCCGCCCCGCGCCCCAGCACCGTCGCCGCCCGCTGGCGGGCGAAATGCGCATCGCTCTGGCGATGCCCCTGTAACGTGGGGCCGGGGCCGATGGCGTTGACGCGCACCCTTGGGGCCAGCCCCTGCGCCGCCGTGCGGGTCAGCGCCCAGAGCCCCATCTTGGCGATGGTGTAGGTCATGAAGCCGGGCGTGAGCTTGCGCACGCGCTGATCGATCATGTTGACGATCAGGCCCTGCGCGCGCGGCTCGCCATTTGCGTCAATGAGCGGGTCGGGCACGGCGCGGGCCATTTCCTGCATCAAGACAAAGGGCGCGCGCAGGTTGCTCTCCATATGGCGATCCCAGCTTTGCCGCGTGGCGCTGTCGATGCAGTCATGCTCGAAAATCGAGGCGTTGTTCACGAGCGTCAGAATGGGCCCGCCCAGCGCCTCCGCCGCGCGCTCCACCAGCGGCAGCACTTGGCGCTCGTCCAGAAGGTCGGCGCGCAGCGCCACCGCCTGCCGCCCCAGCGCGCGAATCTCGGCGGCGGCGGCCTCGGCCTCGGCCTCCGATGTGGCGTAATGCACCGCCACGTCGTGCCCCTGCCGCGCCAGTTCGAGCGCCATCGCGCGGCCCAGCCGCTTGCCCGCCCCGGTCACCAATGCCCGCGTCATGCCCCGCCTCCGCTCATGTCAGCACGAGCGTGACATAGCCCACATAGGCACAGGTCAACACGATCCCCCAGATGCGCCCGATATCGCGGCACAGGATCACGAACGGGATGAGCGCGAGCGAGGCGGCGAGCATCACCCACAGATCGAACTTCAGGAATTCTGGATCGACCGGCACCTCGCCCACCAGCGCGGTGATGCCGATAATGGCCAGCAGGTTGAACATGTTCGAGCCGATCACATTGCCCAGCGCCACATCCGCCTGCCGCCGGATCGCCGCCATGACGGTGGTGGCCAGTTCCGGCAGCGAGGTGCCCAGCGCCACCAGCGTCAGCCCGATCGCCGCCTCGCTCACGCCGTAGCGCAGCGCGAGGATCGAGGCGTTGTCCACCAGGATATCGGCCCCCAGCGGCAGGCCCACGAGGCCCAGCGCCAGAAACGCGATGATCTGCCACCACGGCATATCGGGGTCGGCCCCCTCGACCTCGCTCTCGTCCGTCGCCAGAAGCGCGGCGGCAGCGGCATCGCGGCGGTGCGCGAGGGCGTTGCGAAACGCATCGCCCAGCATCAGCGCCAGCGCGCCAAGCAGAACCAGCCCCGCGATCCAGTCGAACGTGCCGCGAAACGCCAGCGCGATGAACAGCACCGTCGCCGCCAGCATCTGGAAATAGGCGTGCTTGCAGTCGCAGGCGCTCGTGTGCAACACCGCGATGAGCGCGGGAATGCCCAGCACCAGCAGCACGTTGGCGGTGTTGGAGCCGACCACGTTGCCCAGCGCCAGCCCCGGCTTGTCCACGAGAACCGCGTTGACGGAAATGAGCAACTCGGGGGCCGAGGTGCCGAACGCCACCACCGTCAGGCTGACGATCAGGGCGGGAATGCCGACGCGCAGCGCGAGGTTGACTGCGCCCTTGACCAGCGCATCACCCGCCAGAAGCAGGATCACGAGGCCCAGCGCCACCATGACCCAAGGCATCATGTGCGCGGGCCCTTTTCACAAGAACACGGCCCCTTGCCGATCCGGTAGCGCCCGCATTTGCGGCATTTCGCGGCCTCGAGCCGCTTCTGGCCCGGAAAGCGCAGCTTGCCGAACATCGCCAGCACGCCCATGGCCACCAGGAAGAGGAGAACGATCTTGACGATCATGTCAAAGCCCGAACCGGGCATAGTGCGCCCGGTCCTCGACGGCGGCCATCGCGTCTTGCGCGACCTTCATGCCGAATAGGGAGAGCAGCCCCCTCCTGCGCCCGTAGCGCACCAGCTTGACCTTGTCTCCGTAGACCTCTTTCATGCGCGGCACGATGTGGCCGAACCCGTCGGCGAGGCCAAGCTCGATCGCCTTGCCGCCCAGCCAGAACTCGCCCGAGAAGAGGTCCGGCTCATCGGCGAGCCGGTCGCCGCGCCGGTCCTTCACATGGGTGATGAAGGCGGTGTGGATATCGTCGAGCACCCCCTTGAGCCGGGCCACGTCCTCGGGCTTTTCCGGCAGGAACGGATCGAGCGTGCTCTTGGAGCCGCCAGCGGTGTAGACGCGCCGCTCCAGCCCCTGCCGCTTGAGGAACACATCCGCGCCAAAGCCGGCCGAGATCACCCCGATGGAGCCGAGGATCGAGGCAGCATCGACGCGGATATCGTCCGCCGCCGCTGCCAGCCAATAGCCGCCCGAGGCGGCCACGTCCTCGACAAAGGCATGAACCGGCAGGTTTTTGTCGTCCGCCAGCCGCCTGATGCGCGCCGCGATGAGCGAGGATTGCACCGGAGAGCCGCCGGGCGAGTTGATCTCCAGCGCCACCGCCGCGAGCTTGCCGCGGCGAAACGCCTTCTCGATCACCGGGCCGAGGGCCTCGTCGCTCAGGCCCGCGCGCGGCCCCGAGCCGATCACGCCCTGAAGACGGATAACAGCCACCCGCGGCGGCTGTTTGAGGAAGGGGACAAGATGTCTCATGCCGCCCGATGTAGAGTGCGCGGGCGCGACAAACAAGGCGGCTCCGCGCCGGTGATGAAAGACTGAGGATTTTCTGACGTTCTGTTATGTCACTCCGGTTGCCGACGCGCGACCGGCCCCGATGTCGCCGACCGCCCGGCGCTGCGCACCGCCCGCTCCAGCGCGTCGAGAAACCGCGAGCGGTCGGCCTTGGTGAATCCCTTGCCGCCGCCCTGCCGGAATGGATCGGCGGCGCGGATGTCGGCCATCAGGTCGCGGGTGGCGAGCACGTTGCCGATATTGGCCCGCGTCAGCGCCTCGCCGTTATGCTTGAGCACCACCGCCCCCGCCTCGACGCATTTCGCGGCGAGCGGAATATCCCCGGTCACCACCACATCCCCCGGCCCCGCGCGTTCGGCGATCCACATATCGGCCACGTCCGGCCCGTCGGGCACGATCACCGTCTCCACCAGGGGATTGCGCGACGGGCGCAGGCCGCCGTTGGAGACGATGAACATCCGCAACCCGTGCCGCGTCCCCACGCGCTCCACCTCGTCCTTGACCGGGCAGGCATCGGCGTCGATGTAAATGGTCATTGGCACCTCGCTCCACTTTTGGGGGGCCGCGCGATCACAACCGCGACAACGCCCCGCCTCTTGCCATACAAATTCCGCGCGGCGCGGTCTATGAGGGTGGTCAAGACACGCCACAAGGAGACCCGAATGCCCTTCCTGCCCAGCCTGCCCGATCCCGCGCATCTCAGCGATCTCTACGCGCGGTTTCCCGACAACGTTCAGCCGCTCATGGTCTATACCGACGGCCTGTTGCGCGGCGAAGGGGAGCTGAGCGTGGGCGAGCGCGAGCTCATTGCCACCTATGTCTCGGCGCTCAACGCCTGCACCTTCTGCGCGGGCGCGCATCGCGCCTATGCCGAGGTGTTCGGCATTGACGGGGCTCTCCTCGACGCGCTGATCGACGATTTCGAGACCGCGCCGGTGGACGAGAAACTGCGGCCAGTGCTGGCCTATGTCGCCAAGCTCAACACCCTTCCCAGCAAAATGGTGCAGGCCGACGCGCAGGCGGTCTATGACGCGGGCTGGTCCGAGGCTGCGCTCTACGAGGCGGTGCAGGTCTGCGCGCTGTTCAACATGATGAACCGGATCATCGAGGGTGTGGGCGTCAATTTCGACTATGCCGACGCGCCCGAGGGCCACCCGGCGGCGGGATCGAGCCCCGAGGACAACGCCGACAGCTATGCGAAGTTCGGCGAGATGGTGGCAGAGATGGCGAAAGGCTAGACCATGCTGGTGATCGTCGGGCTGATCGTCGCCTTTATCCTCGTCGCGATCTATTCGCGGCGCGAGATGCGCGGCTGTCGCTGGCGCGAATACCGCGCGGGGGGCTGCGACCTGCGGGTGCGCTGGCACTGCGTGGCCTGCGGGGCGGAGGTCTTTACATCCGACGGCACCGCGCCGAAGGTCTGTCACGCCCCCGGTCGCCAGAGGAAATAGCCGATGCCCCACGCCCCCGCCGATGCCGCCACCCGCCGCGCCGTGGCCCCCGTGATCTGCTATCCCAACGACACGCTGCCCGCGCCCGATCTTGCCCTCTACCGTGCCGCGCGCGAGGGGGCCGAGAAGGTGGCCGAGGTGGTGGTGCCCCCGCGCGAGGCGGCCTGCTTTCGCGTGGCCGCGGGACAGTTTTTCCGCATTACCAGCGTTGACGGCCCGCAGGTGGGCGACCTCAACCTGTGGAACGCAAGCGACCTGTCCGAGCGATTCTATTCCGGCAAGACCCGCGCGCTGCACGGCACCCATGTCACCACCGGCGAACGGCTCTGGTCGTCCTTGCCGCACCTGCGCCCGATGGCGACGATCATCGAGGATACGCTCGGCTGGTATGGCATCGACGCATTCGGCGGCTCGGTCCATGACGTGATCGGCACGCGCTGCGATCCCTATACCGGCAACCTCTTGTCGGGGGTGCAGTATCACCATTGCTGCCATTCCAACCTGACGCGCGCGGTGGCGGATGAACTGGGCGTCTCGCTCACGCAGGCGGAACTCCATGTGCATGACGTGCTCAACGTCTTCATGTGCACCGGCTTCACCCGCGATACCGGGCAGTATTTCATGAAGGCCAGCCCCGTGCGCCCAGGCGACCACCTCGAATTCTTCGCCGAGATCGACCTGCTGGGGAGCTTGAGCGCCTGCCCCGGTGGCGATTGCTCGTCCGGGCACACGAGCGACACGGCGGCATGTTACCCGCTTCTGGTCGAGGTGTTCGCCCCCGGGGCGGGGGCGCTGGGCACCTGGCAAAGCCCGCCGCGCAACGGCTATGACCAGAGCCACGGGCGGTGATGGGTGGCGCGGGGCAGGGCGGCGGATGGCCTGAAAGGTTTGACGCTTGCCCCCGCGCGAAATCAAGACGTGCTTGCACGCCGCCGCGCGCGCGCCCCCCCGGCAGCCGGGCGCTCGCGCGGCTCAGCACATCATTTCGACCATCCGCTCAAGGATGATCGCGTCCCTAGAACGGCTTGCGCCACGCCAGCGCGAGGGTCCAGTCCGTCCTTGACTGAACACCGTTCAGGTCCTGGTAAAGCGGCACGCCCAGTTCCACCCCGATCAGGTGCCCCTTCAACAGCCCCTTTTTCGGGGTCAGGTCCGCGCCGGCATGGAGCGTCACGTATTGGCCGCCGTAATTGCGCGGGTCGGCCCCGAGCGACGGACCCATGATCCGCGCGTCGCGCCCGTGGATGCGATCCGCATGGCGGTATTCCACCCGCCCCGAATAGCTGATCCACGGGGCCGCGCGATAGCTGAGCCAGCCGCTGATCGCCGCCTCGTGGCCACGCCGGTATCCTTCGTCATTCTCGCCCAGCCGCAGGATGCCCCGCACCTGCCCGCCCCAATTGAGCGCACCCTGCCCGTTCTCCCATGTCAGCGCCGGGTGCAGGTCGTAAGTGCCCGAGCCAAGCTGCATCGAATAGGCGAGCCGCATGGTCGGGGTGGTGCCCATCGGGCTGAGCATCCGCCCGGTCTCGGAAATCGAGCCGGTGGGCAGGCTGAGCCCGAGGCCCAGCGTGACCCGCCGGCGGCCCGCGTCATGCAGCGACCAGAGCGCAGCGAGGCGGATATCGCCGAGGCCATCGCTCGTGGTCGTGCTCTGCCCCCGAACCGTGGTGCCGGCAGGCCCGGCATAGGTGCGCATGGTCATGGATTTGCGGATATATGGCACCATCCCCATCAACGTGAGACGCTTGCCCGCGCCATACATCGCGCCCAGCATGTGCATCTGCCCGGTCATTTCCACCGGGGCCATGCGGATCGTCGGGGGCTGTCCGGGCATTCCGGCAAAGGCATTGGGCACGGTAGTCACCAGCGTCGCGGCGTCGAGATCGCTCGTGCCCCGCCGGATGCCCGACATGGCCATCGCGCCCGCGCGATAGATCAGCACCACGCGCCCCTCGGGCAGCAGGTGCCGCCCCGGCAGGCCCACGGGGCCGTGGCGGTGCATGTGGTGGTGGCCGTGGTGGTGGGGCATCGCGGCCCCCGCCTGCATCGTCATCGGTGGCATGGGTTGGGCCGGGGCCATCGTGGCCAGCAGCCCGGCGCAGGCCAGCGCCGCGCCAAGGGGTCGTTTCAGCATCGTGTCGTCCTTCGTGAACGGGCGCGCATATGGGCGGCCCGGTGATCTGTCTGGATGAATGTCAGGGTCAGATCAGACGAGGGGCGGCGCGCGGGGCTGATGCGCCCGGGCGGACCGCGCAACGATCCGGGCCGCGCGGTCCGGCGCGGGAGTCGATTGGACAAGCCGCCCGGTCGGAGCCGGAATGGCGAGACCGGGCAGGTCGAGCGCGGCGGTGATGCCGAAGGCGGGACAGGGGTCGTGATGCGGCTCGGGCGCAGGGTCGGCGGGGCCCTCGCCGCCGATGGGGATATAGATGATCTCCGCCCCGGTGCAGATCGCCATCATGCCGGGGCCGGGCGCGCCGCCCGCCATCACCACCGGCAGCGCCGCGACGCGCAGCGCGAGCACCAGTGCCAGAAGCACCGCCGCCCAAGCCTTGCCCGTGTCCCGGATGCCCGTCATTCCGCCCGCCTTTCCCGGGGTCCGGTTATATGCATGATCACGAACTTGTGAAGCCATTCGGCGACGCGCGCAGGTTTTGTCGCAGGGCGCGGGCCAGGACCGTGACCGACTCCACATCAGAACAAAACATGAATATCATCGCCGCATCGCTGCCTGACCGAATCGTTTCCGATGTTTGCCGAACTCTGCGCCACCTCGAATTTCACCTTTCTCACCGGGGCCGCCCACCCCGAGGACTATATCGAGCGTGCCGCCGCCCTGGGCCTGTCGGGCGTGGCGGTGGCCGATGTGAATTCCGTGGCCGGCATCGTGCGCGCCCACGCCCGCGCGCGCGAGATCGCGCGGCAGGTGCGCGAGCGGCAGGCGCTCGAGGCGCGGCAGGGGCTGACCGGCCCGCCCGCGCCGCACCCCGCGACGCCGCACTGGGCCTGCACGCCCCGCCTCGTCCCCGCCGCAAGGCTGGTGCTGCGCGATGGCCTCACGCTCACCGCTTTGCCCGCCGACCGGCAGGGCTGGGCGCGGCTCTGCCGCCTGCTGACGCTGGGGCGGCGGCGCGCGGCCAAGGGGGGGTGCGATTTGGGCCTTTCGGACGTGCTGGCGGGGGCCGGGGGGCTGCACCTGCTCCTGCACCCCGGCAGCGCGCCCGACTGGCCGCATCAGGCGCAGCGGCTCAAGGATCGCCTTGGCGACCGGCTGCACCTGCTGCTGCGTCCCCATTACGACGGGCGCGACCCGGCGCGCCTTGACCGGCTGGCGGGGATCGCGGCGCGGCTGGGCCTGCCCACGGTGGCCGCCGCCTGCCCGATCCTGCACCGCGCAAGCCGCCGCCGCATGGCCGACGTGCTGAGCGCGATCCGGCTGGGCGTGACGGTGGAGCGGCTTGGCCGCCATGCCCTGCCCAATGCCGAAGCGCGGCTGCGGTCAGAGGCCGAGATGCGCCGCCTTTTTGCCGGTCACGAGGGCGCGGTGGACCGCGCCGCCGCGCTGGCCAGCCGTCTCACCTTCTCGCTCGACGCGCTGCGCCACGATTACCCGAGCGAGGCGGAGGGCGGTGAGACCCCCACCGCGCGCCTGCGCCGTCTCGCCGAAAACGGCCTCGGCTGGCGCTATCCGCAGGGCGCGCCCGAGCGGGTGCGCGCGATGATGGAGCATGAGCTGCGCCTCATCGCCAAGCTGCGCTACGAGCCCTATTTCCTGACGGTCAACGACGTGGTGGCCTTCGCCCGCTCGCGCGGCATCCTGTGCCAGGGGCGCGGATCGGCGGCCAATTCGGTGGTGTGCTATTGCCTCGGCGTCACCTCGGTCTCGCCCGAGATCGGCACGATGGTGTTCGAGCGTTTCGTGTCCGAGGCCCGCGACGAGCCGCCCGATATCGACGTGGATTTCGAACACGAGCGCCGCGAGGAGGTGATCCAGTGGATCTACGCGCGCTACGGTCGCCACCGCGCCGGGCTTTGCGCCACGGTGATCCATTACCGCGCCAAGCGCGCGATTCGCGAGGTGGGCCGCGCGATGGGGCTGTCGGAGGACCTGCTGTCGGCGATCTGCTCGCAGATCTGGGGTGGCGGGCAGCGCCCAGACGCCGCGCGCCTCGCCGAGATCGGCATCGACGCGCGCGACCGCCGCCTTGCCCTGACGCTCGATCTGGTGGACGAGATCATCGGCTTTCCCCGGCATCTGAGCCAGCATGTCGGCGGTTTCGTCATCGCCGAGGGCCGGCTCGATGAACTGGTCCCCATCGAGAACGCGGCGATGGAGGAGCGCACGGTGATCTGCTGGGACAAGGACGATATCGACACGCTCGGCATCCTCAAGGTGGATGTGCTCGCCCTCGGGATGCTGACCTGCATCCGCAAGGCGTTCGACCTGCTGGAGCAGTATCACGGCCCGCGCCACACCCTCGCCACCCTGCCGCCCGAGGACGCGCGCGTCTACGCGATGCTGGGCCGCGCCGACAGCCTCGGGGTGTTCCAGGTCGAAAGCCGCGCGCAGATGAATTTCCTGCCGCGGATGCGCCCGCGCACCTTCTACGATCTGGTGATCCAGGTCGCGATCATCCGCCCCGGCCCGATCCAGGGCGACATGGTCCACCCCTATATCCGCCGCCGCAACGGCGAGGAGGCGGTGCACTTTCCCTCCGACGCGCTGGGTCGCGTGCTGGGCAAGACGCTGGGCGTGCCGCTCTTTCAGGAACAGGCGATGCAGATCGCCATCATCGGCGCGGGCTTCACCCCCGAAGAGGCCGACCGCCTGCGCCGCGCGCTCGCCACCTTCAAGAAACACGGCAATGTCGGCGAGTTCCGCACCCGTTTCCTGCGCGGCATGGCGCAGAACGGCTATGACATGGAATTCGCCGAGCGCTGCTTCAGCCAGATCGAGGGCTTCGGCAGCTACGGCTTTCCCGAAAGCCACGCGGCCAGCTTCGCGCTGCTGGTCTATGCCAGCGCCTGGATCAAGTGCCACCACCCGGCGATCTTCGCCTGCGCGCTGCTGAATGCGCAGCCGATGGGATTCTACGCGCCCGCGCAGATCGTGCGCGACGCGCGCGAGCATGGCGTCGATGTGCGCCCCGTCTGCATCAACGCGTCCTGCTGGGACAACACGCTGGAACCGGACGGGCGCGGCGGCCTCGCGCTGCGGCTGGGCTTGCGGCAGATGCGCGGGCTGGCGCGCGCCGAGGCCGACTGGATCGCGGCGGCGCGCGGCAACGGCTACCGCTCCCCCGAGGACGTGTGGCGGCGCGCGGGCGTGTCCCCGGCGCTGCTGGCGCGGCTGGCCGAGGCCGACGCCTTCGCCGCCTGTGGCCTCTCGCGCCGCGACGCGCTCTGGCAGGCACGTGCGATCCGCAGCCCCGATCCGCTGCCGCTCTTTGCCCGCGATCTCGACGGCGAGGGGATCATTGAGCCTGTGACAAACCTGCCTGAGATGAGCCAAGGCGAGGAGGTGATCGAGGATTACGCCGCGCTGCGTCTGTCGTTGCGCGCGCATCCGCTGGCGCTCCTGCGGCCCCTGCTCACGCCGCCCTGAGGTCATGGACAATCGCGCCCGTTGCGGGAATACTCCCGGCCAAAGCCACCACACCGGGAGAGCCCCATGCGCTGCGTCTTCATCAACATCCGCTGCAAGCCCGGCCACTCCTACCGCGTCGCCGAGGACATCGCGCTGCGCGAAATCCACTCGGAACTGCACTCCACCTCGGGCCCGTTCGACCTGTTGATGAAGCTCTACATCCCCGAGGACGCGGATGTCGGCAAATACATCAACGACAACCTGCTCGATATCGAGGGGATCGAGCGCACCGAGACGACGCTGACGTTCAAGGCGTTCTGAGAGCGGCGCAGAGGCGTGCGGGTGATCCATATGGCGGCATGTGGCGTGGAGCGGATCGAGTCGGGCCCTAGCGAAATCGAGCCGCGCCATCGACAGCGCCGCGCGGCTGGCGATCCGACGGTCGTTGATGGCACTTTATCTTGCAGCATCCGCGAGAACCTCGAAATGGCGCGCATACGTCGACGAAATCGCCAGTCCGGGGCGGCACTGGCGATGGCGCGGCGGCCTGCGGCCTTGATTCCGCGCCGGGGCCAAGCCCCAACGTCCCCTCCAGGCCATTTCCTGCCCCCCTACCCGATCAGTTCGAACCGCACGACGTCCACCAGCCCCCGGTCGGTGATCTTGAGCGCCGGGATGACCGGCAGCGCCAGGAATGCCAGTTGCAGGAACGGCTCGTGCAACCCAACGCCCAGCGATGTCGCCGCTGCCCGCAAATCCACCAGCCGCGCGCGCACCGCCTCGAACGGCTCGAGGCTCATCAGCCCGGCCACCGGCAGCGGCAGTTCGGCCAGCACCTCGCCGCCCTCGACCACCACGAACCCGCCCTCGATCTCGGCCATCCGGTTCACCGCCACCGCCATGTCCTCGTAATCGACGCCGACGCAGGCGATGTTGTGATGGTCATGGCACACGGTCGAGGCGATGGCCCCCGCCTGCAAACCAAAGCCGCGCACGAAACCGGTGGCGATATTGCCGTTCTTCCCGTGCCGCTCGACCACCGCGATGCGCACCAGGTCGCGGCCCGTATCAGGGCGCTTGTCGCCGTCTTCGGGCGCGATCTCCTCGTGCAGGTGTTCGGTGATGATCTTGCCCTCGAGAATGCCGATCACATCCGTTTGCGCGCGGTTGCCGCCGTGGCGGAAATCCCCGGCGCGCACCACCGGCGCCTGCACCGAGCGCCGCCCCACCGGCGCCACCTCGCCCCGCGCACCGAACGCCGCCGCATCCGCCACCACGCCGCCGCAGATCACCAGCCGCGCGTCGCACGCCTCCAATGATCCCACCGCCACGATATCCGCCCGCCGGCCCGGCGCGATCAGCCCCCGGTCGCGCAGCCCGAACGCCTCGGCCCCCGACAGCGACGCGGCGCGATAGGCCGCCAGCGGCGAGGCACCCTGCGCGATCAACCGCCGGATCATGTGGTCGAGATGCCCCTCCTCGCCGATATCGAGCGGGTTGCGGTCATCGGTGCACAGGCACATGTAGGGCGCGGTGATGTCCGTCAGCAGCGGCGCAAGCGCCTCGAGGTCCTTGCTGACCGATCCCTCGCGGATCAGCACGCGCATGCCCCGTTGCAGCTTCTCGCGCGCCTCCTCGGTGGTCGCCTCGTGCTCGGTGCGGATGCCGGCGGCGCAATAGGCGTTGAGGTCGTAGCCCGACAATTGCGGGCAGTGCCCGTCCATATGCCCGCCCTCGAAGAGCCGCAGCTTGGCCATCATGCCGGGGTCGCGGTGGATCACGCCGGGATAGTTCATCACCTCCGCCAGCCCGATGCCCGAAGGGTGCCCCATCACCTGCCGCAGGTCCTCGGCCCCGATCTCGGCCCCCGCCGTCTCCATATCCGTGGACGGCACGCAGGACGAAAGCTGCACCCGGATATCCATGAGCGTGTGCGCGCTCGCCTCCTGGAAATAGCGGATCCCGTCGAGCCCCAGCACATTGGCGATCTCGTGCGGGTCGCAGATCGCGGTGGTCACGCCGAGGGGCGTCACGCAGCGGTCGAACTCCAGCGGCGTGACCAGCGAGCTTTCGATATGCAGATGCGTGTCGATGAAGCCGGGCACGAGGATGAGGCCCGCCACGTCGATCACCTCGCGCCCCTCGTAATCGGCACCGATGCCGACGATGGTGTCGCCGCAGATCGCCACATCGCCCGCGATCATCGCCCCGGTGGTCAGGTCAAACACCACGCCGCCGCGCAGCACCATATCGGCGGGTATATCGCCCCTGCCTTGCGCGATCCGTTCCTCGATGTCAGCCATGCGCCGCCCTCCGGTTGCCTCGCCTCACTGTCGCGCGGGGACGGACAGGGGGCAACCCCGTGAGCCGGGGCGATCACGTCACCTGCGCGGCATTCCGGGGGCGCAGAAAGATCGACACGGTGAGCAGGCTGAACACGAACTCGTAGCTTTCCCACTTGGTCATCATCTGCACCGCCAGAATGACCACCGTCGCCGCCAGCGCGAGGATCATGTGGCGGGTGTCGGGCACCGGGATTGCAAGCCGGTCCGCGATCCGGCGCAGCACGCCGACGCGCGTATAGAGCAGCGGCAGCACCAGCAGGTAGAGCAGGATCACCACGCTCAGCCCGCTGCCGAACACGGTTTTGACCAGCTTCACATCGCCCACCACGAGGTTGTGGATATTGGTCTCGCCCTGCGCGTTGTTCTCGAGAAAGAACTCCGACGCCTCCCGGTCGAACAGCCGATAGCCCCAGGATATCTCCTCTCCCGCGGCAAAGAAGAAGGCCAGCGCATAGACCAGCGTCATGACCACCAGGAGCACCCCGCGCCCGCGCAACCCCACCGCGTTGCGCACCAGCACCAGCGACGACAGCAGCAGGCACACCGCCGTGCCCCATTCCACCGGCCCGTCCTCGATGGCAAAGCCCGCGCGGAACTCGGCGTGAAGGCCGGTGACGTAATAGGCCACGGTGAAAATGAGCGTGGCATAGCCGAGCCCGAAGAGCACCACATCGGCGTGGCTCAGGTTCGAGCGGTCAGTGAGGCGCAGCATGTCCGGGGCCTTTCATCAGGTCTGCGATGGCAGGCGGGTATCCCATGCCGCGCCGCGCATCAAGCGCCGCGCGACCGCGCCCCGGTCCCCGTCGCGCCCTTGCGGGCAAAGACATGGGCGTTCTGCGGATAGAGAAAGATCGACAGAGCGGTGAGCGCGAAGATGAACTCGTAAACCTCCCACTTGCGTTGCAGATCGACCAGCGCGATCACCACCGACGCGGCGATCACCAGCACCGCGTGCCGATACCCCGCCACCGGGATCGCCCAGCGGTCGGCCCACGCCGCGATCCGCGCCGAGCGGGCGTAGAGCAGGGTCAGCCCCACCAGCCAGCCCAGCAGGATCACCGTCAGCACGTTGCCGAACAGCACCTTGACCAGCTTGACCTCGCCGAATTTCAGATTGTGCAGGTTGGTCTCGGCGCGGTGGCTGTTGTCGGTGATGATCTCCGGGGCCGCCCAGCCGAAGATGCGCTGCCCCCAGGAAATCTCCTCGCCCGAGGCGAAGAAGAACAGCAGCGCGCCCAGCGCCATCGTTACCATCGCCCGCCGGTTGCCCGCCCCGACAAAGCGCGCGGCCTGCCGCGCCAGCACGGTGAAAGAGACGAACAGAAGCACCGCCGTGGCCCATTCCGCCGGCCCGTCCTCGACCGCGTAGACGGTGTGGAAATAATCCGTCTGAATGATGTGAAAGACGATCAGCGCGAGGATATTGGCGATGACGAGCGACAAGAGCACCTTGTCGAGAACGGGCGTTTCGGTCATGTCCGGGTTTTCCTGTTGTTCGTGCTGCACGATCACCGAAAGGTGTCGGGGTTCTGCGGCCTGAGAAAGATTGCCGAGGCGGTGAGCGCGAACACGAGCTCGTAGACCTCCCAGTTGCGCGGCAGGTCGATCGCATACCACATCACCAGCGAGCCGATGAGCGCGAGCGCGCCGTGGCGCAGGCCGGGCACCGGGATCACCATCCGCTCGGTCAGCCGTCTGATAGCCGCCCAGCGGGTATAGAGGATCGGCAGAACAACGAGGTAAAGCAGCAGCACCGCCGACAGCGTGCTGCCGAAGATCACCTTGTTGAGGTTGTAGTCGCCGATCTTCATGTTGTGGATGTTTGTCTCGGCCCGCTCGCTGCGCTCGGTAAAGAACTCGCCCGCCTCCCATCCGAAAATCCGCTGGCCCCACGAGATTTCCTCGCCCGCCGCGAAGAGGAACAGGAGCGCGTAAAGCCCCATGAGCAGCGCCGCACCCAGCCCGCGCCGCGCCCCGAGGCGGGCGGCCTTGCGCGCCAGTAGCACGAAGCCCAAGGCCAGGAAGGTGAACGTGCCCCATTCCGCCGGCCCGTCCTCGGCGGCGAACCAGTATTTGAACGTGTCGTGATCGGTGGCGTGGTAATAGAGCGTTATCAGCAGAACGAGAATCGCAAGCCCCATCAGGGCGCGTTCGATGGCAATGACAGAAGCCGACGAGGATTGGTCGAGTGCATTGGAATCGGACATGTGTGTGGGCCGCTATATGAAACCGTTACCAATACTTTATCTCTACGACATAAATCTGTCATATTCCAGCGCCGCACAGGCAAAACCGGCCCGATTGTGTAAACGTGATCCGCCCGTGAGCGCGCCTTTTCACAGGCGGCCTCCGCGAACGAAAGCGGGCACGCCCGAGGACGTGCCCGCATCCGTTGTCTCTTCCGAGGCTCAGCCCTTTTTCAGCACCCGCTGCCCCAGCGTCTCGGCGATCTGCACGGCGTTCAACGCCGCGCCCTTGCGCAGGTTGTCGCTCACGCACCAGATGTTCAGCCCGTTGTCGATGGTGGGATCCTGCCGGATGCGGCTGATGAAGGTGGCGAAATCGCCCACGCATTCGACGGGGGTGACATAGCCGCCATCCTCGCGCTTGTCGATCACCATGATGCCGGGGGCCTCGCGCAGGATGTCGCGCGCCTCGTCCTCGTCGAGATGGTCCTCGAACTCGATATTGATCGCCTCGGCATGGCCAACGAACACCGGCACGCGCACGCAGGTCGCGGTGAGCTTGATCGAGGGATCGACGATCTTCTTCGTCTCGACGACCATCTTCCACTCTTCCTTGGTCTGGCCGTCTTCCATGAAGACGTCGATATGCGGGATGACGTTAAAGGCGATCTGTTTCGGGTACACCTTGGCCTGATAATTGTCGGTCGGGTTGTAGACCGCCTTGGTCTGGTCCCAGAGCTCGTCCATCCCCTCCTTGCCCGCGCCCGAGACCGACTGGTAGGTCGAGACCACCACGCGCTTGATCCGGGCGCGGTCGTGCAGCGGCTTCAGCGCCACCACCATCTGCGCGGTGGAGCAGTTGGGGTTGGCGATGATGTTCTTCTTGGAATAGCCCATGATCGCGTCGGCGTTGACCTCGGGCACGATCAGCGGCACGTCGGGGTCGTAGCGGTAGAGCGACGAGTTGTCGATCACCACGCAGCCCGCCTTGGCCGCCTTGGGGGCGTATATCTTGGTCGCGTCAGAGCCGATGGCAAAGAGCGCGATATCCCAGCCGGTGAAATCGAAGGTGTCGAGGTCCTGCGTCTTGAGGGTCCGGTCGCCAAAGCTCACCTCGGTGCCCAGGGAGCGGCGCGAGGCGAGGGCCGCGATCTCGTCCACCGGAAACTCGCGCTCGGCGAGGATGTTGAGCATTTCGTGGCCCACGTTGCCCGTGGCACCCACGACGGCGATTCTGTAACCCATGTGTTTCAAGCCTCCTGAACGGGGTTGCGGGGCGGGTCATACAGGCAATGGTGCCGATGTGAAAGGGGCGGGTTTTTGAGGGAACTTGTGTTTTGCGTTGCGTCGTGTATATCATATGTGCAACACAGGCACCCAAGAGCGAGGCTAGAATGCCATCACCGCTGAATATTCGCGATATCGGCGAGGATCGAAAGGCGGCCCTCGAACAAGAAGCCGTTGCACGGGGGCTTTCCATCGCGGAGGTCGTGCGTAACTGGATCGACTCCGGTATCGCTGCATCGCGCGCCGAGCGTGAGCGTGCCGCTTGGATCGCTGCCGCGCGGGAGGGTCTCGCCGATGAGGCCAGACAGCTGGAGCGCGAGGGGCCAAGCCTTGCGCGCTTTCGTCGGGTGTGAGTGTGCCGGACAGGACGCAGGGGCGTATCCACCGGTTGCGGGACGGTGGTGAGCTTGTCTGCCGTGTCCAGACCGATCTCGGCCTTGAGACACCCTATATCCTGTGTGCGCCGGTCGTGCCGCGTGCTGACTGGGGGGCGCTCGTCCCAAAGCTGCATATCCCCGTTGCGCTGGACGGCGTGCCGCATGTCATCCTCATGTCGCAGATGCTCGCCCTTCCCGGCGGGGAAATCGGGGCCGCTGTCGGCGACGCCTCCGCCTTGCGCGACGAGATCATTGCAGCCGTGGATCTCCTGGTATCCGGTTTTTGAACGCGCTCAGCCCATGTTGTCCCGGCTGAAGAGATAGATCACCAGACCCAGCGCCAGCGCCCCGGCGAAGAGCGCGAAGATCGCCACGTGACCGGCGAGCGCCCCCTGCGCCGCTACGGAGGCATGAAGCGGCCCGGTGACGAACTGCGCCACGCCGACCCCGCCGATGCCGAAGAGATTGAGCAGCGTCACCCCCCGCCCCGCCATATGCGCGGGGATGAACGCGCGCCCATGCGCCACGATCACCGGAAAGGACGCCCCGGCAAAGCCGATCACCGCCAGCAGCGCGACCGACAGCCCGAGGCCCCTGTCCGGCCACACGATCAGCGCCACAAGCGCCAGCGCCGCCACCGCGTTGCCGCCAAAGATCACCCATTTGCGGCTGCCCACCAGCCTGTCGAGCGGGCCATAGGTGAGCGTTCCGGCGATCATCGCCACGCCCATTACCAGCGTCGCCTGCCCCACCGCCCCGGTCCCGAGCCCAAAGACATCGCGCAGATAGGGCCCCGCCCACAGACCGCGCAACGCCGCCGAGGGCGCATAGGCCACGAACATCAGCGGCAGGATCGCCCAGAGCGCGGGCATCCGCAGCAGGTCGAGCACCGAGCCGCGCGCGTCGCCTGTGACCGCCTCGGGATCGCGCACCAGCGCGGCGATCCCCGCCGCCACCACGCCCGAGACGCCTGCCAGCCCCCATAATGCGGCGCGCCAGCCCACCGTTTCGGCGGCGAACGCCATCGGGTAGGAGGCCACGAGGTTCCCCACCGACCCCACCCCCAGCATCAACGCGGCCAGCGTGGCGAACTTTGCAGGCGGAAACTGCCGGGCAAAGATGTAATAGGACGCCATCAGAACCGGCGCGCAGCCCACCCCGATCAACGCCATCGCGAGGCTGATATGCAGCGGTGTGGTGGCCAGCGCAAAAAGCGCGGCTCCCCCGCCGCCACCGATGAGCAACAACACAGCGGTGGTGCGCCGTGGTCCCACCCGGTCGAGCGCCCAGCCCACGGGGATTTGCATGGCGGCGAAGACCAGAAACCACAGCCCCGAGGCAAAGGCCAGGTCGTCGGGCGTGGCCCCCAGATCACGCTCCAGCGGCCCGCTCAGCACCGCGAGGAAGGCGCGGAAAAACTGGCTCAGCACATAGGCGAGGCACAGCAGGGTCAGACCGGCGCGCACCGCCTCAGCCCGCCGCGCGCGCGATGAGCACATCCACATGCGCCGCCGCACTCTCGGCCAGCGCGTCGGGATCGTAACCACCCTCGAGGCAGCTCACCAGCCGCCCGCCGCAGCAGCTATCGGCGAGATCACACAATCGCCCGGTGACCCAGGCGAAATCGTCGGTCTCCAGCCGCAAATCGGCCAGCGGATCGTCGCGATGCGCGTCGAACCCCGCCGAGACGAGGATCAGGTCGGGGGCGAACGCCTCGACGCGAGGAAACACCTTCTCCTCGTAAAGCCGCCGGAACTCGTCAGACCCGCTTCCCGGCGCGATGGGCAGATTGACCACCGTGTCGTGCGGCCCGGTGTCGTCGGCGGTGCCGGTGCCGGGCCAGAGCGGGAACTGATGCGACGAGATAAAGAGCGCGCGCGCCTCGTCTTCGAGCAGGTCCTGCGTGCCGTTGCCGTGATGCACGTCGAAATCCACCACCGCGACGCGGCGCAGCCCGTGATGGTCGAGCGCATGGCGTGCCGCCAGCGCGATGTTTCCGAACAGGCAAAACCCCATCGCCGTCTCGCGCTCGGCATGGTGCCCCGGCGGGCGCGCGGCGACAAAGGCATTGCCCGCCTCGCCCCCCAGCACCAGATCGACCGCGCGCACCGCACCCCCGGCGGCGCGGTGCGCGGCAGCGAGGCTGCCGGGCGACATCCAGGTATCCGCGTCGATCTGCGCCAGCCCCTCGGCGGGCGCGGCGGCGCGGATCGCATCCACGTATGATTTCGGATGCACGCGCAGCAGGTCGTCCTCGGCCACCAGCGGGGCGGTGACGCGCTGCAAATCCTTCCCCTCCAGCGCCGCCAGAACCCGGGTAAGCCGCGCCACCTGTTCGGGATGGCCCTGCGGCGTCTCATGCTTCAGGCAATCGGGATGGGTAATCAGGGCTGTGGTCATGGCGCTCCTCCGTTTCCGGTGGGAAAAGACCCGGATTCCCGCGCCTTGTCCAGAGCCGCCTTGCCGGGATGCCGGCCGCGTGCCACTGTTGGCGGATGGAAAGCGATGCCGTCACCCTCACGCAGGATATCGCGCTCGGGCTCTGGGCGCAGGCAGAGCTTTTCCTGCGCAGCCTGCTGCGCCCGTGGAACGCCTATCAGGTCGGCATCGCGGTGGGGCTTTTCATTACCGCGCATCTCGCCAACCGCCTGCTCGGGCCGCCCTGTTACGAATGGATGCGGCGGCGCGAGGGCTGGCCGAAATGGCGGATGCGGTTCCTGGTGATGCTGCACCGGCGGCTTCGGCTCATCTTCTTCGTGATGCTGATATGGCCCACGGTCTGGATATTGCGCGCCACCACATGGCCAAGCCGGTCCTACCTGCTCACGATCCTCGCAGAGCTGGCGCTGGCCTGGCTGACGATCACCGTCATCACCCGGCTCATCGGCAACGGCTTTCTGCGCGGGCTGGTGCGCTATGCCGGATGGACATGGGCAACACTCCTCATCCTGAACCTGACCGGCGAGGCGCAAGCGCTGCTCGACGGCTGGGCGGTCGAGCTTGGCGAGACGCGGCTCTCGGTCTGGCTCATGGTGCAGGCGGTGATCGTGATCGGGGTGCTGTTCGCGCTGGCGCACTTCGTCTCGACGACAAGCGCCGCGCAGGTGCGCCGCAACGCCGACATCTCGCCCTCGATGCAGGTGCTGGCGGTCAAGCTCTTGCAGATGCTGCTTTATGGCGGGGCGTTCTTCGTCGGGTTGCGCGCGGTGGGGGTGGACCTCACCGGGCTCGCGGTGCTGTCGGGCGCCATCGGCGTGGGCCTCGGCTTCGGCCTGCAAAAGGTGGTGTCGAACCTCGTCTCGGGCGTCATCATCCTTCTGGACAAGTCGATCAAGCCCGGCGATGTCATCAGCCTCGGCGAGACCTTCGGCTGGATCAACAGCCTCGGCGCACGCTACGTCTCGATCACCACGCGCGACGGGCGCGAATACCTCATCCCGAACGAGGACCTGATCACCGGGCAGGTGGTCAACTGGTCGCATTCCGACGAATTCGTGCGGCTCGACATCCATTTCGGCACCGCCTATGGCGACGACCCGCACAAGGTGCGAAAGATCGCCATCGAGGCGGCGCAGGCGGTGCCCCGGGTGCTGAGCGAGAAATCGCCGGTCTGCCACATCACCGGCTTTGGCGACAGCAGCGTGGATTACATCCTGCGCTTCTGGATCCGCGATCCCACGCAGGGCCTCACCAATATCCGCGGCAATGTCTATCTCGCCCTCTGGGACGCCTTCCAGGCCAACGGCATTTCCATCCCGTTCCCACAGCGCGAGGTCCGGATGCTGGGGGATACGGCGCAGCATGGGTAAATTTCACGCACGATTCCGCGCGATCGGCCCATGCCCTTGCGCGTTTCATTGAAAAGTCACGTTTGTCTTGCTACCTTTACCATATGCCTTGCACCGGGGCTTCGCGGTGCGCAGCCAAGGAGGACGATGTCCTGTCTCTCATGTCTCACGCGGCCCCTGCCGCTGATTCCCCGGCGGCTCGCATGACCCCGCGGCCCCAAGCCGATAGCGAAGCGCAGCTTGCCGCCATCCTGAAATCCCTCGACGATGACAAGGCCGAAGATGTCGTGCAGATCGACCTGCGCGGCAAGACGACGATCGGCGATTACATGGTGATCGCCTCGGGCCGGTCCTCGCGGCAGGTCTCGGCGATCTCCGAGCATCTGGTGGAGCGGCTCAAGCTCGACCACCGCGTGCCCGCCCGCACCGAGGGCAAGGAGGTCGGCGACTGGGTGCTGATCGACACCGGCGACGTGATCGTGCATGTATTCCGCCCCGAGGTGCGCGATTTCTACCAGCTCGAGAAGATGTGGCAGCCCGCCGGGCAGGCGACCGCCCAAAGCTGAATGCGCGTGCATCTCTGCGCAGTCGGCCGCTTGCGCACCGGCCCCGAACGCGCGCTGATCGACGATTACACCACCCGGTTCGACCGGACGGGGCGGGGCCTCGGGCTTGGCCCGCTCACCCTCCACGAGGTCGAGGACCGCAAGGGCGGCGGCATGGCGGCCGAGGCGGTCTTGCTCGAGCGGGCGATCCCGCAGGGCGCGGTGGTCGTGGCGCTCGACGAGCGGGGCAAACTCATGTCCTCGCCCGATTTCGCGGACCGGCTCGCGGGCTGGCGCGACACGGGCAGCGGCGATCTGGCCTTCGTCATCGGCGGGGCCGACGGGATCGCGCCCGGCCTGCGCGCCCGGGCCGATCTCTCGCTGTCGTTCGGGCGCATGGTCTGGCCGCACATGCTGGCGCGCGTGATGCTCGCCGAACAGCTCTACCGCGCCGCCTCGATCCTCGCGGGCAGCCCGTATCACCGGGTCTGAGCTCTTCCAACAGGCTCAGCGCAGCACCTTGTTATCGGGCCAGTTCATTTGCGTTTCCAGCGTGATCGCGCGCCGCGCCCCGGCCCCCAGATCAAAGCGCCACGCCAAAATCCCGCGCTTGTCGCCGACATCGGTCTCGTCCGGCGCGGGCCGCGCGGTCCAGTTGATGCGCAGCGCGTCCTGCTCCGACACCGGCACCCGGTCGAGCACGACGACCGGCCAGTCCTCATTGGTGAGGTTCTCGATCCCGATCTCCACCTCCTCGCGGCGTTCGCTCGCGCGGGTGATGAGGCCGCGCTCGCCTTCCGAGCGCGTCCTGACAACGCGCTCCAGCACCAGCCCCTCGATCGGTCCGAATGACAGCATCATCTCCGCCCCCGCCGCGGCAAAGGGCAGAAAGCGCTGTCCGACATAGCGCCCGTCAAGATAGAACCGCGCCTCGGGCGTGGGCAGGATCACATCGCCCTCGGCATTGCTCACCCGCGCCATCAGGAACGCGGTCTCGTCCAGCAGCGGCACGGCGCGCGCCTCGATCTCCGCGCGGGCCTCCACCGGCGGCAGCATGAGCCGCACCCGGTCGGCCCCGGTGGCGACGCTCACCGGCGCGGGATAGACGTAGCGCACCGACAGCCCGTCGAACTCGGGCCGCGCCATGTCCGGCTCGGGCGCGGCCATCTCCATGAGCGCGCCCTCGGCCCGCACCCGCGGCATGGGCCGGATCTCGTCGGGGTCGCCCAGACGCGGAAACCACGGATGCAGCTCCCCCGGCGCGCCCTGCTGCGTCGGGCGGCGGGTCGAGAGGGTGAGGTCGATATCGCGCCAGTTCTCGCCGGTCTCCTGATGCACGAAGGCCCCGCGCTCGATCCGCACCCGCCCCTCGGTGCGCGCAAGGTGCAGATCATAGAGCGGCTGCCACCCCGCCTGCGGCACGGTATAGGTGATGCTCAGACGGCCCTCGGTTGCCGCCTCGGCGCTCAGGCCAACAGCCAGCAGCGCGCGCGCCTGCGCTTCCGGCACCAGCGCCTTCAGCGCCTGCCGCGCGCGGTCCAGTTCCTCCATCAGGTCCTTGAGCGCGCGCTCGGCGGCCCCGGCGCGGCGCTCGGCCCCGGCCTCGGCGCGGCGCGCCTCCAGCGTCTCGCGCCCGATCATCGCCACCAGGTCGCTCAGCGCGGCGGGTTCCTGCGCCGCCAGCCCCTCGGCGCGGCCGATGCCGTCGAGAAACCGCAACCGCGCCCGCGCCGCCTCGGCCTCCATCCTGATATCGGCCACCTGCGCGCGGCCCGTCCGCAGCGCCTCTTCCAGCCGTTCGACCTCGGCGCGCGCCAGCCGCAGCGCGTCGCTCTCTTCCGCGTCGCGCGGCGGCACGTAATCCTCGCGCGTGCGCACCCCGCCCAGCCGCGCGCCGTCGAGCGCCACCCGCACCGATTCCAGCGGCGTGCCGCGCGGCAGGTCGGTCAGGATCATCTCGTGCTGCCCGGCAGGCGCGGAAAACGTGGCCGCGCGGGTGACTGTGGCCCCGTCGGGATAGACCGTGACCGCGCTCACGCGGCTTGTGACGGCCAGGTCATCGGCCAATGCCGGGGCTGCGACGACTGCGAGCGAAAGGGCAAGGGTCAGGGTGCGCATCGAAACTCTCCTCAATAACCTCCCCGATCTTTCCGCCTTTCGGGACATCGCGCAAGCACGCAGAGGGACTTGCGCGAAACCCCGCCTTGCCCCCTGCCGTGTCAGCGCGTCCTGCCGGGGTTCTGCGGCGCGAGAAAGATCGCCGTGGCCAGCAGCGCAAAGACCAGCTCGTAAACCTCCCAGTTGCGCGGCACGTCGATGATCGCGACCACCACGCTCGCCAGCACCGCCAGCACCGCATGGCGCAGCCCCGGCACCGGCACCGCCAGGCCGTCGGCCAGCCGCCGCAGCCACGCCGCGCGCGGATAAAGCAACGGCAAGACAACGAGGTAAAGCAACAGAACCGTGGTCAGCACGCTGCCGAACAGCACACGCGCCAGCCGCACCTCGCCGATTTGCAGGTTATGCAGGTTGGTCTCGCCCTGGTAATTGTTCTCGGCAAAGAAATCGCCCGCCTGCCAGCCGACAATCCGCTGCCCCCACGATATTTCCTCGCCCGCCGCGAGAAAGAACAGCAGCGCGTAGACCCCGGTCAGCAGCATTGCGCGCCGCATCCCGCGCGCGCCCAGCCGCCATGCGTTCGAGATCAGCACGAGGCTCGCCACCAGTAAAAACAGCGCCGTGGCGTTTTCCACCAGCCGGTCTTCGGCGGCGAAGGTGAACTGGAAATACTCCGGCGCGCGCCAGGCGATGATCACGCTTGCCACAAGCGTCACCACGACAAGCGCCAGAAGCAGGCGGTCGATCAACTCACTGCGCATATCGCGGCCTCCTCGGGGGTGCTCATCGCCTGATATGCGGGGGCGTGCCCCGCTTCAAGCCCCGGCCTCCGTCCCCCAGCCCTCGATGATCGCGAACGCCTCCTCCG
The DNA here is from genome assembly GCA_034521935.1 of Roseovarius sp. Taxonomy (GTDB): domain Bacteria; phylum Pseudomonadota; class Alphaproteobacteria; order Rhodobacterales; family Rhodobacteraceae; genus Roseovarius. Next base: position 125,170 of record JAXHLV010000024.1, read on the forward strand.
CCGTCTCGACAAAGCGGAAGAGGTCGAGATCCGCCTCGCTGATCGTGCCCGCCTCGGCCAGCGCCTCCCAGTTGATGATCCGGCGCCAGAAATCCTCGCCGAACAGCAGGAAGGGTATCCGCGCCATGCGGTCGGTCTGAATGAGGGTCAGCGCCTCGAACGTCTCGTCCAGCGTGCCGAAGCCCCCGGGAAAGACGCAGACGGCCCGCGCGCGCATCAGGAAATGCATCTTGCGGATCGCGAAATAGTGAAAGTTGAAGCACAGCCCCGGCGTGACATACTCGTTGGGTGCCTGCTCGTGCGGCAGCACGATGTTGAACCCGATGGACGCGCCCCCGGCATCCGCAGCACCCCGGTTGCCCGCCTCCATCACGCCGGGCCCGCCGCCGGTTGCAACCACATACTCGCGCCCGTAGGTGGACATGGATTTTTCGGTCATCAGCCTCGAGAATTTGCGCGCCTCGTCGTAATACCGCGAGAGGCTGGCCAATTCCGGCGTTCGCGCGGTCTCTTTCTTCGACGGCTCGGGGATTCGCGCGCCGCCGAACAGCACCACCGTGCTCTGGATTCCGCGCTCGTTGAGGATCATCTCGGGTTTCAGTAATTCCAGTTGCAGCCGCACCGGCCGCAGCTCATCCCGCAGCAGGAAATCCGCGTCATCGAACGCGAGCCGATAGGCCGGCGCGCGGGTCTGCGGCGTATCCGGCACCTGCTCGGCGCTGGACCGGTCCGAATGGGCATCGCGGAAAAGGCTGTGTCGGTCGTCGTTCATCGCAGGCGATCCTCGCTTGGGTCCGGGCTCTCATCGGTATAGCCTTTGACGGGTCAAGAAAAGCCAAAGAGGTGTGAACGATGGGGTGGCAGGCGGCGATTTCCGAGGCCGGGGTGCGGATCGCGGGGCATGTGCGGCGCACGCCGGTGGCCACCGTGCGGTGGTCCGCGCCAACCGTGCGGTTCGGGCCGCGAACCGTGCGGTTCAAGTTCGAGCAGATGCAGGTTACCGGCAGCTTCAAGGCGCGTGGCGCGTTCAACACGCTGATGCAGGCGAATGTGCCCGAGGCCGGGATCGTCGCCGCCTCGGGCGGCAATCACGGCGCGGCGGTGGCCCATGCGGCGGCCACGCTCGGGCACCGCGCGCGCATCTACGTGCCGCAGATCGCCGGGCCCGCCAAGATCGCCCTCATCCGCGCGCAGGGTGCGGATTTGCACGTTGTATCAGGTGCTTACGCCGAGGCCGCCGCCCACGCCGCCGAGTGGCAGGCCGCCACCGGGGCCATGCAGGTCCACCCCTACGATGCCGAGCCACCGTCGCCGGGCAAGGGCACGGTGATGGCCGAATGGGAGGATCAGGGCCTCGACGCCGACACCGTGCTGATCGCGGTGGGCGGCGGCGGGCTGATTGCGGGCGCGTTGGGCTGGCTTCAGGGCCGCCGCAAGGTGGTCGCGGTCGAGCCGCAAACCTCATGCGCCCTTAACGCCGCGTTACACGCGGGCGCGCCGGTGGATGTCGAGGTTTCCGGTATTGCTGCCAATGCGTTAGGGGCGCGGCGGATCGGCGATATATGCCTCTCGCTTGCCCGGTCGCAGGACGTCGAGAGCGTTCTGGTCCCCGATTCCGCCATCGCCGAGGCGCAGGCGATTCTCTGGCGCGAGATGCGGCAACTGGTGGAACCGGCAGGCGCCACCGCCCTCGCCGCCCTCACCTCGGGGGCCTATGTCCCGGCAGAGGGCGAGCGGGTCGCGGTCCTCGTCTGCGGCGGCAATGTCGCGCCCGATCCGCTGGACAGCCTGTCGCAGCACGGATAGGACACCGGAATGGCCAAACCCAAGGACAATCCCAACTACAAGGTCGTCGCCGAGAACCGGCGCGCGCGGTTCGACTATGCCATCGAGGACGATCTCGAATGCGGCATCATGCTCGAGGGCTCCGAGGTCAAGTCGTTGCGGCAGAAAAGCGCCAATATCGCCGAGAGTTACGCCACCGTGGACAACGGCGAGTTGTGGCTGGTGAACGGCTATATCGCGCCCTACGAGCAGGCCAAGACCTTCGGCCACGAAGAGCGCCGCCGCCGCAAGCTGTTGGTTTCACGAAAGGAATTGGCGCGGCTCTGGAACGAGACGCAGCGCAAGGGCATGACGCTTGTGCCTTTGGTGCTCTACTTCAACCATCGCGGCATCGCCAAGATCAAGATCGGCATCGCCAAGGGCAAGAAGACCCACGACAAGCGCGAAACCGCCGCCAGGCGCGACTGGAACCGGCAGAAGCAACGCTTGCTCAAGGAACACGGCTGAGAGATCGTCACCAACCTTGCCCTTTGCCCTCCCGGATTGTAGTCAGATAACGGTTCACAGCACGGGGGCGCAGATGTCCGACGATCCCAAGACCCTTGTTTCGACCGACTGGCTGGCAGCGCATCTGAATGACCCGGATTTGCGGGTGCTCGACGCCACCGCCTTTCTGCCCGGCACCGGGCGCGACGCCCGCGCCGAATACAAGGCCGCGCATATCCCCGGCGCGCGGTTTTTTGATATCGACGATATCAGCGACGGGCGCTCGGACCTGCCGCACATGGTGCCCCCGGTCGAAAAATTCATGTCGCGCCTGCGCAGCATGGGCGTGGGCGATGGGCATCAGGTGGTAGTCTACGACACCCACGGCCTGTTTTCAGCGGCGCGGGTCTGGTGGCTTTTCCGCCTGATGGGGCACGCCGATGTGGCCGTGCTCGACGGCGGCTTTCCGAAATGGCAGGCCGAGGGGCGCGAGATCGAGGACCTGCCCCCGGTGATCCGCGACCGTCACATGACGGTGCGGCGGCAGAATCACATGGTGCGCGACGTCACGCAGGTCTCGGCCGCCACCAAGCTCGGCGATCACGAGATTCTCGACGCGCGCCCCGCAGGCAGGTTTCGCGGCGAGGAGCCCGAGCCGCGCCCCGGTCTGCGGGGCGGGCATATCCCGGGATCGAAAAGCGTTCCGGTCTCAATGCTGCTCAAATCCGACAAGACCATGAAATCACCCGAAGAATTGCGTGCCGTGTTCGACGCGGCGGGCGTGGACCTCGGCAAACCCGCGATCACCACCTGCGGCTCAGGGCTGACGGCGGCGATCATCAACCTGGCGCTGGAACGGATCGGCAAGCCCGACCACGCGCTTTATGACGGATCATGGGCGGAATGGGGCGCGTATCCGACGCTGCCCGTCGCCACGGGAGACAGTTGAATGTTCGAACACCTCAAGGAAAAACCGGCCGACAAGATCATCGCGCTGGGACAGGCCTATCGCGAGGACCCGCGCGAGACCAAGATCGACCTCGGCGTCGGCGTCTACAAGAATGCGGAAGGCGTGACCCCGGTGATGCGTGCGGTCAAGGCCGCCGAAAAGCGGCTCTGGGAGGAGGAGACGACCAAGGCCTACACAGCGCTCGCGGGTGATCCGGCCTTTACCGGGGCGATGGCCGATCTGGTTCTGGGCGATGCGGTGTCGCGCGAGCATGTGGCCACGCTCGCCACCCCCGGCGGCACCGGCGCGGTGCGGCAGGCGTTCGACCTGATCCGAATGGCCAACCCCGGTGCGCGCGTCTTCGTGTCCGATCCGACATGGCCCAACCACCTGAGTATCCTCGCCTATCTCGGGATGGAGGTGGTCAATTACCGCTATTTCGACAGCACCACCTGCGCGGTGGATTTCGACGGCATGATGGCCGATCTGGAGGGCTTGCGCGCGGGCGACGTGGTGCTGCTGCACGGCTGCTGCCACAACCCGACGGGGGCCAACCTGACCATGCCCGAATGGCGCGCGGTGGTCGAACGGCTCAACGCGGCGGGCGCGCTGCCGATGATCGACATCGCCTATCAGGGCTTTGGCGACGGGCTAAATGAGGATGCCGCGGCGGTGCGCTACGTGGCCGCGAATTGCCCCGAGGTGCTGATCGCGGCGAGTTGTTCCAAGAATTTCGGCATCTACCGCGAGCGCACCGGTATTCTCATGGCGGTGGCGCAGGACGCATCGAAGCGCACGCTGACGCAGGCCAACCTCGCCTATCTCAACCGGCAGAACTATTCCTTTCCGCCGGATCATGGAGCGCGGCTGGTGAGCATGGTGCTCACCGACGAGACCCTGCGCGCCGACTGGCAGGCGGAATTGGAGGACGTGCGCAAGGGGATGCTGCGGTTGCGCGAGAAGCTGGCGAGCGAGTTGCAGCGGCTGTCGGGCTCGGACCGGTTCGGCTTTATCGCGCAACACCGCGGCATGTTCTCGCGTCTGGGGGCCACGCCCGAGCAGGTCGAGCGGCTGCGCGAGGAGCATGGCATCTACATGATCGGTGACAGCCGGATCAATATCGCCGGTCTCAATGATCGCACTGTGCCAATTCTTGCTAAGGCACTCATCGACAGCGGCGTGTGATCAACGGGGCGGCCCGAAAGCCGCCCCTCGATTCGTTTATTTCGGCATGATCACGCCGTCGATGACGTGGATGACGCCGTTGCTGGCCTCGATATCGGCCTGCACAACATTGGCCCCGTCGACCGTGACACCACCCTCGGTGCCGATGGTGACCTCATTGCCCTGCACGGTCGCGGCCATCATGCCGTCAGTCAGGTCCGAGGACATCACCTTGCCCGGCACCACGTGATAGGTGAGCACGGCGATAAGCTGATCCTTGTTCTCGGGCTTCAGAAGGTCCTCGACCGTGCCCTCGGGCAGCGCGGCAAAGGCCTCGTTGGTGGGCGCAAAGACGGTGAAGGGGCCTTCGCCCTTGAGCGTCTCGACGAGGTCGGCGGCGGTGACGGCGGCGACGAGGGTCGAGAAGGCGTCATTGCCTGCCGCGATGTCCACGATGTCCTTGCCGTGCCCATCGGCAAAAGCGGGTCCGGTCATCAGAGTGGCGGCGGTGAGGGCGAGGCATGTTCTGCGAAGCATGTTGATATCTCCATAATCTGTTTTGTTTGCGACACTTCTTTTGAAGTATCGATGCGAGGGTTACGGTGGGTTTCTCCGACTGGTTCAACGGGGATTTTCGCTTACGCGACACGATGACTGCTTGAAGCAAACGCGAATGCCGCTAAGCGTTGCGCCTTTGAAATATCCACTCACGATTTTGTGATCATCCGGCGGTCACCGACGACTTATCCAATCACCTCAACCGGCCATGAACGCAGCTTGAGCTTTGCCCCGGCGGCTGACATTCTCGGGCCAAAAGGGCGCACCGTGATCCGTATCCTGCATACCGCCGATATCCATCTCGACGCGCCGCTTGTCTCCCTGGCGCTGCGCGATGCAGAACTGCGCGAGAGTGTCGCCGCAGCCACGCGCACGGCCTTCGGGCGGATCGTGGACGTGGCGATCACGGAACGGGTAGCGGCGCTCCTGATTTCGGGCGACCTGTTCGACGGTCAGGCGCGCAGCGCGCGCACCGCCGCGTTCCTGACCGGGCAGTTCGAGCGGCTCGGCGCGGCGGGCATTCGCACGTTTTACATCAAGGGCAACCACGACGCCGAGAACCCGGTGACCGGCGCGCTCGACCTGCCCGAGGGGGTGCATGTCTTTGACGCGCGCGGCGGCAAGGTGCAGCTTGCCGACGATGTCTGGATTCACGGCGTGAGCTTTGCCGAACGCCACGCCCCCGAGAGCCTGTTGCCCCGCTTTGAGGCGCCGGTGGCAGGGGCGGTCAACATCGCCATGTTGCACACGTCGCTCGGCGGGGCAGCGGGGCACGACACCTATGCGCCGTGCAGCCCCGGCGATCTGCGGCGCGCAGGCTTCGATTACTGGGCGCTCGGCCATATCCACAAGCGGCAGGTCCACGCCACCGATCCGTGGGTGGTGATGCCCGGCACCCCGCAAGGCCGCGACATGGGCGAGACGGGGCCGAAATCGGCGAGCCTGCTGAGTATCGAAGACGGCAGGATCGCGGTCGCGGAGGTGCCCACATCGGTGGTGGAGTTCACCGCCTCAGCGCTCGATGTCTCGGGGGTCGAGAGCGACGATGCCCTGCGCGCAGCGCTGCGCGACCACCTTCGCGACACGGCGGCGGCGCTGACCGCGCGGGTGGGCGTGGTGCGGCTGACGCTCACCGGCACCGCGCCGCGCCGCTGGCACATCCTGCGCGACCGCGATGTCTGGATCGAGCAGGCCGCACTGATCGCGCGCGAGACCGGGGGCCTGTGGCTCGATACGCTGTGCTTCGATCTCGACAGCACGGAGACTGCGGCAACGGGGGCCGCCGGGGAATTGGCCACGCTGATGGCTGAAATTGCCGAAGAGCCCGGCCTTGTCGCCGATGCGCACAGCAGAATCGACGCGGTGATCGCCGACCTGCCGCCCGGCGTGCGCGCGCGCCTGCTGCCCGACGAGGACGCCGCCGATCACCTTGCCCGCGCCCTCCTGGAGAGCGGCGCACAGCGGGTGCTCGCGCGGCTCAGGGGGGCGGAGGGCTGATGCGTCTGCGTCGCCTCTGCCTTGACCGGTTCGGCCATTTCACGGGCCGCGATTTCGATTTCGGCACTGCGGGCGACGGTGCCGATTTCCACATCATCCACGGCCCCAACGAGGCCGGCAAGACCACGGCGATGGAGGGCGCGCTGCGCCTCTTCTACGGATTTCCGCATCGCGAAAGCTATGATTTCAAGCATCAGCGCAAGAACCTGCGGGTCTCTGCCGTGGTCGAGATCGAGGGCGCGCCGCGCCATTTCACCCGTCTGCCGCTGCGCAGTGGCGCGCTGGTGGATGAGACCGGCACCGCCCTGCCCGAGGCCGCGCTCGCGGCGCATCTTGGGGGCCTCGGCGAGGAGGATTACCGCAACCTCCTGTGCCTCGACGACGACACCATCGAACGCGGCGGCGAGGAAATCGCGCAGGCGCGCGGCGATATCGGGCGGTTGCTGTTTTCCGCCGCTGCCGGGGTGGCGGACCTGAGCACCGCCCTCGATGCGGTGCGCGACGAGGCGACCGCGATCTGGCGCAAGAGTGCAAGCAAGACGCGCGTGGCCGGGCTGAAGCGCGCGTTGACGGACGTGGAAAAGGCCATCCGCGAGGGAGATGTCAGCGCCAGCGCGTGGCGCAAACTGAAAAAGGCGCTGGCCGCGGCGCGGGACGCCGAGGCCGGGGCCCGCGCCGCCCGCGACCGCCTGCAAGCCCGCGCCGCCACGTTGGACGCCGAACGCCGCGCGCTGCCGCAGATCGCCGAGATCGACGCGCTGGCCGCGCGTATCGCGCCGCTCGACGGCCTATCCCGACCGGCTCGATTTCGATCCCGAGAGCCTTGTTGCCCTTGTCGCCGAGGAAAGCCGCGCGCACAGCGATATCGCGCGACTGACCGACGAGATCGCTACGCTGACCGCCGAGCGCGACGCGCTCGACCTCGTGCCGGACCTGCCCGCGCTGGCCGAGAGGCTCGATGCGCTGGACGACCTGCGCAGCCGCGACGCGACCGCCGCTCTCGACCTTGCACGGCGGCGCGATCTGGTGGCAGAGGCCGACGCGGCGATGGCGCGCGCAGCGCGCGATCTGGGGGTGGCCGAGGGCATTGATCCCGGCGATCTGGTTCTGTCGCCCGCCGATATCGCCCGGCTGGACACCTCCCGCGAGGTGCTGCGCGACCGCGAGGCCGCCGAGGAAGCCGAGGCGCGGGAACTGGCCGACCTGACCAAGCGGCACGAACAGGCGCGGGCGGAGTATGAAAAGACCGCCACCCCCCCCGGCACCGGCGATATCGCGGGGCTGCTTGCCCGGCACGACGCCGACCGGCTCGCCCCCGCCGTCGCCCGCGCACGGCAGGCCATCGACGCCGCCGACGATGCAGGGCGCGCCGCGCGGGAGGCCCTGTCGCGGGGTGACATCCGCTTTGACGCGGTGCCCGCCTGCCCGATGAGCGTGACCGAGGCCGGGGCGCGGGCCGAGGCTCATGCCGAGCATCTGCGCCGCATCGCGCAAGCCGAGGAGGCGCAAGCCGAGCGTCGCGCCGAAATCGCCGGATTGCGCGCGCGGGCCGCGCGGATCACCTCCGGAGCGTCGCTTGTCTCCGATGCCGAGGCCGAGGCGCTCATGGCCGAGCGCGCGCGGCTCTGGACGGCGCATCTTGCGGTGCTGGACAACGAGAGCGCGCAGGCCTTCGAGGCCGCGATGCTGGCGCTCGACACCGCGATGCAGACCCGCCTTGCGCAAGCGCGCGACCTCGGCGAGTTGCGCCGCGTCGAACAAGAGCAGGCCGAGGCCGAGGCCCGCGCCAAGGAGGCCGAGGCCCGTCTTGGCACCTTGCGCGCCGAGCGCACCGCGCTGGAGGACGAGATCGCCAAGGCCGCCGCCACCCTCGGCCTGCCCGCGCTTTCGCCTGTTGAATGGCGCGACTGGGTGGTTCAACACGCCGCTGCCCGTGATGCGGCGCTGGCGCGCGACGATCTTTGCGAACGCCATCGGCGTGATCTTGAGCGCGCCGCCCGGCTGATGGCCGATATTGTGCCCCATCTCGACCTCGCCGATCCGGATTTCGACAGCGCGCTCGCCGCCGCCCGCACGCTGGCCGGGGCCGAACGCACGGCCCTTGCCGCCACCACCCGCGCTCGTGACGCGCTCGCCGCGCTGGAGGATGATCTCGCCCGCCGCAGGGCCCGCCACGACGCGGCCTGTCAGGCGGCGAAAGAGGCCGGGACGGCGTGGCGGTCGCTGGTTTCAGACCTGTTGGGCGACCGGGTCGCGCCCGAGACGCTGCGCGCCACCCTCGATCCGCTGCGCGCCCTGCGAGAGGCTGCTGAAAAGCGCGCAGACGCCGCGCAGCGGATCGCGCGGATGGAGGCCGATCAGGCGCAATTCGCCGTCGCCGTGGCCGAACTGGCCGAAAAGCGGGGAATTCCGGAGGCGGACACCCCCGCCGCGACCTTCGCCCGCCTGCGCGAGCACTGCGACGCCGCGCGCACCGCCGAGGCGCGGGCGGAGACGCTGACCAAACAGATCGCGACCGCGCAAGACGCCCTGCAACAGGCCCGCTCCTGCCTCGACGAGATCGCGGCGCAGGTCGAGGCGCGGGGCCGTATCTTTCCGCCCGGCACGCCGGTGGACACGCTCGACGCGTTGCGCCGCGCCACGGCGCAGGCGCAGCAGGTCATCAGTGAGCGCGACGACATGGCCCGGCGCGAGCGTGCGGTGCTGACAGAGCTTGCCGCGCCCGACATGGCCACCGCCCGCGCGCGACTCGCCGGGATCACTGCGGCGGCGATCGAAGCCGAGGCCGGGACGGTCAAGGCCGATCTGGCCACCGCAGAGCGCGACCTCACGACAGCGACCGAGGCCCGCGTGACCGCCGCGCAGGCGCTGGCGCAGGTCACCGGAGAAGACGATATCGCCGCGCTCGCACAGCGCAAGGCGACGCTTGAACTCGAGATCGAGGCAGCGGCGCGCGACCATCTCGAGCTGTCGCTCGGCCACCGCCTTGCCGAAGAGGCGATCCGTCGCTACCGCGATAGCCATCGCAGCGCCATGATGGCCGCGACCGAGGCCGCCTTTGCCGCGCTCACGCGGGGGGCCTATACCCGCCTTGTCACGCAGCCCGAGGGCAGCGGCGAGATCCTGCTCGCCGTCGATGCCGACGGCGCGGCCAAGCGCGTGGCGGAGATGTCCAAGGGCACGCGGTTTCAGCTCTACCTCGCGCTGCGCGCCGCCGCGCATGAGCAGCTCGTGGCGCAGGGCACCTGCCTGCCGTTCTTTTGCGACGACATATTTGAGACCTTCGACGAGCACCGCACCGCGGCCGCCTGCCGCGTCATGGAACGGATCGGGCAGCGCGGGCAGGCGATCTATCTCACCCATCACCGCCACGTCGTGGAGATCGCGCGCGAGGTCTGCGACAGCGCGCCGGTTGTCCACGATCTCCGTTCGGCATCCGGGTGATTGCATCCTGACGACGAACGGTCATTGGTGTCTCGCGGCACTCATGCCTGCGTCAGCGCCCGCCAGCAGCCCAGCAGCGCCGCGTTGTCATCGGTGATGAGCGTCACCGGCATGTCGCGCAGGATCGGCGCATAGGGGCCGCGCGCGGTGAAGCTTGCGGCAAATCCCATCTCCGACAGACAGGGGGCCACTGCCCGCGCGGTGCCGCCGATAAGATAGACGCCGCCGGTGGACATATGGCTGAGCGCAAGATTGCCCGCGACCGCCCCCAGCATCCGTGAGAAGAGCGCCATCGTCTCGCGCGCCGCCGTCTCGCCCGTCTCGGCCCCGGCGACGATCGCGGGCGCCTCGCGCGTCTCGCCGGTGCGCAGCCTGTGCAGGCGTTCAAGCCCCGGCCCCGACAGAAGCGCCTCGCAGGGTTTGTGCGCGATCTCGCGCCCGAGGGCCGCGATGAGGTCATTGGCCGTCTCGTCCAGATGTGGCAGGCCGGAATGCCCCGCCTCGGCGGGCGGCACGAAGAGGCCCCCGGCCACCCGGTGCGCCACCGCGATATTGCAGCCGGTGCCGAGGCCCAGCACCATGCGCGCGCCGTCAGGGTCCGGCGTGCCGGGCAGGATGGGGGTGAGGCAGGCAGGGTCGAGATCGTCGAGCGCCATCGCCTGCGCCTGAAGATCGTTCATCAGGTGGACGCGGCCCGCACCCGTAAGGCGCGTCAGCGCGCCCGCGTCGATGCGCCAGTCGCGATTGGTGAGCTGCGCCGCTTGCCTGCGCACAGGCCCCGCCACCCCGGCGCAGATTGCCATGACGCGGGTATCGCCCAGATAGGCCGCCATCAGCGCCTCAGGCCCGGCGAACGCCGCATTGTCCAGCCGCCGCGCCGTGCCTCTTCGCACGCCCTCTGCCGTGGCCAGCGCCAGCCGTGTGTGGCTCGCGCCCATGTCGGCAAGCAGCCACTCAGCCATCGCGCCAGCGCGCCGCGAGCGCCCGCGCCGCCTCTGCCAGCATCACCACGTCGATGCCCACGGCGAGGAAACGCGCGCCCCAGTCGCGGTAGCGCGCCGCCGTCTCATGGTCGAGCGCGAGGATGCCCGGCGCGCGCCCTGCCGACGCGATGCGGGTCAGCGCGTCGCGGATCGCCTCCTGCACCTCGGGCACTGTGCTGTCGCCCAGGTATCCCATGTCGGCGGCGAGATCCGACGGGCCGATGAACACCCCGTCCACCCCCTCGACGCCAAGGATATCGTCGAGCGCGGCCAGCCCGGCGCGCGTCTCGACCTGCACCAGCAGGCACATCTGCGCATTGGCGGTGGCGATATAATCAGGGATGCCGGAAAACCGCGAGGCGCGCGCCAGCGCCGCGCCCGAGCCGCGCACCCCCTCAGGCGGGTAGCGCATGGCGCGCACGAGGCCCTCGGCCTGCGCGGCGCTCTCGACCATCGGGATGAGCAGCGTCTGCGCGCCCGCATCGAGCACCTGCTTGATCGCCCAGACCTCGCCCATTGGCAGGCGCACCACCGCCTGTGTTGCGGCACCGCGCAGCACGCCAAGCTGCGCCGAGACGCTGCCCAGATCGTTGGGCGCGTGCTCGCCGTCGATCACCAGCCAGTCGAATCCCGCCCCGGCGAGCACCTCGGTCGGGTAAGGCGCGGCAAAGCCCGCCCAGCATCCGACGAGCGTTTCACCACGCGCCAGCGCGGCCTTGAGGCGGTTTTCGGGGGCGGGCATGGCGGTCTCCTCTCTGCGGTTCGGGCCAAGCATAGACCCCGCCCGCACCCGTTGGCGAGAGGGTGCATGGACAATCGTGCGGGCGCGTGCTTGGCTCGCGCCACGACAGGGAGGGAGCGCATGAAACTCACGCTGCACCACATCAACCTCGCGACCGACCGGGTCAAGGAGATGGCGGGGTTCTACCGTGATGCGCTGGGCCTAAAGGTGCCCGACGACGATGTACCGGTACTTGAGGTCCACCAGAGAGCGGACGGTGCGCTGTGAGCAACCATCTCAAGGGCCTTCTCATCACCGCGACGGGCGTGCTCTTCATCGTGCCCGACTCGCTCTTCGTGCGGCTGATCGAGGGTGACCCGGCCTCCATCGCGTTCTGGCGCGGGATCACGGCGGGCAGCGTGATCTTGCTGGGCGTGTTGGCCACGCGCGGCCTTGGCGGGTTTCGCGAGGTGGTGGCGACCGGTGCGAAAGGCTGGCTCTACACGGGGCTTCTGGGGGCGGCGGCCCCGGGCTTTGTGCTGGCGGTGAGCTGGACCAGCGTGGCCAACGTGGTCTTTATCCTGGCCTCCATGCCGGTCTTTGCCGCGATCCTGAGCCGGGTGTTTCTCGGCGAGGCGGTCAGCGTGCGGATGATCCTGACGATGATCGGCGTGTTCGCCGGGCTCGCGCTCATCCTGCGCGGCTCGCACGAGACGCAAGGCGCGCATTGGAGCGGCGATCTGGTGGCGCTCGGCGTTTCGGCCACGTTCGCGGGCGCGATGACCACGGCGCGGCGCTTGCGCGCGGTCTCTCTTATCCCGACAATCCCTGTGGCGATGCTGGGCGCGTCGCTCGTGATCTGGCCGCTGGCCGCGCCGCTTGCGACGTGGCAATCAAGCTGGCCGCTCTTGATTGCCCACGGGCTGTTCATCAGCGTAGCCACCTCGCTCATGACCCTTGGGCCGCGCTATATTCCGTCTGCCGAGGTGGCGCTGCTTATCCTGCTCGAATCCGTTCTTGCACCGCTCCTCGTCTGGGCGGTGATCGGCGAGGATCCGGGGGTTTGGGCGCTCATCGGCGGGGCGGTGGTGATCGCGGTGCTGCTGGTCTCGAACCTATGGGCATTGCGGATGTCACGGCGGATGCGCATTCGCCCCCATCCCCGCACCGGCCCGCCGGTCTGAGCGGGGCGGATCAGACGCCACGAGCCTGTCCCGGGCAGGCAGGTCAGCGGATTTCGTACGAGCGAAAGAACGGACGTTGCGCGCAAACACCGCCGCTCAGACGAACGAAACCGGGCGCTTCGGACTTCTGTCGACGGTGAGCGAAAACACATCCGGGCGGGAATAGTGGCCGCTTGCGTCAAACTTCCGGCGCGACGCCCGGGCGGCGGAGACGTCGATCTCGGTCATGAGCAGCCCCTTTTCGCGGTGCATCGGCCCGGCTGCGATCCCGCCGAAGGGCTTGTAGACAACGGCATCGCCGGGGTTCACCCATTCATCCTTGCTGGGAAACAGAATGTCGTAATGCGGGATGTCCGTGGGAATGTCCGACGCCTCCAGCGCCGTCGCGCATCCGATCACCCAACAGCCGCCTTCGCGGGCGATATGCTGCATCGTGGCCAACCAGGTGTCGCCGCTGTCCCAGGTCGGCGCGACATAGATGTCGATGTTCTGGGCATAGAGCGCGGCGCGCGCCAGCGGCATGTAGTTTTCCCAGCAGATGAGCGCCCCGATCCGGCCCACCGCCGTCTCGACCACGTTGAGGCCCGCCCCGTCGCCGAAGCCCCAGATCATGCGTTCGGGGTTGGTCGGCATCAGCTTGCGGTGGTTGTTGGCGATGGTGCCGTCGGCGTCGATGATGACGCAGGAATTATAGAGGGTCGAGCCCGACACCGCGCCGTCGAGTTCGTGATAACCGGCGACGATGACCATGTCGTGCTCTGCCGCCGCCGCCTGCAACAGACCCATGCCATTGCGGCTCAGGTCGACGGAATTGGCTTGCAACAGAGCGAACAATTCATCCGTCTTGCCCATGTCGGCCCCCGGCGAGAGGCGCCAGCAAAACGTCGGATACCCGGGAAACCACGCTTCGGGAAAGACCAGCAGCCGCGCCCCCTCGCGGGCGGCTTGGGCGACCAGATCGACGGCGCGCTCCATGCTGGCGGCGAGGTTCAGATAAACAGGTGGCTCCTGAACAACAGCGATCTTCATGGCAGTGTCTCCTTTAGATCGGCCCTGTCGCCGACAATTGGTGTCAAAGTGCTAGCGGCTCTTGCCCTGCCACGATAGTCCTGAAACTGTATTGGATCGGGTCTGACATGCCGTTTAGACCCGAACGATCAGCATCTCCAAGGAAAGCGAGGCATTCCATGCGCGGTAGCTACGGTCAGTTCTGTCCGATCTCGATGGCCTCTGAGGTCCTGTGCGCGCGCTGGACGCCCCTTTTGATCCGGGAATTCCTGTGCGGCAGCACGCGGTTCAACGACCTTCGGCGTGGACTGCCTCGGATGTCGCCGACGCTGCTGTCAAAGCGGTTGGGAGAACTGGAGGCGGCCGGGGTCATCCAATGTGTCAAAGGCGATCACGGCGTCAAGGAGTACCGTCTGACACAAGCCGGCGAAGAGCTTCGCCCTCTTGTCATGGGGATCGGGGCGTGGGGCCAGCGATGGGTGGAAAGCAAAATCTCCCTCAACAATCTCGATCCCGAATTGCTGATATGGGATATGCATCGTTTCCTGAATATCGATCCCCTGCCGGACCGCCGGATTTGTCTCCAGTTCGTGTTCAGCGATCTGCCCGCCGCGCGGCGGAACTACTGGTTGCTGGTCGATCCGCAATCCGGTGTCGAGGCCTGCTATAACGATCCGGGCCACGAGGTCGATCTGTATTCCGAGTCCAGCCTGCGCATCATGACCGCGATCTGGATGGGTCTGGACACGGTCGAAAAGGCGGTGACCGGCGGCAGGCTCGATCTCACAGGTCCCCGCGAAATCGCCGCCAGAATGCAGGAGTGGCTGGGCCTGAGCCCGTTTGCCCAACAAGCGCGGATGGTCGGCTAGAAATTGACCGTCACCCCCGGCAGGTTCAGCGCCTTGACGAGATCGCGCAATTCCTGCCGCGCGGCGATGTTGGAGATGTTGAGCCCCTTCACGCCGATATCGCGCAGGTCGAGCAGGGTGAGACCGCGCGGGAACAACTCGCGAAAGATCACCCGCTCGTTGAAGCCCGGTGCCACGCGAAACCCGATCCGGCGCGCCAGCGCATCGAGCGCGCGGCCCATCTTTTCCTTGTTAACCATCGCCTGCGCGCCCACGCGGTTGCGCAAGACCACCCAGTCGATCGCACGCAGCCCGGCCTGTGCACGCAACTGGCGCGCGTTCCACACCATTTCCGAATAGACCGACGGCCCGAGAATCGTCTGCCCGTCGCTATCCGTCCGTGCCAAGAGGTCGAAGTCGATGAAGCTGTCGTTGAGCGGTGTGATCAGCGTATCGGCAAGGCTGTGCGCCACCTGGCTCAGCCTTGTATGCGAGCCGGGGCAATCGATCACGATGAAATCGCTCACGGGCTCGGCGGCGGCCATCGCCGCAGCGAGGCGGCGGTCATAGACGTTTTCGCCGGGCTTGAGATCGGCCTCGGCCACCTCCGGCAATTCGAGCAGCCTGGCGCTTGGCAGGTCGAGCCCCTCGTGCTCGATGAAGCGCGCGCGATTGTCTGCGTAGCGCCCGAAGGTCCGCTGCCGCAGGTCGAGGTCGAGGGCACCCGTGCGGTGGCCCATGCGCGCCAGAGCCGTCGCCACGTGCATCGAGACGGTGGATTTGCCAGCCCCGCCCTTTTCGTTGCCGACCACGATGATATGCGCCATGCCCGTTCCTTCCCCAGCGGCGGATTATCGCCGACCTTATCTTGTGGTTCTCCTTCAGGGAAGCGCCCGTGATGGTCAAGCCGCATCGCGCGGCTTTCGCTGGCACCTCGCCCATCCCAGGGATAGGCTCGCGCCATGACCGAGATCGCGCTCACCTATTCTCCCGATCAGGCCGAAGCCCATGACCGCATCGCGGAGGCGTTGCGCAGCGTGGGGGTGGACCTTGACGATGGCACGCTCAGCCCGCCGCGCGAGGGCAAACAGGCGGTTCTCGCGGTGGTCGGCAAGGCCGGGTCGGGCAAGACGCTGCTACTGGCCGCGCTCTATCGCGCGCTGGAGGAGGCGGGCGTCGATGTCGTTTCGGGCGATTGGGAGGGCCGCAAGCGCCGCGACCGGCGCACGCTGGCGATCCTCGCCCCCACCAACAAGGCGGCGAGCGTGCTGCGGATGCGCGGCGTGCCCGCCACCACCATCCACCGCATCCTCTACACCCCGGTTTATCACCCCGAATATGAAAAGATCGCCGAATGGCTGGCCGGGCAGGGCGAGAAGCCGGTGATCGAGGGGCTGACCGATCTGGCGCTCGACCGGGCGCTGGCGTTTTACCAGGGGCACAAGTCGATCCCCGGCGCGCTGGCCGCCGCGGGCTTGCGCGGCTCGGATTTCATCACCGGCTGGACCCGCCGCGAAGAGCCGCTCGATATCGGCCTCGTCGACGAGGCGAGTATGCTCGACGCGCAGCAATTCGAGGATTTGCAGGAGATTTTCCCGACGCTTCTGCTGTTCGGCGATCCGGCGCAACTGCCGCCCGTCAAATCCACCGGCGGCATGGTGTTCGAGACCCTGCCCGCGCCCGCGCGGCTGACGCTCAGCCGCATCCACCGGCAGGATGCCGACAACCCGATCCTCGATCTGGCCCATGCTCTGGCCGATCCCGCCCTGGAATTCCATCATTTCGAGCGCATGATCGAGGACGCCGCCAAACGCGACGAGCGTGTGAGATGGGCCGAGCGGGTCGAGGTGGACCTGATGGCGCGCTCGCCCGTTCTTGTCTGGCGCAACGCCACGCGCATCCGGCTCATCAACGCGTTCCGTGCCGTTCACGGTGCGCCCGAAACCGCGCTGCTCGAAGGAGAGCCGCTCATCTGCGACGGGATCGAGCTGCCGCTCAAGCACCGCAAGAAGCGGCTGGACCTTGAGGCGCGCGGCCTCATCAAGGGCGCGCAGGTGGTCTATCTCGGCCCCGGCAAGCGCGCGGGATTCTCTCGGCTGCACGTCATCGGGGCAGAGGATCCGCGCCTCTCGGCGGCCTCGATCGTCAAGATCGAGAAGCCGGACGAGGAAGAGCCGTTCATCCCCTATGCCGCCAACATGGGCGCGGTGTTCCTGCACGGGGCGGCGGTCACCATCCACAAGGCGCAAGGCTCGCAATGGCGCGATGTGCAGGTCTTTGCCCCCGACATCTACGCCGCCGCCCGCATGGGAAGATCAGAGGCCGGGCAGCCGCTGTGGAAACGGCTGGCCTATGTGGCGATCACCCGCGCCGAGGAGCGGCTGCACTGGGTGGTGCGCAACCGGCTGTCGAAACCCGACGCGCCGCTGCGGGTGGACGATCTGCAATCGAAACCCGCGCCGCTCGAACTCGAAGAGGAGACCGACACATGAAGACCGTTCTTATCACCGGCGCGAGCGCCGGCATCGGTGCCGCCTGTGCGCGTGCCTTTCTCGATGCGGGTTGGCAAGTGGGGCTGATGGCGCGGCGCGAGGGCGCGCTCGAGGCGGTGGCCGATGGGAACCCCGGCGCGGTGGTCCTGCCCGGTGACGTGACCTCGCCAGAGGATGTGGCGCGCTCGTTCGATGCGTTCACCGCGCGGGCGGGCCGCCTCGACGTGCTCTTCAACAACGCCGGCAGCTTTGGTCGCGCGGCGATGATCGACGAGTTGGGCTATGAAGAATGGCGGAAGGTGGTCGAGGTGAACCTGCACGGCATGTTCCTGTGTGCGCAGGCAGCGTTCGGGCAGATGCGACGGCAATCGCCGCAAGGCGGGCGGATCATCAACAACGGCTCGATCTCGGCGCACGCGCCACGCGAAGGATCGGTTGCCTACACCACCACAAAACACGCCATTACCGGCCTCACCAAGACGCTCAGCCTCGATGGCCGCGCTTTCGACATCGCCTGCGGCCAGATCGACATCGGCAACGCCCGCACCGACCTGCTCGAAGGCATCATTGCGGCCAATCCCGACAGCCCCCCGCCCGTCATGGACGTGGCCCATGTAGGCCGCGCGGTCCTGTCGATGGCCGAATTGCCGCCCGAGGCCAATGTTCAATTCATGACACTGATGGCGACGAAGATGCCGTTTATCGGCAGAGGATAGACCCCGAGCGGCCATGCTGGCCAAAAGCCCGGGACCACGTTCCAGACAATTGCGATTTCGGGGAAAATGGTGCCCAGGAGAGGACTCGAACCTCCACGGCCTTGCGGCCACTGGCACCTGAAGCCAGCGCGTCTACCAATTCCGCCACCTGGGCTGGTGTCGTGAAATCGGCGTTTAAACTTAGCTCGTTCAGGTGTCAACGCCGATTCAGAGCGATTTGACGCGGGCGCGTTATCGTCTTGTCGGGGCGGCGCTGCGGCGTTAGTTAAGAGGGATCATGCGCAGCCCGGAGGCCACGATGTCCAAGCTTGTCACCATCTATGGCGGATCAGGTTTTGTCGGTCGCTACATCGCACGGCGCATGGCGTCGGCGGGGTGGCGCGTGCGGGTGGCGGTGCGCCGTCCCAACGAGGCGATGCACGTCAAGCCCTACGGCGTGCCCGGGCAGGTGGAGCCGGTTTTCTGCAACATCCGCGACGATGCGAGCGTGCGCGCGGTGATGCTGGGCGCGGATGCGGTGGTCAACTGTGTCGGCACGTTCGACCGGGGCGGGCGCAACAATTTTCACGCGGTGCAGGACGAAGGGGCCACGAGGATCGCCCGGACCGCCGCAGAGGAAGGCGTGGCGCAGCTTGTCCATCTCTCGGCCATTGGTGCCAGCGCCGACTCGCCGAGCGTCTATGCCCGCACCAAGGCGGCGGGCGAAGCCGGGATACTGGCGCATTTCCCGCAGGCGGTGATCCTGCGTCCGTCGGTGATCTTCGGGGCCGAGGATCAGTTCTTCAACCGGTTCGCGGGCATGGCGCGGCTGTCGCCGATTCTGCCGGTCGTGGGCGGCGAGACGCGGTTTCAGCCGGTTTACGTGGACGATGTGGCCCACGCGGCGGCAAAGTCGGTCATGGGCGAGGCGGAGCCGGGCATTTACGAGCTTGGCGGCCCGGAGGTGGCGACGTTCCGCGAGTTGATGCAGATGATGCTTGGCATCATTCGCAGGCGTCGGTTGATCGTCGGTATTCCGTTCGGGATCGCGTCGGTGATGGCGTGGGGGATGGAGCTTGTCCAGACGGTGACTCTCGGCCTTGTGCCGCCGCAGATCACCCGTGACCAGGTGCGCAGTCTGCGGGTCGATAATGTGGTGGGCGTGGGCGCGCGGACCTTCGCCGATTTCGGGATAGACCCGGTCGCGGCGGAGGCGGTTTTGCCCGATTACCTGTGGCGGTTCCGGCCCGCGGGCCAATACGAGACGATCCATGAATCCGCCCGCAATCTCAAGACGTAAGACGTAAGACGTTTCAGCCATAGGCCAGCGCGAGCAGGATCACGCCAAGCGCAATCCGATAGATCACGTATGGGGTAAAGCTCACCCGGTCGAGAAACCGCATCATCACGCAGAGCGCGCACCACGCCGCGGCGAAGGCGAAGAGCGCGGCAAACATCGCACGACCGAGTAGATCGAGCCCGGCATCGGACTGTGCGAGGTCGATGGCCAGCACGGCCCCGGTGGCCAGCGTCGCGGGGATCGACATGAGCATCGACAGCCGCGTCGCGTCGCGCCGCTCCAGCCCGATGGCGCGGGCACCGGTAATGGTGATGCCCGAGCGCGACACGCCAGGGATGAGCGCCAGCGCCTGCCACAGCCCCATGATAATGGCGCGGCGCAGGCTCCAGTCGGGGGTGCGCAGGGATTGGGGTGCTGCGCGGTCGATCCACCACAGCAGGATACCGAAGATGATCATCGTCCAGCCGATCACGCGGATGTTGCGCATGGCGTCCTGCCATCCCATGACAACGATCAGCCCCCCGAAGAGGATGAGCGGGATGGTGGCGAGGAGAAGGTTGCGGGTGAGCAGTGCGTCGGGCGTGTGCTTTTTGCCGTGCAGAAGGTCTGTCAGGCCACGGCCCGCAGCGGCGGACTCGGCGTGGAAATAGACGATCACGGCGAGAATCGAACCCAGGTGAACCGCGACGTCGAGGGCGACATCCTCCCCTCCGGTGCCGTTCACCTGATGCAGGAGCGCCAGGTGCGCCGAGGAAGAGACAGGCAGGAATTCGGTGATGCCCTGGATGATCGCTAGCAAAAAGAGCGAAAAGAGCGTCATCAAAACAATCCCGGACCAACCTGCGGCCCGTATAAGCATCTGAGTTTCAATGACAAGTCGAATACTAAATCCGCATCGGACCCAAAAGTATTGACAATTCTTTTCGCATCCGTTCGATGAGGTAATATTTCTCAAACAAGGTCAGTAAGAGTGACTTTTCATGTTGAGGCATATGGTATAGAACAGCGATCTCAGAATTCCGGGAGATAGAACGTGGCAAAGCAACCCATGCTGAAATTCGTGACCGTGGGGCGGGACATGCCCGAGAAGCGGGAGGCAGAGGCGCGGCGGCAGGACTTCCACGAGATCTATGCCGAGTTCGCCGAGGCGAAGGCCGAAGAGCAGGCGGGGCGGTGTAGCCAGTGTGGCGTGCCCTATTGCCAGACGCATTGCCCGCTGCACAACAACATCCCCGACTGGCTGCGCCTCACCGCCGAGGGGCGGGTGAAAGAAGCGTATGAAATCAGCCAGTTGACCAATACCTTTCCGGAGATTTGCGGACGTATCTGCCCGCAGGACCGGCTCTGCGAGGGCAATTGCGTGATCGAGCAGGCGGGCCACGGCACCGTCACCATCGGCGCGGTGGAGAAATACATCACCGACACCGCGTGGGAGGAAGGCTGGGTCGAGCCGATCACGCCCAAGGTGGAACGTGTTGAATCCGTTGGGATAATCGGCTCCGGCCCCGGCGGGCTGGCCGCTGCCGACGTGCTCCGGCGGGCGGGTGTGCAGGTGACGGTCTATGAGCGGTCGGACCGGACCGGCGGGCTGATGACCTATGGCATCCCCGGCTTCAAGCTGGAAAAGGACGTGGTCATGCGGCGGATCGCGCAGCTTGAGGAAGGCGGCGTCGAATTCGTGCTGAATTGCGACGTAGGAGCGGACATCCCGTTCGAGAAAATTCGCAACAAACACAACGCGGTAATGATCGCAACCGGGGTTTACAAGAGCCGTGATCTGGACGGGCCGGGAGCGGATGCGCGCGGCATCGTGCGGGCCATCGACTATCTGACGGCGAGCAACCGGGTGGGGTTTGGCGATGCGGTGCCGGAGTTTGACAGCGGCGAGTTAAACGCGGCGGGAAAACGAGTGGTTGTGGTTGGCGGTGGCGACACCGCAATGGATTGTGTGCGCACGGCCATTCGGCAGGGAGCCGAAGCCGTCACCTGCCTCTACCGGCGCGACCGCGAGAACATGCCCGGAAGCCAACGCGAAGTGGCCAATGCCGAGGAAGAAGGCGTTGTTTTTGAATGGCTTAGCGCGCCTGTGGGGTTTGCGGGCGAGCCGGTGAACGCTGTCAGAGTGCAGAAGATGCGCCTTGGTGCGCCGGATGCGACGGGCCGTCAAAGCCCCGAGCCGATCGAGGGCGCGGTCGAGGATGCGCCTGCCGATCTGGTCATCAAGGCGCTGGGATTCGAGCCGGAAGACCTGCCAACCCTCTGGGAACAAAAGGAATTGGAGGTCACGCGATGGGGCACGATCAAGGCCGAGTTCACCACCGGGCGCACCGCGATGCCGGGCGTTTACGCGGTGGGCGATATCGTGCGGGGGGCCTCCCTCGTGGTCTGGGCGATCCGCGACGGGCGCGATGCGGCGGCGGCAATCCTGGATGATCTCAGGCAGGCACAGGCCATCGCGGCGGAATGAACCGCACGGTTCGGGCCGCGAACCGACCGTTTCGGGTCGGGCGGCGTGACGGTGCGATAAGAGAGCGGGAATCGGGGCGACGCCGCGCCAACAAGGACAATACCGCTGACCTACCGGGTTAAGGAAGGGTAAAGACCGATGACGACATATGATGTTGACTGGGCGGCCAATGAGGCGGCCAAGCGCGACTGGCTCGCGGCCAATGGAATGTATGCCCGTGAAGAGGAACATTCCTCTTGCGGGGTGGGCCTTGTCGTCAGCATCGACGGCAAGCCGTCGCGCAAGGTGGTGCAGGCGGGGATCGACGCGCTGAAGGCGATCTGGCACCGGGGGGCCGTGGATGCCGATGGCATGACCGGCGACGGCGCGGGTATCCATGTGCAGATCCCGGTGCCGTTCTTTTACGACCAAATCCGGCGCACCGGGCACGAGCCGGACGAGAGCCGCCTTGTGGCGGTGGGGCAAGTGTTTCTGCCGCGCACGGATTTCGGCGCGCAGGAGCGGTGCCGCACCATCGTGGAGACCGAGGTGCTGCGCATGGGCCACACGATCTATGGCTGGCGGCATGTGCCGGTGGACATCACCTGTCTGGGCGAGAAGGCGAACGCGACCCGCCCCGAGATCGAGCAAATCCTGATTTCCGATGCCAAGGGCCTCGACGAAGAGGCGTTCGAGCGCGAACTCTACGTCATTCGCCGCCGGATCGAGAAGGCGGCACAGGCGGCGGGGATCGGCACGCTTTATATCGCGAGCCTGTCGTGCCGCAGCATCATCTACAAGGGCATGATGCTGGCCGAGCAGGTGGCGGTGTTCTATCCCGACCTGATGGATGCGCGGTTCAAGAGCGCGTTCGCGATCTATCATCAGCGGTATTCCACCAACACCTTCCCGCAATGGTGGCTGGCACAGCCGTTCCGGATGCTGGCGCATAACGGCGAGATCAACACGCTCAAGGGCAACCTCAACTGGATGAAGAGCCACGAGATCCGCATGGCGTCGTCGGCGTTCGGCGAGATGGCCGAGGATATCAAGCCCATCGTGGCGCAGGGCTCATCCGACAGCGCGGCGCTTGACGCGGTGTTGGAGGTGCTGGTGCGCGCCGGGCGCAGCGCGCCGATGGCGAAAACCATGCTGGTGCCGGAATCCTGGTCGAAGCAGGCCGAGGACCTGCCCGCCGCGTGGCGCGACATGTATTCCTATTGCAACTCGGTGATGGAGCCGTGGGACGGGCCTGCGGCGCTTGCGATGACCGATGGCCGCTGGGTCTGTGCCGGGCTGGACCGCAACGGGCTGCGGCCGATGCGCTATGTGGTGACGGGCGACGGCCTGCTGATTGCAGGGTCCGAGGCGGGGATGGTGCCCATCGACGAGGCCACGGTGAAGGAGAAGGGTGCGCTTGGCCCCGGACAGATGATCGCCGTGGACATGGAAGAGGGGCGGCTCTACCACGATGCCGAGATGAAGAACCGACTGGCCCATTCGCAGCCCTTCGGCGACTGGGTGGGCAAGATCAACGAGCTTGACGCGGTGCTGTCGCGCGTGACCGAGGCGCCGCTTTTCGAGGGGGCGGACCTGCGCCGCCGTCAGATCGCCGCCGGATACAGCATCGAGGAGATCGAATCGATCCTCGCGCCGATGGCAGAGGACGGCAAGGAGGCCATCGCCTCGATGGGCGATGACACGCCCGCCGCTGTTCTCTCGCGGCAATACCGGCCGTTGAGCCATTATTTCCGGCAGAATTTCAGCCAGGTGACCAACCCGGCGATTGATTCCCTGCGCGAATTCCGGGTGATGAGCCTCAAGACGCGGTTCGGCAACCTCAAGAACGTGCTGGATGAATCGAGCGCGCAGACCGAGATCATCGTGCTGGAAAGCCCGTTCGTGGCCAATGCGCAATGGCGCGAGATGATCCGCGCCTTTGACGCGGATGTGGCCGAGATCGACTGCACCTTCGCGCCCGGTGCGGGGGCGCTCAAAGAGGGGCTGGAGCGTATCCGCGCCGAGGCAGAGGATGCCGTGCGTTCGGGGATTGCGCATATCGTGCTGAGCGATCATGGCCTCGGCGAGGCGCGGATCGGGATGCCGATGATCCTCGCCACCTCGGCGGTGCATTCCCACCTCACGGCCAAGGGGCTGCGGACGTTTTGCAGCCTCAACGTGCGCTCGGCAGAGTGCATCGACCCGCATTATTTCGCGGTGCTGATCGGGGCGGGGGCGACCACGGTGAACCCGTATCTCGCCGAGGACACCATCGCCGACCGCATCAACCGGGGCCTTGTCGATGGCAGCCTTACCGAGGCGGTGGCGCGCTATCGCGCGGCGATCGATCTGGGGATTCTCAAGATCATGTCGAAGATGGGGATTTCGGTGATTTCCTCTTATCGCGGGGGGCTGAATTTCGAGGCGGTGGGCCTGTCGCGTGCCATGTGCGCGGAGTATTTCCCCGGGCTGGTGAGCCGGATCAGCGGTATCGGCGTATCGGGGATTCAAGGCAAGCTCGAGGAGGTGCATGGCCGTGCCTATGCGGGCGGTCAGGATATCCTGCCCATCGGCGGCTTTTACAAGGCGCGCCACTCGGGCGAGACCCATGCCTGGGGCGCGCAGGTCATGCACATGATGCAGATGGCCTGCGACAAGGGCAGCTTCGAGATGTGGAAGCGGTATTCCGCGACGATGCAGTCGGCCCCGCCGATCCATCTGCGCGACCTTATGGCGATCAAGCCCAAGGGCGAAGCGGTGCCCATCGAGGAGGTCGAGAGCGTGACCGCGATCCGCAAGCGGTTCGTCACGCCGGGGATGAGCCTCGGGGCGCTGAGCCCGGAGGCGCACAAAACGCTCAACATCGCGATGAACCGGATCGGCGCGCGCTCTGATTCGGGCGAGGGCGGCGAGGACCCGGCGCATTTCACGCCCGATGCCAATGGCGACAACCCGAGCGCCAAGATCAAGCAGGTGGCGAGCGGGCGCTTTGGCGTGACGGCGGAATACCTCAACCATTGCGAGGAGCTGGAGATCAAGATCGCGCAGGGTGCCAAGCCCGGCGAGGGCGGGCAATTGCCGGGGATGAAGGTGACGGAACTTATCGCGCGGCTGCGGCATTCGACCAAGGGGGTGACGCTGATCTCGCCGCCGCCGCACCACGATATCTACAGTATCGAGGACCTCGCGCAGCTCATCTACGATCTCAAGCAGATCAACCCCACCGTGAAGGTGACGGTGAAGCTGGTGGCGCAATCGGGGGTGGGCACGATTGCCGCCGGCGTGGCCAAGGCGAAGGCGGATGTTATCCTGATCTCGGGGCATAATGGCGGCACCGGGGCGTCGCCTGCCACCTCGATCAAATATGCCGGGCTGCCCTGGGAGATGGGCCTGACCGAGGCGCATCAGGTTTTGTCGATGAACAAGCTGCGGGGGCGGATCACGCTGCGCACCGACGGCGGCTTGCGCACCGGGCGCGACATCGTGATGGCGGCGATGATGGGGGCCGAGGAATACGGCATCGGCACCGCCGCGCTCATTTCGATGGGCTGCATCATGGTGCGGCAGTGCCAGAGCAACACCTGCCCGGTGGGCGTCTGCACGCAGGACGAGGCGCTGCGGGAGAAGTTCACCGGCACGGCGGACAAGGTGGTGAACCTCATCACCTTCTACGCGCAGGAGGTGCGCGAGGTGCTGGCGGGCATTGGCGCGCGGTCCCTCGACGAGGTGATCGGGCGCGCCGACCTGCTGACGCAGGTGAGCCGTGGCTCGGCGCATCTGGATGATCTCGACCTCAACCCGATGCTGATCACCGTGGATGGGGCGCAGCATATCCGCTATGACCGCACCCGCCCGCGCAACGAGGTGCCCGACACGCTGGACGCCGAAATCGTGCGCGACGCGGCGCGGTTCCTGGAGGATGGCGAGAAGATGCAGCTTCACTACACGGTGCAGAACACGCACCGGACGGTGGGCACGCGGGTGTCGTCGCATATCGTGCGGCGGTTCGGGATGAACAACAGCCTGCAACCCGATCACCTGACCGTCAAGCTCAAGGGCAGTGCGGGCCAAAGCCTCGGCGCATTCGCGGCACCGGGCCTCAAGATCGAGATCGCGGGCGATGCCAACGATTACGTCGGCAAGGGCCTGTCGGGCGGCATCATCGTGGTGCGCCCGCCGATGGCGAGCCCGCTGGTGGCGCATGAAAACACGATCATCGGCAATACGGTTCTGTATGGGGCGACCGCCGGGTATCTTTTCGCCGCCGGGCGCGCGGGCGAGCGGTTTGCCGTGCGCAATTCCGGCGCGCAAGTGGTGGTCGAGGGCTGCGGCTCCAACGGGTGCGAATACATGACCGGCGGGGTGGCGGTGATCCTCGGGCAGATCGGGGCCAATTTCGGCGCGGGCATGACCGGGGGCATGGCCTATATCCATGATCCCGAGGGCCGCACGTCCGGGCTTGTCAACGGTGAGACGCTGGTCGCCTGCCCGGTGACCGAGCCGCATTGGCAGGCCGAGCTGAAGGGGCTGATCGAGCGGCATGTGGCCGAGACCGGATCGCGGCGGGGGCAGGAATTGCTCCAATACTGGGACCGCGAATTGCCACGTTTCGTGCAGCTTTGCCCCAAGGAGATGCTCGACAAGATCGCGCATCCGCTGGGGGTGGAGCCGGAGGCGATTCCGGCGGAGTGACGGCGCATCGGTGCGCAATCAGAGCATGTCGCTCAAAAGTGGGCACCGGCTTTGAGATCCACGAACATGCGGGATCAATAACTTGGAGCGGGTTGCGTGAATGCGAATGAACGCGGCACGCTCTGATGCGCACCCTGCGGCACGAGGGCTGAAGGGTCGGGTGGGTCGCCGGGCAGGATTCGAGTATTTTCGCCAAGAAGAAACCAGTGGCGCGGCAAAACGGTTGTTCCGGGTGCCTCCAGTCGCAGGACCAACGTGATCGAGAGCGCGCGCGCCCGGTGAACAGGCCGCGTCATCCCGGCTGAAACCTCGGGTTTTGCACCAGCGCAGGCCAATTGCAGACTGACCGACCAAGGCTTGAAACGCGAACGGGCCGCCCGATCCGGGCGACCCGTCTGCTTGACCGCAAGCCGGATCAGGCGTCGAGCCAGACCTTTTCGAAGTGCATCTCGCGGAACTGGTGCGCCTGCACGTTCTGCACCTTGTCGGTATGGTGCAGCGCCTGGTTGCGCCAGAAGGGCTGGATGATGACGCCGTTGTCCTGCAGGATTTTCTGGAGCTTTGCCGAGTAGGCGCGCCGCTCATCGGCATCGAACACGCCGAGCGACTCTTCGAGCGTGGCGTCGAATTCCGGGTCGGAATGGCCGCTCTCGTTCCACGCCTCGCCCGTGCGATAGGCCAGCGCCAGCACCTGCACACCAAGCGGGCGCGGACCCCAGTTGGTGGTCGAGAACGGGTATTTCGTCCAGTCGTTCCAGAACGTGTTGCCCGGCATCACCGTGCGTTTGACGTTGAACCCGGCCTGCCGCAGTTGCGCGCCGATGGCGTCGGTGGTGGTGGTGCGCCAGTCGCCGTCGATCGAGATGATGTCGAGCTCGGTCTCGCCGTGGCCCGCCGCGCTGGCCATCTCGATGGCCTTCTTCGGGTCGGGCGCGATCTTGGGCAGTTCGGCATATTCCGGGTGGAACGGGGCGACGTGGTGGTTCTCCGCCGGAATGCCCTCGTTGTTGATCGCGATGGCCAGCAGCACCTCGTTGTCGCAGGCGAGCTGCACGGCGTTGCGCAACTCCTTGCTGTCATACGGCGGCGTGTCCATCCGCATCCGCGCAACGATCGTGTTCGCGGTGGGATTCGATTGCTTGATGAGGCCCAGCGCATCGTAGGCTTCGATCATGTCGGCGGTGGATTCGTCGTTGATGTCGATCTCGCCCCCGTCGAAGGCCGCGACGATCGAGGCGTTGTCGGTGCCGTAGTCGATGAAGCGGATGCCGTCGAGATAGGGCTCGCCGCCCCACCACTTGCCGTCTTCGCGGCGCTTGACCTCGGCCTCGGTGCCGATCTTGATCGAGACAAGCTCGAACGGGCCGGTGCCGATGGGGTCCTTGGCAAGATCGCTGTCGTCGCCGTGGCTGCGATGCACGCAGAGCGCGGGATAGTCCGACATGCCCGCGATCAGCGTGATATCGGGCTTGGGCAGGTTGAGGCGCACGGTGAAGTCGTCCACCCTCTCGATGGCTCCTTCGATGGCCTTGCCCGTGTCCTCATCGATGAGCGTCGCCATGCGCGCGGCCATCGAATTGCCTTCGACCGCCTTGTCGCACCAGCGGTTGAGGTTGTGGATGATGTCATCGGCGTTGAATTCATCGCCGTTGTTCCACACGGCATTGCGGCGCACCTTGAGCGTGTAGGTTTGCGCGTCGTCGCTGACCTCCCAGCCCTCGAGCAGCATCGGCTGAAAGCTGTAATCCGAGGCCCAGCGCACCATCGGCTCGCAGAACTGACGGCTGATATTGCCCGGCTCGGTCCAGGCGAACTTGCGCGGATCGGCGATTTCGAGCACGCGGCTTGCCGCGCGCAGCACGCCGCCCTTTTTCCCTTCCTGCGCCTGCGCGGGCGTGGGCGCAGCCATCCCGAGAAGGCCGTAGGCCGCCGCCGAGGACGCGCCGAAGGTCGAGGCCAGCGCGATGAACTCGCGGCGTTCCATGCGGCCGGCGCGGGTCTCTCCGGCCAGTTTGCGCACGACGGGGCGCACCTTGTCCTGTTGATGTGAGTGGGTCATGTCTTTCCTCCGTGTTGATTTTTGGCCGGATCGACCAGTGTCGTTTTCCGGCAGCTCTGGTCTCAGTGTTAACAGGGTTTGGCCCCTGCGCCAGTGATTTTCTCGGCCCGGCGCGATGTCGTTTTTGAACCATCTCGCAACCGTCCCGTGGGGCAGCCTAGCGCGATTCCCCGCCCCATATCGCCTGTTTGCGACAAAAGCTTGCCAAATCGGCTTGAGGGACTTGCCGCGCGCGGCTAGATCACCCGGAAAGGAGCCGCGCCCATGAGCCTCAACACCTTCGGTCACCTCTTTCGCTTTACCACATGGGGCGAGAGCCACGGACCCGCCCTTGGGGCCACGGTGGATGGCTGCCCGCCGGGCGTGGCACTCGATGAGGCGATGCTCCAGCACTGGCTCGACAAGCGCCGCCCCGGCCAGAACCGCAACATGACCCAGCGGCAGGAGGCGGACGCGGTGCGCATCCTGTCGGGCGTCTACGAGGGGCAGACCACGGGCACGCCCATCCAGCTCATGATCGAGAACACCGACCAGCGCTCGCGCGATTACGGCGACATCGCGCGCACCTTCCGACCGGGCCATGCCGATATCACCTACCACCTCAAATACGGGCTGCGCGATCCGCGCGGCGGCGGGCGAAGCTCGGCGCGCGAAACGGCGGCGCGGGTGGCTGCGGGGGGCGTGGCACGCGCCGTGCTCGATTCCCTCGCGCCCGGGCTCGAAATCAAGGGCTACATGGTGGCGATGGGCGAAATGGACCTCGACCGCACCCGCTTTGACCGCGACGCCATCGACGGCAACGATTTCTGGCTGCCCGATGCCGGGGCCGCGCCCGCATGGGAGGCCTATCTGCAAGACCTGCGCAAGACCCACGATTCGGTCGGTGCCGTGATCGAGGTGGCGGCACGCGGCGTCCCCGCCGGCCTCGGCGCGCCGGTCTATGCCAAGCTCGACACCGAGCTCGCCGCCGCGATGATGTCGATCAACGCGGTCAAGGGGGTCGAGATCGGCGAGGGCATGGCCGCCGCGCGGCTGCGCGGCTCGCAGAACGCCGACGAGATATTCATGGGCGAGGACGGCCCCGAATTCGCCTCGAACCACGCGGGCGGCATCCTTGGCGGCATCTCGACAGGTCAGGACGTGGTGGTGCGCTTTGCCGTCAAGCCGACCTCCTCGATCCTGACCCCGCGCCGCTCGATCACCGTGGATGGCCAGCCGACCGAGGTGGTCACCAAGGGGCGCCACGACCCCTGCGTCGGCATCCGCGCGGTGCCGGTGGGCGAGGCGATGATGGCCTGCGTGCTCCTCGATCACCTGCTGCTGCATCGCGGACAGGTGGGGGATGGGCCGCGTGGGAGGATCGGCTGAAACAGCCCTGCTTCTTCTTGGTAAAAATACTCAAACCCGCCATTACACCACGCGCTTCTGCCGGGATAATTGCACCGCAAGAATGCCGCCCATGATCACCGCCACGCCGATCAGGTCCTGCGCGCTCAGCGTCTCGCTGAGGATGAGCGCAGCAATGGCCACGCCGAGAAACGGGTTGAGGAAATGGAAGGTGGCTGCCTTGGTGGCGCCGATCCTGTTCACCAGCCAGAACCACGCAAGCGTCGCCGCCAGCCCCGGCACCAATGTGGTATAGCCGAACGCCGCCACCAGCGTCCAGGACCAGTCGATCACCACCGTCTCGAGCGCCGCCGCCGCGCCGCCCAGAACCACGCTGCCCACCAGCATCTGCAAGCCCACGATCATCAGGAAATTGCCCCCCGAGGTCGCCCCCCGCACCGCCAGCGTGGCAAATGTGAGCGCGATGACGCCGATGACGCACAGGGCCACGCCATAGAGATCGACGCCCCCCTGAAGCCGCGCGCCCATGATGATGGTCACGCCGATCAGCCCGGCGACCAGGCCAATCTGCCCCAAAAGCCCGATCCGTTCGCCAAAGATCATCCAGCCCGCCAGCCCCACCAGAAGCGGCATGGTCGAGGCGATGATCGCCGCGAGCCCCGCCTCGATGGTCTGCATCGCCACGAAATTGAGGCCCAGATAGAGCGCGTTCTGGCAAACCCCGAAGACGATCGTCGCGCGCCATTGCACGGGCGTCAGCCGCCAGCTCTGCCCCAGCACCCGCGCGATCAGCACGCCCAGAAGCCCCGAGATCAGAAACCGGAGGCTGAGCGCCGTCAGCGGCGGCGCGGCGGCGACGATGATCCGCGCCGATGTGAAGGCCGAGGACCACATCACCGCAAAGGCCAGCCCCATGAAGAGCGCGCGCAAATCCATCGCAGTCCCCTGCCCTCAATCGCCCCAGGCGTAGTTGAAACTCACGCTGATGCGATCCTCTTCGCTCATGTTCATGGGCACCTCGTGGCGCAGCCACGATTCCCACATGAGCACATCGCCCACCTGCGGGCGCACATAGACGAAGCCGCGCATCTCCTGCCGCGCGTCCTTGAGGCGCGGGGGGGCGGCCATCATCCGCGCCGAGCGCGGGTCTTCGAGCTTGAGCGCCGAGGCCCCGCCGGGCATGGCCACGTAGGTGGTGCCGGAAATCACCGAATGCGGGTGGATATGGCTCGAATGGGTGCCGCCCTCGGGCAGGATGTTGATCCAGATATCCTCGAGCTTCAGCTCGCGCCCGCCAAGATCGAATTCGAGATCGCGGGCGAAATCCGCCACATGCGCGTCGAGCACACGGACAAGGTCCGCGAAGATCGGGAACCGCCAGGGCAGATCGCTGAGCGAGGCATAGGAGGTATAGCCGGGATACCCTTCGGTCTCGCACCACGCCTGGCCCGCCTCGTCATCCTCGGCGATGGAATAGCACGACGCCTCCATCTCTGCCGGGTCGATGGCGGGGCCATGTTCGCCAAGGCGCGCATGGTAAAGGCGGGTCACGAAGAGTGATCGTATATCGGCCATGCCCCGCGTCTTATCGCACTTCGCGCGGGGCGCAAGGGTTTCTCAACGGTTTCGCGGCAGGCTGTGGGCATGTGCGAAACCGCGTGGCATATCCTGATTCGGCTTGTGGGCATGGTTTGGCTGCTCAGCGCCTCGACGGCGGTCGGCCTCGCCGAGCCGGGGCTTGACGGTCGCTTCACCGACCGCCCGCCGATGCTCCGGGCTGCCGGCGCGCCGCTTGTCGATCTGCGCAGCGGCTCACCCGCGCCGCGCGGCAGCCTCTTTGCCGACAGGCAGGAGGGCGGTCTTTTTGCCGCCCTGCCGGATCATGGCCTTCTCGACCGGGGCGGGGCGGGGCGCCCGGTGCGCGCGCGGCTGCGCGACCTGATCGCACGGGCCGAGGCGGGGCATGCGGGCTATGACGCGGTGCAGGACGGGGCGCACCAGCCCCCGCCGCATCGCCCGACCCGGATGAGCCTGCGCGACATCCTCGACTGGATCGACGCCACGCCGGGGCAGCACCACGCCATCGGGCGCTACCAGATCATCCCCGCCACCCTGCGGCGGCTGGTGGCGCGGGCGGGGCTTGACCCCGGCACGCGGTTCAGCCCGGCGGTGCAGGACCGGCTGGCCGACCTGCTGCTCACCGACGCCGGGCTGGAGGCGATGCGCCGCGGCGAGATCACGCGCGAAGCGTTCCTGCTCAACCTCGCCAAGGTCTGGGCCGGGCTGCCCACCCCCTCGGGGCGCAGCTATTATCACGGGGTGGCCGGGAACCGGGCGGTTCTGAGCTATGAAAGCTATGCCCGTGCGGTGGACGGCATCCTTGACGGCTGAACCTGCGGCGAGCGCATGGCTAATGAGGGGCACCCCTGCCTTCCGAAACGAAAACCCCCGCGCGATCACTCGCGCGGGGGGGGGCGTTCGGCAGGCCGGGGTTGACCGCGGCACTCCGCTTACCAGTCCTCGCGGACCACCACGCGGGTCTTGATCGGCAGCTTCATGGCCGCAAGGCGCAGCGCCTCGAAGGCGATGCCTTCGCTGACGCCGTCGATCTCGAACATCACGCGACCGGGCTTGACCTTGCAGACCCAGCGATCAACCGAGCCCTTGCCCTTGCCCATGCGGACCTCGATCGGCTTGGCCGTCACCGGCACATCCGGGAAGATGCGGATCCAGACGCGGCCCTGACGTTTCATGTGGCGCGTCATGGCGCGGCGCGCGGCCTCGATCTGCCGCGCGGTCACGCGCTCCGGCTCGGTGGCCTTGAGGCCAAAGGCGCCAAAGTTGAGGTCCGAGCCGCCCTTGGCCTCGCCCTTGATGCGGCCCTTGAACTGCTTGCGGAATTTCGTGCGCTTTGGTTGTAGCATTTGTCAGTCCTCCTCAGCGCCGGCCGCCGGCACCACGGGGGGCCGGGCCGTCCTGCAATTCCTGGGCCTTGCGATCACGCGCACCGGGATCGTGCTCCATGATCTCACCCTTGAAGATCCAGACCTTGATCCCGATGATCCCATACGCCGTCTGCGCCTCGATATTGGCATAATCGATATCGGCACGCAGGGTGTGCAGGGGCACGCTGCCCTCGTGATAATACTCGGTCCGCGCGATCTCGGCCCCGCCGAGGCGGCCCGCGACGTTCACCCGGATACCGAGCGCGCCCATGCGCATGGCGTTCTGCACCGCGCGCTTCATGGCGCGACGGAACGACACCCGCCGCTCGAGCTGCTGCGCGATGCTCTCGCCGACAAGCGCGGCATCGAGCTCGGGCTTGCGCACCTCGACGATGTTGAGGTGAAGCTCGCTCGCGGTCATTGCGGCGATCTTGCGGCGCAGCGTCTCGATATCCGCGCCCTTCTTGCCGATGATGACGCCGGGGCGCGCGGTGTGGATCGTGACGCGGCACTTCTTGTGCGGGCGCTCGATGATGACGCGGCTCACGCCCGCCTGCTTGCACTCCTTCTTGATGAAGTCGCGGATCCTCAGATCCTCGAGCAGGAGATTGCCATAATCCTTGGTGTCGGCATACCAGCGGCTGTCCCAGGTGCGGTTCACCTGCAGGCGCATACCGATCGGATTGACTTTGTTACCCATCAGGCTTGCTCCTCGATTTCACGCACCTTGATCGTCAGTTCCGAAAACGGCTTGCGCAGCGCGCCAAAGCGACCACGGGCGCGCGGGCGTCCACGCTTGAGCACGAGGTTCTTGCCGACCCAGGCCTCCGCGACGATCAGCTCGTCGACGTCAAGCCCGTGGTTGTTCTCGGCATTGGCAATCGCCGATTGCAGGCATTTCTTCACGTCCTGCGCGATCCGCTTGTTGGAGAACGTGAGATCGGTCAACGCCCTCTCCACCTTCTTGCCGCGGATCATTGCCGCCACGAGGTTGAGCTTCTGCGGGCTGGTGCGCAGCATCCGCAGCTTGGCCATCGCCTCGTTATCCGCCACGCGGCGGGGATTCTTATCCTTGCCCATGGCTTATTTCCTCTTCGCTTTCTTGTCCGCCGCGTGCCCGTAATAGGTGCGGGTCGGGGAGTATTCCCCGAATTTCTGGCCGATCATGTCCTCGGAGACGTTCACCGGCACATGCTTGCGGCCATTGTAGACGCCGAACGTCAGGCCGACGAATTGCGGCAGGATGGTCGAGCGGCGCGACCAGATCTTGATGACTTCGTTGCGCCCCGATTCGCGGGATGCCTCGGCCTTTTTCAGGACGTAGGCATCGACGAAGGGGCCTTTCCATACAGAGCGGCTCATGTGTTAACGGCCCTTCTTCTTGGCATGACGCGAGCGCAGGATAAGCTTTTGCGACGCCTTGTTCTTGTTGCGGGTGCGGGCGCCCTTGGTGGGCTTGCCCCAGGGCGTGACCGGGTGACGGCCACCGCTGGTGCGGCCCTCGCCGCCACCGTGGGGGTGATCGATCGGGTTCATCACCACGCCGCGCACCGACGGGCGAATGCCCTTGTGGCGCATCCGGCCCGCCTTGCCGAAATTCTGGTTGCTGTTGTCGGGGTTGCTGACGGCACCGACGGTGGCCATGCATTCCTGACGCACCAGGCGAAGCTCGCCCGAGGAGAGACGGATCTGCGCATAGCCGCCATCGCGACCGACGAATTGCGCATAGGTGCCGGCCGCACGCGCGATCTGCCCGCCCTTGCCGGGCTTCAATTCGATGTTGTGAACGATCGTGCCGATGGGCATCCCCGAGAACGGCATCGCGTTGCCGGGCTTGATATCGGCCTTGGCTGCGGCCACGACCTTGTCACCGACGGCAAGGCGCTGGGGGGCCAGGATATAGGCCTGTTCGCCATCTTCATACTTGATCAAAGCGATGAACGCGGTCCGGTTCGGATCGTATTCGATCCGCTCGACAGTGGCCGCGACATCCACCTTGTTGCGCCTGAAATCAACGATCCGGTAGAGGCGTTTCACCCCACCCCCGCGCCGCCGCGAGGTAATCCGCCCGGTGTTGTTGCGGCCGCCCGATTTGGTCAGACCCTCGGTGAGGGACTTGACCGGACGGCCCTTGAACAGCTCCGAACGGTC
Organism: Roseovarius sp.; assembly: GCA_034521935.1. Taxonomy (GTDB): domain Bacteria; phylum Pseudomonadota; class Alphaproteobacteria; order Rhodobacterales; family Rhodobacteraceae; genus Roseovarius. The sequence goes on from JAXHLV010000024.1 coordinate 159,924, forward strand.
GATCAGCACCAGCCCGCGCTGGCCCGGCGTCGTCGGCTTGTACGACTTGAGTGCCATGCTTTCTGTCTTCCGTTTGCAAATGACGGGCCGGGCCCGCCTGATGGTGGCCGGGGTTCACCCCGGCTCCGGTATAGGGCCCCGAAGGTCCCCGGTGAGTGGCGGAGAAACCCGCCCGGCGGCGCGATGTCCCTCGAATGAGACAGTGCCGCTCAAATGACGCAGCCCCGGCCAGGGCCGGGGCAACGCGGATGAAGCCTCTTATTAGAGACCCGTGGTCACGTCAATGGCGTTGCCCTCTTCGAGCGTGACATAGGCCTTCTTGACATCCCTGCGGGTGCCCTTGACGCCGCGAAACCGCTTTTCCTTGCCCTTGGTGATGGTGGTGTTCACCGCCTTCACCTTGACGCCAAAGAGCGCCTCGACGGCCTCCTTGATCTGCGGCTTGTTGGCGTCGATGGCGACCTCGAAGACGACCGCGCCGCTCTCGGAGGCCATCGTCGCCTTCTCGGTGATGACCGGCTTGCGGATCACGTCGTAATGGCCGGGCTTGGCACTTGTTTCAGCTTTGCTCATTTGAGTCGCGCCTCCAGTGCTTCGACAGCCGCCTTCGTGAGCACGAGCGTATCACGCTTGAGGATGTCGTAGACATTCGCGCCGATGCTGGGCAGCACATCGACACCGTCGATGTTGCGCGCCGCCCGGGCGAAATCGGCATTCACTTGCGCTCCGTCGATCACCAGCGCGCGCTTCCACCCCAGGTCGCGGACCTGACGCGCGAGCGTCTTGGTCTTGCCATCGCTGGCCGCATCCTCGATCACCACGAGCTCACCCGCCTGCGCCTTGGCCGAAAGCGCGTGCTTGAGGCCAAGCTGGCGCACCTTCTTGGGCAATTCGTGCGCGTGGCTGCGCGGGGTCGGGCCCTTGTAGATACCGCCCTTGCGAAAGATCGGCGCGTTGCGGTCGCCGTGGCGTGCGCCGCCGGTGCCCTTCTGGCGATAGATCTTCTTGGTGGAATAGCTGGTTTCCGACCGGGTCTTGACCTTGTGCGTGCCGGCCTGCGCCTTGTTGCGCTGCCAGCGGACGACGCGGTGCAGGATGTCCGCGCGCGGGTCCAGGCCGAAGATGTCTTCGCCCAGATCGACCGAGCCGGCCGTGCCGCCGTCCAGTTTGATCACGTCGAGTTTCATTCCTCGCTGTCCTTCTTCTCGGCCTCGATTTCGGCCTCGGCCTCTTTGAGCGCTTCCGCCTCCGCAGCGGCCTGCTCCTCGGCGAGGCGCTTGGCTTCGGCTTCTTCCTCGGCAGCGGCCTGTGCGGCGGCTTCTTCGGCAGCGCGTGCCGCCTCTTCAGCCGACGATTTCAGCGCGGCGGGCAGAATGGCGTTCTCGGGAAACGGCTTTTTCACCGCGTCCTTGATCGTCACCCAGCCACCCTTTGACCCGGGAACGGCACCCTTGATCATGATGAGGCCCCGCTCGGCATCGGTGCGCACCACCTGAAGGTTCTGCGTGGTCACCTTCGCGGCCCCCATGTGACCGGCCATCTTCTTGCCCTTGAAGACGCGGCCGGGGTCTTGGCACTGGCCCGTCGAGCCGTGGCTGCGGTGGCTGATCGAGACACCGTGAGTGGCCCGCAGACCGCTGAAATTGTGCCGTTTCATCGCCCCGGCAAAGCCCTTGCCGATGGAGGTGCCCGACACGTCGACGAACTGCCCCTCGAAGTAATGGTCGGCGGTGATTTCCTCACCGACGGCGATCAGGTTCTCGGGGGCCACGCGGAATTCCGCGACCCGGCGCTTGGGCTCGACCCTGGCGGCGGCGAAATGCCCGCGCATGGCCTGGCTCGTGCGCTTGGCCTTGGCGGCCCCGGCACCGAGTTGCACGGCCGAATAGCCGTGTTGCTCAGGGGTGCGCTGTGCCACCACCTGAAGCTTGTCAAGTTGAAGAACGGTCACAGGAACCTGCTTGCCGTCTTCCATGAACAGCCGGGTCATCCCGACCTTTTTCGCGATCACACCAGAGCGCAACATCACCTTGCCCTCCTCAAACCGAAATCTGCACGTCCACACCGGCAGCGAGGTCGAGCTTCATCAGCGCGTCCACGGTCTGCGGGGTGGGGTCGACGATGTCGAGAAGCCGCTTGTGGGTGCGGATTTCGAACTGGTCGCGGGATTTCTTGTCCACGTGGGGGCCACGCAGAACGGTGTATTTCTCGATCTTGTTCGGCAACGGGATCGGTCCGCGCACCTGCGCGCCGGTTCGCCTGGCGGTGTTGACGATTTCCTGCGTGCTGGCATCCAGCACGCGGTAATCGAACGCCTTGAGCCGGATGCGAATGTTCTGGCCAGTCATTGGTTGAGCCTTTCGCGGCTTTGGAGTTGATAGGAGGAAGGCCGGACCATCCGGCCTCCCTCGTCGAACCCTTTGGGGTGGTTACGCGATGATCTTGCTGACGACGCCGGCACCGACGGTGCGGCCGCCTTCGCGGATGGCGAAGCGCAGGCCGTCTTCCATCGCGATGGGGGCGATGAGCTCGACCGCGAATTTCAGGTTGTCGCCGGGCATCACCATTTCCGTGCCCTCGGGAAGCTCCACCGTGCCGGTCACGTCCGTGGTGCGGAAGTAGAACTGCGGCCGGTAGTTGGCGAAGAACGGCGTGTGCCGCCCGCCCTCTTCCTTGGTCAGGATATAGGCCTCGGCCTCGAACCTGGTGTGCGGCGTCACCGATTTCGGCTTGCACAGCACCTGCCCGCGCTCGACATCGTCGCGCGCGATGCCGCGCAGCAGCGCGCCGATATTGTCGCCCGCCTCGCCGCGATCGAGCAGCTTGCGGAACATCTCGACCCCGGTGCAGGTGGTCTTGCGGGTGTCGTGGATACCGACGATCTCGATCTCGTCGCCGACGTTGATCACACCGCGCTCGACGCGCCCCGTGACCACCGTGCCGCGACCGGAAATCGAGAACACGTCCTCGATCGGCATCAGGAACGGCTGATCCACCGCGCGCGTCGGCGTCGGGATATACGCGTCCACCGCCGCCATCAGCTCGCGGATCGAGTTCTCGCCCATTTCCGGGTCACGCCCTTCCATCGCCGCCAGCGCCGAACCCTTGATGATCGGGATATCGTCGCCGGGATAGTCATACGCGGTCAGCAGTTCGCGCACCTCCATCTCGACCAGCTCCAGAAGCTCCTCGTCATCCACCTGGTCGACCTTGTTGAGGTAGACGACCATGTAGGGAATGCCCACCTGGCGGCCCAGCAGGATATGCTCGCGCGTCTGCGGCATCGGGCCGTCGGCGGCGTTCACCACCAGGATCGCGCCGTCCATCTGCGCCGCCCCGGTGATCATGTTCTTGACGTAGTCGGCGTGGCCCGGGCAATCCACGTGGGCATAGTGACGGTTTTCCGTCTCGTATTCCACATGCGCCGTCGAGATCGTGATCCCGCGCGCCTTCTCCTCGGGCGCGCCGTCGATCGTGTCATAGGCCTGGAAATCGCCGAAATACTTCGTGATCGCCGCCGTCAGCGTCGTCTTGCCGTGGTCAACATGCCCGATCGTGCCGATGTTCAAGTGCGGTTTGGACCGGTCGAATTTTGCCTTTGCCATGAGTGTGGCTCCTTTTTTTTCGTTTGTCGTGCGGTGCGCCTGAAGGCGCACCGACGGTTATGCGTATTTCGACTGGATCTCTTCGGAGATGTTCGTCGGCACCGGATCGTAATGCGAGAACTGCATCGTGAACTGGGCACGGCCCGAAGACATCGAGCGTAGCGTGTTGATATAGCCGAACATGTTGGCGAGCGGCACATTGGCACTTATCGCGATGGCGTTGCCGCGGGTGTCCTGCCCCTGGACCTGTCCACGCCGTGACGTGAGGTCGCCGATGACCGATCCGGTATAGTCCTCCGGCGTGACCACCTCGACCTTCATGATCGGCTCGAGCAGCTTGGCCCCCGCCTTGCGCAGACCCTCGCGCATCCCCATGCGGCCGGCGATTTCAAACGCCATGACGCTGGAGTCCACATCGTGGAACTTGCCGTCGATCAGCGCGACCTTGAAATCGATCACCGGGAAGCCGGCAAGCGGGCCGCTGTCCATGACCGAACGGATGCCCTTTTCGACGCCGGGGATGTATTCCTTGGGCACCGAACCGCCGACGATCCGGCTTTCGAAGCTGAAGCCCTCGCCCGGCTCTGTCGGCGAGATGACCAGCTTGACCTCGGCGAACTGACCCGACCCACCCGACTGTTTCTTGTGGGTGTAAGTGTGCTCGATCTCGTGGCTGATGGTCTCGCGATAAGCCACCTGCGGCGCACCGATATTGGCCTCGACCTTGAACTCGCGCTTGAGACGGTCCACCAGGATGTCGAGGTGCAATTCGCCCATGCCCTTCATGATGGTCTGACCCGATTCAAGATCGGTTTCGACGCGGAAGGACGGGTCTTCGGCGGCGAGACGCGCCAGACCGGCGGACATCTTCTCCTGGTCGCCCTTGGTCTTGGGCTCGACCGCGATCTCGATCACCGGGTCGGGGAAGGTCATGGTCTCGAGCACCAGCGGCTTGGCGGGATCGCAGAGCGTATCCCCGGTCGTGGTCTCCTTGAGACCCGCGAGCGCGATGATGTCGCCGGAAAACGCCTCGTCGATCTCGGAGCGGTCGTTGGAGTGCATCATCATCATCCGGCCAACGCGCTCTTTCTTGCCCTTGGTCGCGTTCAGGATCGCATCGCCCTTCTTCATCTTGCCCGAGTAGATGCGCGTGAAGGTGAGCGTGCCGACGAACGGGTCGTTCATGATCTTGAACGCGAGCGCCGAGAACGGCTCGGAATCATCGGCCTTGCGGACGATGTTGCGGGTCTCGGTCTCGTCATCGGGCGAGAAACCCATGTAATCCGGCACGTCGAGCGGCGAGGGCAGGAAATCCACCACCGCGTTCAGGAGCGGCTGCACCCCTTTGTTCTTGAACGCCGACCCGCCAAGCACGGGCACGAAATCGAGCGCCAACGTGCCCTTGCGGATGAGGCGGCGCAGGGTGGCGATGTCGGGCTCTTCGCCTTCGAGATAGGCCTCCATCACGGTGTCGTCCTGCTCGACGGCGATCTCGATCATGAAGGCGCGCCATTCGTCGGCCATATCCTTGAGCTCGTCGCGCACCGGCTGACGGGTCCAGCTTGCGCCGAGATCCTCGCCGCGCCAGGTCCACTCTTCCATCGTGATGAGATCGATGATGCCTTCGAGCTGATCCTCGGAGCCGATGGGCAGGTTGACGGGCACCGCGACGGCACCGGTGCGGTCCTTGATCATCTTGACGCAGTTGAGGTAATCCGCGCCGATCTTGTCCATCTTGTTGACAAAGACGATCCGCGGCACCTTGTAGCGGTCGGCCTGACGCCACACCGTCTCGGTCTGCGGCTCGACGCCGGCATTGCCGTCGAGCAGGCAGATCGCACCGTCGAGCACGGCGAGCGAGCGTTCCACCTCGATGGTGAAATCGACGTGGCCGGGGGTGTCGATGATATTCAGGCGATGCTTTTCGCTCTCCGGCTCGGTGCCGGTATATGTCTTTTCCCAGAACGTCGTGGTCGCTGCGGAGGTGATCGTGATGCCGCGCTCCTGCTCCTGTTCCATCCAGTCCATCGTCGCGGCGCCGTCATGCACCTCGCCAAGCTTGTGGGACTTGCCGGTATAGAACAGGATCCGCTCGGTGCAGGTGGTCTTGCCTGCATCGATATGGGCCATGATGCCGAAGTTGCGGTAGTATTCGAGCGTATAGTCGCGTGCCATCGGATGATGCCTCTCGGGTTACCAGCGGTAGTGGCTGAATGCCTTGTTGGCATCGGCCATCTTGTGGGTGTCTTCGCGCTTCTTGACGGCAGAGCCGCGGCTCTGGACGGCGTCGAGCAATTCGCCCGAGAGACGCTCTTCCATCGTCTTCTCGTTGCGGGCGCGCGATGCGATGATGAGCCAGCGGATCGCCAGCGCCTCGCGGCGCTCGGTGCGGACCTCGACGGGCACCTGATAGGTCGCCCCGCCAACGCGGCGCGAGCGCACCTCGACCGAAGGCTTGATGTTTTCGAGCGCCTCGTGGAACACCTCGATGGGGGCGCGCTTGATCTTGGTCTCGACACGCTCGAGCGCGTTGTAGACGATCCGTTCGGCGGCGGATTTCTTGCCGTCCACCATCAGGTTGTTCATGAACTTGGTCAGCACCCGGTCGCCATACTTGGCGTCGGGCAGGATATCGCGCTTTTCGGCGGCGTGGCGACGGGACATCTGTTTCTCTTTCCTCTTGTCATCCTCGGGCACGGCCCTCGGATCTCAAACCAGTGAGATCCCCGCTGTCGCGGGGATAACGCCCGAAGGCGTCACTTCGGGCGCTTGGCCCCGTATTTAGACCGGCGCTGCTTGCGGTCCTTGACGCCCTGCGTGTCGAGCACACCGCGCAGGATGTGGTAGCGCACGCCGGGAAGGTCCTTGACGCGGCCGCCGCGGATCAGCACGACCGAGTGTTCCTGAAGGTTGTGCTTTTCGCCGGGGATATAGCTGATCACCTCGAAGCCGTTTGTCAGGCGCACCTTGGCGACCTTCCGCATGGCCGAGTTCGGCTTTTTCGGCGTCGTGGTATAGACGCGCGTGCACACGCCGCGTTTCTGCGGGCAGCCCTGAAGGTGCTGCGATTTCGTGGCTCTGACTTTCGGCTGCCGCGGCTTGCGGATCAGCTGTTGGATCGTTGGCATTCCGGTTCTTTCCCCGTCTCTCAACACATGTGTCTGCAAGGGCACGCCCCTGCGGTTCATCGAAAACGCGTCGCGCGTCCGCAACACGCATAAACCGCATCCGCACCTGTCTATCCGGTGCGACGCGGCGGGCTTCCAGAGGATCGGGGCAATCGGGGCCCGGATCATGACCACTCAAGTTATGAAACAGACCGGGGACTAAACACCCTGCGCCTGTGGATTGGACGGCGTATAGGCAGAGTCGCCGTGCTTGTCAACAGCGACCCGGGGTGCCAAGACATGGGAACCAGCCGGAACCACCCGAGAGGCCAGCTTCATGCGCGTCATCGGACTATGCCGCTTTTCCTACCCTGCCCTCGGCGGGTTCAAGCGGATGCACGAAACGGTGGCCGAGCGCGAGGCCTATCTTTACGCGCCCGAGCGGATGGCGTTGCGCTTTGCGCATTTCGAGAGCCTCACCCTGCCGTCGATCGCGGCGCAGACCAATGGCGATTTCACCTTTCTCGTGGTCACCGGCGAGAGCCTGCCCGAGCCGTGGCGGACGCGCCTGCACGATCTTGCCGCCGATGTGCCACAGATGCGCATCGTGCCGATGGCACCGATGCGCCACCGCGACGCCATGCGCCTCGCGATCAAGGAGGCGCTGGGCGAGGACGAAACCGAATCGATCCAGTTCCGGCTCGACGATGACGACGCGGTGGCGGTGGGTTTCGTCCAGAGCCTGCGCTGGTTCGAGCGCAACACACGGCGGATGCGCCGGGCGTGGCGCAACGTGGCGTTTGAATACAATCGCGGCTATGCCGTGCGCCTGTCGGAGCACGGGATCGAGGCCGAGGCGGTGCAAACGCATTTCTGGGCCTGTGGCCTTGCCGTGTTGTTCCGGCCCGGTGATCCGAAAACGGTGATGAATTACGGCCATCACAAGCTGCACCACGAGATGCCGACACTCATCAACCCCGAGGCGCGGATGTATCTGCGCGCGCTGCACGGCGACAACGATACCGGCGACGCACAGCACCCGCCCGCGCTTGCGCCGCTCGACGAGGCGCAGCGCGCGCTCTTTCGCCGCCGGTTCAACGTGGACGAGGACCGAGTGAAAGCTCTTTTTGCCGCGCGGCCCGCGCCCGCCGGTTGACCCGCGCCTCGCGATAAAGGGTGAATATCCCCGACGCCACGACGATGGCCGCCCCCACCAGCGTGATCACCTGCGGCCAGTCGCCGAACACCACCCAGCCGAGAATGAGCGCCCAGAGAAGGCTCGTGTAGCGGAACGGTGCCACGAACGAAATCTCGCCCACCCGCATCACCATGATGGAAAAGAGATAGCCGCCGATCAGCATCACCGCCGCCCCGCCGATGAGCATCAAGGCGCGGCCATCGACCGGGGCCCAGCCCTGCGGCACGCTCGCCAGCCCGAAAAACACCATGATCGAGGCCGAGGTGATGAGCGTCACCAGCATCGACGGCACCTCGCGCGACAGCCGCCGCGTGGCCAGATCGCGCAGCGTGACAAAAGCAACCGCCGCCAGCCCGTAGACCGAATAGATCGTGAACCCCTCGGTGCCCGGTCGCACGATCAGCATCACGCCGATGAACCCCGCCATAATCGCCGCCATCCGCCGCCAGCCCACCGGCTCGCGGAACACGAGCGCGGCGGCGAGCGTGATGGTCAGCGGCAGCGCCTGCATGATCGCGCTGATATTGGCGATGGGCATGTTGAAAAGCGCGGTGATGAAGAACCAGGCCGAGCCGACCTCGCCCACCATGCGCCAGAACACCGGCCAGCGGTCAGCGCGCGGCAGGCTTTGCCGCAGCGCCCCCATCCGCCAGGCGAGCAACGCCACCAGAACCGTGGTCAGCACCCCGCGCAGGAACAACACCTGGAAAAGCGGCACCTGCCCCGCCAGAGACTTGATCATCGCGTCGTTGAAGGTGAACGCCGCCATCGACCCCATCATCAGGAGCGCGCCGGTCAGGTTGTCGGAACGGGGCATCGGGAACCGCGCTGCATGAGAGAGGGCCAATGCGGGGGCCAGCCCCCGCACCCCCGGAGTATTTCGCCCAAGAAGAAAGCACAAGCGCGCTCAGCGGGCGAGCGCGGCGGCAAGCCCGGCATGGAGCGCCGGGTTGGCGGCAAGAACCCCTGCGACCTGTGGCACCGGGTTGTTGAAGAGCAGCGCCCCGCCACGCCGGTCGGAGGTCAAAGCCCCCGCCTCGCGCAGGATCAGATCGCCCGCCGCCGCGTCCCATTCCCATGTCGGGCGCAGCGTCAGCATCGCGTCGTAGCGCCCCTCTGCCACCAGCGCGAGACGGTAGGCCAGCGAGGGCCGGAACCCCCGCCGCAGCATCGGCACGCGGCCTTCGTGCCAATGCGCAGGCTCCAGCGCCGGGGCCGAGGCCAGCAGCGTCGCCCCCGGCACGGCGCGGCGCGCGCCCGCTCGGATCGGCGCACCGTTGAGCGTGGCCCCCTGCCCCGCCGCAGCGGCATAAAGCTTGTCGCGCATCGGCAGATAGATCACGGCAGCGGTGACCACGCCACGCTCGGCCACCGCCAGCGCGTGCGCCCAGAGGCCCGATCCCTCGATCAGGCTGCGGGTGCCGTCGATGGGATCGACGATGAACACCCGCTCCGAGCCAAGCCGCGCGGCGTTGTCCTCGGTCTCTTCCGACAGCCACCCGTAATCGGGGCGCGCCGCGCACAGGCGACGTGCCAGCAGCGCGTCCACAGCGAGGTCCACCGCCGTGACCGGCCCCGCCCCGCCGGGCTTGTCGGTCACGTCGAGCGGGCGGGTCACGAGATCGCGCGCCAGCGCCCCCGCCTCGCGCGCCGCCGCGATCAGCAGGGCGAGGTCACGCGCCGGCAATCGTCAGCCCCTCGACCAGCAGCGACGGCACCACACGGCTCAGATGCGGGCGCGCATCGTTGGCGGGCGTGATCCGGCGCAGCATCGCGGGCAGGCTCCCGGCGATGGTGCATTCGTTGACAGGAAAGGCGATCTCGCCCCCCTCGACCCAGAACCCCGCCGCGCCGCGCGAATAATCGCCGGTATTGGGGTTGATGGTCGAGCCGATGAGCGAGGTGACGAGAAGCCCGGTGCCCATCTCGCGCAAGAGGTCCGCGCGGCTGCGCTCGCCTTGGGTGAGCATTACGTTCCACGTCGCGGGCGACGGCGGGCCAGAGACGCCGCGCGCGGCGTTGCCCGTGGGGGCCATCCCCAGCTTGCGCGCCGATGCCAGATCGAGCGTATAGCCGCGCAGCACCCCCGCCTCGACAATGAGGCGCTTTGCTGTCGGCAGCCCCTCGGCATCGAAGAGCCGCGAGCCGGAGACGCGCGCGCGGTGCGGGTCTTCCGTCAGATCCAGCGTGTCGGGCAGCACCGCCTCGCCCAGCCGACCCCGCAGCCACGACGACCCGCGCGCCACCGACGCGCCATTCGCGGCGGCCAGCAGGTGCCCGATGAGCGTGGCCGCGATCCGCTCGTCGAAAAGCACCGGCCACGCGCCCGTGGGCGGCCTGCGCGCGCCAAGCCGTTCCGCCGCGCGCCTCCCCGCGCTGTGACCGATATCCTCCGGGCTGCGCAGATCGGCGGCAAAGACACGCGAATCGCCATCGTGATCGCGCTCCATCCCCGTGCCGGTCCCGGCGATGGCCACGCAGGAAAGACCGATATCACTGCGCGCATAGCCACCGGAAAAGCCATTGCTCGCGGCGATATGAACCTCGCGCTGCGACCACGCCGCAGAGGCCGATTGCACCTGGGCGACCCCCGCCACGGCAAGCGCCGCTGCCTCGGCCTCCTCGGCCATGCGCATCAGGGTATCGGGCGCAGGCGCGGGCGCGGGATCGCAGAGGTCGAGCCCGGCGGCATCGCGCCTGGGTGAAAGCTGCGCGGCATCGGCCAGCCCGGCATACGGGTCTTCGGGGGTCTCGCGCGCCATTGCCACGGCGCGCTCGGCCAGCGCGGCGATGGTCTCGGGGCGGGTGTCGGAGGCCGACACATTGGCCTGCCGCCCGCCCAGCAGAACGCGCAGGCCGATATCGGTGCCTTCCGCGCGCTCGGCCTGTTCCAGCGTGCCGCCGCGCATGTCCACGATCACCGACTGCCCGGCCATCGCGATGGCATCGGCGGCATCGGCCCCGGCGCGGCGCGCCGCGTCGATCAGCGCATGAGTCAGAGTCTCAATCGTGTCCGGCATCGGCCCCTCCTCACGGGTTGAGCCGCAAGTAGATCGCCGCGCCCCCCGCTGCAAGGGCTCAGCGCATCCGCTGGCCGTTCACGGTTATGCTGCCGTCCTTCCTGATCTCGACGCGCGACGTGAGCGTGTCCTCATCCTCGGCGGCCTCGGCGAACATCGCCGCCATCATCCGCACGGTCATTGCCTGATCCTCCGGCAAGAGCCCCATCGCCACCAGCCGGTCGAGAAGCCCGTTGCCTCCCTCAAGCCGCAGATCGACCGCGCCCTCGGCGGGGGGGATGGCGTCCTCTCCGGCCGGCTCGATATCCACCGCGCCTTCGCCGGTGAGCCTGGCACCGGCCAGTTCAAGAAGCAGGGTGTCGAGCACCAGCCGTTCGGGCGCAAACGCACTGCTGTCGCCGGCCTCGAGCGCGGCCATCGCCGTCTCGTCGAAAAGATCGACGCGCAGCTTGCCACGGCCCGACAGATCGACGCTCAGGTTGGCCGGGTCGCGCGGCAGGCTCGCGGCGGGATCGACCATCGCCCAGATATCCTCGGACAGGGTGAGCTTTGCCAGATCGAGGGACAGCGCGAAATCCTGCACCGCGTCGCCCCTGGCGACCGGCATCGAGAGGCTGGCCGCCGCGCGCTCCGCCGCGTAGGACAGTGGCACGGGCAGGCCGCCCCCCTCCATCCGCGCCACGAGATCGTCGCTGCGAAAGCCGAGGGCAAGCCCCTCGTCCGAGAGCGTCACCTCGATCCCGGTGCCCGCGCTGCGGCTTGTCCCGCTTGAGGCGACGCCATCCTGGGTGCTGCCGAAGCGGCTCTCGCCCGGCCCGAATGTCATCCGGGTCTCGATGCGCAACCCGGCGCGGATCGCGTCGGAGAGATCATCCGGGCCATATCCGTCGGGCAGGCGCAGGCTGCCGTCATAGTCAAGGCTCTCGGCCGTGCCCTCGTAATCGACGGATGCCTCGCCTTCGGGGTCTTCGAACGCAAAGCTGTAGCCGACAGGCCCGGCGGAGATATCCTGCTTCAGCAGCCGCGCCCCGTCCCCGGCAACGCCCTCGCTGCGTCCCGCGACCGCGCCGAGGCGCAGCGCGCCCCTGACCGCGTCCACGGGCGTGCCGTCGATGGTCACCTGGCCAAGATCGACGGTCAACGCATCCGCCGTGTAATCATAGACCAGACGCTCGGGCGTGCCCGAGGCGGTGATGTCGAGGCCCTCGTGGCGCAGCGTCAAAACCGCCGTCATCGCCTCTCCCTCTTCGGGGGTCACGGCCATCGCCATCGGCATGGTCTCGGGATAGATCACGTCCACCGTGCCGTCACCGCGCTCTTGCAGCGCGATGCGGCCAATCCGCATGTCCACCTGCCCGCCCTCGTCCGGCAGGGTCTGGGTGAGGCCGAAATCGGGGATGATGAGCCGGTTGCCCGCACGCTCCGGCGCGCCTCTGACGGTGTAGCCGAGGTCGGTCAGCAGCGTCTGCCAATCCTGCCAGACATCATCGGCGCTCAGATCGGCGGAAGCGGCCCCTGCGGAAAGGCCAAGGACGAAAAGCGATACGGTGGGGAAACGGAACATGATACATTTCTCGCGTGAGGGCCGGTTGCGACAATGTCAGCCCTGCACGCCCCGCGGTCAAGGGACGATCCGTCTGGAATTCGCGCGCCGTGCCGGTTAGGACTTGGACAATCAGCACGAGGGGGCAGATATGAGCATGACCGGAAAATGCGTTCTCATCACCGGGGCGAGCAAGGGCATCGGCGCCGCCGCCGCGCGGGTCTTTGCCGAAGCCGGGGCCAATGTGGCCCTTGTGGCGCGCAATGGCGATGCCATCGCGGATCTCGCGGGCGAGATCGGGCCAAGCGCCATCGCCATCCCCTGCGACGTGAGCCGCTACTGGGAGATGGAGGCGGCGGTCGCGGCCTGCCACACCGCCTTCGGGCGGCTTGACGTGCTCATTGGCAACGCCGGCGTGATTTCGCCCATCGCGATGCTGGCCGAGGCCGATCCCGAGGCCTGGGGACACGCCATCGACATCAACCTCAAGGGCGTGTTCAACGGGATGCGCGCGGCGCTTCCGGGCATGATCGCCCAGGGCGAGGGCACGATTATCACCGTGAGTTCCGGGGCGGCGCATAACGCGCTCGAAGGCTGGAGCGCCTATTGCGCGTCCAAGGCGGGTGCGGCCATGCTCACCCGCTGCGCCGATCTCGAGGCGCGCGGCGCGGGCATCCGGGTGATGGGCCTGTCGCCCGGCACGGTGGCCACCGACATGCAGCGCGAGATCAAGGAAAGCGGGGTCAATGCCGTGAGCCAGCTTGACTGGTCCGACCACATCCCCCCGGACTGGCCCGCAAGGGCACTTCTGTGGATGTGCGGCCCCGAGGCAGGCGATCTCGCCGGGCAGGAAATCGCGCTGCGCGACCCGGATATCCGCCGCCGGGTGGGTCTCGAATGATCGGGGTTGCGCGCGAGGACGGGCTCTGGACCGTCACGCTCGACCGCCCCGACAAGGCCAACGCGCTGACCGAGGCGATGCTGACGGACCTGGCCGACATCGCCGAGGCCGCGCATGGCGAGGCCCGCGCGCTGATCCTCACGGGCACGGGCAAGGTCTTCTCGGCCGGGGCCGATCTCGGGGCGGCGCGCACGGGGCTGGCCACGAGCCCGGTCTGGGAGCGGCTCTCGGGGGCGCTCGCCGCCCTGCCGAACCTCACGGTTGCGGCGCTGAACGGTACGGTTGCCGGGGGCGCGATGGGGATGGTGCTGGCCTGCGACCTGCGCATCGCCGCTGCGGGCGCGGGGGCGTTCTACCCGGTGATGCGCCTCGGCTTTCGCCCGCAGCCCAGCGATCCGGCGCGCCTTGCTGCGCTCGTCGGGCCGTCGCGGGCAAAGATGATCCTGCTCGCAGGGCAGAAAGTGACGACCGACGAGGCGCTGGCCTGGGGTCTCTTTGACCGGGTGGTGCCGCGCGAGACGCTGATCGAGGGCGCGCAGGGGCTTGTGGCCGATTCGCTTGGCGCTACCCCCGACCACGCGCGCGCACTCAAGGCGATGTGCGGCGGGTCGGGGGCACAGGCGGACGCGTGAAAGCCCGGCCCCAAACGCAGGCGGGCCGACACTGGCCCCATCAGAGCGCATCGCGTTCATTCGCATTCACGCGACCCGCTCCAACTTGTTGATCTCGCATGTTCAAGGAGCTCAAAACCGGTTCCCACTTCTGAGCAACATGCTCTGAAAACGACAAACCCCCGAAGCATCTGCCCGGGGGTCGTCTTTTCGTGTCGCGGTGAAACGCGGCGTGGCGCTCAGAGCAGACCTTCGCGTTGCGCTTTCTTGCGTGCCAGTTTCCGGGCACGGCGAATCGCTTCGGCCTTCTCGCGCGCTTTCTTCTCGGACGGTTTCTCGAAATGCTGCTTGAGCTTCATCTCGCGGAAAACGCCTTCGCGCTGCAATTTCTTCTTCAGGGCACGGAGCGCCTGATCGACATTGTTGTCGCGAACACTAACCTGCATGTGGTGTCACCACCTTCCCAAGTTGAAGTTGCAATAAGTTGCAGGAAATGGCCGTATAGCAAAGCGCCCCGGCCTTGTCTAGGGTGCGCGAGAGAGGAGAATGCATGTCCGGGACCGACCCCAAAACCCGCCTTCTGGAGGCTGCCAAGGCGCATGTGCCCTTTGACGGCTGGAGCGAGACGACCCTGCGCCTCGCCGCCGCCGAGGCCGGGATCGACCGCGCGATGGTCGATGCGGTCTGCCCGCGCGGGGCGGTCGATCTGGCGCTCGCGTATCACGACGCGGGGGATGCCGCGATGGTGGCGGCGCTCGACGCGGCGGACCTCGGCGCGATGCGGTTCCGCGACCGGGTGGCGTTCGCCGTGCGCACGCGGCTCGAACTGGTCGAGGATCGCGAACTGGTGCGGCGCGGCATGACGCTTTTCGCGCTGCCGCAATACGCCGCCGACGGCACCCGCGCCATGTGGCGCACCGCCGATCACATCTGGACGGCGCTGGGCGACACGTCCCGCGATGTCAACTGGTATACCAAGCGCGCCACGCTCTCGGGCGTCTACGCATCGACCGTGCTTTACTGGCTGGGCGACGAGAGCGATGGGCAGGCGCGGACATGGGAGTTTCTGGATCGCCGCATCGAGGACGTGATGCAGATCGAGAAATTCAAGGCAAAGGCACGCGAGAACCGCGTGATCTCGGCGCTGATGTCCGGGCCGCTGGCTTTTCTTGGCCGCATAAAGGCCCCGGAGGATCGGCAGCAGGCAGGGATGCCGGGCCGGTGGCGCACACCGAACTGAGGAAAGGCAGGCCATGACAGAGACGATGACGGTGGTGGAGATCGCCGAACCGGGCGGCCCCGACGTGCTGCGCACAACCACCCGCCCGGTGCCCGAACCGGGCGCGGGAGAGGTGCTGATCCGGCTGGCATGGGCGGGGGTGAACCGGCCCGACGCGTTGCAGCGCGCGGGCAGTTACGCGCCGCCGCCGGGGGCCTCGGACCTGCCGGGTCTCGAGGGCGCGGGCGAGATCGTCGCCTGCGGCGCGGGGGTGAGCGGCTGGCAGGTGGGCGACACGGTCTGCGCATTGCTGCCCGGCGGCGGCTATGCCGAGTATGTCACCACCCAAGCCGCGCATTGCCTGCCCGTGCCTGCGGGCATGGCCCTGCGCGAGGCCGCGTGCCTGCCCGAGACGTTTTTCACCGTCTGGTCCAACGTGTTCGGGCGCGGCGGGCTCAAGGGCGGCGAGCGGTTCCTCGTGCATGGCGGCTCTTCGGGCATCGGCACCACCGCGATACAGCTTGCCCATGCCTTTGGCGCGCGCGTCTTCACCACCGCCGGGTCGGCGGAGAAATGCGCGGTCTGCGAAGGCCTCGGCGCGGAGCGCGCGATCAATTACCGCGAGGAGGATTTCGTCGCGGTGCTGAAGCGCCGAGGGCGGCGCCGACCTGATCCTCGACATGGTGGGCGGCGATTATCTGCCGCGCAACGTGAAGGCGCTGGCCGATGACGGGCGGCTGGTGCAGATCGCCTTCCTGCAAGGGCCGAAGGTGGAGCTGAATTTCGCGCAGGTGATGATGCGGCGGCTGACGATCACCGGAAGCACCCTGCGCCCGCAAAGCGATCTGGCCAAGGCGCGAATCGCCGAGGGGCTGCGCGCCCATGTCTGGCCGCTCATCGAGGCGGGCAAAATCGCACCGGTGATGGATTCCGAGTTTCCGCTCGCCGAGGCGGCGGCGGCGCACGCGCGGATGGAATCGAGCGCGCATATCGGCAAGATCGTCCTGAAGGTGGTCTGACTTGGACGCGGTGACGCTGGCGATCCTCGCGCTCGCCGTCCTGAGCCTTGGCCTGAGCGCGGTGGCGATCCGGCGCGACAGGCCGCTGTGCTGGCGCTTTGCCCTGCCCGACCCGCTGCCCGCAACGGGGGAAGGCCGACTCAAAACCGTGCTCGACCATCGCCCCGCTGCGGGACAGGCCCACGCCCCGGCGATCATCCCGCATGAGGATGGTTTCGCGGTGATCTGGTTCCAGGGCTCGGCCGAGGCGCAACCCGATGTCGATATCTGGGGCGTCGATCTGGTGCGGCAGGACGGGGACTGGCAGGCCTCAAGACCGACCCCCCGTCTCACCCGCGCGGACCTTGGCAAGGCGCTGGAGCCGCGGCAACTTGTGGTGACGCTGGGCAATACCGTCGCGCATGAGGCCACGCCGGGGCGGCTTTTTGCGACGGTGGTCTCGGTCGGCGGCTGGGCGATGGCGGCGATTGCGGATGTCACGATGTCGCGTGAAGGCCCCGTCAGTGCCCGCAAGCTCGATCTGTCGCCGATTCTGAACCGCTCGTTCCTCGTGAAATCGCCGATGCTGGCCTATGCCGATGGCAGCCACGCCCTGCCCGCCTATTTCGAGATGGGGCCGACCTTCGGCGCGCTGGTCCGGTTCGACGCCAAGGGCCGCGTGCGCGACCGGCGCTGGATGCGCAGCCGAGTGGCCAAGGCGATCCAGCCGATGATCGTGCCGCTCGACGACCGGCGCGCGCTGGCCTTCTTGCGCGATTTCGACCGCAGCGACGTGCTCTGGCTGAGCCACAGCGAGGATGGAGGGCGAAGCTGGAGCGCCCCGGAGCGCACCTGCCGCGCCAACCCGAGCGCGCCGGTGGCGGCGCTGGCGCTGGGGGACGGGCGTATCCTGATGGCCGGCAACGACGATGCCGCCGCCCCCGATGCGCTGATCCTGTCGGTCTCCGGGGATGAGGGCACAAGCTGGCGCGAGGTTCACCGCATCGAAGGGCCGGGCGCGGTGCGCTACCCGATGCTGCGCCGAATGGGCGACGAGATCGTTCTGGTGCATTCCACCGGCGGCAAGCGCGGGATCGCGGCGCATGTCTTTGACGCAGCATGGCTGGCGGCGCGATGAGGGGGGCGCTGGAATGGATCGGTCTGGCGCTGGTGAGCGGCTGGGCGGGGTCTGCACTGGCGGGGCTGTGGGCCGGGCCGGTGATGGCAAGTGCTGCGGGCGGCGCGGTGGCGGCACTGGTTCTCCTGCTTCGGCACTCCATGCCGGTGGCAGGGGCGATGGCACTTTTGTCGCCGATTGGCGTGATGTTGCCTGCACTCGCGCTGCGCCACGCGGCGACCGTATGGGGGGTGCCGGTGGCACCGTTCGGCACGGTTGAATTGCTGGTGTTCCTCGCCGCCTACGCGGTTTTCCTCGCCGCGGCGATGGGGCTCGTGCCGGTCGATCTCTACCGGCTGGGCTATGCGCCCGCGCCGGTGGCGGCAATGGTGCTGGCGGTTTGCGCCTACGGGCTGTGGTCGGGGGCGCTGTTCCTGCCGCTGGTCGCGGTCGCGGGACAGGCGCTCTGGGTCGCGGGGCTTGGCAGCAGCAACTGGTTCGATCATATCCTCCACGCGGTGCTGCTGCCAGCGGTGCTGGTCACGCTCATCCTGCGGGTGGTGTGAGCGGTCGCAGCGGGGGTTATTTGAGTATTTTTGCCAAGAAGAAACGCTATTGCACGGGATCGAAGAGCGCATCCGTCATCGTGCAGTCACGGACCACGTCGCGGCCGCAGGGCACCGGGTCGAGCGATTTTGACAGGCACAAGCGCGCCTCCTGAATCCGGCCCGCGCGGCAGGTGATGGTGAGCATGTCGCGCTCCCATCCCGGGTTGGCCTTGAGGAACGCCTCTTCGACGACGCGGGCGGGCAGCCTGACCGGGTCCGACAGCTTGCGAAACACAGCCGGGCGGTTGACGCGGGCATAGGCGCGCCGCGACAACGCAAGATAATCCCCCGCCGACAGGCCCGAACAGGTGCCGTGCTTTTTCCACTGGTGCCAGGCGAGACCAGCCGCGCCCATGATATCGGCCATGCCGGCGGTCATGGCGCGCGAGGGCGGGCGATGCGCGGTCTGGCAATGCGCGGGCCAGCCGCGATGGTATTGCGGCCAGAGCCCGTGCAGCACCCAGCCATGCCCCTGCGCGCATTGGTCCGCCCCGCGTGCGCGACCTTCGAGGGCGCACCATGTGGGCGACCAGCTCAGCGACAGCACGTAATAGTCGAACACGCCCGCGCGCTCGGCCCGGACGGGCAACGCGGCCAGCAACAGCACCACCGTCAGATGCATCAGGGCGCGCATTCTTGGTCTTTCCTTTTCAGCCCGGTTTGAGTATACGGCTTGGGATTTTCCCGACAATGGAAACTCGTCCCGGCCGCGCCGGGACAGCCCGCGCCGGGCGACAGGAAAGACGTGAGTGAAGGAGACGTGGCATCATGTCCAAGCCGATCATGACCAAGGCCACCGCCGTCTGGCTGGTGGACAACACGACGATCAGTTTCAAGCAGATCGCGGATTTCTGCGAGCTGCACGAGTTGGAGGTGCAGGGCATCGCCGATGGGGACGTGGCCGCCGGCGTCAAGGGGTTCGACCCGGTCACCAACAACCAGTTGACCGCCGACGAGATCGCGCGCGCCGAGAAGGATCCCGCGCACAAGCTGCGGCTCAAGTTCAACGCGGCGGCACAGGGCGAGGAAAAGCGGCGCGGGCCGCGTTACACGCCGCTTTCCAAGCGCCAGGACCGGCCCAACGCGATCCTGTGGCTGGTCAAGTTCCACCCGGAACTGGCCGACAGCCAGATCTCCAGGCTGGTGGGCACGACCAAGCCGACGATCACCTCGATTCGCGAGCGCACGCATTGGAACATCTCCAACATGGAGCCGGTCGATCCGGTGGCGCTTGGCCTGTGCAAGCAGACCGAGCTTGATGCCGCCGTGCAGAAGGCCGCCGAGAAGAAGGCCGCCGAAGGTGCCCCGATGAGCGATGACGAGCGGCGCAAGCTCCTGAGCACCGAACAGAGCCTGAGCGGCGATGCCGAGCCGCGCATCCCGAGCGCGATCGAAGGGCTCGAGACATTCACGCTTTCGGGCGGCGCTGGCGAAGACGAGGAGGGCGACCGGCGCCGGGATAATCTCAATGCCGACAGCCTGTTCAACCTGCCCGACAGCGATGAGGACGAGGACGAGGACGAGGACGACAACCGCTGAGGCCCGCGCACCATGCGTATCGCGGTGGTCGGTCGCGGCCTTATCGGATCGGCAGCCGCGCGGCACCTGGCGCGCGGTGGGCATGAGGTGGTGCTCATCGGCCCCGACGAGCCGCCCCGGATGGCCGATCACCGGGGCGTCTTCGGCAGCCATTACGACGAGGGGCGGATCACCCGCAGCCTCGACCCCGCGCCGTTCTGGAGCGCGGTGAGCCGCGCGTCGATCTCCCGCTATGGCGAGATCGAGGCGCAGAGCGGGATATCCTTCTACACCGAACGCGGCGTGGTCATGGCCGGCCCCGAAGGCAGCGACGCGATGGAGCGGATTGGCGCGGTGGCGGCGCGAGACGGGATCGAATGCGCCCGGCTGGGCGATGCGGCGCTGTCCCGCCGGTTCGTGGATTTCCGCTTTCCTGGCGGCACGATGGGCTGGCACGAGCCCCGACATGCCGGATATATCAGCCCCCGCCGCCTTGTGGTCGCGCAGACCCGCGCGGCAGAGCGCAAAGGGACCAAGGTAATCCGCGCCCGGGCGCTGGCACTTGATGAGGGCCGCGACGGGGTGACGATCCGCCACGAGGACGGCAGCGCCAAAGCCGATCGCGTTCTGGTCGCGGCGGGGGCCTATTCCGGTGCGCTGGTGGGTGGGGCGGTGCCGCTCACGGTGATGGCGCGGACGGTGGCGTTCTTCGAGGTGAGCGAGGCCGAGGCGGCGCACCTCGCCGCGCTGCCGCCGCTCATCTACCTGCACGCGCATGGCGACGGGCCATATCTCTTGCCGCCGATCCGTTATCCCGATGGCCGCTGGTATCTCAAGCTTGGGGGTGATGCGGTGGATGTGCCGCTCGCCACATCCGCAGATATCGGCGACTGGTTCCGCTCGGGCGGCAACCCGGAGGTGTCGCGCGACCTTGGCGAGCAGATGCGCGCGCTGATGCCGGACCTGAGGATCGAGGCCACGCATCACGCCGCCTGCGTGACCACCTTCACCCCAGAGGACCGGGCGCGCATCGCGCCTCTGTCAGACCGTATCGGCGTGGCGACGGCGGGCTGCGGGCGCGGCGCGAAATGCTCCGACGAACTGGGGCGACTGGGGGCGGAGGTGATCCTCGGGCGCAGGCTTCCCGGCTGGGCGGCGGCGGGCTGAGCACATGCGGAACATATTCGTGTAACGCGCGAATATTTGTCTTGCGTGACTCGCTGGATCATCCTACCGCACTGTTTATAGACGCCAACGCACGCGCCTCTGGCCGGCAGTCATCTGCCTCGTGTTTACGTAGCGACGGTAACGTCTCCTGTTGGAACTGGTCGGGTGAAAGCCCGGGTCTTGATCGGAGATGACCATGAACGCTTACGTAAACCCGCTCGCGGGTGAAAACGACCTTTTTTCGCCCTCCCCTGTTGTAGATTTCATCCGTCAGAGCGCGTTCGACCGCCCGACGCTGGTGGTCTCGCGCGCCATTGTTGCGCAGAACTACCGGGCGCTGAAGGCGGGCCTTGGCCGCGCCGATATTCATTACGCGGTCAAGGCCAACCCCGCGCGCGAGGTGATCGAGGTGCTGATCAGTGAGGGCAGCCGGTTCGATGCCGCCTCGCGCGGTGAGATCGAGCTGTGCCTGAGCCTTGGCGCGCAGCCCGCGCATATCTCGTTCGGCAACACCGTGAAACGTGCCAGCGACATCGCCTTTGCCCATGCCGCCGGGATCACGCTCTTTGCCGCCGATGCCGGGATGGAGATCGAGAAGATCGCCGCGCACGCGCCGGGCGCGCAGGTCTATATCCGCCTCATGGTGGGGGCCACGGGGGCCGACTGGCCGCTCAGCCGCAAGTTCGGCTGTGCGCCGGGGCGCGCCGTGGCTCTGATGGATCATGCGGTGGCGCTCGGGCTGCGTCCCGTGGGCCTGTCGTTCCACGTCGGCAGCCAGACGCGCCGCGCGGAGATGTGGCGCGAGACGCTCGACCGGGTGGCTCAGGTGTGGTCAGAGGCGCGTGCTGCCGGTCATGCGCTCTCGCTGATCAATATCGGCGGCGGCTTCCCGGCTTTCTACGGTGACGTGATCGCCGCGCCCGAGAGCTATGCGCGCGCGGTCATGGCCATGGTCGAGACGCGCTTTGCCGGGGCCACGCGGGTGATGGCAGAGCCGGGCCGCGGCATGGTGGCCGGGGCGGGGATGATCGCCGCCGAGGTGCTGCTGGTGAGCCGCAAATCCGAGGATGACCTGTGCCGCTGGGTCTATCTCGATATCGGGCGTTTTTCCGGGCTGGCCGAGACCGAAGGCGAGGCGATCCGCTACCCGTTCCTGACCGACCGCGAGCACGAGCCGACCGGCCCCTGCATCCTTGCCGGGCCGTCCTGCGACAGCGCCGATGTTCTGTATGAAAAACGCCCCGTTGCGCTGCCCACCGGCCTGCGGGCGGGCGACCGCATCATCATCCGAAGCTGCGGGGCCTATACATCGAGCTATTCCTCGGTGGGCTTTAATGGCTTTCCGCCGCTCGATGTCGTGGTGATCTGAGGGCAGCCGCGCGTCGGAAACTTGAAAAGTTTCCGGTCCGGAATTTTTTGAAAATTCCGGCTCCGCCCCGCCCCGAAACCTGTGTGTCGGGGCGGGGCTGTTTTTATCCGAACACGCGGGTCAGCGCGGCGTCGGTGGCAGTTACGATCTGGTCGATATCA
The DNA here is from genome assembly GCA_034521935.1 of Roseovarius sp. GTDB lineage: Bacteria > Pseudomonadota > Alphaproteobacteria > Rhodobacterales > Rhodobacteraceae > Roseovarius. Next base: position 182,066 of record JAXHLV010000024.1, read on the forward strand.
TCCTTCGTCGCGATCAGCGCGGGCGAGTAGCAAAGCGTGTTGTTGAAGCCCGGAACCGACCGGTTCGTGGCCCCGATAACGACGCCGTTGGCCATGCAGTCGCCGACCACGGCCTGCACCTGTTTTTCGGGGGCAGGCTCCTTCGTGCTGCGATCCGCCACAAGCTCGGCCCCGAGGAACAGCCCCTTGCCGCGCACATCGCCGATCACGGCGTGACGGTCCTGCAAGCTGCGCAACTGGTCGAGCATGTAGTCGCCCATCGCGTTGGTGTTCTCGAGCAGCCCCTCCTCTTCGATGATCGCCATGTTCTCCAGCGCCGCCGCGGGCCCGGCCGTGCAGCCGCCGAAGGTGGAGATATCGCGGAAATAGTTCATCGGGTCGGTGGCGTCGTCCTTGAAGAGGTCGAACACGCGCTCGTTGGTGACGCAGCAGGCGATGGCGGCGTATCCCGACGCCAAGCCCTTGGCCGTCGTCACGAAATCGGGCTCGACCCCGTAATGCTGATAGCCGAACCAGGTGCCGGTGCGCCCCACACCGCAGACCACCTCGTCGATATGCAGCAGGATGTCGTATTTGCGGCAAATCTCCTGCACGCGGGGCCAATACCCAGGCGGCGGGACAATGACGCCACCGCCCGCCGTCACCGGCTCGAGGCAGAGCGCGCCCACCGTGTCGGGGCCTTCGCGCAGGATTACGTCCTCGATCGCGTTGGCGGCGGCGATGCCGTAATCCTCGCCCGCGAGATCCCATTGCGCGCGGTATTCGAGGCAATGCGGCACACGCACGAAGCCGGGGGTGTAGGGGCCGTATTGCGCGTTGCGTTCATCCTGCCCGCCCGCCGAGAGGCAGGCGATGGTGGTGCCGTGATAATCGCGCTCGCGGTAGAGAATCTTGTGCTTCTTGCCGCCATACCGCTTGTGCGCGATCTGGCGGACCATCTTGAACGCCTTCTCGTTCGCCTCGGAGCCGGAGTTGGTGTAGTAGACCCGGCTCATCCCCGGCATCTTCGAGATCAGCTTTTCCGAGAACAGCGCGCCGGGGATCGACCCGGCGGAGCCCGCGAAATAGGGCAGTTGGATGAGCTGGTCGCGCACCGCGTTGGCGATGCGCTCGCGCCCGTAGCCCACGTTGACCGTCCAGACCCCGCCGGAGACACCGTCGATATGCTCGCGCCCCTTCTGGTCCCAGACCCGGATGCCGCGCCCCTCGACGATGATGCGCGGGTCGGCCTTCGGATCGGGGCCGGTCCACGGTGCGTGCTGGATCAGGTGATGCCAGACATGGGCGCGGTCGGCCTCGACCACGTGACTGATATCGTTGTCGCGAAGTTTTCCATCCATGTCGTCACTCCTTCAGCAATCGCGCGCGACCGCACGCCGGATGCGGGGCCCGGCATCAGCGGTCTCTCTCAAGACCCGATGTCGCCTCAATCGCATGCATTCTGATAGGTCCAAAAAGATGCATTCGCTATATCCAGAATATTCGAGGGCAAATCAATATTCTCGCCAAAATGCTGAAAAACAGCTTAAATTTCCGCATGGCACCACCGCACGCCCCTCCATCCACCTAATCGAAAATCTCTTTTCCAACTTACTAAAATCTCCGTAGGCTCGGGAATATGGCGTTGATCGGGGAACGGTGATGGGGTTGAGTTGCCTTGGTTGCTGTCGCGTCAACCACGACCGACGCTTGGACGACACGCGGCACAGACCGCGACAGCATCCGGCAAAAAAAGCGGGGACAAGCCCCGCCCAACACGACCAACGGGAGATAGACAGACATGACACTCAAGGCGAAACTTCTTTCCGCCGTGACCGGCACCGCGCTGCTTGGTGGCGCGGCCGGAGCACAGGAACTCAACGTGGCGTATTTCCTCGAATGGCCGATGCCGTTCCAGTATGCCAAGGAAACCGGCATGTACGAGGAAGCGCTCGGCATGAAGGTGAACTGGCGCGCATTTGATACCGGAACCGCGATGAGCGCGGCGATGGCCTCGGGTGACATCCACCTGTCGGTGAGCCAGGGCGTGCCGCCCTTCGTGGTCGCGGTCAGCGCCGGGCAGGACCTTCAGATCGTCGACGTGGCGGTAAGCTATTCGGACAATGACAACTGCGTCGTCGCCGAGGCGCTGGAGATCGACAAGGACAGCGCGAAGGAGCTTGAAGGCAAGAAAGCCGCCGTCCCGCTGGGCACCGCCGCGCATTACGGCTTTCTCAACCAGATGAACCATTTCGGCGTCGATATCTCCACCATCGACGTGGTCAACATGGCCCCGCCCGAGGGCGCGGCGGCCATTGCACAGGGCGCGGTCGATCTGTTCTGCGGCTATGGCGGCAGCCTGCGGCGGGCCAAGGAGCATGGCAACGTGCTTCTGACCGGGCAGGAAAAGGAAGACCTCGGTATTCTCGTCTTTGACGTGACCTCGGGCCCCGCCGATTTCATCGTCGAGAACGGGGACGTGGTCGCCAAGTTCCTCGCCGTCACCGCCAAGGCCAACGCCATGTGGGCCGATCCCGCCAACCGTGACGAGATGCTGCCGGTGATTGCCAAGGACAGCGGCATGGACCTGGAGGCCGCGGCAGCCTTCAGCGAAACCTTCGTGTTTCCCACCGTCGAGGAGCAGCTGAGCGAAAAATGGCTTGGCGGCGGCGTGCAGGACTTCATGAAGGGCGTGGCCGATGTATTTGTCGAGGCGGGCAGCATCGACGCCGCGCTCGACACCTACGAGTCGAACGTCAATATCGGGCCGCTCCGGCAGGCGCACGGCGGTTCCTGATCCGTCCGTGACATAGGCGGGCCGGTGACCTTGCGTTTCCGGCCTGTCCACCCGAATTCACGACACGTCGAAAAGGGGCGGAAGATGTCGACACTTTCCATCGAAAACATCTCGATGCGGTTCGACCTGCCGAACGGTGAGCACATACAGGCGCTTCAGGATATCTCGCTGGAGATCAAGTCCGGCGAATTGATGAGCGTTCTGGGGCCGTCCGGCTGTGGCAAGACGACGTTGCTCAACATCCTGGCGGGATTCCTCGCACCGACCGAGGGTGAGATCACGCTGAGCGGCCACAGGGTCACTGGCCCGGATGCCGAACGCGGCATGGTGTTTCAGCAAGGTGCGCTTTTTGAGTGGATGAGCGTGCGCGACAACGTGAGTTTCGGCCCCCGCATGGCGGGCAAGCGCGAAAAGGAATGGGGGGACGGCGTCGATCACCTGCTCGACGTGGTGGGCCTGCGCGATTTCAAGGAAAAGGCGGTATATGAATTGTCGGGCGGGATGCAGCAGCGCGTGGCGCTGGCGCGCTGCCTCGCCAATGACCCCGACGTGATCCTGATGGACGAACCATTGGGCGCGCTCGACGCGCTGACCCGCGAAAAGATGCAGGGCCTCGTGCTCAAGCTCTGGAAAGAAACCGGCAAGACCATCATCCTCATCACCCATTCGGTCGAGGAGGCGCTGCTCTTGGGTGAGCGTCTGCTGGTCATGGCCCCGCGACCGGGGCGCATCCACAAGGAATACCGCCTGCCCTTTGCCGACGAGGGCGTGGGCAAGGACCTGCGCGAAATCAAGAAAAACCCCGAGTTTTCAGAACGGCGCGAGGAAATCCTGTCGATGATCTGGGACATGGAAGAAGAGATCATGGGCCGCACCGAGGAGGCAAGCGCATGACCATCCTTGTCATCTATATCGCCATCTTCGCGAGTGCGTTTTTCATCGTGCGCTTTGGCGTGCGCAAGTTCCGGCAGATGCGGGATTTTACCTCGCTCAAGACCGTCACCTTCGGCGACGAGAGCGCCGTGCGCCCCGACCGCTGGGCGAGCGTCATCTCGGTGGTGACGATCTTTCTGCTCTGGGGGGCGTTCACCGGCTCGAGCTGGGTGCCCATCCACGCGCCCGGGCCCTTCGTGGGCGATACCGAATTCACCTACACGCTGGAGGCCCCGGATGGACGTCAGGACGACGCCACCGTTTTCGTGCGCGTCTTCAAGGTCGGCGAAAAGGTCGAGATTCCCGAGATCGACCCGGGCGAGGGCCTTGCCAGGAACGATGCCTCGGCGGTCGGCGCGTGGCGGTCGGACCTGATCCTGATGGACAAGAACGACGAGGTTTCGCGCAAGGACGGGGCGAGGGTGATCGCCATCGACGGGCAACCGGTGAGCGCGGGCGAGGCCGTTCCGGTCAAAGACGGCGAGGTGGCCATCACCGACAAGGGCGCGATCAACTTTTCGCCCCGTGGCGGCTGGCAGATGGAGCCGATCTGGCTGCCGCCGCCCGAGGCCGTGGTCAAGCGCGTGGGAGAGATATCGAGCGAGGGCTACCAGAACTTCACCCTGTGGGAGCACCTCTACTGGTCGCTGTTCCGCGTCATCGTGGGCTTTGCGCTCGGCGCCGCCGTGGGCATCCCGCTGGGCTACGCGATGGGCCTTTCCGACTGGTTCCGCGGCTGGTTCGACCCGATCGTCGAATTCATGCGGCCCGTGCCGCCGCTGGCGCTCATCCCGCTGGTCATCATATGGGCCGGCATCGGCGAATCGGGCAAGATCATCCTGCTGTTTCTCGCAGCACTCTGGATCATGACCATCTCGGCGCGGGCGGGCGTGTCGGGCGTGGCGATCTCCAAGGTCCACGCGGCCTATTCGCTCGGAGCCTCCAAGTGGCAGCTCATGCGCTACGTGATCATGCCGAATTCACTCCCCGAGATTTTCACCGGCGCGCGGGTGGCGATGGGGGTCTGCTGGGGCACGGTGGTCGCCGCCGAACTTGTGGCGGCGGAAAAGGGCGCGGGCATGATGATCATGGTCGCCTCGCGGTTTCAGCTCACCGATATCGTCCTCATGGGGATCATCCTGATCGGCATCATCGGTTATGGCATCGACATCCTGATGCGCAAGGCCGAGACATGGCTGGTGCCGTGGAAGGGCCGCGTCTGAGGGCAGCGCCACAGGACACGCCGCAACAAAGGGGGTCGCAACGCGGCCCCCTTGATCCGTGTCAGAGACACGTCACGCAAGGCCACTAGAACCGGGCCGGACACCCACGACCGAAAGGCACGTCATGACCCGCCCTTTGCAAGACCTCGTCGTGCTCGACCTCACCCATGTCCTTGCCGGGCCGTTCGCCTCGCTTATCTTCGGCGATCTGGGGGCAAAGGTGATCAAGGTCGAGCGCCCCGGCACCGGTGACGACACGCGCACCTATCCCCCGTTCAAGGACGGGACAAGCGCCTATTTCGCCGCGATCAACCACGGCAAGCAGTCCATCGCACTCGATCTCAAGGCCGGGGACGACCGCGCCACTTTCGAGCAACTTCTCGCGCGCGCCGACATCGTCCTCGAGAATTACCGCCCCGGCGTGATGGAAAAGCTGGGTTACGGATGGGAAACGCTCCATGACCGGCACCCGACCCTGATCTACGGCGCGGTCAGCGGCTTTGGCCATACCGGCCCGGATGCGCTCCGGCCCGCTTATGACATGGTGGTGCAGGCGCGCGGCGGGGTGATGTCGATCACCGGCGAATCGGGGCGCGAGCCGGTGCGCGTTGGGGCCTCTATCGGCGATATCGTGGCGGGGATGTATCTGGTGCAAGGGGTGCTCGCCGCCGTGATCGACCGCGCGAAAACGGGAGAGGGGCGCAAGATCGACGTGGCCATGCTCGACAGCCAGCTAGCGATCCTGGAACACGCCGTCGCGATCACCACCGCCACCGGCACCCCGCCGGGACCATCCGGCGCGCGGCACCCTTCGATCACGCCGTTCGAGACGTATCACGCCGCCGATGGCCTCTTTGTCATCGCGGCGGGAAATGACGCGCTCTTTGCGCGACTGTGCGAGGTGCTGGGATTACCGCTGGCGCAGGACCCGCGCTTCGCCACCAACCCGGCGCGGTGCGAGAACGCGCGCACGCTCAAGCGGCTGATCGAGGCGATCACGCTCGACCGGCCGAAATCCCACTGGATCGAACGGCTCGAGGCCGCCGGTGTGCCGACGGGACCCATCCAGAACGTGGCCGAGGCGCTCCACGACCACCAGATCCTTGCGCGCAACATGGTGGTCGACGTGCTGGACAAGGACGGCCAACCGGCCTTCGTGGCCGCAGGCAACCCGATCAAGATGAGCGGTGCCGGGGACCCGCGAACGCGCGCGCGCGCGCCGTCGCTCGACGGGGATCGTGCAGAAATCCTGGACTGGCTGCAAAAGGACGTGAACACGACGTGACACGCATTGTCCGCTCCGGGCAGTGCGGCCTAGACTCCGGTAATGGATAACAGCCGCCAAGCCCCCCCTGCCCTGCCCGACCCGCCCCCGCTCAAACTTGGCGTTCTGCGCACGCTGGCACGGCTCGGCCTGATCGCGCTTCTCGCGGTGGGGCTGCATTTTCTCTTCGTCTGGGCCGAGGCCTGGATATTGCGCAACGAATACGGCTGGGCGATGCCGGGGTTTCTGCTGTTGGTGCTGGTCATCTATGCCTTTCTCATCGCGATCCCGTTCGTTCCGGGCGTCGAGATAGGGCTCTCTGTGCTGGCGGCGGGCGGGGCCGACATCGCGCCCTTGGTGTGGCTCGCCACGGCGTGCGGGCTGTCGCTTGCCTTCACGGTGGGCTGCACCGTGCCGTTCGCGTGGCTGCGCCGCGTTCTCACCGATCTGCACATGATCCGCGCCGCGCAGCTCGTGGCCCGGTTCGAGGCACTTCCGACCAAGGGGCGGGTCGCCTTTGCCCACACCCTTCTGCCGCAAAAATACTGCGCCTGGATCGTGAAATACCGGTATGTGAACCTCGCCGTTCTGATCAACATTCCCGGCAATTCGGTGATTGGCGGCGGCGGCGGGATCGCCTTTGTTTCGGGCCTGTCGGGCACGTTCCGCGCGCCGCTCGCGATCCTGACCATCGCGGTGGCCACCGCCCCCGTGCCGCTCGCCGTCTGGCTGTTCGGGCTGCGGCTTCCCTGGGGCTGAGGCGGCCATGCCGCGCGCGGGCAATATCCTGACGCTTGCGGCCTGTCAGGCGCGCGCCTATGGCTTATGTTCCGCGCAGAGCCGCAGAACAGGACGCCGCCATGACCACCGACCCCCTTGTCGTCTTCACCCCCTCGGGCAAACGGGGGCGGTTTCCCAAGGGCACCCCGGTGCTCACCGCCGCGCGGCAATTGGGCGTCGATCTCGATTCGGTCTGCGGCGGGCGGGGGATTTGTTCCAAGTGCCAGATCACGCCGGGCTATGGCGAGTTCTCCAAGCATGGCGTCACCGTGCGCGACGACGCGCTCTCGGAATGGAACAGCGTCGAGGAACGTTATGACCAGAAACGCGGCCTGAAACCGGGCCGTCGCCTCGGCTGCCAGGCACAGGTGATGGGCGACGTGGTGATCGATGTGCCGCCCGAATCACAGGTCCACAAGCAGGTGGTGCGCAAGGCCGCCTCGGCCCGGGTGATGGTGATGGACCCGGCGACCAGGCTCTATTTCGTCGAGGTGGACGAGCCGGACATGCACGAGCCGACCGGCGATCTGGAACGGCTCGCCCGCGCGCTCAAACGCGAATGGGGTATCGAGGCCATCCGCGCCGACCTGTCGCTGCTGTCCAAGCTCCAACCGGTGCTGCGCAAGGGCAAGTTTCAGGTCACGGTCGCGCTGCATCGTGGCCATGCCGATGACCCGGCGCAGGTGCTCGAAATCTGGCCCGGACTGCACGAGGACGGGCTTTATGGCCTTGCCATCGATCTCGGCTCCACCACAATCGCCGCGCATCTGACGGACCTCGTGACCGGCGAGGTCAAGGCGTCGTCGGGCATCATGAACCCGCAGATCCGCTTTGGCGAGGACCTGATGAGCCGGGTCAGCTATTCGATGATGAACCCCGGCGGTGACAAGGAGATGACGGCTGCGGTGCGCGACGCAATCAACACGCTGGCCGGGGAGATCGCGAAAGAGGCGGAGATTGATCCGGGCCTGATCGTCGAGACGGTGTTCGTCTGCAACCCGGTGATGCACCATCTTCTGCTGGGGATCGACCCGGTAGAACTGGGGCAGGCGCCCTTTGCACTCGCCACCTCGGACAGCGCTGACTCTCGATGCGAAAGAGCTTGGCCTGACGGCAATCAACCCGCGCGCGCAGGTTTATATCCTGCCCTGCATCGCGGGCCATGTGGGGGCCGATTGCGCCGCCGTGGCCCTGTCGGAGGAGCCCGGCAAGTCAGAAGACCTCGCGCTCATCGTCGATGTGGGCACCAATGCCGAAATTCTTCTTGGCGACAAGACCCGGGTGCTGGCCTGCTCCTCGCCCACCGGCCCGGCCTTCGAGGGCGCGCAGATTTCCAGCGGGCAGCGCGCGGCTCCCGGTGCCATCGAGGCGATCCGCATCGACCCCGAAACCAAGGAGCCGCGCTTTCGCGTGATCGGCTGTGACACGTGGTCGGACGAGGACGGGTTCGCGGACGAGGTCGGCGCGGGCGGCGTTACCGGCATCTGCGGGTCGGGCATCATCGAGGCGGTGGCGGAGTTGCGCATGGCCGGGCTGCTGGACGACAGCGGCCTGCTCGGATCGGCCGAGGCCACCGGCACCGCGCGCATGATCCCCGAGGGGCGCACGCACGCCTATCTCATCCATGACGGCAGCGCCGAGGGCGGCCCGCGCGTCACCGTGACGCAGGGCGATATCCGCGCCATTCAGCTCGCGAAATCCGCGCTTTACGCCGGCGCGCGCCTGCTCATGGACGAACGTGGCGTGGACAAGGTGGACCGCGTGGTGCTCGCCGGGGCCTTCGGCGCGCATATCTCGCCGCTGCACGCGATGGTGCTGGGCATGATCCCGGATGTGCCGCTGGACAAGGTCACGAGCGCAGGCAACGCCGCCGGGACCGGCGCGCGCATCGCGCTCTGCAACGTCGCCGCGCGCCGCGAGATCGAGCGCGTGGTGGGCGAGATCACCAAGGTCGAGACCGCCATCGAGCCGAAATTCCAGGAACATTTCGTCGCCGCCAACGCGATCCCGCACAAGACCGACCCGTTCCCCGAACTGCGCAAGATCGTCACCCTGCCGCAGGTCAGCTTCAACACCGGCGACGGGGCCGAAGGCGGGCGGCGACGGCGCAGGCGGGGGTAGGTCGCTGCTCCGTCCTAAAAGCTATAATACTGATATCAAAATATTCTTTTCGTCCCAGCCAACGCTGTCTTGTGATTATTTCAGCGCGACGACAACAAACAACTTGTACTTAACCTTTCGATGACATAAGGTAGGAAGGAGCGAACGGAGGGCGTCAGTGAACCAGCTATCCATCTTTGATGATTACGTTTCGACTGCCGAGGCATTCATTGCAGATTTGGAATCCTTCGCCGATTTCGGTCAGCCGACTGCTCGAGAGACAGTCGATGAAATTCCATATCTGATCAACGAATTCTGGACAGCGGGCCAGCGCCAATCGCATTCGATCCACGAAGTTTCTTACCGCGCGTGCTTCAAAGCCCAGTTACCCGAAGTTTTTTATCAGCCGTCTGACAAGGCCGGGCGACGTGGTTTTCGACCCGTTCATGGGACGCGGGACAACGCCTGTTCAGGCTGCGCTTACTGGGCAGGCAAGCATTCGGAAATGACATCAACCCGTTGTCGGAGCTTCTGACACGCCCTCGGCTTCGCCCCATTACCCTACAAGAGGTAAGCTCGGCGCTTCAAACAGTTGACTGGTCGAAGGGCGAGATCGAACGGGAAGATTTGCTTGCCTTCTACCATCCCGAGACACTCAAGAAGCTGGAAGCTCTGCGTCTGTGGATCGCACAAAGGGCACCGCTTGGTGGCGACGCAGACCATGTGACCGATTGGATTCGTATGGTCGCCATCAACCGGCTTTCCGGCCATTCGCCGGGCTTCTTCTCCGGGCGTTCAATGCCGCCAAACCAAGCGGTGTCGATCAAGGCACAACTCAGGATCAACGAAAAATTGGGCGTCTCGCCTCCCGAGCGCGACGTGGCGGCGGTCATCCTCAAGAAATCAAAGTCACTCCTGCGGGATGGATCGGTGCCGAGCCAAGCTTGCGACAACCTTCAGACCGGGTCTGCGTGGGACGTGCCGGGAATTGCGGATGCCTCGGTTGACCTGACTGTCACGTCACCGCCATTCCTCGACATCGTGCAGTACGCGGCGGACAACTGGCTGCGATGCTGGTTCGCAGGGATCGACCCAAAGACCGTCGCCATCGACATGCACCGCACCGAAGAGGCTTGGACGGCGATGGTGCGCCGGGTTCTGTGTGAACAAGCGCGCATCCTGCGACCCGGCGGCTACGTCGCCTTCGAGGTCGGGGAGGTGCGGGGCGGCAAGGTTCTACTCGAACGGGCTCGTCTGGAAGGCAGCAGAGTGCCTTCCCTTCGACCGCCTCGGCGTGATGATCAACGACCAGCAGTTCACCAAGACGGCCAATCGCTGGGGTGTCGCGAACGGTGCGAAGGACGAACACGAACAGGATTGTCCTACTTCAACGTCATCGACCATTCATCCCCGGGCAAGACAGACCTTTGGCATTGCAGCCAAAGGAGAACTCTTGTGGAGAAACCATTCCAATCGAAGTGGGACGAGGATCGAACTCGCCCGCGCATTCCGGATCACACCGGGCGACATTCGCGAGTATCTCACGGACGGACGGCGGGTATCGTTCATCATCGAGCGACGCCTTATGTGGGAGCATCCGGGCTGGAAACTCGCCCCATCTGAGGGCGCGGGTTATGACTTGCTCGATCCAGACGGTGGCATGTGGAAGGTACGCTTCATCACGCGCCAAGGCGTTTACTTCAACCCGAGCAATCAGGTCGGCTCCGGGCGCGTTTTCAACGAGGACGGCTTTCAGTCGAAACTGGAAGGTATCGAGGGTTTCATCCTTTCTGACATTCGTGGGCTTTCCAGTCGTGGATGTCTTCGTTGTTCCGGTCGAGAACGTCTTGCGTTGGCATCGAGGAAACGCTCTCGGATTAAACGCAAAGGTATCAAGAAAGAAGTTCCTCGATGTTCTTGCACACGATATCCGCCATTAAATCCAGTATCTTACATTATACTGAATTCGATCAATCTTGAGCTTCCCCTCAGTCCTTCACATACATCTTGCGCGGGCGGTTGCAGAAGGTTTCGGCGGGGCCGGTGTCCTTGATGAGGATCGACTCGGTGATCTCCAGCCCCCAGTCGGACATCCACAGGCCGGGCATGAAATGGAAGGTCATTCCCGGCTCGAGCACGCTCTCGTCCTCGGCGCGCAGGGATATCGTGCGCTCGCCCCAGTCGGGCGGGTAGCTCAGGCCGATGGGATAGCCGCAGCGCGCGCCGCGCTCGATCCCGGCGCGTTCCAGCGGAGCGGCGAGCGCGTTGGCCACGTCGCAGGCGCGGTTGCCCGCGCAGGCCGCCTCCAGCCCGTTTTCCAGCCCTTCGACCAGCGCCTTTTCCGCGTCGAGCAGGAATTGCGGCGGTTTGCCGAGAAACAGCGTCCGGCAGAACGGCGCGTGATAGCGGCGGTAACAGCCCGAAATCTCGAAAAACGTCGCCTCGCCGGTGGCAAATTCGCGCCCGTTCCACGTCAGGTGCGGGGCGGCGGCGTCCGACCCCGAGGGCAAGAGCGGCACGATGGCCGGGTAGTCTCCCCATGCGCCTTCGACGCCCCGGATCGCGTCGCGGAAAATCTCGGCGACAATCTCGTTTTTCGGGACGCCCGGCTCAACGCGCTCAAATAACCCGTCGGTGATCTTCTCCGAAATGGCGGCGGCCTTGCGCATGAACGCGAGCTCCTCCTCGGATTTCACGCCGCGCTGCCAGTTGACCAGGCCGGTCACGTCGAGAAACGTCGCACCGGGCAGTTCCTCGCGCAGGGTCTGCATGGCCTTGGCCGAGAAATAGTAATTGTCCATCTCCACGCCGATCCGCTTGTCGGCCAGCCCCATGCCGGTCAACCGCTCGGCAAGGTCCTGCATCGGGTGACGGTCGGTGGATTGGACGTAGTTGTCAGGGTATCCGATCACCCGGTCATCCGTCATCCAGACCGTGCGCACGCCGCCATTGGCATCCTGATTGCGGCCCCACCAGATCGGATCGGCATCGGGAAAGACCAGCACGCCCTGATGCACGTAGAAGGACCAGCCGTCATAGCCCGTGATCCAGTGCTGGTTCGACGGATCGGTGACAAAGATCGCGTCGAGATCGCGCGCGGCGATCGCCGTGCGGGTCTTCTCGAGGCGGCGCTCGAATTCCTGAGGCGAAAAGGGGAGGTCTTTCTCGATCATGTCACCGTCCGTTACTCAAGGGTTTTTTCCCGCCTTGAGGCATTTCCCGCGCGTCTGCCCCAAGAAATCCGCCACCCCCGTGTCGTTTTCAGACCACCGCATGACGCGGAGTTGACGCAGACCCGTTCCGCGCGCAGATTGCCGCCATTCAGAGAAAAGGAGACAGCGATGCGCCCCGTTCTGGCCGATGTCCACGCTGCGGCACAGGTGATCGCCGGGGTGGCGGATCGCACGCCCATGGTACCCTCGCCGCATATGAGCGCGGTCTGCGGGCAGGAATTCCTGCTCAAGCTCGAGAACATGCAGCCCATCGGGGCCTTCAAGCTGCGCGGGGCGCTGAATGCCGTGGCGGGCGTGGGCGAGGCCGCCGGTGTCACCTGCTGCTCGACCGGCAATCACGGGCGCGGCGTGGCCTTTGCGGCGCGGGCACGCGGGATGCGGGCAGTGATCTGCATGTCGGAACTGGTGCCGCAGGCCAAGGTGGACGGCATCCGTGCGCTGGGCGCAGAGGTGCGGATCAAGGGCCGCTCGCAGGATGATGCGCAGCGAGAGGCCGAGCGGCTGGTCGCCGAGGAGGGGTTAGTGGAAATCCCGCCCTTCGACGACGCGCGGGTGATCGCAGGCCAGGGCACAATCGGGCTCGAGATCATGGCCGCGCGGCCCGATATCGCGACGCTTCTGGTGCCGCTCTCGGGCGGCGGGCTGGCAGCGGGCGTGGCGATGGCCGCCAAGGCAATCAGGCCGTCGGTCCGCGTGGTGGGGATCAGCATGGACCGGGGTGCCGCAATGCATGAGAGCCTGCAAGCCGGGCATCCGGTGGAGATCGAGGAGGTGGCAAGCCTCGCCGACAGTCTCGGCGGGGGCATCGGGATGCAGAACCGGCTGAGTTTCCCCATGTGCCGCGAGTTGCTGGACGAGGTGGTGCTGGTCAGCGAGGAAGAGATATATCACGCGATGCAGGTGCTCTATTACGAAGACAGGATCGTGGCCGAAGGGGCCTGCGTGGTGGGGCTGGCGGCGGTGCTGACGGGCAAGGTGCGCGTCAATGGCCCAACCGCCACCATCATCACGGGCCGTAACCCGGACATGGAGATGTTCACCAAGGTCGTGACCGGGCAGGATGTGATCTTGGGTGACAAGGTGGTTGAGGGCAAACACTATGGCACATGACATTCGGATCGTTTGCCTGCTCGGAAGCCCACGTCCACATGGCAACAGCGATCAGCTCGCTGCGGAATTCTGCCGGGTTGCCGAAAACGCGGGGGCAACGGTTGAAACGCACGCGCTGCGCGACATGACCTTTCAGGGATATGACAGCAAGGGTGAGCGGACCGACGATCTTACGCCTGTGCTTCACTCCATCGAGAAGGCAGAGATCGTCGTGATGGCCACGCCGATCTATTTCTGCGACATGACCGGATTGTTGAAACAGGCGTTTGATCGGTTTTTCGAATTTTTCGTGCCGGATTACGTCACCGCACAAGAGCCGTCACGGCTGGGCCGGAGCAAAGCACTCGTATTGCTGCAAGTGCAGGGCGAGGGACCCGGGCGATATGGTAACCTGCTGGGCCACTACGGTCCGGCACTCGACAAGCTGGGTTTCATGCGGCGAGAAATGGTGCGCGCCTGTGGTGTGCGCGAGCCGGACGATATCCGCCAACAGACGGATTGCCTGGAGGAGGCCGGACAGCTGGCCCGATCAATGGTCGAAAATCGTGAAGGATGGTCGGATGCCACATGACATTCGGATCGTGACAGAAGCAGAGTTGCGCCGGGCGGTGGCGCTCGACCGCGACACCGTGAGGGTGATCGAACAGGCGTTCGGCGCGCTCTCGGACGGGGGCGTGGTGATGCCGCCCGTGATGTCGATGGAACTGGCTGAAGCGCATGGCGAGGTGGATGTGAAGACCGCCTATATCCCCGGTATGAGCGGCTTCGCGATCAAGGTCAGCCCCGGCTTCTTCGACAACCCCAAGCTGGGATTGCCGAGCCTCAACGGGCTGATGATCCTGTTTTCCGCGCAAACCGGCCTTGTCGAGGCGGTGTTTCTCGACAATGGGTATCTCACCGACCTACGCACGGCGGCGGCTGGCGCGGTGGCCGCGCAGCACCTCGCCCCCGACCTGGTGCATACGGCTGGCATCATCGGCACCGGCGTGCAGGCGCGGCTTCAGGCGCGGGCGGCACATCTGGTGCGGCCCTTTGATCGGCTGCTGATCTGGGGCCGCGACCCCGACAAGGCGCGCGCCTGCGCCGACGATCTGGCGGACCTCGAATGCGATATCCGCGTGGTTGAAAGCCCCGCCGATCTGGTGCTGGCGAGCCAGTTGGTGATCACGACCACGCCCGCGCGCGAGCCGGTGATCAAAGCCGACTGGCTGCATCCAGAACTGCACATCACCGCGATGGGATCGGACCAGGCGGGCAAGAACGAGATCGACCCTCAGGCGCTGGTGCAGGCCGATCTCTACGTGGCCGACCGCGCCCCGCAGGCGCAATCCCTTGGCGAATTGCGCGCCGCGCTGGAACTTGGCCTCTGGGGTGAGGACACGCCGGTCGAGCTGGGCGACGTGATCCGGGGGCGCGCGCGCGGGCGGCGGTCGGATAGCGAGATCACGATCTGCGACCTCACCGGCACCGGCGCGCAGGACACCGCGATTGCCACCCATGTCATGACGAGCCTCAAGGGCTGCGACGTGGGCACGGTGATCCGGGCATGAAACTCGACGCGCGCGACCTGGAGATCCTGCGGGTGTTGGCGGATGAGGGGCGGATTACCAAGGCCGATCTCGCCACGCGCGTGGGCCTGTCGGCAAGCCCCTGCTGGGAGCGGTTGCGCCGGCTGGAAGAGGCGGGGCTGATCGAAGGCTATCACGCCCGCATCAACCTGAAAAAACTGGGGCCGCATGTAACGGTCTTCGTGGCGGTGGAACTGGCCGATCACACCCCGGCAAAATTCCGGGCCTTCGAGGACAGCGTGCAGCATTACGGCGAGGTAACGGCGTGCTGGGCGCTGGGCGGCGGATTCGATTACCTGATGCAGATCGTGACCCGTGACATCGACGCCTATCAGCGGCTCATCGACGAGATGCTGGAGGCGCGGATCGGGCTGGCGCGGTATTTCACCTATATCGTGACCAAGCCCGTCAAATCCCCGCGCCTGCCGCCGCTGGAGATGTTTTTCGGGTGAAACGTCTTTGAAGAGGCGTTTATTCCGAAGAATAATCTGCATCCGCCGACATTATCAGCCCCACCCTCTGTGCAGACAGGATATTTTTCTGCACGAAAGGAGGGCCTCATGTCCGACTCAGCGATCTGGACCCGTAACGGGATCACCGACACACGTCTTGTCCGCAACTTCGCCTATCTGGGTGGCAAATGGGTCGCCGGAGACGGCGGTGCCACGATTGCCGTGCGCAACCCCGCAGATGGCGGCGCGCTCGGCGACGTGGCAAGCCTCACCGCCGATCAGGCGCGCCTCGCGGTGGACGCCGCACAAGAAGCGTTCGACGACTGGGCCATGACCCTGCCGCAGGACCGCTCTACCATCCTGCGCCGCTGGTTCGACCTGATGATCGAGCACCGCGAGGACCTCGCCCGGATCATGGTGCTGGAGCAGGGCAAGCCCCTCAGTGAAGCGCGCGGCGAGATCGACTATGCCGCGAGTTTCGTCGAATATTACGCCGAGGAATCCAAGCGCCCCAACATCGAAGGCGTCACCAGCCACCTGCCCGATGCCGAGGTGGAATTGTGGCTGGAGCCGGTGGGCGTGGCGGCGATGATCACGCCGTGGAATTTCCCGGCGGCGATGCTCACCCGCAAGGCGGCGGCGGCCATGGCGGCGGGCTGCACCGTGGTGGCGCACCCCTCGGGCGAGACGCCTTATTCGGCGCTGGCGCTGGCGGAACTGGCCGAGCGCGCGGGCATCCCGGCGGGGGTGTTCAACGTGGTCACGGGCCGCGCCGCGACGGTGGTGGAGCCGTGGACCGAGGACACCCGCGTGCGCGCACTGAGCTTTACCGGCTCGACCAATATCGGGCAGTTGCTCTATCGCCAATGCGCGGGCACGGTCAAGAAACTGGTCATGGAACTGGGCGGGCACGCGCCGGTGATCGTGTTCAAGAACGCCGATCTGGAAACCTCGGTCGCGGAAACGATCAAGGCCAAGTTCGCCACATCGGGGCAGGACTGCCTCGGCGCGAACCGCATCTACGTGGAGCGCGCGATCTATGACGAGTTCTGCCGCCGCTTTACCGAGGCGACGCAAAAGCTCACCCTCGGGCGCGGCATGGATGACCCCGATATCGGCCCGCTGATGAACGAGGGGGCGGTGAAAAAGCAGGAAGAGCACGTCGCGGATGCTCTCGATCACGGCGCGAAACTGGCCTGTGGCGGCAAGCGCGACGATCTCGGGCCGCTGTTCTATCAGCCCACGGTGCTGACCGATGTGCCCGACGCGGCCGCGATCATGTGCGACGAGACCTTTGGCCCGGTGGCGGCGATCACGCCGTTCGATACCGAGGACGAGGTGGTACGCCGCGCCAACAGCACCGAATTCGGCCTCATCGCCTATCTGCACAGCCATGACCCGCGCCGCATCTACCGGATGACGCGGGCGCTGCAATTCGGCATGGTCGCGGTCAACCGCACCAAGGTGACCGGCGCGCCCATCCCCTTTGGCGGGGTCAAGCAATCGGGGCTTGGCCGCGAAGGCGCGCGTCGCGGCATGGAGGAATTCATGGAGATCAAGTATGTCTGCCGCGATTGGGCGTGACAGACCTGAACAAGTATTTTTGGCAAGATGAAGCCGGGGCGCGCCCCCGATGAAAGGAAACACGATGCTACACAACGACCAACTCGATCAATGGGATCGCGAGAATTTCTTCCACCCCTCGACGCATCTCGCGCAATTCGCGCGCGGCGAGGCACCCAACCGGATCATCACCGGCGGCAGCGGCAGCCATATCGAGGATCGCGACGGTAACCGGCTCCTGGATGCCTTTGCCGGGCTTTATTGCGTGAACGTGGGCTATGGACGCCAGGAGATCGCCGAGGCCATCGCCGATCAGGCCCGCGAGCTGGCCTATTACCATGCCTATGTGGGCCACGGCACCGAAGCCAGCATCACGCTTGCCAAGATGATCCTCGACCGCGCGCCCGATCACATGAGCAAGGTCTATTTCGGGCTGTCGGGCAGTGACGCCAACGAGACCAACATCAAGCTGATCTGGTATTACAACAACATTCTCGGGCGGCCCGAGAAGAAGAAGATCATCTCGCGCTGGCGCGGCTATCATGGCTCGGGGCTGATGACCGGGTCGCTCACCGGGCTGCATCTCTTTCACCAGAAATTCGACCTGCCGATGGCGCAGGTGCTGCATACCGAGGCCCCGTATTATTTCCGCCGCGACGATGTGACCATGACCGAGGCACAGTTCGTCGCCCATTGCGCCGCCGAACTGGAGGCGATGATCGACCGCGAGGGGGCCGACACCATCGCCGCCTTCATCGGCGAACCGGTTCTGGGCACCGGCGGTATCGTGCCCCCGCCTGCCGGTTATTGGGAGGCGATCCAGCCGATCCTGGAAAAGCACGACATCCTGCTCATCGCCGACGAAGTGGTGACCGGCTTTGGCCGTCTCGGCACGATGTTCGGCTCCGAGCATTACGGGCTGAAACCGGACCTGATCACCATCGCCAAGGGGCTGACTTCGGCCTATGCGCCGCTCTCGGGCAGCATCGTTGGCGACAAGATGTGGAAGGTCCTGGAGCAGGGGACGGATGAGAACGGCCCCATCGGCCACGGCTGGACCTACTCGGCGCATCCCATCGGGGCCGCGGCGGGGGTGGCGAACCTCAAGCTGCTGGATGATCTGAACCTCATCGCCAACAACCGCGAGGTGGGCGGCTATCTCAACCGCACCATGACCGAGGCGTTGGCCGATCACCCGCATGTGGGCGAGGTGCGCGGCGAGGGGATGCTCTGCGCCGTGGAGTTCGTCAAGGACAAGGACAGCCGCACCTTCTTTGACGCCGCCGACAAGGTCGGTCCGAAGATCGCCGCGGCACTCGCTGCTGACCATGTCATCGGTCGCGCCATGCCGCAGGGCGATATCCTGGGCTTTGCCCCGCCTTTCTGCCTGACGCAGGCAGAGGCCGACGAGGTGGTGACCAAGACCCTGCGCGCCGTGAACGCGGTGCTGTAATGCAAGGCTCCCGCCCTTCGGGGCGGGAGAGTCTTCTGTCTTTGCCGGATTTTCGGTCGATTCTTCCAATGTCGCCGCGCGCTCGAAGCAAATCGGCATTTGTTTCTTGCAACACGTCCGTATTAACGCTTTAAAGACCGGTGAACGTGGATCAACCACGAAACCGAGAAACAGGGGGTATGTATTGTCCGGAACATCCGCAAGGGATGCGTTCGTCGAATTCGACGGCGTCCAGAAGAGCTATGACGGCGAAACGCTCGTCGTCAAGGACCTCAATCTCAGCATTCCCAAGGGTGAGTTTCTGACCATGCTTGGTCCCTCGGGGTCGGGCAAGACCACCTGCCTGATGATGCTCGCCGGCTTTGAGACGGCCACGAATGGCGACATCCGCCTCGACGGTCGCCCGATCAACAACATCCCGCCGCACAAGCGCGGGATCGGCATGGTGTTCCAGAACTATGCCCTCTTCCCGCACATGACCATCGCCGAGAACCTCAGCTTTCCGCTGGAGGTGCGCAACGTCGGCAAGTCGGATCGTGAGGCCAAGGTCAGGCGCGCGCTCGAGATGGTGGAGATGGGCGAGATGGGCAATCGTCGTCCGGCGCAGCTCTCGGGCGGTCAGCAGCAGCGTGCCGCCCTCGCGCGCGCGCTGGTGTTCGAGCCGGAGCTGGTGCTGATGGACGAACCGCTCGGCGCGCTCGACAAGCAGTTGCGCGAGAAAATGCAGTTCGAGGTCACGCACCTGGCGCACAATCTCGGGATCACCACGGTCTATGTCACCCACGACCAGACCGAGGCGCTGACCATGTCGGACCGGGTGGCGGTGTTCGACGATGGCAAGATTCAGCAGATTGCGCCCCCCGACGAGCTTTACGAGAGCCCGCAGAACAGCTTTGTCGCGCAGTTCATCGGCGAGAACAACACGATGGGCGGCACCGTCAAGGAGATCAAGGA
Source organism: Roseovarius sp. (assembly GCA_034521935.1). Lineage (GTDB taxonomy): Bacteria > Pseudomonadota > Alphaproteobacteria > Rhodobacterales > Rhodobacteraceae > Roseovarius. Next base: position 201,475 of record JAXHLV010000024.1, read on the forward strand.
CGGGGTCGCGCTGGTCGAGCTCGACGGTGGCGAGCTCATTGACGCCAAGCCGGTGAATGTCGAGAAGCCGGGCGACCGCACGCTCATCTCGATCCGCCCCGAACGGGTGGAATTCAACAAGGATCGGCTCAGCCCGGATGCGCACACGCTCAAGGCCGAGGTCGCCGAATTCATCTACATGGGCGACATCTTCCGCACCCGGCTCAAGGTGGCCGGGCGCGACGATTTCATCATGAAGACCCGCAACGCCCCCGATCAGGTGCGCCACAAGCCGGGTGACATGATCGAAATCGGCTGGTTGCCGGAAGACTGTCGTGCGCTCGACTATAACTGACGGGTGTTAACGGCCAATAATTGCATGAGCGCATATGTGCGATTGCAACAAAGCGTATCGGAACAGACCGATCACGTTCAGAAACCAAGGAGGTTTAGAATGACTTACAAAATGAAAATTATGACCCTGAGTTCGGCTGTGAGCGTCATGGCCCTGGCTGCGGCAGCGCAAGACCAGGTCTCCCTGACGGTTGTGTCATGGGGCGGGGCTTACACCGAAAGCCAGCAGCGCGCCTACCATGATCCCTACATGGCCGCGAACCCGAACGTGACCATCATCAACGACGATGGTTCGGCCAACGCGCTGGCCGGTCTGCGGGCGCAAAGCCAGGCGGGCAACGTGACCTGGGACCTCGTTGACATGCTGCCGTCCGACGCGCAGCTTGCCTGCGACGAGGGCATCATCCTGCAAATCGACCATGACGAGATGCTGGCTCCGGCCCCCGATGGCACCCCGGCAAGCGAGGATTTCCTGCCCGGCAGCCTGGGCGAATGCTTCGTTCCTTCGATTGTCTACTCGACGGTTCTGACAGCACGCCCTGGGGCGTTCGACGGAGAACAGCCCGACTCCATCGCCGACCTGTTCGATCTGGAAAACTTCCCCGGCAAGCGCGCCTTGCAGGACCGCCCCGGCACCAACCTCGAATGGGCGCTTTATGCCGATGGCGTGGCCCCCGAGGACATCTATGACGTGCTCGTCACTCCCGAAGGCGTGGACCGCGCGTTCGCCAAGCTCGACACGATCAAGGACGAGATCATCTTCTGGAGCGAAGGCGCGCAGGCACCCCAGCTTCTGGCGGATGGAGAGGTTGCGTTCGCGACCGGCTATAACGGGCGCATGTTCAACGCGATCGAGGTCGAGGACATGGACGCCGCGATCATCTGGGATGGTCAGATCGTGGAATGGGACGGCTGGGTCATACCTGCGGACGGCGACAACGTAGATGCGGTTCTGGAGTATATGCATTACGCCACCGATACCCAGCGCCTTGCCGACCAGGCCAAGTTCATCAGCTACGGCCCGGCGCGCGAATCGTCCGCCGCTCTGGTGGGCGAACACGCCGATCTGGGGATCGACATGGCACCGCACATGCCGACCGCGCCCGCCAACTACAAGTCGCCGATCGTGCTGAATAACGATTTCTGGGCCGATTACGGCGATGAGTTGCGCGAGCGTTTCGCGAACTGGATGCTTCAGTAACCTGACGCATTGAACGGGGCGCGCGCTTCCCGGGCGCGCGCCCCTTGCGGCGTATACCCCGCCCCCGGATTTCGCTGAAGGATAAAGTCATGGCAGTGTCTGACGCATCGGACAATGACGTTGCAATCGGAAACGAGACGGACAGCAAGGGCCGATTGGTAACCTCTGACGGGACGCCCCTGCGACGCGCCCTGCAACGCGCGAACCGCCGTCGCAAGTTGACCGCACTGGGGCTGGTCACGCCGCTTCTGGCCTTTATCATGATCTTTTTTGCCTATCCCATCGTGCAGATGATGTGGCGCTCGGTCGACAACCCGGCCGTGGTCGACGCGCTGCCGCGCACGCTTGACGCGCTGGAGGACTGGGACGGCGAGGCGCTGCCCGGCGAAGACGTGTATCGCGCGCTTTACGAAGACATGATCGCCGACGATAAGCTTGAGCGCCGCGATCAGAAGATGGGCCCGCTCGCCGTGCGCCTGAACTACGAGATATCGGCCGCGCGCGGGGCAATCGTGCGCACATCGCGCAAGGTCGACGAGTTTGAGCCACCCTACAAGGAGGCCTTTCTCGATGCCCACCGGCTGTGGGACGATATTTCGCTTTGGCGGATCATCAAGCGCGAGGGACGCCCGCTGACCGCTGCCTATTACGTTGCCGCTTTGGACCGTGAATATAACGCCGATGGCGAGATCGTTCTGCGCGATGACAACCGCCGCATCTACGTCGCGCTTTTCGGGCGCACCTTCGGGCTCAGCCTCGCCATCACCCTCATGACTTTCGCGCTCGGCTTTCCCATCGCCTATTACCTGTCGATCCTGCCGATGCGCAAAGCCAATCTGCTCATGATCGCGGTTCTGCTGCCGTTCTGGACGTCGCTTCTGGTGCGGACTTCCGCCTGGATCGTGCTGTTGCAGGGCCAGGGGGTGATCAACGATACGCTGGTCGGCCTTGGCCTCATATCCGACGACGCACGCCTGAGCATGATCTACAATCAGACCGGCACGATCATCGCCATGACGCATATCCTGCTGCCATTCATGGTGCTGCCGCTCTATTCGGTGATGAAAACCATACCGGTCAGCTATACCCGCGCCGCCAAAAACCTTGGCGCGACGCCTGGACCGCGTTCCGCCGCGTGTATTTTCCGCAGACGTTGCCGGGGATAGCAGCGGGTGGTGTGCTCGTCTTCATCATCTCGATCGGGTATTACATCACACCGGCTCTGGTGGGCGGGCAATCGGGGCGCATGATCTCGAACGAGATAGCCCGCCATATCCAGGAATCGCTCAACTGGGGGCTGGCCGCGGCGCTTGGGTCAATGCTGCTGGTCAGCGTTCTGATCCTCTACTGGCTGTTCAACAGGCTTGTCGGCACCGACAGTCTGAAATTCGGATAAGGGAACGCACATGTCATTTCCTGCCTATTACACGATCGGGGACAAGGCCTGGCATTACGCCTTCCGCGTGATCTGTTTTGCCATCTTCTTTTTTCTGCTGGCCCCGATCCTGATCATGATCCCGCTCAGCTTCAACGCGCAGCCGTATTTCACCTTCAGCCGTGAAATGCTGACGCTCAACCCCGAGGGCTACAGCCTGCGCTGGTATCAGGATTTCCTGGCCGATGACGGCTGGATGCGGTCGATCCGCAACTCCTTTGTGATCGGCATATCCGCAATGGTGCTCTCGACCACCCTTGGAACGCTGGCGGCCCTTGGCCTGTCGCGTGCGGAAATGCCCGCAAAAGGGCTGATCATGGGCATCCTGATCTCGCCGATGATCGTGCCGCTGATCATCTCCGCGGCGGGCATGTTCTTTTTCTTTTCGTCAATCAACATCGCGCAGACATTTCCCGGCGTGGTGCTGGCACATGCGGCGCTTGGCACGCCTTTCGTGGTCATCACGGTGACGGCCACGCTTGTCGGGTTCGATCAGTCGCTGACGCGCGCGGCGTCGAACCTCGGTGCCTCGCCGACGACCAACTTCTTCAGGATTACCATGCCGCTTATTCTGCCAGGCGTGATTTCCGGCGCGTTGTTCGCGTTCATCACCTCATTTGACGAAATCGTGGTGGTGCTGTTCGTGGCCGGGGTCGAACAACGCACGATACCGCGTGAGATGTGGTCCGGTATCCGTGAGGATATCAGCCCGACCATTCTCGCGGTGGCGACGATCCTCGTGCTGATATCCATCACGCTGCTGACCGTGGTGGAATTGCTGCGGCGCCGGGGCGAGCGACTGCGCGGAATCAGCCCGGGCTGACGCCGGGTCGCACTTGGCCAATCCTCCTTCACCGCCCTAGACTGCGGTGAAGGGGAGAGGCGGAATGGACTTCGATTATATCATCATCGGAGCGGGTTCGGCGGGCTGCGTCCTGGCGGCGCGCCTCAGCGAAGACCCCGGCACGCGCGTCTGCCTGATCGAGGCCGGCGGGGGCGGGCGCGACATCTTCATCCGCGCCCCGGCGCTGGTGGCGGCGATGGTCTCGGGGCGGCCACGGATCAACAACTGGGCGTTTCACACCGTGCCGCAGCCGGGGCTGAACGGGCGGCGCGGGTTTCAGCCGCGCGGCTGCGGGCTTGGCGGGTCGAGCGCGATCAACGCCATGCTCTACACCCGTGGCCACCCGCGCGATTACGACGAGTGGGCCGATCTCGGCTGCGACGGCTGGGATTGGCAGAGCGTCCTGGCGTGGTTTTGCCTTGCCGAGGGCAACGCAACGATGGGCGGCGATCTGCACGGGCAGGACGGCCCGCTCAGGGTTCGCGACCAAGGCGCCCCGCGGGCCATATCCCGCGCCTTCATCGACGCTTGTGAGGCCGCGCAAATCCCCCGTAATCCCGATTTCAACGGGTCGGGCCAGGAGGGCGCGGGGCTCTATCAGGTCACGCAATTCGCCGATGGTCCGCACACGGGCGAGCGCTGCTCTGCCGCCGCAGCCTATCTCTTCCCGGCGATGTCCCGCCCCAACCTCACGGTGATCGCGCGCGCGCAAGCGGAGCGGATTCTCTTCGACGGCGGGCGCGCCACCGGTCTGCGCTATCGCCACAAGGGTCGCCTCCACGAGGCCCGCGCCTTGCGCGAGGTAATCCTGTCGGCGGGGGCCTTCGGCTCGCCGCACCTGCTCAAACTGTCGGGGGTCGGCCCGGCGGACGAATTGCGCGCGCATGGCATTGAGGTGGTCCACGATCTGCCGGGGGTAGGAGAGAACCTGCAGGATCACCTCGACTACATCCTCACCGAGACATCGAGGCGTGACGACGTGGTGAGCCTCGGGCCCAAGGGGCTGTGGCAGTTGGGCCGTGCCGCGCTCAAATGGCGAAAGACCGGCGCGGGGCCCTTTACCACCCCCTATGCCGAGGCGGGCGCGTTCCTGCGCTCGACGCCGGATGCGCCCCGCCCCGACCTGCAATTGCATTTCGTCATCGGCATCGTCGAGAACCACATGCGCACCCTGCATTTCCGCCCCGGCTATTCCTGCCATGTCTGCGTGCTGCGGCCACATAGCCGGGGACGGGTGACGCTCGCCTCGCCCCGTGCAGAAAACGCACCGCTCATTGATCCCGGATTCCTGAGCGATCCGCGCGACCTCGAACTGATGATGGCGGGCGCGCGGCGTATGGATGCGATCCTGCAAGCCCCGCCTCTGACCCCGTGGCGCAAGGCGCGCCTGCACGACCATGACTGGAGCGACGCCGCGCTGGAACAGGACATCCGCACCCGCGCCGACACGATCTATCACCCGGTGGGCACCTGCGCGATGGGGCGCGGCGACATGGCGGTGGTGGACGTGGAGGGCCGCGTTCACGGCCTGGAGGGCCTGCGCGTGGTCGATGCCTCGATCATGCCGCGCCTTGTTGGCGGCAATACCAACGCCCCCACCATCATGATCGCGGAAAAGATCGCGGGCGCGATGACCGGACGCAGGCCGGATCAGGCGCGATAGCGGGCGAGGAACATCTCCACCGCGCCATTGACCACACGCTCGATATCCGCCTCGGTCGGGTTGTCGCACATGCCGCAGAGCGACCGCACGAAGAGGTCGCCCTTGCACAGCTCACCGAACTGGTTGGCGGCAAGCTCCATGTCGTCAATCCGCAGGATACCGGCCTCGACATAAGGGGCCAGAACCTTGCTCATCCGCTCGCGCACCAGCGCCGGTCCCGAGGCATAGAACCGGCGGCCAAGCTCGGGAAAGCGGTGCGATTCCGCCACGCAGATGCGAAACACCTGCTGGCCGAAATCCGACAGGAAGAACCGCACGATCCGGCTCGCGGCCTCGTGCAGCACCTCCCCGATCGGGGCACCCGAGCCGATCACCTCGATCGCCTCTTCGGCCTGCCGGTTGCATTCGATCCGCGCCACCTCGGAAAACAGCAGCCGCTTGTCGGGGAAATAGCTGTAGAGCGTCGCCTTCGAGACCTGCGCCTCGCGCGCGATATCGTCCACGCTCGCACCCTCGAACCCGTCGCGCATGAACACGCGCCGCGCCCCGTCGAGCACCTGATCGAACTTGCGACCCTTCTTGATCTCGGCGGCTTGTGCCGTCATTGCGGTCCTCCCGGCAGGTCTGGACAGTCTAGTCGGGCCGAATGGGCATCCGCAAGCACATCTGCGCGCTTGTTTTTGTCGATTCCACCGATGCCATTGGGCGCCGGATGCCGGACGGGTTGGGTAAAGGTGAGCATCGCGAACAGACTGCCTGTGTCGAGCTTGAACATACCCGCAATTTCGTTAAATTAGAACCATTCTAATGAGGACAGATCATGATCCCCCAAATCGCCGCCCGCCGCCGCTTTGCCGACCTCTCGGAACAGGAGATCCTCGCGCTCGCGATCTCGTCCGAGGAGGACGACGCCCGCATCTACCGCTCTTATGCCGAAATGCTGCGCGCCGATTACCCCGATACCGCTGCGGTCTTCGACGGCATGGCCGCCGAGGAAGACGGCCACCGGCAGCGCCTGATCGAGCTGCACCGCGCCCGCTTCGGCGAGGTGATCCCGCTCATCCGGCGCGAGCATGTCGCTGGCTTTTACGCGCGCCGCCCGGTCTGGCTGATGGAAAATCTCGGCATCGAGCGTATCCGCGACGAGGCCGAGGCGATGGAGCGCGACGCCGAATCCTTCTACCTCAAGGCCGCACAGCGCAGCACCGATGCGGCCACGCGCAAGCTGTTGGGCGATCTCGCCGCCGCCGAGGCGGGGCACCAAGCCCATGCCGGTGCCCTGAAAGAAAAGCATCTCGACGATGACGCCCGCACCGCCGAGGACCGCACAGCCCACCGGAAATTCATCCTGACATGGGTGCAGCCGGGGCTTGCGGGGCTGATGGATGGCTCGGTTTCCACCCTCGCGCCGATCTTTGCCACCGCCTTTGCCACGCAGGACACGTGGACCACCTTCCTCGTCGGCCTCGCCGCGAGTGTTGGCGCGGGCATCTCGATGGGCTTTACCGAGGCGGCGAGCGATGATGGCGAGTTGTCGGGTCGCGGCAGCCCGTTCAAGCGCGGCGTTGCCTCGGGCGTGATGACGACGGTGGGCGGCTTGGGCCATGCCCTGCCCTATCTCATCCCCGATTTCTGGACCGCGACGATCATCGCCTTTGTCGTGGTGTTTGTCGAATTGTGGGCCATCGCCTGGATTCAGAACCGCTTCATGGAAACGCCATTCTTTCGCGCGGCGTTTCAGGTTGTGCTGGGCGGCGCCCTGGTCTTTGCCGCAGGGGTGCTGATCGGCAGCGGGTAGGACGACAATCCGAAAGCATATCTATCAAAAATCATAAGAATTAATTCCTTTTCGTTAGCTATTCTGTTAAATATAACCACGGTCACCTTCCTGAGTGATCGAGGACCGTCGTGACTACCACGCCCGACACATTGACCGTCACCGTGCAGCGCGGCACCACGGGCGCGATCCGTCACCAGACATTCGATGTGCCCGCCTATGAAAATCAGACCGTGCTGGACGTGGTGACGTGGATTCAGCAGATGGCCGATCCGACGCTCAGCTATCGTTTCGCCTGTCGGGTGGGCATGTGCGGCTCTTGCGCGATGATGGTGGGCGGCGTGCCGCGCTGGACCTGCCGGACGCATGTAAAGAAGGTCGCCGCCGATGGCCGACTCGACATCGCGCCGCTGCGCAACCTGCCGGTGATCAAGGACCTCGTGGCCGACATGGACCCGTTTTTCGACAAATGGGTTGCGGCGGAGGCGCGGCACCATCCCTCGACAGGTCGCAGCGACGATTTCGCCCCCGTCACGTCGCAAGAGCCCGCCCGCGCCGAGGCCGATCTTGGCATCGAATGCATCAATTGCGGCATCTGCTACGCCGCCTGCGATACCGTGGCGGGCAATCCCGACTATCTTGGCCCCGCCGCGCTGCAACGGGCGTGGACCTTGCTCAATGACAGCCGCGACGCCGACCGCGACGGCATCCTCGCGGCGGTCTCGGGCAAGGGCGGCTGCCACAATTGCCACTCGATGGGCAGTTGCGCGCAGTATTGTCCCAATGAACTCAACCCGTTGCGCGCGATCGCGGGGCTGAAGCGCGAGACGGTCAAGGCCGCGTGGGGGCGCAAGCGCGATGCTTGACCTGCGGCTCTACATGGCGCAACGGCTGAGCGCGCTGGTGATGGTGCCGCTGGTGCTGGGCCATATCGCGGTGATGATTTACGCTATCCGGGGCGGTCTCAGCACCGCCGAAATCCTTGGCCGCACCCAGGGCAGCCTGCTGTGGTTCCTGTTCTACGGGGCCTTCGTGGTCGCCGTCTCGATCCATGCCGCCATCGGTTTGCGCGTGATCGCGCATGAATGGGGCGGGCTGCGGGGGCGGGTGCTCGACGGGCTCATGTGGGGCGTCGGCGCATGTCTGTTTTACGTCGGTATTCTGGCGGTATTCGCGGTGACCCTGCCATGAAAACACCGCCCCGCTCTCACCCCCTCTGGCTGGCCTATCTGCTGCACCGTCTGTCGGGGCTGGCGCTCGCGCTGTTCCTGCCTGTGCATCTGTGGCTCCTGTCACAGGCTGTCACCGCACCCGCCACGCTCGACGGGTTTCTCGCCTTTGCCGAACATCCGCTGGTGAAACTCGCCGAGTTCGGCCTCGTCTTTCTGCTCGCCGTTCACATGGGGGGTGGGTTGCGCCTGCTGGCGCTCGAATTCCTGCCCTGGTCCGACCGGCACAAAAGCTTTGCTGCGGCGGCGGTGGGCCTTGCGCTCTTTCTGTCCGGCACATTCTTCCTGAGGGCGATCTGATGGCGCATATCGACCGGCACGACACCGACATTCTCATCATCGGCACCGGCGGCGCGGGGCTGTTCGCCGCGCTCCACGCGCAGCAATCCGCCCCCGAAGGCACGCGCATCACCATCGCGGTCAAGGGGCTCATCGGCAAATGCGGCTGCACGCGGATGGTGCAGGGCGGCTATAACGTCGCGCTCGGCAATGGCGACACGGTCGAGCGGCATTTCATGGACACGATTCAGGGCGGCAAATGGCTGCCCAACCAGGACATGGCGTGGAAGCTGTGCGAACAGGCGGTGGTGCGCATCCACGAGTTGGAAAACGAGATCGGCTGCTATTTCGACCGCAATCCCGACGGCAGCCTGCATCAAAAGGCGTTTGCCGGGCAGACCGCCGACCGCACGGTTCACAAGGGCGACCTGACCGGCATCGAGATCATCAGCCGCCTGATGGAGCAGGTGCTGGCGCGGCCCGTGGACAAGCTGCAGGAACACCGCGCCATCGGCCTGATTCCGACGCGCGATGGCAGCGCGCTCGCGGGCGTGCTCTTCATCGACATGCGGACCGGCGGTTTCCGCCTCGTCCGCGCGAAAACCGTGCTCATGGCCACCGGCGGCGGGCCGACCATGTATAAATACAACACGCCCTCGGGCGACAAGACGATGGACGGCCTCGCGATGGCGCTGCGCGCGGGGCTGGACCTCCGGGACATGGAGATGGTGCAGTTTCACCCCACCGGGCTGCTCGCCGGAGACCATACCCGGATGACCGGCACGGTGCTCGAGGAGGGGCTGCGCGGCGCGGGCGGGCAGTTGCTCAATGGCGCCGAAAACCGCTTCATGTTCGACTATGACCCGAAGGGCGAGCGCGCCACCCGCGACGTGGTCAGCCGCAGCATCTATGCCGAGATGCGCAAGAACAACACCACCGATAATGGCGGCGTGTTCATCTCGATGGCCCATCTTGGCCCCGATCATGTGCGCGCGAAATTCCCCGGCATGGTCAAGCGCTGCGCCGATAGCGGGTTTGATCTGGCCGGTGGCCTTGTCGAGGTGGTGCCGACCGCGCATTACTTCATGGGCGGCGTGGTGGTCGATCCCGATACCCGCACCGCGATGGAGGGGCTTTACGTGGCGGGCGAGGATGCGGGCGGTGCGCATGGATCGAATCGGCTGGGCGGCAATGGCGTGGCCAATTCCACCGTCTATGGCGGGGTGGCGGGCGATGTGATGGGTGCCGATATCCGCCGCATGGGTGCGCTGCGCGACCCCTGCCCCGAGGTGTTGCAGGCGGAAGTCGACCGCGCCCTGCACCCGCTCACCCGCAAACCCGGCCTCGTGCAGCCGATGCGCCACGCCCTGCAAGAGGCGATGTGGGAGGATGTGGGCGTGATGCGCAATGCTGTCGGGATGGAGCGGGGCCTGACCCGCATCGCCGACATCTCGACCGGAGTTGATGGAGGTGGGCGTTTCGGGTGACGACCTCGCCTTCAACCTCACCTGGCATGACTGGCTGAATCTGCGCTCGCTTTGTGATATATCCGAGGCGATCACGCTGGCAGCCCTTGCGCGGGAAAACTCGCGCGGGGCGCATTACCGCGAGGATTTCCCCGAGACGGGCGATCTCGATGCGTCCTATTTCACCGTGGTCACGCAGGCCGGGCGACGCGCTCGACGTGCGCCGCGACCCGGTTCAATTCACCCGCGTGCGCCCGGGCGAGACGATCATGCCCGACGGCGCACCCGAAACACTGGTGGCAGCACAATGATACCTATTGACGTGATAGAGAGCACCGCCGGGACGCTGATGGACAAGGCGGCGATCGAGATTCCCGACGACTACCTGACCGGGCTGCAACACGCCGCCGAGACCGAGGATGGCGATCTCTCGTCCTTCGTGCTTCAGGCCATGCTCGAGAATTACAAGGCCGCCAAGGAGGATCGCCGCGCCATGTGCGGCGATACCGGCTGTCCGCGCTGGTATGTCAAGATGGGCAACGAGACGCAGATCGAGGGCGGGCCGGTGGCGCTGGAGGCCGCACTCCGCCGCGCCACCGCCAAGGCCACGGACGGCGTGCCCCTGCGCCCCAACCGGGTGCATCCGCTGTGGCGCACCGATCACAACAACAACGTCGGGATCGGCGCGCCCGAGATCGAATACGGGTATGAGCCGGGGGGCGAGTGGATCGACCTCACCACCGTCCACAAGGGCGGGCTTTTCGGCACCGATTACCGGATGCTGTTCCCAAGCGACGGGATCGAGGGGATCAAGCGGTTCTATCTCGACAGCCTCGTCGCCTTTGGCAAGCGCGGGCTGGCCTGTCAGCCGGCGATCATCGGCATTGGCCTTGGTGGGTCCAAGGATACCTGCATGGTGCTCGGCAAGCGCGCCGCCTGCCTGCGCGTGGTGGGCAGCGAGAACCCGGACCCCAAGATCGCGGCGCTTGAGCGCGAGTTCAAGGATCTGGGCAATTCCATCGGCATGGGCGCGATGGGGTTCGTGGGCAAGAACATGGTCGTCGATTGCCATATCGAGGTGGGCTATTGCCACACCGGCGGGATGCAGATGTCGGTCCACGCCTTCTGCCTGTCGTCACGGCGGGCAGTGGCGCGGGTGCATTCGGACGGCCGCGTCGAATACCGCACCGATCCCGACTGGTTCACCCCCTATCAGCGGCGCGAGACGGTCGAATGGCCGGGCAGCGCGCAGGAGGCTGCCGAATGACCAAACCCCGCGAAGTCCGCCTGAGCACCACCCCGACGCCAGAGGCACTGGCCGAGTTGCAGCTCGGCGATATCGTCTATCTCGACGGGCTGCTCTATACCGCGCGCGAGGGTGTCTACAAACGCGCGCTGGAAGAGCAGGCGAATATCCCGATGGAATTGCCGAGCGAGAGCGCCGCGAATTTCCATTGCTCCCCGGCGGCCGCGATCCGCTCTGACGGCAGCTTTAACATGGGCGCGGTGACGGCGACGGCGTCGTTCCGCTTCGCCAAGTGGCTGCCCGAATGGATGGAGAAAACCGGCGCGCGGCTGATCATTGGCAAGGGCGGTATGTCGTCGAAGGATTACAAGGACTATTTCGTGCCCAACGGCGCGATCTATCTCTCGACCGTGGGCTACGGCACCGGCGCGCTCTTGGGCGCGGGATCGAAAAGGTCGAGGCGGTGCACTGGCGCGACGAGCTTGGCCTCGCGCAGGCGATGTGGGTCATCCGCTGCAAGAAGATGGGGCCGTTCATCGTCGCCTCGGACCTCGACGGCAATTGCCTTTTCGAGCGCGAAAACGCCAAGATCGCGCCGAATCTGGAACGGGTCTACGAGGGCACCCGCCCCGCGACGCTCAAACGCTATGGCGAAACCGATGACCGCTCGGACGAGGTGATCGGCTGAGGCGCTGCGCCACCGCTGGCCAACCGACAGCATAGCGCTTTGACACGCCGCCGTTTTTCGTGAAGGTGAGCGCGTCAAGCCGGAGGAGAGCGGATGTTGGACAATGCGGGCCGGATGTCGCTGGGCGTCGCGCTGATGATCGGGTTCTGCGTGCTGGCCCCGTTGCAGGACAGTTTCGCCAAGCTCATCGGCGGGGCGGTCGCCGTGGGGCTGGTGGCGGCGACGCGCTTCGTGTTTCAGGCCGGGCTGCTGTTGCCGGTGGCGCTGGTCTTCGGCTGGCTGCACTGGCCGGGACGTGGCGAGATGGGGCTGCACCTGCTGCGCGGCGCGCTCTTGCTTGTGGCCACGGCGTTCTTCTTCACCGCGCTGCGGTTCATGCCGATTGCCGATGCCATCGCGATCTTCTTTGTCGAGCCGTTCATCCTGACGCTGATGGGCGGGCTGCTACTGGGCGAGCCCATCGGCCCGCGCCGCTATATCGCCTGCGGCGTGGGTTTCGCGGGCGCGCTGCTCATCATTCAGCCGTCGTTTCAGGAGGTCGGTGCGGTGGCGTTCCTGCCGCTGGTGACCGCGCTGTGCTTTGCCTTCTACATGATCCTGACCCGGCGCATGGCCACGCGGATGCACCCGATCACGTTGCAGGTCTATACCGGGCTGGCGGCGCTCGTGATCGCCGCGCCGCTGCTCTGGGCCTTTCATGGCAGCGGGTTTGCCCCGCTCGATACAAGCTGGCCCGCGCCCGACATGGCCCGCCTGCTGGTGGGGCTGGGCGTGATCGCGACGCTGAGCCATGTCTGCCTGAGCTTCGCGCTGTCGCTCGCGCCCGCCTCGCTGCTGGCACCGCTGCAATACCTGGAAATCGTCAGCGCCACGGTTCTGGGTTTCTACATCTTCGGCGATCTGCCGGACGGGCTGAGCGTGGTGGGGATCGTGCTGATCGTGGCCTCGGGCCTCTTCGTGTTCCTGCGCGAGCGGCACCTGGAACGCCGCCCTACCCCGCAGCCCTGAGGCGCTTGCGCGCGGTCACCGGCCCGTCGCCACCCGCCTCGATGCGGGCGAGGGCGTCATGCAGCGGCTCGAATGTCACCGCCATGTGGTGGGCGTTGGCGTGCAGCAGCGTGTCAGGGTCAGAGACCCAGGCGACATGGCCACGCCAAAAGAGCAGGTCGTTGCGTTGCAGGGGAGCGTCGTCCGGCAGGGGGTGCCCAAGCGCGCCCTCCTGCTCGTCGCTGTCGCCGGGGCAGGGGATGTCGCAGGCAAGGCACGCGATCTGCACCAGCCCCGAACAGTCGATCCCGAGAGCGGAATTTCCGCCCCAAAGGTAGGGCGTGCCAAGAAGCCGCGCGGCCACGGCGACGGGATCGGTCTCGGGCCTGTCCAGCGGCGCGAGATGCGCGCGCGGCACGAACCCTTGCGGCGTTTCGGCAAAGCGGTCGCCCTCGGCACTCACCTCCAGCCGCGCGCCGAGGCTGAGCATCGCGCGCTCGGGCGTCTTGAAATCGGGCGAAGGGTAGAGATGGGTGGCGCGGGCGCAGACCCGGTGCGTCACCCGCGCGCCGCGGCCAAGCGCCGCCTCGGGGATGTGGCCGGGATAGCCGTCGCGCACCGCTCTGACCGCGATCCAGCCGGGGGGAGATCCTCGGGTCAGGCCCGAGGATGACGGCGGCGCGGGCGCGTCGGTCACCTCCACCGCCTCGCCCATCAAAAGCTGCCGGTCGCGCGGCCCGTTCGGCGTGCGGCACAGATCAACCAGCGGCCAGCCGATGAGGTGCGTCCCGGTCATAGCCCCAGCACCTCCGGCAATGCCTCGAGCAGTGCGCGCGCGCCCATGCCGACGCCGCCCTTGGGGCGCGCGGGCGCGGCCGTGGGCTGCCACGCGTAGATATCGAAATGGGTGTAGGGCACATCGCCCGCAAAGCGGCGCAGGAACAGCGCGGCGGTGATCGATCCCGCCATCCCGCCCGAGGGCGCGTTGTCGAGATCGGCGATGCCCGGTTCGATCATCGCCTCGTAAGGCGCGTGAAACGGCATTCGCCAGACCGGATCGGCCACCTTTTCCGCCGCCGCGTCGAGGGTGGCGGCGAAGCCCGCGTCATCGGTGTAATAGGGGGCGAGATCGGGGCCGAGGGCCACCCGCGCCGCGCCCGTGAGCGTGGCCATCGAGATCATCAGGTCGGGCGCGGCCTCGGCCCCGAGGCTGAGCGCATCGGCGAGCACCAGCCGCCCCTCGGCATCGGTGTTGTTGATCTCGACCGTCAGTCCATTGCGCGCGGTCAGGATATCAGAGGGCCGGAACGCCGTGGCGCTCACCGAATTCTCCACCGCCGGGATCAGCACCCGCAGCCGCACGGGCAGGCCGAGCGCCATGATCATCTGCGCCAGCCCCAGCACCGTGGCGGCCCCGCCCATGTCCTTTTTCATCAGGCCCATGCCGCTGCCGGGCTTGAGGTTGAGCCCGCCGGTGTCGAAACACACGCCCTTGCCCACGAGGGTCAGCGTCGGCCCCGTGTCGCCCCATGCCATGTCGATCAGGCGGGGTTCCTGGGCTGCGGCGCGCCCGACGGCGTGGATCAGGGGGAAGTTCCGCGCGATCAGATCGTCGCCGCGTATGACCTCGATGCTTGCCTCGTGGCGCGCGGCGAGATCGGCGCAGGCGGCCTCGAGCGCGTCGGGGCCAAGGTCATTGGCCGGCGTGTTGACGAGATCGCGGGTGAGCGCCTCGCCCGCCGCGATGGCCTCAATCCGTTGCGCATCAACGCCCTCCGGCGCGATCAGGCGCGCCTTGGCCGGGCTTTGATCGCGGTAGCGGTCGAAAGCATAATGCGACAAGAGCCAGCCCAGCGCCTCGACCTCCGCCGCCTCGGGCGGCAGGCCCTCGATCCGGTAGGTGCCCTCGGGCAGGGAGGCCGCTGCCCCGGCGAGGTGGAACCGCCCGCGCGCGCGGGTGGCCCCGGTGCCATAGCCCGCCACGGCAAGCGCGATACCGCCCGCGCCATCGGGCACCGGCATGACCTGCCCCAGGGCGGCGGTAAAGCCGGTGGCGCGCAGCCATCGGGCGGTCGCGGACGGCTGCGCGTCGAGCCAGCCCTCGAGCGCGTCCTGCGCGACGACGTGCAGCGGAATGGCAGATTCATCTGCCTTGGCGAAGGTGAGGGGCATGAACGCTCTCCGGGTGCTGGTTTCGCCTACACCCTAGCGGGGTTTGCGGCGGCTGCAACCGCCCCGGCCGCGCGTCAGAACGCGCCGTCCTGCATGTCCCATATCTCGCACAGCGACCGTTCGGCGATGCGCAAGAGCCGCGCGAAGGTGGCGGCAAGCGCGGTGCCGTCGCCTGCGTCGATCGCCATCGTCACGTCGCGCGCCACCCGCGCCATCAGCGCCATTCCCACCTCGTCGGCCATGCCGACGAGACCCCGGCACGCCTTGCGCATCCCGGTAAAGCGCGCGGCACGGTAATCGTGCTCGGCGCGGGCAAGCCGCCCGGCGATCTCTTCGAGCGCGCGGCAGACCACATCCTCCGCCCCGCGCGTGCCAAGCTGTATGTAAAGCGCCTCGAGCCGGTCGGCGTCGAGGCGCACCTGCTCTGCCGGTTGCAAGGCCGTCACCTGTTCCACAGTCTCACCCGTTCATCATGTCACCGCACCCCCACGGCCACGGGCAGGATGCGGTGCAACGGTTCCCAAATGGTTGTCGGGCACGGGAATTCTCTCTCGAATTCCGTGAAAATACCGTTTAATCGGGGCAGGCCCTGCCGGTTTGGAGACGATGATGGATCATGCACGCCCCCTGCCCACCTACCTGGTGCAGCGCTATCACGGCTGGAAGGCCACGGGCTATGCCGAGAACAAGGCGTGGTATCGCCACCTCGCCGAACAGGGGCAACACCCGCGCGCGATGGTGATCTCGTGCTGCGATTCACGTGTCCACGTCACCTCGATCTTCGGCGCGGATCAGGGCGAGTTCTTCATCCATCGCAACATCGCCAACCTCGTGCCGCCCTGCGAGGAGGACGGTCGCCATCATGGCACCTCGGCGGCTTTGGAATTCGCGGTGACCGCGCTCAACGTGGCGCATGTGATCGTGATCGGCCATTCCGCCTGCGGCGGGGCAAAGGGCTGTCAGCAGATGTGTTCGGGGGCGGCCCCCGAGCTTGAGGAAAAGACCAGCTTTGTCGGGCGCTGGCTGGAAATCCTGCGCCCCGGTTATGACCGGGTGAAGGACGTGGCCGACGAGGCGGAGCAGCTTTCTGCCCTGGAGCGGCAGACCGTGGTGGTGTCGCTGGAGAACCTGATGGGCTTTCCCTTCGTCGCCGGGCGCGTCACCACCGGATCACTGTCGCTGCACGGGCTGTGGCACGATATCGGCTCGGGCGGGATCGAACAATATGACGCGCTGCGTGGCGCATTCGTTCCGTTGTGACGAAAGCCCCCGGTCCGTGCCGGGAGGCGGACCGGGGATTTGAGTATTTTTGCCAAGAAGAAACCCCGCGCGCCAGGAACCAGCGCGCGGGGTCTTCTCGTCAGGCAGCCTCTGCCGCTTGCCCGAAGCGGGCGTAGAAGCCCTGCCCCTTGTCGGCCATCTCGCGCAGGAGCGCGGGGGTGGTGAAGCGCGGCCCGAATTTCGCGGTGAGTTCGTCGCAGCGCTCGGCGGCATAGGGCGCGCCGATGATGTCGAGCCACGAGAAAGGCCCGCCCGACCACGGCGCGAAGCCCCAGCCGAGGATCGCGCCCACATCGCCCTCGCGGATGTCCTCCAGCACGCCCTCCTCGAGCGCGCGCACCGCCTCCAGCACCTGCGCGAACATCAGCCGGTGCTGCACCTCGTGCAGGTCGGGCTGCTCCTCGGCGCGGGGGTATTTCCCGGCCAGACCCGGCCAATAGCCCTGTCGCTTGCCCTTTTCGTCGTAGTCGAAAAACCCGGCACCCGCCTTGCGGCCCAGCCGCCCCTCGCCTTCCATCCAGAAGATCACCTCGTCCACGGCCTCGTCGGGATACTCATCCCCCATCGCCGCCTTGGTGGCGCGGGCGATCTTGGCGCCGAGGTCGATCGAGGTCTCGTCCACCAGTTGCAGCGGCCCGACGGGAAAGCCCAACTGCCGCGCCGCATTGTCGATCAGCGCGGGTGCCACGCCCTCGGCCACCATGCGGATCCCCTCGTTGATGTAGGGGATGATGCAGCGGTTGGCGTAGAAGAACCGCGCGTCGTTCACGACGATGGGCGTCTTGCGGATTTGCCGGACGTAATCGAGCGCCTTGGCGACGGCGCGCGGGCCGGTTTCCTGACCCTTGATGATCTCGACCAGCAGCATCTTCTCGACCGGCGAGAAGAAGTGGATGCCGATGAAATCCTCCGGCGCGTCGCTGGCTTGCGCCAATTCGGTGATCGGCAGGGTCGAGGTGTTGGTGGCGAAGACACAGTCCTCGCCCACCTCGGCCAGTGCCTGTTTGGTCACCGTGGCCTTGACGTTTGGGTCCTCGAACACCGCCTCGATGATCAGATCGCAGCCGTTGAGCGCGGCGTAATCGGTGGTGGCGGTGATGCGGTCGAGCACCTCGGCTTTCTTCGCCTCGGTGGCCTTGCCGCGCTTTATCCCGGCGTCCATGTAATCGGCGGTATAGGATTTGCCCTTGTCCGCGGCCTCCTGTTTCTGGTCGATGAGCACCACCTCGATCCCCGCCTGCGCCGAGACGAGCGTGATCCCCGCGCCCATCATGCCCGCGCCGAGCACGCCGAGTTTGCGCACCTTCTGATCGGGGGCGTCGGGGCGGTTGGCACCTTTCTCCAGCGCCTCCTTGTTGATGAAGAGCGAGCGGATCATGGCCGAAGACGAGGGGTTCATCAGCACATGGGTGAACCAGCGCGCCTCGATCCTGAGCGCGGTGTCGAACGGCACCAGCGCGCCCTCGTAGACCGCACTCAGCAGCGCCTTGGCCGCCGGGAAGGCGCCCTGGGTCTTGCCGTTGACCATCGCGGAGGCCCCCACGAAGGTCATGAAGCCCGCCGGGTGATAGGGCGCGCCGCCGGGCATCTTGTAGCCCTTCTCGTCCCAGGGCTTGACGATGGACGGGCCGCTCAGCACCCACTCGCGGGCCTTTTCGATCAGTTGATCGTCAGGCACGACCTCGTCCACCACACCGGCGGATTTGGCCTTTTTCGGATCGTTCAACTTGCCTTCCAAGAGGAGCGGCGAGGCCGACATCGCGCCCAGCTTGCGCGCCAGCCGCGTGGTGCCGCCCGCGCCGGGGAAGATGCCGACCATGATCTCGGGCAGGCCGATCTTGGCCTTTGCATTGTCGGCGGCAAAGATGCGGTGGCAGGCCAGCGGGATTTCCAGCCCGATGCCGAGCGCCGTGCCGGGCAGTGCCGCCGCGATGGGCTTGCCGCCCTTGTTGCGGTCGTCCATCCCGCCGCGCTCGATCTTGCGCAGGATGCGGTGCATGTTCATCAGCCCGTCGAACAGGCCCTTGGCCGGGTCATCGCCCGCCATCTCCTTCATCCGGGCGATAACGTTGAGGTCCATGCCGCCGGCAAAGCTGCCTTCCTTGCCGGAGGTGATGACGATGCCCTTTACCGCGTCATCGGCGAGCGCGTCGTCGATGAGGGCATCAAGCTGCGGCCAGGCCTCCATCGTCATGACGTTCATGGATTTTCCGGGCACGTCCCAGGTGATGATCGCGACGCCGTCGGCGTGCTTTTCCATCGTGAAATCGGTCATTTTAGCAGTCTCCCCTTACACGCGTTCGATGATGGTGGCGGCACCCATGCCGGAGGCGACGCAGAGCGTGGCAAGCCCGGTGCCCTTGCCGGTGCGCTCCAGCTCGTCCAGCAGCGTGCCGATGATGATCGCCCCGGTGGCGCCCAGCGGATGGCCCATCGCGATGGCCCCGCCGTTGACGTTGACGCGTCCATGATCGACGTCGAAGGCCTGCATGAAGCGCAGGACGACGGCGGAAAACGCCTCGTTCACCTCGAACAGGTCGATATCCGAAATCGCCATGCCGCTGTCGCGCAGCGCCTTTTCGGTGGCGGGCACCGGGCCGGTCAGCATGATCGTCGGGTCGGTGCCGATCTTGGCGGTCTGCGCGGATGCGCGCGCGGGGCGTGAGGCCCCATTTCTCGCCGAATTCCTTGGAGCCGACGAGCACGCCCGCCGCGCCGTCGACGATGCCCGAGGAATTGCCGGCGTGGTGGATATGATTGATCGCCTCGAGATGCGGGTATTTCAGCTTGGCCACGGCGTCGAAGCCCGGCATCACCTCGCCCATCTCCTTGAAGCTGGGCTTGAGGCTGCCCAATGACTGCATGTCGGTGCCGGGGCGCATATGCTCGTCCTGATCGAGGATCGAGAGGCCGTTCTGGTCCCTGATCCCGATGATGGATCTGGCAAAGCGCTTGTCGCCCCACGCCTCTGCCGCGCGGCGCTGCGATTCCACCGCGAACGCATCGGCATCGTCGCGGGAAAAGCCGAACTCGGTGGCGATGATATCGGCGCTGATCCCTTGCGGCACGAAATAGGTCTTCATGGCGATCGACGGGTCCACGGCGATGGCCGCCCCGTCGCTGCCCATGGCGACGCGGCCCATCATCTCGACACCGCCGGCGATATAGCCGTCCCCCGCGCCCGCGCGCACCTGGTTGGCGGCGAGGTTGACGGCCTCCATGCCGCTCGCACAGAAGCGGTTGATCGACAGGCCGGGGATGCGCTCGTCGAGGTCGGAGGCCAGCACGGCGGTGCGGGCAAGGCAGCCGCCCTGTTCCATCACCTGCGTGGCGTTGCCCCAGATCACGTCCTCGACGGCGTGACCCTCGAGCCCGTTGCGCTCCCTGATCGCGTTGAGCATATCCGCCGAGAGCCGCGCGGCGGTCACCTCGTGCAAGCTTCCGTCCTTGCGGCCCTTGCCACGCGGGCTGCGCACGGCATCAAAGATATAGGCGTCTGTCATGTCGGTCTCCTTTGTCATTGCCGGTCCGACGGGTTGCCGGGCATCAGCTCATAGGGGTGTTTCCAGCCGGGCAGACCCTCGATGTTCGAGAGCCACCGGTCGATCCCGGGCCAGTCCGTGCGGTCGAAGCCAAAAGGCTCGGGGTAAAAGAGATAGCCGCAGCAGCTCAGATCGGCATTGGTGAGGGCGTGACCCACGATCCAGTCGCGGCCCTGCAGATGCGCGTCGAGCGCGGTATAGGCGGCCTTGAGACGGGTTTGGGTGAAGGTGATCACCTCTTGCGGTCGTTTCTCTTCGGGCAGGAAGTTCATCAGGAACCGCACCATGCCCGCCTGAGCGCTGAGCTTGTGATTGTCCCAGAACATCCAGCGGATCACCTCGCGCGCCTCCTCCGGCGTCGCGCCACCAAATTTGCCCGTTTTCTCGGATATGTACATCTGAATGACACCGGATTGCGTCAAGGTGGTGTCGCCATCCACCAGCACCGGCACCTCGCCCATCACGTTGAGCGCGCGAAACGCCTCGCCCCGGGTCTCGCCGCCGAAGAAATCGACGAAGACCGGCTCCCAGTCGAGGCCCGCCAGTTCCAGCGCCAGCGCCGCCTTGTAGGCGTTGCCGCTCTCGCCGAAGCAGTAGAGTTTGATGGTCATAGGATTGTTCCCGGTTGCCGTGTCGGATTTGAGTATTTTTGGCAAGATGAAGCAGGGGTTTGTTCATCATTGATTAAGGTTGATGCGCTTTGATGGGTTTGCGTCACAGGCTGGGAAGCCGATGGGCGTGCAAGGTGAAGCCCTGTCGCAGCGCCTGATGCCAATTGGCCCGCGCGCGCGGCAGGGTGGACCTCTGCGCCTTCATCTTGCCCCAAATACTCCCGCCGGAGGCGTCCGACATGTGCCATATGCGCCACCGCCCCGCCCCTCACAGCGCCCTCGCGATCAGTTCTTTCATGATCTCGTTGGTGCCGCCATAGATGCGCTGCACGCGGGCGTCGGCCCACATCTCGGCGATGTCATATTCCTGCATGTAGCCATAGCCGCCATGCAGTTGCAGGCACTCATCCAGCACCTCGCCCTGCGCATCCGTGAGCCAGTATTTCGCCATCGCGGCCTTTTCCACGCTCAGTTGCCCGCGCAGGTGCCCGGCAATGCACTCATCCATGAAGGCGCGGCAGACGGCGGTTTTCGTCTGGCACTCGGCCAGCTTGAAGCGGGTGTTCTGGAATTGCAGGATCGGCCCGCCGAAGGCCTGGCGTTCCTTGCAATAGGCGATGGTGCGCTCGACCGCGCCTTCCATCGCGCCTTGCGCGCCGCAGGCGATGATCAGGCGTTCCTGCGGCAGTTGTTCCATCATCTGGTAGAAGCCGCGCCCCTCCTCGCCGCCGAGGATGTTCTCGGGCGGGATTTCCACGTTGTCGAAGAACAGCTCCGAGGTGTCGCCTGCGTGCAGCCCGACCTTTTCGAGGTTGCGCCCGCGCGCGAAGCCCGCGGCCCCTTCGGTTTCCACAACCACCAGAGAGATGCCCTTGGCCCCCGCCTTCGGGTCGGTCTTGGCGGCGACGATGATCAGGTCGGCGTGCTGGCCGTTGGTGATAAAGGTCTTCTGCCCCGAAAGCCGGTAGGCGTTGCCGTCGCGCACGGCGCGGGTCTTGATGCCCTGCACATCCGATCCGGCGGCGGGCTCGGTCATGGCGAGCGCGCCGACCATCTCGCCCGAGACCATCCTGGGCAGCCAGGTCCGTTTCTGCGCCTCGTTGCCATAGGCGAGGATGTAATGCGCGACGATACCGGAATGGATCGGGTTGCCCCAGCTTGCGAGGTTGGCGCGGCCCTGTTCGAGGCAGATCACCGCCTCGTGCCCGAAATCACCGCCCGCGCCGCCGTATTCCTCTGGGATCGAGGGGCAGAGAAGGCCCAGTTCGCCCGCCTGGTTCCAGGTCTCGCGGTCCATGATCCCGGCCTTGCGCCAGCGCTCGAAATGCGGTCGCCATTCGTCTTTGATGAACTTGGCGGTCATCTCGCCGAGCATCCTGTGCTCGTCCGTCATCCATGTCATGGCCGGGCCTCCCTCTCCCTGAATGTTCAGCGTTTGCGCGCCTCGAGCTCCGAATTGAAAATTCGCAACCGGTGCGTGAACGTGTCCTCGTCGATCACGCTGTCGAAATTCTCGAAGAGGAAGGACAGCGCCTCGCCCTCGTCGAGCCCCGCCTCCTGGCTGAATTTTCGCAAGCGGCGATAGCCGTCCTCGGTCATCGCGGCATTGAACCGGCGCGTCAGGCGAAAGCGTTTCGGCATATGTCCTCCTCCCTTGGGGCGGGGGCCTCCGCGCCCCTCTTCAGAACGCCTCGGCGTCAAGCTCCATCACCGGCTCCGCGCCGCTCTCGATGCGCGCGAGGTGCAGCGCGGTCGCGGGCAGGCGGCGCTTCATGTAGAAGCGGCCCGTGGCCAGCTTGGTGCGGTAGAACGCCTCGTCGGACGTGCCCGCCTCCAGCGCCGCGTGGGCCGCCCTGGCCATCCGCGCCCACATCAGACCGAGGCAGACATGGCCGAAGAGGTGCATGAAGTCGTAAGACCCGGCCAACGCCGCGTTGGGATTTTTCGGGCCCTGCTGCATGAAGAACATGGCCGAGGCTTGCAGGTCTTTCGACGCCGCCTTGAGCGGGTCGAGGAAATCCTTTTTCAGCGCCGCGTCACCCTCGTTCTCCTTGAGGAAGGTCTTGACCATATCGAAAAACGCCATGACATGCTTGCCGCCATCCTGCGCCAGCTTGCGCCCCACAAGGTCGAGCGCCTGCACGCCATTCGCGCCCTCGTAGATCATCGCGATACGGGCGTCGCGGCTGAACTGCGACATGCCCCATTCCTCGATATAGCCATGCCCGCCATAGACCTGCTGCGCCAGCACGGTCATGTCATAGCCCTCATCGGTGAGGAACCCCTTGATGACCGGAGTGAGCAGGCTGACCATGCCCTCGGCGGCCTCGTCGCCGCCACGGTGGGACTCGTCGATCATCTGCGCACCCCAGAGCATGAAGGCGCGCGCGCCTTCGACAAAGCTCTTCTGATCCAGAAGCGAGCGGCGGATATCGGGGTGCACGATCAGCGGATCGGCGGGGCCGTCGGGGTTTTCCGCCCCGGTGACGGCGCGGCCCTGAAGCCGGTCCCTGGCATAGGCCAGCGCGTTCTGATACGCGACCTCGGCCTGCGCGAGGCCCTGCATCCCCACGCCGATGCGGGCCTCGTTCATCATGGTGAACATGGCGCGCATCCCCTTGTGCTCCTGCCCGAGCAGATAGCCGGTGGCCCCGTCATAATCCATCACGCAGGTGGCGTTGCCGTGGATGCCCATCTTTTCCTCGATCTTGCCGCAGGTCACGCCGTTGCGCTCGCCGAGGCTGCCATCCTCGTTGACCATGAACTTCGGCACGATGAAGAGCGACACGCCCTTGATCCCCTCCGGCCCGCCGGGGATCTTGGCCAGCACCAGGTGGATGATGTTGTCGGCCATGTCATGCTCGCCCGAGGAGATGAAGATCTTCTGCCCGGTGATCCTGTAGCTGCCGTCGTCCTGCGGTTCGGCCTTGGTGCGCATCAGGCCCAGATCGGTGCCGCAATGCGGCTCTGTCAGGTTCATGGTGCCGGTCCAGTCGCAGGCGAACATTTTCGGCAGATAGGTGTCCTTCTGCTGGTCCGAGCCATGCGCGAGGATCGCGGAGGCCGCGCCGTGGGTGAGGCCGTGATACATGGTGAACGCCTGGTTGGCGCCCGAGAACATCTCGCCCACCGCCGTGCCGAGAACATAGGGCATGTTCTGCCCGCCATACGCCTCGGGCATGTCGAGCGCGGTCCAGCCGCCCTCGCGGACCTGGTCAAACGCCGCCTTGAAGCCCGTGGGCGTGCGCACCACGCCGTTTTCAAGGTGACAGCCCTCGGTATCGCCCACCGGGTTCAGCGGCGACAGAACCTCGGACGCGATCTTGCCGGCCTCTTCGAGAACCGCATTGGTGAAATCAGGCTCCAACTCGGCATAGCCCGGCGTATCCTGCTCCGACACGTTGAGCACGTCATGCAGGATGAATTGCATGTCGCGGGTGGGGGCGGTGTAGCTTGGCATCTGGTCTCTCTCCCTGGATGGATGGCCGGGCCGGTGTCACTCGGCGGCGTCGCGGTTGTCCCTGAGCGAGGCGAGCATCCGCTCGCCCCATGTCATCTGTTCGCGCAGCTCTGCGATGGCGGTGTCAAGCTCGGCGCGCTGCGCTTCCATCTCGGCGAGCCGGGCGCGCGCGACCTCGTAGGCGGCGGCGATCTGGCTGTGTTGCTGGTCGCCCCGGTCGTAAAGATCGAGCAGCTTGCGCAACTCCTCGAGGCTGAAGCCGAAGCGCTTGCCGCGCAGGATGAGCGTGAGCCGGGCGCGGTCACGGCGGGTGAAGAGCCGCCGCTGCCCCTGCCGGATCGGCGACAGCAACTCTTTGGATTCGTAGAATCGCAGGGTGCGCGGCGTCACGTCAAACGCATCGCACATCTGCCTGATCGTCATCACGTCATCGGTCATCAAAGGGCCTCTTGCGCATCATCTTCCGACAATCTGCGCGTCCGGCCCCATCGTTACAACAGGCGTGCAGCTTTACGTAACCGCTACGTCACGTCACTTTTTCGTTGACGTAAGATAAGGCAAGGTCAAGCAGGTGGCGGGCGGTTTGCTGCGAACGGGTCAACGCGACTTCAACTTTCTGCGTTGCTTTTGCGCTTTTGGAAATCAATTTTCACCTTCTTCAGCGCCATGTCGGTCGCCTGTCTTATGTTCCAATCAGGCCGATAACATTCCCGTCATTCATCTCCAGAGATTGTTTTCTCTATACACGCCCACCGTAATAACGTGTGCGCTGCTTGCAGATGCCCTTTCGCATGACCCCACTTGCCAGGCGTTTTGGATAACTTTTAACCCAGTGTCGAAAACAGCGTTTACCTGCGGCTCAGATGCAGTGAAATCCTTATCAGCGGTCAGAATACCGTCCCCGTCGTTGGCAAACTTCGTTATCCGATGCACGTCATCGTCACCACTATGCCCGGCCTCCCGTACTGAGGAATTTCCCAACCCGGAACTCAGCGCAAGTTCACGTATGATCGTGACGATTTTTGGGGAAACATGCTCATCACAACGGATCTTCAAGCGGCTCTCAACTCGTAAGAAATTGCTGTTTCCACCGCTTGTTGCTCCGGTACGTCGAACCAAGCGGCAACCTTAGACTTATGACCTTCTGCCTGCCATTGCGTGTACAATGTTCGGGTCGGGACGGGCGTTCCTTACGAACGGGCGCCAGAAGCTATTCGCGGATCAATCGAAACGTCGGGAAATTCACCAGGCTTCGGAGACCAGGAGCTGCGCCGAATCAGGTGTTGGGATGGGACTTCGACCCCTTTTTACAATCGTTTGTTCTATCGTTCCCCACATCTCGTGCTGACCTGTGGCCATGTCCCAAGCGCGCTCGTTCACCAGTTTCCTCGGCGGACTTCGCAATCACCCTCTTTCGGTCTGTGACGTATTTGGAGCTTGCCAAAGCAAGTGGATGCTGGACGTTCCATTCGCCACGCGCGCGTTCGGCAGGGCTTCCGGAGCGTTTGTCATGGAAACGCCTTGCGTCCGAAAAAAAGCAATAAACCTACGGTCCATCAGATCGAGGAAGCTGACTGTTCGGCCGCCGCTGAAGTCGCGTTCAATCGCAGGGCCTTTCGCGCACTGTTCGGATAGCCATTGAGCCACCCTCGCAAGCTTTGTTGCGATGCGCCCGAAAGGTGCGCGGCGTCAGCGATGCTGAAGAAGCCGGAAAGGAGTGGATCATGCTTCGTCACGCGCGCACCGATTGATTAACCCCGGCGAGCCAAGCCGGGGACGAGCTGGAGTTTGACTTAGCACCGATCAAGCGCGCTGTAAAATCCTCAATGCCGTTCGCCGAGCGATTGTTGTAGCGAACTTGAACTCTGCGGCAGCGGGGAGATAGGATGCCTTCTCGGGTTCGTTAAGTCTGAAATCGCGTCAGCGCAGGCTGGCCGCCGTCTCGTCGCGCAGCGCGCGAAGTTCGTCCATCGCCGCGTCGATCTGGGCGCGTTGCTCGGCGAGTTCGGCAAGCTGGCGGTCGGCCAGCTCGATCCACTGGCGCATCTGCGGCTCGGTGCCTTCCTTCTCGTAGATGAGCAACCACTGCCGGATTTCCTCGAGTGCGAAGCCGAACTTGCGACCGCGCAGGATCAGCGTCATCCGCGCGCATTCGCGCGGCCCATACCAGCGCGCACGCCCCTCGCGCTCGGGGCTCAACAGCTCGATATACTCGTAATAGCGCAGGGTGCGCGGCGTCACGTCGAACCGTGCGCACATCTCCTTGAAGGACAGCCGTTGTTCGGACATTCCTCCCTCCCTCGACCCCGAAGTTAGGGCCAACGCGCGACCCGCGCAACAGCCACCCTTGCGGCCCGCCCGCTTTGCCCGCCATAAAGAGCGCGACACGGCGAGGTGGATCATGGACGACAAGAAGACCCGGGTCGCGAAACAGTTCATGGAGGCGCTGCCCCATGCACGCGCCCTCGGAATGCGACTGACCGATATGGGCGAGGGCCGCGCGGGGATCGAGATGGCGTATGACGCGCGCCTCATCGGCGACCCCGAGACCGGGGTGATCCACGGCGGCGCGGTCTCGGCGCTGATGGATACCTGCTGCGGGGCGGCGGCGATGAGCCATCCGGCGTCACCCGGCGGCACCGCGACCATCGACCTGCGCATCGACTACATGCGCGCCGCCACGCCGGGGCAGGCGATCCGCGCCGCGGCCGAGTGCTATCACGTCACCCGCTCGGTGGCCTTCGTGCGCGCCACGCGCGCATGGACGAGGATGCCGACCGCCCCGTGGCCACCGCCACCGGCACCTTCACCGTGGAGGCGCAGAGCTGATGGCGCGCGCCGCCGTCCCGAGCCCGTGCAGGTGGTCAAGCAGCGCCGCGACGCGCGCGCTCAAGGCGCTGGTCGACGGCGTGCCCTATATCCGCTTCCTCGGGCATCGATTTCGACCGCCGCGGCGACGAGCTGACCGCAGTGCTGCCCTTCGACGACAAGCTGATCGGCAACCCGATCCTGCCCGCGCTGCATGGCGGCGCGACGGCGGCGTTCCTCGAGGTCACCGCGATCATCGGGCTGAGCTGGTCGATGCTCTGGGAAGAGATCGAGAGCGGCGCGCTGGACGCCGGAAACGCTCACCCGCAGGCCGCCTGCCGCGCCTGCCCAAGACGATCGACTTCACCGTCGATTACCTGCGCTCGGGCCTGCCGCGCGACGCCTATGCGCGCGCGCAGGTCAACCGCTCGGGGCGGCGCTATGCCTCGGTGCATGTCGAGGCATGGCAGGACAACCGCGCGCGCCCCTTCGCGCAGGCGACCGGGCATTTCCTGATGCCGCGCCGCGATGAGCTGAGAGCCGGCGCCGGCGCGGCCGTCCCGCTCACGCACCGCCGGTCCTGAAGATCGCGCTGCCCATCGTGCTGTCGAACGCCACCGTGCCGATCCTCGGGGCTGGTGGACACCGGGGTTGTGGGCCAGCTCGGCGCGGCCGCGCCCATCGGCGCGGTGGGCCTCGGCGCGATCGTTCTGACCGCGGTCTACTGGGTCTTCGGCTTCCTGCGCATGGGCACCACGGGCCTGACCAGCCAGGCCCACGGCGCCGGGCAGACGCGGCGAGGTGGCGGCGATGCTGACGCGCGCGCTGATGATCGGGGCATGCGGCGGGGCTGGCGGTGATCGCGCTGCAGTGGCCGCTGTTCTGCGGCGCGTTCCGTGCTCGCGCCCGCCAGCGACGAGGTCGAGGGGCTCGCCCGCGGCTATCTGGCGATCCGCATCTGGGGGGCGCCGGCGACGATCGCCATCTACGCGGTCACCGGCTGGCTGATCGCGGTGGAACGCACGCGCGGGGTGCTGGCGCTGCAGCTGTGGATGAACGGGCTCAACATCGTGCTCGACCTGTGGTTCGTGCTGGGCCTCGGCTGGGGGGTCGAGGGCGTGGCGCGCGCCACGGTGATCGCCGAATGGGCGCGGGCTGGCGCTGGGCGCTGTGGTTGTGCCGCGACGCCTTTGCCGTGCCCGCCTGGCGCGACTGGCCGCGCGTCTTCGACCGCGTCGCGCTGCGCAACATGGCCTCGGTCAACACCGACATCCTGCTGCGCTCGCTGATGCTGCAGGCGATCTTCGTGTCGTTCCTGTTCCTCGGCGCGGGGTTCGGCGACGTGACGCTGGCGGCCAATCAGGTGCTAATGCAGTTCCTCAACATCACCGCGCTATGCGCTCGACGGGTTCGCCTTTGCCGCCGAAGCCATCGTCGGGCAGGCAGTCGGCGCGCGCCGCATCGCGGCGCTGCGGCGCGGCGCGGTGCTGGCCAGCCTCTGGGCGCTGGCTGTCTGTGCTGGCGATCGGCGGTGGCCTATGCGGTTCTGGGGCGGCGCGGTGATCGACCTGATGACCACCGCGCGCCGAGGTGCGCGCCGAGGCGCGGGTCTTCCTGCCCTGATGCCGTCGCCGCGCCGCTTCTGGGGCTGCGCGCCTTCATGCTCGACGGGGTGTTCATCGGCGCCACCGCGCACGCGGGACATGCGCAACATGATGGCGTTGAGCCTTGCGATCTACGTGCGTGGCGGTGGCTGGCGCTGGTGCCCGTGCTTGGGCAATCACGGGCTGTGGGCTGGCGCTGCTGCCTGAGCTTCGTGGCGCGGGGCGTGACGCTCGGGCTGCGCTACCCGGCGCTGGAGCGGGGGATGGGTTCAGGCGTGGTCCGGAAGGGAGGCGAGTGGGCTGGAGCGGACAGTCGGGCAACGGTCGGGGCACCGCGCGGCGCCCGACCGCGGGTGGGCGCTCCGACGGTGAGATGATGCGCTTTATGGTGCGGCATACTCCAACGTTCTCAATAACTTGCAACGTTGAATAGCGCCCGCCCGCACGCCGCATCCGCATCGGCGCACGGTGGCATGCCGGAGGCATGCCTCTGGCATGACCGCTGCGCGGCGGTGCCTTGCGGCACCTTGTCTCATACTTCTGGTGGCTTTTGTGCGAATGTGGGGTCAGTGGCCACCATGTTCGGCATGGCGGCCACTGGCGGTGGTTGGATCGTTTCGCACCCGGTCATGGAGGACCGTAATCAAGTGAGATCGACCACCGTCTTCGCCTGAGGCCTGAACGGATACGCAGCAGCTCGACGGCTCTGCACGACAAGCATAGGACAGCGAAGATGAACAATGATACCATCGGCGTCGACATCTCGAAAGCCCATCTCGACGCGCACCGCCTCACGACCGGCGAGCGCGCCCGGTTTGACAATACCGCCACC
The DNA here is from genome assembly GCA_034521935.1 of Roseovarius sp. Taxonomy (GTDB): domain Bacteria; phylum Pseudomonadota; class Alphaproteobacteria; order Rhodobacterales; family Rhodobacteraceae; genus Roseovarius. The sequence continues at coordinate 230,933 of JAXHLV010000024.1, forward strand.
GGGTTCAAAGCGCTCAAACGCTGGCTCGGTGCGGCACAACCAGACCTGATCGTCTTCGAGCCGACCGGTCCCTGCCACCGCGATTTCGAGGCGGCCTTCGCCGGGCACCTGCCGCTTTGCAAGGTCAACCCGCTTCAGGCGCGGCGCTTCGCGCAAGCGCATGGCACGCGGGCCAAGACCGATGCCGTGGACGCGGCCATGCTGGCGCTCATGGGGCGGGCGCTGGAGTTGGTCCCGGACCGGCCCACGGATGAAATCCAGATCGTTCTCAGGGACTTGCGCGTCGCCCGCTCGGGCCTCGTGCGCGACCGGACCGCCCTGATGAACCGGCTTGCAGCGGCGCGGCTGCCGCTCGTCCGGCGGCTCGTGAAGGCGCGTCTCGCCCAGGCCGAGCGCCAGATCGCCGCGCTCGACGCCGAGATCGACGCCTGCCTCGACGCCTGCCCCAAGCGCCGACGCGCCGCGCAGATCCTCACCTCGATCCCCGGAATCGGACGCATCACCGCGCGCACCATCCTCGCGGAATGTCCCGAAATCGGCACCCTGCGTCACAAGCAGATCGCCGCCCTCGCCGGCCTCGCGCCGATGACGCGACAGTCAGGTGCGTGGCAGGGCAAGGCGAGGATCAGCGGCGGGCGCAGGCACCTGCGCGAGGCCCTCTTCATGCCCGCCCTCGTCGCGATGAAGAAAAACCCCGACCTCAGTGCCAAATACGACCGGCTGCGCGAAGCCGGAAAACCCCACAAGGTCGCGCTTACAACCCTCATGAGAAAGCTCATCCAACTCGCCAACACGCTCGTAAGCGAGGACAGGACATGGCAACCAAAACCCGCTTGACCCGGACGGATACTTGATTCCGCGCAAGGGGGCTTCTCCTTCAACATCCGCTCAAGGCCAGTCGCTGACCCTGCGGAACACCCCCACGCTCAATCCACACTCCGCAACCGCGAGCGCTGCACCACCGCCACCGCCAGAAGCGGGGCCGCCACGGTAATCGCGCTCACCACCAGCAGCAATATGCCCAACTGGCTGTAATCGGCGGGGGTGGTCACGGTGCCGGTCTCGGGATCGGTCACTTCGCGGGTCACGACGAGGATCTCGTTGAGATACTTGGTCAGAAGCGATCCCGCCGACAGCGCCAGGTTGGTGAACGATGCCATCACGGCAAAGAACGTGGCCTTGAGATCGTCGGGCGCGTTGCGCGCGATCCACGCAAGCATCGGGATCATCGCGATCTGTCCCAGCGGCGATTCGAGCGCGGTATCCAGGATCGCGATGAAACGCGCATCGACCACGCCCCCGGTGAGCGGCGCGGTCACGTCCTGCACCCCATAGTAAAGCCCGATATTGGGCAGCGACAGCAGCCCCCCCGCCACCGTCAGCAGCACCACGATATAGACGATGGAATTGTTGGCCATGAGCGGGCGCAGGATCACCATGCCCACCAGCGTCAGCACCGAGGTGATGAGCGACAGGATCGACAGGAATTGCTGATCGAATCCCAGCACGTCGATGGAAAACCACGTATAGCCGTCGCCGGGACGGGGCACCGCGCGGAAGATGAAGATGATGAGCGCCGTGCCGATCAGCGTGCGCGCCTGCGCGGGCGGAAGCACGGCGACAAGCTGGCGCATCAGCAGGAGCACGATGGCCAGCGAGCCGGCAAAGATGATCTCCTGCCCGTAGGCGATCTCGCTCAGCCCCACGGTGAGCGAGATCGCCACGAACCCCGCCCCGCCGATGAAATACCACGGGTTGGGTTTCGTGTCCTCGCCCGGCCGCTCGAACAGCGTATCGGCCTCAGCCGGGCTCAGCCCGCCCCGGATGAGGCCCCGCCGCGCGCGCCATTTCTGCACGCCGGCCAGCACCACGCCCGAGACCGAGACCAGCGGAATCGCCAGCGCGCTCAGGTAGATGGTGGCATAGACCTGCCGCTTGCCCTCGGCATCCATGCCTTCGATACCGGAAAACATGGTGATGTTGAGCGCCGCCACCGCCACCGTCCCGAGGATGAGCGCAAAGCGCCCCAGCGTCTGCATCGTGGTGTGCAGCGCGCGCGACTCCTCCGTCCCGATCTCGCGCCCATCGGCGTCGATCCGCGGCACCGCCTCGACCGACATCGCGTCGGCCACCACATCCTGGATCACCAGACCCGAGGGCGCCAGCATGTAGGAAGCGATATACCACGCCCCCATCGGCATGATCGCCGTCATCATCTCTGTCTGCGTGAGCAACAGATACATGATGAAGACCGAAAGCCCGATCAGACCCGCCCCCAGATAGACCAGCAGCCATTTCCACCGCCAGATGATATCCACCAGATGCCCCAGCGGCATCTTGAGCGCCCAGGGCAGGCCAGCCCAGAATGCCAGACCTGCGAGATAGGCCGCCGAGAGATCGAGATATTCCTTGACGAAAAAGGTGCCGACAATCGCAGTCAGCCCCGAGAACCCGGCGGCGAAATAGACCATCAGGGGCGGCAGGAATGTCCAGCGCATCTGCCGCGCGAGGTCGATCACGACCGCGTCGAACCAGCCCTTGCCCGGCACGGCGGTCATGCGGCACGCCATGTTGCGGTGCAGGAGAGCAGCGCGCGCGCCACCGTTTGAAGCGTGTCGGCGGGCAGCATCACCAGCATCTTGGGCGCGGTAACCGACAGGTTCAGCGGCCCGACCGTGCGGTTCGAGGTGCCGATGCGCCCGTCGGGGGCAAAGTTGATCCCGCCGATGGGCCATTCAAGCCCGTCCGACGCGCCCTCAACCGCGCCCATCGGGAACAGCGACACGCGACGGCCCGGATCGAGCGGCAGGCTCAGCACCGGCGGGCACAGAAACATCAGGTCGCGCTCGCCCACGAGCACGCAGCGTTGGCTCGCGTAACGGGACAGAGCATTGCACGCGGCCATCTGATGATCGATCCGCGCGCCGGTAAAGCCCAGCCCGATGATAAGGGGCGCGGCCACGCGGGCGAGGCATTTCTCGAAATCGGTGGTGTCCTGGTCGCCTATGGGGTGCAGGACGTGACCGGGCAGACGGGCGCGGGCCTCCGGGCTGATGCTGTCGAAATCGCCGATCACCGCGCGCGGCGTGAGCCCGGCGGCAAGGGCGGTATCCGCGCCGCTATCGGCAGCCACCACCACCGGCGCGAGCCGCAGCGCAGCCTCGAGATCGGCGCGCGCCACGGGCGCACCGCCGACCAGCGTGATTGCCTCGTTTTCGCGAACAATCATTTCCCCGTCGCCCTTATCGTTGCGTTAACATCTGCGATGACACAATCAGGCCTCGAAATGATACAGTAAAGATCGAAGAATCGGGCCGCTTTCGTCGCGGTGGTCATGGTAAACATTGTCATTGCAGGCAAGCAAAGTGAGCATTTGACATGGTTGGTTCCAGTAAGATCCTGACGGTCTCCTACGGCACGTTTTCGTGCACCTTGGAGGGTTTCGACGAGTCATTCGAGACGATGAAGGCGATTGCCGAGTATTTTCGCGATCTCGCCGCCGATGACCGGTATTTCGGGGCCGAGCCGCCCACGCCCGATGCCGACATGCTGGCGCGCATCGCCGAGCGCGAGATCGCGCGCCGGGTCGAGGCGCATGAACACGAGGGCCGCATCGTGCTGCGCGCGCAGGATAACACGGCGGCGGGCAAGGCGCTCGCCTCCGCGCTGACCGCCGCGCCCGACACCGTCGCCGAACATGAGCCGAAATCCGGGGAGGCCCCTCCTTCCCGAGAGCCGGAGCCCTCCGCCGCGCCGGAGCCGGAAGCCGAGACCGCTGCTGCGCCAGAGCCGGAGGCCGGGGACGCCCCCGAGCAGGAGCCCGCGCCGGAACCAGAGGTCGCGCTTGAACCGGAGACCGAGACCGCGCCGGAACCCGCCCCCGACACGCTCGCCGAAATCACCGCTGAAATCACCACCGAAACCGCGCCCGCGCCGGACGCGGAACCGGAACCGGAACCCGGGGAACCCGCCGCGCCCGACGCGCTGATGCCCGAGAGTCTGGAACGCGAAGAGGGGGTGGATCTGTCCGAAGTCCCGGAGGATGCCGGGGATGACGCGGCGCGTCTGGTTGTGCAGCAAGCCGATGATGCGGGCACACCGCCGCCCGTGGCGCAGGCTGACAACCTCTCCGCCAGGCTTGACCTGATCCGGTCGGTGGTCGGCGCGTCGGACAGCTACGACGAAGACGAACACGCGCAGGATTTCACCGACGCCGCAGGGGCGGACCGGATGACGTGGGATGATGCGGACGACGGCGAAGATGACGATCCGGCCGTGTCCGGGCAGGACGCCGTCGAAGCCACGGAAGATACGGTGGCGAAGGCGGAGGCCGGGCATGGACGCGATGCGGCCACGGAACCCGAAGGGACCAGCCTCTTCGAGGACACGCTCGCCGCGCTTCTCGCCGATGCCGCGCCCGGGGATGCGCAAGCCGCTGACGAGGCGGCCCCCGACGCGCCCGCAACGCAGGCCGCCACCGGGGCCGCTGAAACGCCCCCGCAAGAGGCCACGGACACGCGCGGCGCGCGCGTGCTCAAGGTGAGCCGCGCCGATGTCGAGGCCGCCCGCGAGGGCGGGCTTCTCGACGCAACGGATGAGGACGGCCAAGACACGGTCAACATTTTCGGTGACGAGGCCGGCGTGCTCAGCCCCGAGGACGAAGCGGACCTGCAACGCGAACTCGCGAACCTCGATGCCGAGCTCGGGGCCGACATCGCGGATGAGGCCGAGGCCGAGGCTGAGACCGAGGCTGAGCCTCCGGTCGCAGTCGACAGCAGCACCGCGCCTGAACCCGAGCCCGAGGCGCAGGCCCCGACCGGGAAGCGGACCGAAGTGTCGCGCATCTTCGACGAGACCGACAGCCAGATGGCCGATCCCGGCTCGGTGCGGCGGCGCAACACGATCCAGCACCTGCGCGCCGCGCTGGCCGCCACCCGCGCCGAAAAGGCCGCAGGCGCGGACCTCGCCAAGAAGGTGGACGCCTCGCCCTATCGCGGTGATCTTGACGCTGCGGTGCGCCCGCGCCGGGCGATCCCCGCCCCGGATGCCCCGCGCAGCAGCCGCCCCGAAGAGCCGCGCCCGGCACCGCTCAAGCTGGTGGCCGAACAGCGCGTGGACAAACCGCAGGCCCCGGTGCGACCGCGCCGGGTGGCAACGACGCCGCAGGCCGAGGTGGCCGAGGCGCAGGACAAGGATTTCTCCGCCTTTGCCGAGGAATTGGGCGCGACCTCTCTGCCCGACCTGCTCGAGGCCGCCGCCGCCTATCTTGCCGATGTCGAGGGCCGCAATCAGTTCTCGCGGCCGATGCTCATGGGCAAGCTGCGCGAGATCGACGAAGAGGGCTTTTCGCGCGAGGACGGGCTGCGCTCGTTCGGGCAGCTTTTGCGCGAGGGTAAGCTGCAAAAGCTTTCGGGCGGACGGTTTTCCGTGACTGAAGAGACCGAATTCCGCACAGCAGCGCAACGGCGCGCTGGCTGAAAGCTGCCGCCGGGTCTGCGTGGAGCCGACGGCGATCAGGGCATTGCACCCGGCGGCGGTCAGGCAATCCGGACAGGTGCCTGACCGCTCAATGGGGAATTAGCTGAACCGGCTCCACGCCGATTTCATGGCTGCGGCCATGCTGTCCCAGGCCTGATCGGCCCCGGTCTTGAAATCCTGCCACGCCTCGGCGCTGGCCGCCTGGATTTTCTGATGCTGCGTTTCCATCTCGTCACGTTTCGCACGCAGCTCGCGGATTTGCTCCTCGTATCTGGCCTGCATGTCGGCGGAGGCCTCGCGCGCCTGCGCCTGCAGTTTCTCGATCTCGGCCTGCCACTGGTCGAGCTGCGCCTGCATCTTCTTCTGATACGTCTCTTTGTTCATCATGTGCCCTCCTTTTGCATGGTCTTTTATCATACCCGATACGTAGTAAGCCCTGGCAAATATACAAAGGGGGCCACCGGTTTCCCGGCAGCCCCCGCCGAAGAGATAGGTCCATGCCTTGAGGCCGTAATAGGACCAGGTGATCATCGTCGAGAAGGCAAACAGCACCACCGCGAGCGCCAGGATGTAGGGGAACCAGCCGATCTTGCTGCCGAAGGCCGCCGAGGTCCGCCCCACGCCCGAGGTGTCGCCGATGGTCTTGACGGCATTGCCCGCCTCGTTGAACGGCTCCTTGGTCTTGAGCGCCGAATGCGCGATGGCCGCAGATAGACCCAAACGACACCGGTGATCCGCTGATGCATCACAGAAATGTTACCGCAATTAGGCACGTCCGTAGTTGACTGGAAAATAAGGCTGAACAAGTTTCCGTCGATGCATGCCACCTCACTGTGGGAATGCCGGGCAGGCAAAGACGTTTTTAAAGAAAGTCGGAGGTGGGGAATGATTTTCTGGATAGGGGGGGTTGGCGTTTTACTGCTCATGCTTGGCATCGCGACAAGCTTGGGCAATGCAAGCGCCGACAAAAAGCTCGGCTTGAAGGCAGCTGCGCTTCAGGAAAAAGCGAAACGGGAATTTACGACCTACGCCGTTACATCTATTGGGCCATCAGAGTTCTTTTTATTGTATAAGAAGGCCGAGGCCAAGAGGCGTTTGCCGGAGAAATTGGGTGTGCTTTTCGGATTGGTAATTGTCCCCAGTATTGCAATGTTGATGTTTCCAGTCATTGTGACTGGTGAATCTCTTTTTTTAATATCATTACCCGCATTGGTAATAGCCGGTGTGATAGTTTTCGGAATAATCGGAGCTTTCATCGCGAATAGCAAAGGCGAGCTTTGGACGCTGAATAAGATGGAGGACCTCCATAATAAATAGCTGTGCTGAATCCAGCATTCAGTAGCTGTAATCGGCGTAGATGCGGCTCAGGTCGCCCTGCCAGTCGCCGTGATAACGCTCCAGCAACTCGTCGGCGGGGGTCTTGCCGCTCTCGACGGTCTCGCGCAGCGCGCCGAGGAAATGCGTCTCATCGGGGATCATGCCGCCGCCGCCGGCGCGTCCGCGCGCGCGCAGCCCCGCCTCGGCGATGTCGAGCACTTCGCGCGCGAGATCATGCATCGAGACACCCGCCACCCGCGCCTGAAGCCCTTCGACGCTCGCCGCCACGCGCAGGGCGTCGCGGGTCTCGGAATCCCAGCCCTTGCAGATATCCCATGCGGCATCGAGCGCGGATTGGTCATACATCAGCCCGACCCAGAACGCCGGCAGCGCGCAGAGCCTGCGCCACGGCCCGCCATCGGCGCCGCGCATCTCCATGTATTTCTTGATCCGCGCCTCGGGGAAGATCGTGGTGAGGTGATCGGCCCAGTCGCTGAGCGTTGGCTTTTCGCCCGGCAGGGCGGGCAGTTGGCCCTTCAGGAAATCGCGGAAGGATTGCCCGAGCGCATCGATATACTGCCCGTCGCGATAGACGAAATACATCGGCACATCGAGGGCGTAGTCGGCATAGGCCTCGAACCCGAAGCCGTCTTCGAAAACAAAGGGCAGCATCCCCGTCCGGTCGGGATCAAGATCGCGCCAGACGCGGGCGCGCCACGATTTATGGCCGTTGGGACGCCCCTCGAAGAACGGTGAATTGGCAAAAAGCGCCGTGGCCACCGGTTGCAGCGCCAGCGCCACGCGCAATTTCTGCACCATGTCCGCCTCGGAGGCGAAATCGAGATTGACCTGCACCGTGCAGGTGCGGCGCATCATGGTCTGGCCCATCGTGCCGACCTTTTGCATGTAATTGTCCATGAGCTTGTAGCGGCCCTTGGGCATCAAGGGCATCTGCTCATGCGTCCAGACGGGCGCGGCCCCCAGCCCGATGAAGCCGACGCCGACCTTGTCGGCGACGTCCTTTACATCCGCCAGATGCTCGTTCACCTCGTCGCAGGTCTGGTGGATATTCTCCAGCGGCGCGCCGCTGAGTTCAAGCTGCCCACCCGGCTCCAGCGAGACATTGGCGCCGTCCTTTTCCAGCCCGATGAGCTTGCCGCCTTCCTCGACCGGGGCCCAGCCGTGGCCGTCGCGCAGCCCTTCGAGCACGGCCAGAACGCTGCGCTCGCCGTCGTAGGGGATGGGCAGGAGCGTATCCTTGCAATAGCCGAATTTCTCGTGCTCGGTGCCGATGCGCCAATCCTCGGGCGGTTTGCAGCCGCTTGCGAGGTATTCGGCGAGTTGTGCGTGGTGCTCTATCGGCCCGCCGCCGGTTTGGGGAATGGACATGCGCGGACCTCCTGCACTGTGCTTCGCTTCGCGGTCAGAGTTGGCGGCATTCGGCGCGGGTGTCAATGCAGCCTGCGCCGTTCCTCACCCTGCCCGGCGCGTTGCCACAAAAGATGGTGGCCGGGCGCGGGGCGGCGCATGGCAGCCACGATCTGCCCGCTGCGCAGCCCGGGAAGAGCGGCGAAAGCATCGAAAAGCGCGTCGGCACCCTCGGCATCGAGCGGGATCGCGAGATCGGGCTGGCCGGGCTGCGACAGCAGCCAGCGGCGCGGCCCGGTTGCGTCGAGGGCGAGCGCGGTCATTTCCGAAAGCGCCACCGTGCCGCCGGTGTGGGGGCCAAGGTAAGCGATCAGCCCCTCGTCGATCACCACCACGCCGGGACCGCCCGAGGCACCGCGAAACCGCGCGCGCTGCACGCCCGCCAGCATAAGCGCCGCCGACGCCGCGATCAGCACCCAGCCCAGCCAGTGCACGATGCCGATGCCGCCCAGCACCCACCACAGGCCCAGCGCCGCAAACGCCAGACTGCCCAGCGCCTCGCGCCAGCGCCACAGCGCCGCGCGCGCCTGCGGACGGATCAGGCTCATGCCCAGTCCCCGCAGGTCATCTGCCACAGGGTGAGAGCGGCCACGGCGGCGGTATCAGCGCGCAGGATGCGCGGGCCGAGGGCCACCGGATGGGCAAAGGGCAAGGCGGAGAGGCGCGCGCGTTCGGGCTGCGAGAATCCGCCCTCGGGGCCGATAAGGATCGCCCAGGGCGTGCCGGAGAGATCGTTTGGCAAGGCCGTTGAGCCGCCCGCCAGCGCCTCGTCGCAGAACATCAGGTGGCGGGTTTGGGGCCAGTCGGAGAGCAGTTGGTCGAGTTTTTGCAGGTTGGTCACCTCGGGCACGAAGGTGCCGCCGCATTGTTCCGCCGCCTCGACGGCGTGGGCCTGTAGCCTGTCCTGCCGGATGCGCTCGGAATTGGTGAATTCGGTCTGCACCGGCAGGATGCGCGCGACGCCCATCTCGGCGGCCTTCTCGACGATGAAATCGGTGCGCGCCTTCTTGATCGGGGCGAACAGCAGCCACAGGTCCGGCGGGTTTCGCTGCGGCGCGGTTTGTGCCTCGCAGGTGAGGGTGCCGCCACGCTTGCCCGTCTCGGTCACCGTCGCGCGCCACTCGCCATCGCGCCCGTTGAACACGGCAACGGCACCGCCCGCCCCCTGCCGCATCACGCCAAAGAGGTAATGCGCCTGCGCGGCGTTCAGAGAGAGGGTTTGCCCTTCCCCCAGCGGCTGCTCTAGATAGAGCCTGATCTTGGGTGCAGTCATGGGGGCCAGCATATGAGCGCAGGAGACCGGACGCCAGAGGCCGAAGGCACCGTCGCGGATGCCTACAAGGGCAATTGGGTGGACCGCCGCGCCCCTGCCACGGCGCGCCCTTACCTGCGGCTGAGTCGCGCTGACCGGCCCATCGGCACGTGGCTCTTGTTGTTGCCGTGCTGGTGGGGGCTGACGCTTGCCATGCTCGCCGACGGGCGCGCGGGCTGGTTCGATCTATGGATCTTCGCGGGCTGCGCCATCGGCGCGTTTCTCATGCGCGGGGCGGGCTGCACCTGGAACGACATCACCGACCGCGATATCGACGGGTCGGTCGCGCGCACCGCCTCGCGGCCCATCCCGTCGGGGCAGGTGGGGGTGCGCGGCGCGCTTTTGTGGATGTGTGCGCAGGCGCTGGTGGCCTTTGGCATATTGCTCACGTTCAATTGGGCGGCTATCGCGCTCGGGGTGCTGGCGCTCGGGCCGGTGGCGATCTATCCCTTTGCCAAGCGCTTCACCTGGTGGCCGCAGATATTCCTTGGCCTCGCGTTCAACTGGGGCGCGCTGCTGGCGTGGACGGCGCATTCCGGGCGGCTGGAGGCCCCGGCGGTGGCGCTCTACCTCGCGGGGATCGCGTGGACGCTGTTTTATGACACGATCTATGCCCATCAGGACGCCGAGGATGACGCGCTCATCGGGGTGAAATCCACCGCACGGCTGTTCGGCGAGGCAAGCCCGCGCTGGCTGCGCCGGTTTCTGGTGGCCTGCGTTCTGCTGATGATGGTGGCGGTTATCCTCGCCGTGCCCGCCGGGCGGCCCGTGGCGATGATCGTGGCGCTGTGCGGGGTGTGGGCGATGGGCTGGCACCTCTTCAGCCAGTTGCGGCGGCTGCGGCTCGATGACAACGCGCAGCTTCTGGCGCTTTTCCGCTCGAACCGCGATGCCGGGCTGCTGCCTGTGCCGTTTTTCGCCGTCGCGGCGCTGGTGTGATTGCGCTCGGGCGCAGGGGTGCCTAGAACGCGGGGCAGTGCAACGACACGAGGCCGAACGGCCATGCGCCTGTCCATCATATTCGCCATTTCCGGGGCCTTCGCGGGCGCCGCCGCGCTGTCGGTGCTGGCCGCGGGCTTTGCCGTGAGCACCATCGAGGACGGCTCGCGCCGCGCGGTGCGCGACGCGCTCGACGCGCGCGGCATGGTCTGGGCCGAGGTCGGCAGCGACGGGTTGCAGGTGTTTCTCGCCGGGGCTGCGCCGGACGAAGCCGCGCGCTTTGCCGCGCTGTCGGTGGCGGGATCGGTGGTGGATGCGACACGGGTGATCGACCAGACCGTGGTGGAAGAGTCAGAGCCGCTCGCGCCGCCGCGCTTCGCCATCGAGATCCTGCGCAATGACCGGGGGATTTCGCTCATCGGGCTGGTGCCCGCCACGCTCGACCGGCAGGCGCTCATCGAGGAGATCGCGCGGGCCACGGATGGCGCACCGGTGGCCGACCTGCTCGAGGCCGCCGATTATCCGGCCCCCGACACCTGGCGGCCCGCCTTGCGCCACGCGGTGCGCGCGTTGGGCGATCTGCCGCGCAGCAAGATATCGGTGAGCGCCGGGCGCGTCGCCGTCACCGCGATGGTCGACAGCGCCGAGGAAAAGCGGCGCGTCGAGGCCGATCTTGCGCGGCGCGGCTCCCGGGATGTGCGCCTTGCGCTGGACATTTCCGCACCGCGCCCGGTGATCACGCCGTTCACGCTGCGCTTTGTCATCGACGAGCGCGGCGCGCGGTTCGACGCCTGTTCCGCCGATACCGAGGAGGCGCGCGACCGCATCCTGCGGGCCGCCGGCCAGGCCGGCATGGCAGGCCGGGCAGATTGCGTGATCGGCATGGGCGTGCCGTCGCCACACTGGGCCCGCGCCGCGGAACAGGCCATCGCGGCGCTGGCGCGGCTTGGCGCGGGCAGCGTCACCATGACCGATGCCGATATCGCCCTTCTGGCCGAGCCGGGGACGGATCAGGCGCTCTTTGACGACGTGGTGGGCGCGCTCGAAGGCGCGTTGCCCGAGGTGTTCGCGCTCGATGCCACGCTGCCGCCGCTGCCCGACGAGAGCGCGCCGGAAGCCCCCGAGTTCATCGCCACGCTGTCGCCCGAGGGGAGGGTGCTCATGCGCGGGCGACTCGGCAGCGCGCAGATGCGCGAGACCGCCACGAGCCTCGCGCAGGCGCGCTTTGCCGCCGATGCGGTGCATGTGACGGCGCGAGTGGCCGAGGGGCTGCCGCGCGACTGGTCAACGCGCGTGCTGCTCGCCATCGAGGCGCTTGCCCATCTTCGGAGCGGCGCAGTGACGGTCATGCCCGATACCATCGACGTGCGCGGCAAGTCGGGGCGCAAGGAGGCCGCGACCGCCATCGCGCAGCTTCTGGCCGACCGGCTTGGCAGCAGCGAACGCTATACCATCGACGTGGAATATGTCGAGCAACTCGATCCTGCGGCGCAACTGCCCACGCCCGAGGAGTGCGAGGCGCGCATCGCTGCGGTGCAGGACGACCGCAAGATCGGGTTCGAGCCGGGATCGGCGCGGGTGGACGGGACGGGGGCCGTGATCCTCGACGAGATCGCCGCGATCCTCAAGGATTGCGGCGAGATCAACATGGAGGTGGCTGGCCACACCGACAGCCAGGGCCGCGAGGAGATGAACGCGCGGCTGAGCCTCGAGCGGGCGCGCGCGGTGCTGGATGAGCTGCGCCTGCGCCGGGTGCTCACCTCGGGGCTTGAGGCGCAAGGTTATGGCGAGAGCCACCCCATCGCCGACAACGACACCGCAGCGGGCCGCGAGACCAACCGCCGCATCGAATTCCGCCTGATCCGCCCCGAGCCTGACCCGGAGGAACAAACGGGTCTTGAAAGCGCCGGGGATACGGGGGACAAGGAGGACGGGACAGAACAGGACGGCGAGGACCGCACCGCCGATGAACAGGACTGAATTCATCATCGCCACGGCCATCGTGCTTTTCGTGGCGTTCTGCGTTGGATGGTTCGCCAATTGGCTGATTCATCGCTTCGTGCGGGTGCAGGCCTCGGACGTGGGCGAGTTGGAGCGTCTCGCGCAGGAATTGCACGAGGCCGAAGAAACCCGCGATCAGGCGATCACCTACCTGCAACAGCGCGAGGCCGATCTGACCAACCAGCTCAGCCAGACCGAGGCCGAATTGTCGGCCACGATGGAGGGGCTGCGCGAAGCCCGTTTCGAGGCCGAACAGTTGCGCGCCCATCTCGAGAAGATCACCGGCCGGGCCGCCGAGTAGGCACCGCGCGAGGCGACGCGCCCGTCCGGGCCTTCAGCAATTCGGGACGTTCACCGCCAGGCCGCCGAGCGAGGTTTCCTTGTAACGCTCGCTCATGTCCGCGCCGGTCTGGCGCATGGTCTCGATACAGGCGTCGAGCGGAACGAAATGCGTGCCATCGCCGCGCAGGGCCAGGGACGCAGCCGACACCGCCTTGACCGCGCCCAGCCCGTTGCGCTCGATGCAGGGCACCTGCACCAGCCCCTTCACCGGGTCGCAGGTCATGCCGAGGTGATGTTCGAGCGCGATCTCGGCCGCGTTCTCGATCTGCTCGGGCGTGCCGCCCATCACCGCGCAGAGCCCGGCGGCGCCCATCGCCGAGGCGCTGCCCACCTCGGCCTGACAGCCCGCCTCGGCCCCGGAAATCGAGGCGTTGAACTTAACCAGACCGCCGATCGCGGCGGCGGTGAGCAGGAACTCGTCGACGCGGGCCTCGTGCGCGCCCGGCACGTGATCGAGCCAGTAGCGAATGACCGCCGGCACCACGCCGGCCGCCCCGTTGGTGGGCGCGGTCACCACCTGCCCGCCGGCGGCGTTCTCTTCGTTGACGGCCATGGCATAGGCGCTCATCCAGTCGTTGATCTTGTGCGGCGCGCTCAGGTTGGTGCCCCGCTCGGCAATGAGCGCGTCGCGGATGCCCTTGGCGCGGCGCTTGACGGCGAGGCCGCCGGGCAGCACGCCATCGGTCGTCAGCCCGCGCTCGATACAGTCGTTCATCACCTGCCAGATGCGCGCCACGCCGCTGCGCAGGTTTTCGGGCCCGCCCCGCGCGATCTCGTTGGCGCGCTTCATCCCGGCGATGCTCTTGCCCGAGCGTTCCGCCATCTCCAGCATCTCGACCGCCGATTTGAACGGATACGGCACCGGATCGCCGTCGTCGGTATCCTTGCCCGCCGGCCAGTTCGGCCTCGGTCATGACGAAGCCGCCGCCGATGGAATAATAGGTTTCCTGCAGGATCACGTCGCCCTGCGCGTCGGTGGCCATCAGGATCATGCCGTTGGCATGGCCCGGCAGATTGGGGCCGAAATCGAAAATGAGGTCGTCCTTGGGGTGGAATTTCAGCTCCGGCAGGCCCGGCGGCGTGACGGTATGGGTCTCTCGGATCTGCGCCAGCGTGGCCTCGGCGGCCTCGGCCTCAAAGGTCTCGGGGCGATAGCCCGCAAGCCCGAGGATCGTGGCGCGGTCGCTCGCGTGCCCCACGCCGGTAAAGGCGAGGCTGCCGTGCAGAGACCCCTTGAGCCCGGCATAGTGGAACGGCTCACTGCGCATCCGGTCGAGAAACCGCGCGGCGGCCACCATCGGCCCCATCGTGTGCGACGAGGACGGGCCGATGCCGACCTTGAACATCTCGAAGACGGACAAAAACATGATGCGCGCTCCCTTGTCGCGGGGGTTATCCGGGTTTTCCGCCCCGGTCACTTGTCCGAAAGCGACCCATCAAGGCCGCGTCGCTGACATGATGCGGGTTCAGAGCGCCGCGCCCTCGGGCGGGTCGGGCAGGCACGGCGCGGTGAAGGGATGCGACCCCAGCCCCTCGGCGGCGATAGCGGCAAGGGTGCTTGCGCGTGCCTCGAGATCGCGGGCCATGGCGTGCAGATGTGGCCAGCGCGACAGGTCGAACCAGCCGGTTTGCCCCACCGGGTAGAGCGCGGCCCAGCGCAGCGCGGGGCCGAGATAGAGACCGATCACGCCTGGAGCGGTGCCGCTGAAGAGCGCCGGATGTTCGCCCGCTGCGTGGTCCAGCACATCGAGGTGACGCACCACCTCGCCCTGCATATGGCCGCGCAACGCCGCCTGCATCCGGGGATAATCGCCCGAGTATTGATCGGGGTAGAAGATCATGCGCAGCGCCGGGTGCAGCGTGTTGCTGAGGAAAAACAACCATTTGAGCGCCGCCGCGCGCGCCGGATCGCCGGGCGGCGGGATCAGCCCGCCATGCCGGTCCGCCAGCCACAGGGCGATTGCCCCGGTTTCGAACATCGGGCCATCCGGTGTTTCCAGCACCGGGATCAGGCCCGCCGGGTTGAGCGCCAGGTATTCGGGCGACCGCTGCGCGCGTGCGCGGCGATCCACCAGCACGGTCTGATAGGGCTGACCCAGTTCCTCGAGCACCAGCCGCACGATGAGCGACGCGTTGTCGGGGGCGTAATGCAGCCGGTAGCGCCCGGTCATGACGTGCCACCCGGTCGCGCGGGCAGGCCATTGAGTATTTGTGCCAAGAAGAACCCCCTACCCGTCCTTGCCCACGTTTTCCGCGAAGGCCGCCTCGAACGCCGCCTTCTTCTCGGCATCGGCATCGGTCTGATGGCGCGCCTTCCACTCGGGGTAGGGCATCCCGTAGTAGATTTCGCGCGCCTCGTCCCTGGACATCTCGATACCCATATCGTGCGCAGCCTCCTGATACCAGCGGCTCAGGCAGTTGCGGCAGAAACCGGCGAGGTTCATCAGGTCGATGTTCTGCACATCGGGGCGCTTGTTCATCAAATGGTCGCGCAGGCGGCGAAAGGCGGCGGCCTCGAGCTCGGTGCGGGTCTGGTCGTCCATGATCTCTCTCCCTTTGAATTGAAGATGGGCCGGAGCGCGGCATGGCGCAAGGCCCGTCAGACACCGACCCGCGCGGCCACCTCTTGCAGGATCGGGGCGAGCCGCACCGCCCAGGCCGCCTGTGCCTCCGGCGTGGCGATGAGGTCGTTGCGCAGCTCGATGAGCACGTTGGGACGCTCAAAGGCGATGGCGTGCCGCGCGATTGTGTCGCCGGGCAGGTGGCCGCCATAGGGCTCGTTGTCGCCGACGCAGAGGTCCGGCTCGGCGCGCAACCGGTCGATGAGCGGATGCGCCAGCCGGGTGTCGGCGGCATAGAGCAGCGCGATGTGCCAGGGGCGCGGGGGGCGGCCGCGAAATTGCGGCGTGAAGCTGTGGACCGAGACGATCACCGTGTCGTCGCGCCGTGCGGCCAATTCGGCCAGCGCGGTGTGATAGGGGCGGTAGAGCCGGCCCAGGCCGGTCGCGCGCAATCTCCGTCGCTCGACATGGCGATTGGCCGGGATCACCGTGCCGTCATAGAGCTTCATCACCAGCGTGGGATCGTCCTCGCCGCGATTCGGGTCGATCACCAGCCGCGAGAAATCGGACAGGATCGCCGGGCCGTCGAGCGCGGCGGCCAGCGCGCGGGCCACCCCCGCCGCACCCACGTCATAGGCGATGTGGCGCGCCATATCGGCGGCGGCGATGCCGAGAGAGCCGCCATTCACGAAATCCGGCACCGTGTTGGTGGCGTGATCGCAGGTGACGAGCCAGCGGCGCCGGGCGCGTGCCGGCGCCCGCTCGATCATGCATACTGGCTTATCTGCAGTTCATCCGGGCTGGTTTGTCACCGCCGGGCGTGGTCAAGCGAGCAGTTGCCGGGAAGAGCGAATTGCGTCAATAGAGCCCGCGCGACATGACCGTTAGCGGCTAACGGCCAGCGATATGCAGCACGGAGACCGAGACAGATGAGACGGCATCGCAATGTCAAGATCGTGGCCACGCTCGGCCCCGCCTCGTCGGATTACGAAATGATCCGCGCGCTGCACGAAGCGGGCGCGGACGTGTTCCGCCTCAACATGAGCCACGGCGAGCATGCGGACATCGCCGAGCGGCATGCGCATCATCCGGCAGATCGAGGACGAGCTGAACAGCCCGATCGCGATTCTCGCCGACCTTCAGGGGCCGAAACTGCGCGTCGGCGTCTTCGCCCGCGGCGAGGAGGAATTGATCGAGGGTGCGGCCTTCCGGCTCGATCTCGACGAGACCGAAGGAGATGCCACCCGCGCCTGCCTGCCCCACCCGGAGATTTTCGCGGCGCTCGAGCCGGGGGCGGACCTGCTGGTCAACGACGGCAAGATTCGCCTGCGCGTCACCGAGTGCGGCACCGATTTCGCCGACTGCGAGGTGATGGTCGGCGGCACGATCTCCAACCGCAAGGGCGTGAACGTGCCCGACGTGGTGCTGCCGCTGGCGGCGCTGTCGGACAAGGACCGCGCCGACCTGGAGTTCGTCTGCGAGCTTGGTGTGGACTGGCTGGCGCTGTCCTTCGTGCAGCGCCCCGAGGACGTGAACGAGGCGCGCACGCTGGTGCGGGGCCGCGCCGCGATCATGTCGAAGATCGAGAAACCGTCGGCGGTGAAATGCTTTGACGACATCCTCGCCGTTTCCGACGGGATCATGGTGGCGCGCGGCGATCTGGGCGTCGAGTTGCCGGTGCAGAACGTGCCGCCGATTCAGAAACGCCTCGTGCGCAAGTGCCGGGCCGCCGCCAAGCCGGTGATCGTCGCCACGCAGATGCTCGAATCGATGATCGAATCGCCGATGCCCACCCGCGCCGAGGTCTCGGACGTGGCGACCGCGATCTACGAGGGTGCGGATGCGATCATGCTCTCGGCCGAATCGGCGGCCGGTGATTACCCGGTCGAGGCGGTCACCACGATGGACAACGTCGCCCGCGAGGTCGAGAGCGACCCGACCTATTTCGAGGTGATCGAGGCAAGCCGGAGGGTGAACCGCCAGAGCATCGCCGACGCCATCGTCGTCGCGGCGCGCGAGATCGCCGAGACTACCGATATCAAGGCGATCTGCTGTTACACCGAATCGGGCACCACCGCGCTTCTGACGGCGCGCGAGCGCCCGCATGTGCCGATCATCGCGCTAACCAGCCTGCGCGGCACCGCGCGGCGGCTGGCGCTGACCTGGGGGGTGAACTGCGTGATGACCGAGCAGCTCACCCGCTTCAAGATGGCGGTGATCAACGCAGCGCGGGCCGCGCGGGCGCAGGGCTATGCCGAGGAAAGCGATCAGATCGTCGTCACCGCGGGCGTGCCGTTCAACGTGCCGGGCACCACCAATATCCTGCGCATCGCGCCCTGCAAGGAAAGTTTGATCTACGCCACCGATCCGGGCTAAACCAACGTGGACAATGGTATCGAGGGTGTGTCGGCATGGATGCGGATATGGCGATGGCGATCGGGGCGGTGCTCGGGGTGCTGTCGGTGCCCTCGCTCTTGTCGGCGATATCCGAGGGGCGCACGCCGCGTGTCGGCACGCTGACGCTCGTGATCGCGGGTGGCCTGATACTCTGGGCGCTCAACACCAAGCCCGGCGGTTACACCATCGCCGAGGTGCCCGCCGTGATCGTCAACGTGATCGCGCGCTATCTGCCCTGAGCCTCGTCGGCACGCTCTTGCACAACGCGCGGGCGTGGCGTATACGGCGCGCTCAATCCGCTGGTCCGGCCCGAAGTGGCATGCCGAGTCAAGCGGGTCTACCGACCGATAAAGGAGCCGGAAATGCCCAAGATGAAGACCAAGGCGAGCTGCAAGAAGCGGTTCAAGGTGTCCGCCACCGGAAAGATCATCACCGCCCAGGCGGGCAAGCGCCACGGGATGATCAAGCGCAGCAACAAGTTCATCCGCAACGCGCGTGGCACCACCACGCTCAGCAAAGCTGACGAGGGGATCATCAGGCCGATGATGCCCTATTCGCGTTAAGGAGGATTTGAGAGATGTCACGCACAAAAGGTGGGACCGTTACCCACGCCCGTCACAAGAAAGTCACGACCGCAGCCAAGGGCTATTACGGTCGTCGCAAGAACACCTTCAAGGTGGCCGCGCAGGCCGTCGACAAGGCCAACCAGTATGCCACGCGCGACCGCAAGAACCGCAAGCGTAATTTCCGCGCGCTGTGGATCCAGCGGATCAACGCCGCCGTGCGCGCCCATGACGAGGGGCTGACCTATTCGCGGTTTATCAACGGTCTGGCACTTGCCGGGGTCGAGGTGGATCGCAAGGTTCTGGCTGATCTCGCCGTGCATGAGCCTGCGGCCTTCAGCGCCATCGTCGATCAGGCCAAGAGCGCGCTCCCGGCCTGAGGCCGGTCGTGACCGAGGGACAGACAGACGCCGCGCGGGCCAGCCCCGGGCGGCGTTTTTCGTGTCCGGGGCGCGCACTGCGCTTGCCCTCGCAGCGGCGCGGTTGGTAGCGTTGCGCCGACACCCGCGCCGGGTATTCCCGCCATGCAGGACCGCGCAAGGATGATGAACCCGCAACACTCTGTTCTTCTCACCGGGGCGTCGGGCCGTGTCGGGCGGATGCTGCGCCACCACTGGCCCGACATGGCCCCCGATCTTGCGCTCACACCGCAATATCGCCGCGACGTGCCCCCTGGCGCGCTGTCGTGGAACCCGCTCGACGGGCCGGGGGCGCTTGTTGCCCATGCACAGGCGGGCCACCGCCCCGGCGCGATCATTGCGCTGGCCGGAGTGACGCCGGGGCCGGGGCGCGATCTGTCGCTCAACACCGCGTTGGCCGAAGCCACGCTCGCGGCGGCGCATGACGCGGGCGTGCCCCGCGTGCTGCTGGCCTCGTCCTCGGCGGTCTATGGCGCGGGCGACGGCACCCCCTTCGCCGAGGATGCGCCCTGCGCGCCGGTGAATGCCTACGGGGCCGCAAAACGCGACATGGAGGCCGCCTGCGACCCGTGGCGCGCGCGCGGCCTCGATATCTGTGCGTTGCGCATCGGCAACGTGGCGGGGGCCGACGCGCTGCTGCTCAACGTGGCGCGCGGCGGGGCGGGGTGCGCGGTGGTGATCGACCGCTTCGCCGATGGCGGCGGGCCGGTGCGCTCCTATATCGGGCCCGCCACCCTTGCCGCTGTGCTCGCCACCCTCTGCCGCCATACCGGGCCGCTGCCGGAAGTGATCAACATCGCGGCCCCCATGCCTGTGGCGATGACCGACCTCGCCGAGGCGGCAGGGGCGCCTCACGAGACGCGCCCCGCCCCGCCCGGCGCGCATCAGCGCATCACCCTCGATTGCCGCCGCCTCACCGCGCTGCACGATTTCGCGGCCCTGGACAGCACCGCCACCGGGATGGTCCGCCAATGGCGCAAGGCGTGCCCCGCATGACCGCCTCGAAACGCGCCTTCGATCTCGTCTTCGCCCTCGCTCTCGCGATCCTTCTGGTCCCGGTCGCGATGATGATCGCGCTTGTCATCCTGTTGGTGGACGGGCGCCCCGTGCTGTTCCTGTCGGAGCGGATGAAGACGCCCGACCGTGCCTTTGTCCTCGTCAAGTTCCGCACCATGACCCCGGCCGAGGCCGACGAAGGCGTCTCGGGCGGGGACAAGGCGAACCGGATCACCCGCACCGGGCACTTGCTGCGGCGCACCCATCTCGACGAGGTGCCGCAACTGTGGAACGTGATCCGCGGCGATCTGAGCCTCGTCGGCCCGCGCCCGCCGCTTCGCACCTATGTCGAGCATTTCCCGGCGCTCTACGCGGAGGTGTTGCGCTCGCGGCCCGGTCTCACGGGGCTGGCCACGCTGCGCTATCACGCGCACGAGGCGCGGCTCTTGGCCAAGAGCCGCAGCGCCGCCGAGACCGACGCGATCTATTGCCGCGCCTGCGTGCCGCGCAAGGCCCGGCTCGACCTCGTCTATCAGCGTCATCGCACGCTCTGCCTTGATCTGGTGCTGCTGGCGCAGACTGTGCTGCGCGGCTGGCGGTGATCAGGTCCGGCGCAGCACCCGGAACGCCGCCGACGCGGCCCAGCCCGCAGCGATGGCGATGGCCAGAGACATCAGCCCATAGAGCAACGGTTGCTGCCGCGACAGGGTAAAGAGCCACCGCTCCAGCCCCACCTTGCGCACGTCGATCACCGTCTCGAACTGCGCCACCACCCGCCCCTCGCGGGTGAGGAAAATCCGCGTCCGGTAAGCCCCTTCGGTCAGGTTGGCGGGCAGGCTGATCGCGGTGCGAAACAGGGTCTGCTCGTCGAGGGCCACCTTGTTCTCCAGAAGCTGATAGGCATCGGTGCGCCGACGGATGCGCATGAGCGCCTCGGTAAAGCTCTCGACATCCTCTGCCATGCTCGCGGCCCCCACCGAGCGGATCGCGCGCGGGATCGAGACCCGGTGGCGCAGATCCTCGGTCGCGGTCAGCACCTCGTCGAGAGGCCCGCTCGTCGCCACGGCATAAAAGGTGGGCGCGGCGTCGAGATCGACCGTGTCGGTATTGACCCAGATACCGAGAACCCGCTCCTTGCGGCGCACGGTTACCGGCAGGGACGGCCCGGCGACGGTAATCACCACGTCGAGCGGCACCTCGGGGATCGGCACCTCGCGCTTGACCGCACCGAAGATGAGGATATCCGAGCCCTCGAAGGTAGCGGTGATCGCCACGCGATCCTTCGACAGCCCCAGCACCACCTCCTCGGCCCGCAGGGGCAGCGCCACAAGGCACAAGAGAAGCACGAGGCGCAGCATCAATGCCCCCCTCCCGCGCCCGAGGCGATGGAATAAAGCTCCGACGGCATCACCAGCAGATCGAACGCCAGCTTGCCGCACACCGCGAGCACCATCATCGCCAGCGCGATGCGCAATTGTTCGGCCTTCATGCGGGTGCCGATCATCGTGCCGATCTGCGCGCCGATCACGCCCCCGACCAAAAGCAGCACCGCCAGTGCCACATCGACGGTGAAATTGGTGGTGGCGTGCAACAGCGTGGTGAAGGCGGTAACGAAGATGATCTGGAAAAGCGAGGTGCCCACCACCACCTTGGTCGGCATCCCGAGGAGGTAGATCATCGCCGGCACCATGACAAAGCCGCCGCCCACGCCCATGATGGCGGCGAGCACGCCCACCGACACCCCGACCAGAAGCGGCGGGATCACCGAGATATAAAGCCCCGAGGTGCGGAACCGCATCTTGAAGGGCAGCTTGTGAACCCAGCCGTGCTTCTTGCGCCTCGGTGCCGTGCCGCGGCGGGTGTTGCGGATCGCGCGCAGGCTCTCGATGAACATCAGCCCGCCGATCACGCCGAGGAACACCACGTAACACAGTTTGACCAGCAGATCGACCTGACCCTGCGATTTCAGATAGTTGAACAGGATCACGCCCAGCGCCGCCCCGATGAGACCGCCCACAAGCAGCACCGTGCCCATCCTCAGATCGACGGTCTTTCGTCGCAAATGCGCCAGCACGCCGGAAAACGAAGAGGCCACGATCTGATTGGCCTCGGTCGCGACCGCGACGGCGGGCGGGATGCCGATGAAGAACAACAGCGGCGTCATCAGGAAACCGCCGCCCACCCCGAACATGCCCGACAGAACCCCCACGATGCCGCCAAGCCCGAGAAGCAGGAAGGCGTTGACCGAAACCTCGGCGATGGGGAGATAAATCTGCATGTCGATTGTTAGCCTCATGCCGCCTCGATATGCAAGGGACCGGCGGGGGCTGGGGCGGGTGCGGGTGGTAAATTCTTGTTGCCGGAAAATGGTTTTCAGGAGGCGTGAAGGGGCGCGAGGGGTTTTTCGAGGATAAGCGCATCCACCGCCTGCCCGCCTGCGCGCGGGTAATAGCCTGCGCGGCGCGCCATTTCCTGCCATTGCGACGCGGTATAAAGGGCGCGGGCGGGCGCGTTGTCCTCGGCCACTTCGAGAAAGCCGCGCGTGGCACCGCGTGCGTGCGCCTCGGCCTCGAACCCGGCAAGGGCGGCACGGGCAAGGCCCCGGCGGCGCGCGTCGGGATCGGTGGCGAGCGTCAGCAACTCCGCCTCGTCCGCGATCACCCGGCCAAGGGCAAAGGCGTTTTCCTTATTAACAACAAACACATAAGGGCTATCGAGAAGCGCCGCGAATTCCGTTGCCGACCACCCGCGCGCCTGCCCGGCAAAGGCGCGGGCGTGGATGGCGGCCAGTGTCTCAGGCGTCATCGAGGATCGTGGGCGGCGCATCGCGGGCGGGGGCTGCGTCGGCGGGCCGGACATAGAGCGGCGCGGGCGGCGGTGCACCGGCGGGCGCGGATTGCGCCAATATCGCAATGGCTTGGGCCAGATCGGCGGGGGACGGGGGCCAGGCCGGGTTGGACACCTCCACCGCCGGGATCAGCGCCGGCACCTCGCCGGGGCCAATGACATGCGCCATGCCGCGCGGCGCGGGCACGGCGGGCGTGCCACTTGGGGTGCGGGCACGGATCACGTCGAAGATACTGATTCCAAACGCGGAAATACCAAGGGAGAGCGCCACCCCCCGCGCCGTGGCGACAGAAATTCGGATGCCGGTGAAGTTGCCGGGGCCGATACCGACGCCGATCCGGTCGAGGTCGCGCCAGCGGGCACCGCCCTCGGCCAGCACCTCTTCGAGCAGCGGCACGAGGCGTTCGGCCTGTCCGCGCCCCATCTCTTCGGCGCAGCACGCCAGAACCCGGTCGCCCGACAGCAAAGCGGCCGCGCAATGCGCGGCCGATGTGTCGAACCCCAATGTCAGCGGCTCAGAGCCCAATGGGGCGCACCTCGGTCACCTCGGGGATGTAGTGGCGCAGCAGGTTCTCGATTCCCATCTTGAGGGTGATGGTCGAGGACGGGCAGCCCGCGCAGGCCCCCTGCATGTGCAGGTAGACGACGCCGCGCTCGAACCCGTGAAAGGTGATGTCACCGCCATCCTGCGCCACGGCCGGGCGCACGCGGGTATCCAGCAACTCTTTGATCTGGCCCACAATTTCGGAATCCTCGCCGCTGTGGTCGGCATGGCCCGAGGCACCGCCGCCCTCCTCGGACATGACCGGCTGACCGGATTGGTAATGCTCCATGATGGCACCGAGAATGGCCGGTTTGACGTGGTCCCATTCGGTGTCGTCGGCCTTTGTCACGGTGACGAAATCGTTGCCGAGAAACACGCCCGACACCCCCGGAACGCGAAAGATACGCGCCGCCAGCGGCGAGGCGTCGGCCCCGTCGGCACTTGGAAAATCGGCGGTGCCCGCGTCGAGCACGGACTGGCCCGGCAGGAACTTGAGCGTTGCGGGGTTGGGTGTGGATTCGGTCTGGATGAACATCGAAGAGCCCCTTTTACAGCTTTACCAGATATGCGCGCCGGAACGCCGCGAGTCAAGGTTTGGAATGGTTCTAAACTTGACGGGTGCGGGACGAACCGACCGTTTCGGGCGTCGAACCGCACGGTTCGGCGCGACCACCGTTCAGGTGATCGCCTCGAGCCGCTCCTTGCTCAGGTCGCCGGGCACGATGGTGATCGGGATGGGCAGTCCGCCGGCGCTGCGGGTGAGTTGGGTGACGAGCGGCCCCGGCCCCTTCTTGTCGGAGGCGGCCCCGAGCACGAGCACGCCGATCTCGGTATCGTCGCGGACCTGCGCCATGATCTCGGCCACGGGCTCGCCCTCGCGGATGACAAGCTCGGGGTCGACGTTCTGCTTATCGCGCATCCACTTGGCGAAAACCTCGAAATGCGCCTCGATCCGCTCGCGGGCCTCTTCGCGCATGATGTCGCCGACGCCGATCCAATGGTTGAACTCGTCGGGCGGGATCACCGACAGGATCTCGACCCCGCCACCGGTATGCGCCGCGCGCATCGCCGCGAAGCGCATCGCGTTGAGACATTCGCGGCTGTCATCGAGCACCACGAGAAACTTGCGCATGGGGTCGCCTCCTCAAACGCGCATCATGACGCGGAACGCGCGGCAGGGCAAGAGAGGTGAGGATGGTGCCACGGCTCGACCGGTGATGAGTATTGGAGCCAAGAAGAAACCGGGTGCGGCTCCCTTCAATCGAACGTGCCGCTGATGCGCCCGAGGAGCATGAAGGCGCGGGCGGTGCGGGTGTCGGAGAGGGCGGATATCTCGGTGTCGGAGGCGGTCTCGGCGAAGTCCGAGACCATGCGGTCGAAGAGCCGCAGGAAATGGTGGGCGGCGTCGCGGAAGATGGTGTCCTGTTTCATCCGCGCGGCGGTGAGCGCGAGCGACGAGCGGTCGCGGATGCCGCCAAGGGCGGCGATGGCGCGGCCGCGCTCGCCTGCGGCGAAGCGGCGCCAGATTTCGGGGCGCGCCATGTCGGGGCGCAGGTCGTCCATGTAGATGCCGTCCTGCGCCAGCAGGGTGAGCACGTCCTGCGCGGCGCGGACAAGCTGTGCGGTGGGGCGGTCCTTGAGCGCGCGGCGCAGGGCGGTGAAGCCGGCCTTGTCCTCGGGGCTTTCGGGAAAATTGAGCGCGCGGATGAAATCTGACCGTTCGAGCGGCGGCGCGGTCTCCTCGGCGGGGGTGCCGAGGGGCAGCACCACCTGGCCCGAAGGCTGATCCGGCGGCGGCGGGGTGGCGCGCACCGGGCGCGGTGCCTCGGATGTGCGCACCGAGGAGAAGGTGGCGAGCGCGCTCTCGGTCTTGCGCTGGGCGGCGACGATCTCGTCGAGTTTCTGCGCCACGGTCTTGTCGACGGTCGTGCCGAGCGACTGGCTCTGGCTGATATAGGCCTCGCGGATGGCGTCGATGGTGGCGCGCAGCCGCGCGCTTTCCTCGCGCATGGTGCGGCTGGCGCGGGCGGCGGTAGCCCCCACCCACAGCATCGCCACCGGCATGAACACCGCGATCAGCACGGTGACGAAATGCAGCGTCACGCCCGCCGCCCCGGGCCCCGGCGCGAGCACGAGGAAATAGAGCGCGGCCCCGGCGAGCCACGCCACCGACAGCAGGCCTGCGGTGATCTCGATCCCGGTCAGGCGCTCGCGCACCGGGGCGTCTTTCGCGTGTGGCGCTTGGCCGTGATCGGATGATGGGGCCATGTGCTGCGCCTCTGCCTCAGATATAGGCGACCTTGACTACCTCGTAGCCGCGGTCGCCGCCCGGCGTGTGCACCTCGACCGTGTCGCCCTCTTCCTTGCCGATGAGGGCGCGGGCGATGGGGGATTTGATGTTGAGCAGGCCCTTCTCGATATTGGCCTCGTGCTCGCCGACGATCTGCCAGGTGTGCTCGTCCTCGGTGTCCTCGTCGATGAGGGTCACGGTGGCCCCGAACTTGATGGTGCCCGAGAGGCGCTTGGGGTCGATCACCTCGGCGAGGCTGAGGATGCCCTCGACCTCCTTGATGCGGCCCTCGATGAAGGACTGTTTTTCCTTGGCCGAGTGGTATTCGGCATTCTCCGAAAGGTCGCCATGCTCGCGCGCCTCGGCGATGGCGCGGATGATGGCGGGGCGCTCGACCGACTTGAGGTGCTTGAGCTCCTTTTCCAGGGCCTCGTGACCGGCGGCTGTCATCGGTATCTTGTCCATTGCACGCGTCCATCATCGAAAGAGGGGCCGCGCACCCGCAGCCCCGTTGGTGGTGTTCAGTTGTGGGTGACAGACTGCACGATGCGCGCGCCCCAATGCAAGAGAGGATCGCCGGGGCGGCGGATTTCGCGCCCGCGCCCGTGACAACCCGTGACAAATTGCCGGTTTCGACTATTCATAACGTCGTGTTTCAATTGACGCCTCAAGCGGGGGCGCGATAGTCACGCTCGCAATCTTGTTGCGCCGGGGCGAACCGGGAGAAGGATGAGGCCGATGACCGAAGCGACGCGCGAAGCGATGGAATACGACGTGGTGATCGTCGGGGCGGGGCCTGCGGGCCTTTCGGCCGCGATCCGTCTCAAGCAGCTTGACGAGGCGCTCGAGGTGGTGGTGCTGGAAAAGGGCTCGGAGGTGGGGGCGCATATCCTGTCGGGCGCGGTGCTCGATCCCTCCGGCCTCGACGCGCTGATTCCCGACTGGAAGGAGCGCGGCGCGCCGCTCAACACGCCCGTGACCGAGGATAATTTCTACATGCTGGGCGAAGGTGGCCGGGTGCGTGTGCCGAACTGGCCGATGCCGCCCCTGATGAACAATCACGGCACTTACATCGTGTCGATGGGCAATGTCTGCCGCTGGATGGCGGAACAGGCCGAGGCGATGGGCGTGGAGATTTTCCCCGGCATGTCGTGCTCGGAAATGGTTTATGGCGAGGATGGCGCGGTGAAGGGCGTGGTCGCGGGCGAATTCGGCCGCAACCCCGACGGCACGCCGGGGCCGAGCTATGAGCCGGGGATGGAGCTTCACGGCAAATACGTGTTCCTGAGCGAGGGCGTGCGCGGCAGCCTGTCGAAGGAGGTGATCGCGAAATACGACCTGAGCGCCGGGAAGGAGCCGCAGAAATTCGGCCTTGGCATGAAGGAAATCTGGGAGGTCGATCCCGACAAGCACCGCGAGGGCAGTGTCACCCACACGATGGGCTGGCCGCTGGGCAAGAATGCGGGCGGCGGATCGTTCATCTATCACCTCGAGAACAATCAGGTTTACGTGGGTTTCGTGGTGCATCTCAACTATGCGAACCCGCATCTTTACCCCTACATGGAATTCCAGCGGTTCAAGCATCACCCGATGGTCGCCGACCTGCTCAAGGGTGCCAAGCGCGTGGCCTATGGCGCGCGGGCGATTTCCGAGGGCGGCTGGCAGTCGATGCCGAAGATGGTGGCGCCGGGGGTGGCGCTGCTGGGCTGTTCGGTGGGGATGGTCAACGTGCCGCGCATCAAGGGCAACCATAACGCGATGCTGTCGGGCAAGGCGGCCGCCGAGGCGGCGCATGACGCGATCAAGGCGGGGCGCGCGAGCGACGAGTTGGGCGATTACGAGCGCGAGGTGCGCGAGGGCGCGATCGGCAAGGACCTGAAAAAGGTGCGCAACGTCAAGCCCTTGTGGTCGAAATACGGGCTTCTGACCTCGCTCGCGGTGGGCGGGTTCGACATGTGGACCAACACCCTCGGGTTCAGCGTGCTGGGCACGCTGGGGCATGGCAAATCGGATGCCGAAGCGACGGGCAAGGCCAGCGATCACAAGCCAATCGACTATCCCAAGCCCGACGGCAAGCTGAGCTTTGACCGGCTCACCAATGTGAGCTTTGCCATGACCAACCACGAGGAAAGCCAGCCCTGTCACCTGCGGCTTGCCGACCCGGAGGTGCCGATCTCGGTCAACCTGCCGGACTATGCCGAGCCGGCGCAGCGCTATTGCCCGGCGGGCGTCTACGAGGTGGTGCATGAAGAGGGCAAGGACCCGCGGTTCGTCATCAATTTCCAGAACTGCGTGCATTGCAAGACCTGCGACATCAAGGACCCGAGCCAGAACATCACCTGGGTCACGCCGCAGGGCGGCGACGGGCCGAATTATCCCAACATGTGACACAGGCGTGATCGGCGGCGCGCCGCCCCGCATTGCCATGCACGGGGCGGGACACTAGGTTGAAGCGGGTATCCGCAGCATAAAGGGGCGCAACCGTGATCCATCGCAGTTTTCTGGCCGCTCTCGCCGTGTTCGTGACGATGGGCACGCACAGCGCGGCGCAGGCGCCGTCGGGGGCCTATCTCGCGGCGCAGCACGCCCGCGCGCAGGGCGATTTCGCCGCCGCCGCGCAATATTACGCGCAGGCGTTGTCGCGCGATCCGGGCAATCCGGCGATGCTGGAAAACGCGACTTTTGCCTATATGGCGCTGGGTCAGGTGGACCGCGCGGTTGCGGTGGCGCGCAAGATGGAGTCCGAGGGGGCCCCGAGCCGGATCGCGCATATCCCGCTCATCGTCGCGGAGGCGCGGGACGGAGACTGGGCCGCGATCCTGAAGCGCATCGACGCGGGGCGCGGGGCGGGCGATCTGGCCGATGGCATGATCGCCGCCTGGGCCGAGTTGGGGCGCGGCGACATGTCGGCGGCGCTGGGACGGATCGACGCGCTGGCCAAAGAGCGCGGATTGCGCAATTACGCGCTTTACCACAAGGCGCTCGCGCTGGCGGTGGCGGGCGATTTCGAGGCCGCCGACGGCGTGTTTTCCGGCGAATCCGACGGGCCGGTGCAGCGCACGCGCAGCGGCATTGTCGCCTGGGCGCAGGTGCTGAGCCAACTGGGCGAGGCGGAGCGCGCGCTGAGCATCATCGACGACGCGTTCGGGGCCGATCCCGAGCCGGAGATCGCGGCGCTGCGCGACCGCATCGCGGCGGGCGAGACGGTGCCGTTCGACGCGGTCACGGGGCCCCGGCAGGGCGTGGCGGAGGTGTTCTTTTCGCTCGCCCGCGCGCTCAAGCAGGAGGCCGATGACGAATTCGTGCTGATCTATGCCCGCGCCGCCGAGGCCATCGACCCCGGTCATGTCCACGCCACCATCACTGCCGCCGAGACGCTTCAGAGCATGGAGCAATACAAGCTCGCCATCGACGCCTACGCCCGCGTGCCGCGCGATCATCCGGCGTTCCACACCGCCGAGCTTGGCCGCGCCGAGGCGCTGCGCGCCACCGGCAAGCCCGACGCGGCGGCGGAGGTGCTGGGGCAGCTTGCGCGGGATTATCCCGATATCGTGGAAATCCATGTCGCAGCGGGCGATCTGCACCGCGAGCAGGAGGAATTCGCCGAGGCCGTGACCGCCTATGATCGCGCCATCGCGCTGCTCGAGACGCGCGACAACCCGCAATGGTTCGTGCATTACGTGCGCGCCATCGCCCATGAGCGGCTGGACAACTGGACCGAGGCCGAGGCCGATTTCCGCCGTGCGCTGGAGCTGAACCCCGATCATCCGCAGGTGCTCAACTATCTGGGCTATTCGATGGTGGAAAAGCGCGTCAACCTCGACGAGGCGCTGGGCATGATCGAGCGCGCCGTCGCGGCGCGGCCCGACAGCGGCTATATCGTCGACAGCCTCGGCTGGGTGCTTTACCGGCTGGGCCGCTACGGCGAGGCGATCGGCCACATGGAGCACGCTGCCGAACTGATGCCGACCGATCCGGTGGTCAATGACCATCTGGGCGATGTGCTCTGGGCGGTGGATCGCAAGACCGAGGCGCGGTTTCAGTGGCGGCGCGCGCTGTCGCTGCACAAGACCACGCCCTCGCCCGACCTTGCGCCGGAGCGGGTGCGGCGCAAGCTGGAGGCCGGGCTTGACGCGGTGCTGGCCGAGGAGGGGGCCGAGCCGCTTCTGGTGGTCGATGACGGCGGGTGACCTGGCGGTTGAGGAACCGGCCCCGGCCAAGATCAACCTGACACTGCATGTCACGGGGCGGCGCGCCGACGGCTATCACCTGCTGGATTCGCTGGTGGTGTTTGCCGATGCGGGGGACAGCGTCGTGCGTCCGGCGGGCGGACGCCGTTTCGCTGACCGTCACCGGGCCTATGGCCGCAGGCGTGCCCACGGGCGCGGAAAACTCGGTGCTGCGGGCCGCTGCGCTCATCGGGGTGAGGGCGGCGATCACGCTCGACAAACACCTGCCATCTGCGGCCGGGATCGGCGGCGGATCGAGCGATGCGGCGGCCGCTTTGCGCGCGCTGGCGCGGCTGGGCGGCAGGCCCGTGCCCGAGGCGCTGGCCCTCGGCGCGGATGTGCCGGTCTGCCTCTTGGCGCGGGCGGCGCGGATGCGCGGGATCGGCGAGGATGTGGAGCCGGTCGGGGGCCTGCCGGTGCTCGACGCCGTGCTGGTCAATCCGCGCGTGCCGGTGGCGACACCGGCGGTGTTCGCGCGGCTGACGCGGCGCGACAATCCGCCGATGCCGGGGGCACTGCCGCGCTGGCGCGACGCGGCGGAGTGCGCAGGGTGGCTTGCCACGCAGCGCAACGACCTGGAGGCCCCGGCGCGGGCGATCTGCCCGGAGATCGGCGCGGTGCTGGACGCGCTGCGCGACGCCGAGGGCTGCGCACTGGCGCGGATGTCGGGATCGGGGGCGACGTGTTTCGGGCTTTACCCGGATGGTGATACGGCCCGTTGCGCGGCGGCGCGGATTGCCGCCGAGCGGCCCGAATGGTGGGTGACGCCGACGCGGCTCAGGTGAGGCGCGCGACCACGTAATCGGCGAGGTGATCGAGCATGTCGCGCACCGGGTGTTCGGGCAGGACATCGAGCGCCGCGCGCGCCTCCCCGATCCATCCCGTGGCGGCGGCGCGGGTTTCCTCGAGCGCGCCGCGCGCGTGCAGGATGGCAAGCGCCCGGTCGAGATCGCCCTCGGTTTGCGCACCCTTCTCAAAGGTGCGCCGCCAGAAGTCGCGCTCGTCCGCGTCGGCCTGTGCCAGCGCGCGGATCACCGGCAGGGTGAGCTTGCGCTCGCGGAAATCATCGCCCACGTTCTTGCCGGTCGATTTGGCGTCGCCCTGGTAATCGAGCAGGTCATCGACAATCTGGAAGGCGATGCCGAGCGCGTCGCCGTAATCGAAAAGCGCGCGGACCTGGGCCTCGGGCGCGGCGGCGATCACCCCGCCCACCTGCGTTGCCGCCGAGAAAAGCGCCGCCGTCTTGCCGCGCACCACCTGAAGGTAAAGCGCCTCGGTGGTGGCGAGATTGCGCGCGGTGCTGAGTTGCAGCACCTCGCCCTCGGCGATGGTGGCGGCAGCGTTCGACAGGATATCGAGCACGCGCAGGGATTCGGTTTCGACCATGAGCTGAAAGGCACGGGCGAAGAGATAATCGCCCACCAGAACGCTCGACTTGTTATCCCACAAGAGGTTGGCGGTGGGCCGCCCCCGGCGGCTCGCGCTCTCGTCGACCACGTCATCGTGCAACAGCGTGGCGGTGTGGATGAATTCGACCGTGGCGGCGAGGCGCACGTCGTGATCGCCCCGGTAGCCGCAGAGATCGGCGGCGGCGAGCGTCAGCATCGGGCGCAGGCGCTTGCCCCCCGCCTCGATCAGGTGGGCCGTCACCTCGGGGATGCGGGGCGCGTGGCGCGAGGCCATGCGCGCCCGGATGAGCGCGTTCACGTCACCGAGTTTCGGCGCGAGATGCGCGGCCAATGCCTCGTGCGGTCTGGTGGCTGCCTCGCCCAAGCTCATCCTCTTCCCTACCCCTCGACAAATGGTGCGCGGTGCCCTTAGTTCAGCAGGATGAAACAGCTTTTGAACACGACCAACCCCGCCGACATGGCCTTTGCCAAGGCGCTGCTGCAGGGCGAGGATATAGACTGCTTTGAAATGGACGTAAACATGAGCGTGCTCGAAGGCTCCATCGGAATTTTCCCCCGGCGGCTTTTGGTGCGCGAAGCCGATTACGCGGCGGCGCGGGAGGCGCTTGTGGATAACGGGTTCTCGTTTGAGGACTGAGCCGTTCGCCGACGCGGAGGTGAGCGTTGACGCCTTTCTCGGCGGGCGGCTGAAGGTGGCGCAGCCGCGGCAAGGCTATCGCGCCGGGATCGACCCGGTTCTGCTGGCGGCGGCGGTGCCCGCGCAGGCAGGCGAGACGCTGCTCGACCTGGGCTGTGGCGCGGGGGTGGCGGCGCTTTGCGTGGCCGCGCGGGTGCCGGGGGTGGTGCTTGCGGGGCTGGAAATGCAGCCCGGATATGCCGATCTGGCGCGGCGCAACGCGGCGCGTAATGGCGTGGCGATGGAGGTGGTGACCGGCGATCTGGCCGCGATGCCCGAGGCCCTGCGGCTGCGGCAGTTCGACCACGTCATCGCCAACCCACCGTATTTCGACCGCGCGGGCAGCACGCGGGCCGCCGATGCCGGGCGCGAGGGGGCGCTGGGCGAGGGCACGCCGCTGGCCGATTGGGTGGCGGCGGCGCTGCGGCGGTGCAGGCCCGGCGGGCATGTCTGCGTCATCCACCGGGCCGAGCGGCTGGCGGAATTGCTGGGCGCGCTGCGTGGCTCGATCGAGGTGCTGCCGCTGATTCCCCGGCGCGGGCGGGCGGCGCGGCTGGTGCTGGTGCGGGCGCGCAAGGGCGGGCGCGCGGCGCTGCGGCTGTGTGACGGCTGGCTCCTGCACGAGGGCGCACGCCACGAGGCGGACGGGGAAAACCTCACGGCATCAACGGCGTCGGTGCTGCGCGACGCGGCCCCCCTGCCCTTTTACCGGTGATTTGCCGAAAATCGTATCGGAAAAAATTCGCCCATCACGCACGCGCAACGTGACAGAATTGTAAAACTGTGCTGCAATTCCCATGTCCGTTGGACACCCATTTCACTGAGGAGACAGCCCATGAGCTTGAGTTCGCATATCGAGGAACTGAAGAAGAAGCATTACGCGCTCTCGGAACAGGTGGAGGCGGCGCAACGCGCCCCGGGGGTAAGCTCGCTGGAACTCGCGGACCTCAAGAAACAGAAGCTCAAGATCAAGGAAGAGATCGAACGCCTGACGATCAACGCCTGACAGACGGAAAGGGCCGGGCGCATGGCCCGGCCCGATACGATCACTTGACCGTGGTCAGGAGAAGAACTGCCCGCCATTGGCGGAGATGGTCGAGCCGTTGATGAAGCTGGCATCGTCGGAGACGAGAAAGCGCACGCAGCGGGCGATTTCCTCGGGTTCGCCAAGGCGGCCTGTCGGGATCATGCCGATGATCGCCTCGCGCACCTTTTCCGGCACCGCCATGACCATTTCGGTGGCGATATAGCCGGGGCAGACGGCGTTGGCGGTGATGCCCTTGGCCGCGCCCTCCTGTGCGAGGCTGCGGATGATGCCGAGATCACCGGCCTTGGTCGCGGCGTAGTTGGTCTGCGCGAACTGGCCCTTTTGCCCGTTGACGGAACTGATCACCACGACGCGCCCGAAGCCGCGCTCGCGCATCCCCGGCCATACGGGGTGAATGGTGTTGAACACGCCGGTGAGGTTGGTGTCGATGACCTCTTTCCACTGCTGAGGCGTCATCTTGTGGAACGGCGCATCGCGGGTGATGCCCGCGTTGGCAACCACGATGTCGATGGGGCCGAGATCGGCCTCGACGCTCTCGATCCCGGCCTTGGAGGCGTCGTAATCGGCGACGTTCCATTTGTAGGTCTTGATGCCGGTCTCGTCGGTGAATTTCGCGGCGGCCTCATCGTTGCCGGCATAGGTGGCGGCGACGGCGTATCCCGCCTCCTTGAGCGCCTTTGAAATGGCGGCGCCGATCCCGCGCGATCCTCCGGTGACGAGTGCTGTTCTGGCCATGATATCCTCCGCTATGGCTTGTTTCGTAACTTGATTATCGGGTTGGCCTATTGAGCGCAACAATGTTGCGCGATAAAATTTCCGCGATGCGGTGCTGGTTGGAAAAAAGGGCACCCTCCCGGTGCCCTTTCCCGTGATCCCGGCGTCGCGGCGTCGGTCAGGCGCGCTCGACGCAGAGCGCGACGCCCATGCCGCCGCCGATGCAGAGCGTGGCGAGGCCCTTTTTCGCGTCGCGGCGCTGCATCTCGAACAGGAGCGTGTTGAGGATGCGGCAGCCCGACGCGCCGATGGGGTGGCCGATGGCGATGGCGCCGCCGTTGACGTTGACGATCTCGGGATTCCAGCCCATCTCCTTGTTGACCGCGCAGGCCTGTGCGGCAAAGGCCTCGTTGGCCTCGACAAGATCGAGGTCATCGACGCTCCACCCGGCCTTTTCCAGCGCCTTGCGGCTGGCGTTGACCGGGCCGACGCCCATGATCGACGGATCGACACCGGCGGTCGCATAGGAGGCGATGCGCGCAAGCGGGGTGATGCCGCGGCGCTCTGCCTCGTCGGCGGACATCAGCAGGGTCGCGGCCGCGCCGTCGTTGAGGCCGCTGGCATTGGCGGCGGTGACCGATCCATCGGCGGTGAAGGCCGGGCGCATCTTGGACATCGCGTCGATAGTCGCGCCGTGCCGGATGTATTCGTCCTTGTCGACCACGATATCGCCCTTGCGGGTCTTGACGGTGAAGGCGATCACCTCGTCATCGAATTTGCCCGCCTTCTGCGCCGCCTCGGCCTTGTTCTGGCTGGCGACGGCGAATTCGTCCTGGGTATCGCGGGTGATCTGCCACTTGTTGGCGACGTTCTCGGCGGTCTGGCCCATGTGATAGCCGTTGAACGCGTCCCAGAGGCCATCGCGGATCATCGTGTCGATGTATTTCATGTCACCCATCTTGTGACCGGCGCGCAGATGCGCGGCATGAGGGGAGAGCGTCATGCTTTCCTGGCCGCCTGCGCAGACGATGGCGGCATCGCCAAGCTGGATATGCTGGGCCCCGAGTGCCACGGCGCGCAGGCCCGAGCCGCAGACCTGGTTGATGCCCCAGGCCGCCGATTCGATGGGCAGGCCCGCGTTGACATGCGCCTGGCGGGCCGGGTTCTGCCCCTGCGCGGCGGTGAGCACCTGGCCGAGGATGGTCTCGGACACCTCGGCCTTGTCGATGCCCGCGCGGGCGACCACGGCCTCGAGCACCGCCGCGCCCAGATCGTGCGCGGGGGTCGTGGCGAAGGCCCCCCCGAAAGAGCCGACAGCAGTGCGTGCAGCGGACGCGATTACGACATTGGTCATGGATTTCCTCCTCCGGGACTATGCAGGCGCGACGCGCCAACGTTCCGCTGTGTCATATCGCAAGGGCGGCGGCGCGGCAACGGCGATGGCCCTATGTCGCAGGCGGGCCGCGATCACATCTCAGGCGGTGGCCTGCGCAAACCCGGTGTCGAGCCAGGGCGGGCGCACGGTGGGCGCGCCGAAGTAATAGCCCTGGAGGCAATCGAGGCCGAGCGCCGTGAGGTAGGCTGCGTCATCGGCGCGCTCGACGCTTTCGGCCACGGTGACCATGTCGAATTGCTGCCCGATGCTCAGCAGCGCGGCGGCGAGCACCTGGTTGTCGGCATTGGTGGCGATGCCGCGGATGAATTGCCCGTCAATCTTGAGGATGTCGAAGAAGAAATCCTTGAGAAACCTGAAGGAGGTATAGCCCGCGCCAAAATCGTCGAGGGCAAAGCCCACGCCCCTGGCCTGCAACTCGGTCATGAAGCCGGTGACAAGCTCGGGCACCAGCATGGCCGAGCTTTCGGTGATCTCCAGGATCAGCCGCTCGGCGATGGTGGGGTCGGCGGCGAGCCCCTTGTGGAGGGTGCGCATCCAGCGGCGGTAGCCGATGGAGCGTGCCGACATGTTGATCGAGAGGCGCAGGTCGGGGTATTCGGCGAGGGTGGCGAGGCCCTTTTCCAGCGCGAGGCAGTCAATGATGCGGCCCGATTCGCGGGTTTCCACCTCGGTGATGAACTCGCGCGCGGGGATCACGCGACCGGTGGGATCGGTGATGCGAATCAGCCCCTCGTAGAACGCCGCACGGTCCGGTTGCCCGGCGGTAACGACCGGCTGAAAGGCCAGCAGAAGCTGTTTGTGACGAATCGCGACCTCGACCATGTCGATGGTCGAGCGGTCGCGCGCCGAGACCGCGTAATTGAGCGGGCTGTCATGCCCGGCGGGGATATCCGCCCATTTGTCCTTGCGCGCCATGCCGCCCTCCGATTCCATCCGTGGTTGCAGGGTGCGCGTTTGGCCTTAAGGATCGTTTAAAACGCGCATTTGAACGAAATTAGCGGGGAACACGGCATGGAGCGTTGCGGCTGGGCGGGCGAGGACCCGCTCTATATCGCCTATCATGACACGGAATGGGGCGTGCCCGAGCGCGACAGTCGCGCGCTGTGGGAGGCGCTGGTGCTGGAGGGGTTTCAGGCGGGGCTTGCTTGGATCACCATCCTGCGCAAGCGGGAGGGGTTTCGCAGGGCATTCCAAGGGTTTGACCCGGAGGTGATCGCGGGCTGGGGGGAGGCCAAGGTGACCCGGCTGATGGGCGATGCAGGCATCGTGCGGCACCGGGGCAAGATCGAGGCGGCGATCGGCAACGCGCGGGCGTGGCAACGGATCGAGGCGGAGGGCGGGTTTGCGCGCTATGTCTGGGATTTCGTCGGCGGCCACCCGATTCGCAACCGCTGGGAGACCTTGGCGCAGGTGCCCGCGCAGACCGACCTGTCGGTTAAGATGTCAAAGGATTTGAAACGCCGGGGGTTCCGGTTCTGCGGGCCGGTGACCACCTACGCGTTCATGCAGGCGGCGGGGCTGGTCAACGATCACCTGGTGAGTTGCCCGTGTCACGAGCGGGTCAACCGGCTGGGATGAGGGGGGCGGTACCCGCGTCGGTATTCTGTCGGTATTTTGGCGGTGGGGCGGGGGCGCTTGGAGTTCATATAGCTCTTTCACAGGACCTCAGATAGTCTCGTGTCGAACAGGGACAGCGAGGACAAATGGGCTGGATTTATCTTTTAATAGCCGGGGTGGCGGAAATCCTTTACGCGGCAGCGATGCCCAGGACTGACGGCTTTACGAAGCTTGGCCCCAGTCTGTTCGCAGCATTCTTCATCATCGCCAGCATGTACTTGTTATCACTCGCCACGCGGACGATCCCAATAGGGACAGCCTACACGGTTTGGGTTGGTATCGGCGCAATAGGAACCGCTGCATACGGCGTCTTGGTGCTCGGCGAGGATCGAAGCATCTTGCGTCTGTTTTGTTTCTTTCTGATCATTGCTGGGATTGTAGGCCTGAAGTTCATATCCGCTGACTCGAAGCACTGACTAGTGTCCGCTTCGTCCGCAATGCTGCCGGACCGTCAAGGTTTGCGGCGCGCTGCCGTTGTATGCGTGGAGTGTCTCACCACACCCCAACCCCTGTTTCGCATTCGCGCTGCATGGGCTATATGAGCAACAGTTGACCACAGGACCGCGCCCATGACCCAGACCGCCCCGATCACGCAGGATGTGCTGACCATCCCCCGCAAGGTGCCCGAAGGCCCCACGAATATCGTGGGTCTGACCCGTGAGGGGCTGCGGGCGGCGTTGATCGCCGCTGGCACGCCGGAAAAACAGGCGAAGATGCGGGTGAACCAGATTTGGCAGTGGGTCTATCAATGGGGGGTGCGGGATTTTCACGCGATGACCAACCTCGCCAAGGCCTATCGCGCCGATCTGGCGGAGCGGTTCGTGATCGAGCTGCCCGAGGTGGTCAGCCGTCAGGTGAGCGCGGACGGGACGCGCAAATACCTTGTGCGGATCGCTGGCGGGCACGAGGTGGAGGTGGTCTATATCCCCGAGACCGACCGGGGCACGCTGTGCATCTCCTCTCAGGTCGGTTGCACGCTGACGTGCTCGTTCTGCCATACCGGCACGCAGAAGCTGGTGCGCAACCTCACCGCAGGCGAGATCATCGGTCAGGTGATGCTGGCGCGCGACGATCTGGAGGAATGGCCCAGGCCCGGCGAGCCGGCGGGGGAGCGGCCCCGGCTTATCAGTAACATCGTGCTGATGGGGATGGGCGAGCCGCTTTATAATTTCGGGAACGTGCGCGATGCGATGAAGATCGCGATGGATGGCGAGGGGATTTCGCTGAGCCGCCGCCGGATCACGCTCTCGACGAGCGGTGTCGTGCCCGAGATCAGGAAGACCGCCGAGGAGATCGGCTGTCTGCTGGCGGTATCGTTTCACGCGACCACCGACGATGTGCGCGACGGCCTCGTGCCGATCAATAAAAAGTGGAACATCGAGACGCTGCTGGGGGCGTTGCGCGAGTATCCGCGCCTGTCGAATTCCGAGCGGATCACGTTTGAATACGTGATGCTCAAGGGCGTGAATGACAGCGACGCGGATGCAAGGCGGCTGGTGCAGCTCATCGCGGGCATCCCCGCGAAGATCAACCTCATCCCGTTCAACGAGTGGCCCGGCGCGCCCTACGTGCGCAGTGACTGGGACC
Source organism: Roseovarius sp. (assembly GCA_034521935.1). GTDB lineage: Bacteria > Pseudomonadota > Alphaproteobacteria > Rhodobacterales > Rhodobacteraceae > Roseovarius. The sequence continues at coordinate 269,043 of JAXHLV010000024.1, forward strand.
GGATCGAGGCGTTCGCGCATATCCTCTACAAGGCGGGATATGCGAGCCCCATCCGCACCCCGCGCGGCGAGGATATCATGGCCGCCTGCGGGCAGCTCAAATCGGAAAGCGAGCGGGCGCGCAACCCGCGCCGCGAGAGCCGGGCCTGAGCCGGTGACGGGGTTCGCGCCGCTGCCGCAACCGCTCAATGCCAAGGGCGAGCCGCGCCGCGTGGGCGTGGAGATCGAGCTGGGCGGGCTGCCGGAGGCGGAGGTGGCGCGGATCGTGGCCGACCGACTGGGCGGCAGGGCCGTGCAGGAAGACAGCCATATCTGGGCGGTCGAGGAGAGCGCGCTGGGCCGCGTCGAGGTCTATCTCGACATCTTTCTGCGCAAGGCGACGCGCAGCCGGTTGCGCGATCTGGCGCTCGATCTGGGGCGCGAGGTGGTGCCCGTCGAGATCGTGACCGAGCCGCTCGACATGGATGGCATGGCAAAGCTGGACGAGTTGCGCGAGGCCCTGCGCGCGGCGGGCGCGCTGGGCAGCGGCGCGGGGCTGGTGTTCGGCTTTGGCGTGCATTTCAACATCGAGGTGGCGAGCGAGGATGATGCCGACACGGTGCGGCCCCTGCTGGCCTATGCGCTGATCGAGGACTGGCTGCGCAGCGCCTATCCCATCGACGACTCGCGCCGCGTGCTGCCGTTCACCGACCCCTACCCCACCGATTTCGTGCGCGCACTGATCGCGGCGGGGCCGGGGGCGGCGCGTGATCGCGTGACGGGACTTTACCTGGAGCTGACGCCAAGCCGGAACCGGGGGCTCGACATGCTGCCGCTTTTCGCCCATTTCGATGGCCCCCGCGTGGCCGCCGCGATTGCCGACAAGACCTCGGCGCGCCCCGCGTTTCATTTCCGCCTGCCCGATTGCCGCATCGACGAGGCGGATTGGCGGCTGGCCACCGAATGGTGGCGCTGGGTGGCGGTGGAGCGGGTGGCGCGCGACGCGGCGCTTTTGCGGCGGCTGTCGGATGCCTGGCTTGACGATCACGGGTTGGTGACGATCATGCGGCAAAGCTGGGCCACGCGCGCGGGGCGGATTTTGCGGACGGCGGGGATCGACGGCATATGAGCCGGGTGCGTCCGGTGATCGGGGTCACCGTCTCGCGCCGGTCGGGCTGGCGCATCTATCCGCTCATCGCGCTCAACCTGTGGCTGGCGGGGGGCTGCGCCCGGCGCTGGCAAACGGGGCGCGAGACCGATATGGGCGCGGTGGACGGCGTCATCATCGGCGGCGGCGATGACATCTCGCCCGATCTCTATGGCGGGTGGATCGTCACCTCGGCGCGGCTCGACCCCGAACGCGACGCGCTGGAGCGGGGTGTGGTGCTTGATGCCTTTGCGCGGGGGATTCCGGTGCTGGGGATCTGCCGGGGGAGCCAGATGCTCAACATCGCGCTGGGCGGCACGCTGCACCAGGATGCCTATGCCACCTACGAGGCCAGCGACCACCGGCGCACGATCCTGCCGCGCAAGCAGGTGGAGATCGTGGCTGGGACGCGGCTGGCGAAGCTGGCGGGGACCGAGCCGATGAAGATCAACGCGCTGCACACGCAGGCGGTGGACCGGCTGGGCGACGGGCTGCGGGTGGCGGCGCGGGATCGCGGCGGCATGGTGCAGGCGATCGAGCGGGTCGAGGAGCCGTTCGCGCTGGGGGTGCAGTGGCACCCCGAGCACCTGTTTTATGCGCGCCGACAGATGGGGATTTTCCGCGCGCTGGTGGCCGCCGCGCGGGCGCGGCGGGCCGAGGCAGCGCAGCTTGCCGGGGTGGATGCCGAGGCGGGGTGAGCGGCGAAGTTCGGGGCAGTTCGGATGACCGGCGGGGGTTGGCCTGGAGGGGGCAGTCGCGCAACGGTCGGGGAGCCGCGCAGCGCCCGACCGCGGGTGGGCGCTCCATCGGTGAGACGACGCGATTTATGGTGCGGCATACTCCAACGTTCTCAATAACTTGCAACGTCGAATAGCGCCCGCCCGAGGGGCGGTCGGGCGCTGCGCGGCGGTGCCTTGCGGCACCTTGATTCCGCGCAAGAGGACTTCTCCTTCAATGGCAGCTCAAGGCCATAAGCGGGCGCTTCGCTTCTGGTGCCGCCCATCAAGCCCCCCCAACGCCTACTCAGTCCACCCGCCGCACCAAGAGTTGGTTACCCGGCCCCGATTGCGTCTCGAACACCTTCAATTCCTTGATCAGGTCGCTGAGCTTTTTCTTGCCATAGCTGCGCGTGTCGAAATCCGGCTTGTCGGCCTGGATTTGCTGGCCGATGCGGCCCAGCGGATACCATTCGTCGTCGCTGTCGATCTTTTCCATCGCGTCGAAAATGAGCCGCCGCGCATCGGCGATGTGGCGGCTGTCGAGCTTGGCCTTGGGGGCGCTGCGGGGCGCGTCGGTCACATCCTCGTAGATGTTCTCGATGGCGACGAACCGGTTGCAGGCGTTCTTGAGCGCGTCGGGGGCCTTGGCCTCGCCGATGCCGATCACCGTCAGGCCCTGCTCGCGGATGCGGCTGGCCAGCCGGGTGAAATCGCTGTCGGACGAGACCAGCACGAAACCGTCGAAATGGCCCGCGTGCAGGATGTCCATCGCGTCGATCACGAGGCCGATGTCACTCGCGTTCTTGCCCTTGGTATTGGCGGTCTGCTGGTGCTGAACGAGGCCGAGGTTCTGCGCCGTCTTGGTCCAGCCCGAAAGCTGCTGGCTCGACCAGTCGCCATAGACCCGGCGCAGCCCCGGCTCGCCATAGCTGGTGACCTCGTTGAGGATCGCGTCGGCGTATTTGGCGGGCACGTTGTCGGCGTCGATGAGCACGGCGAGAAGATGGGTATCGCGGGTGGGCATGAGGGGGCTCCTTTTTCGCCCTTCATGCCCTATTCCGCGTGGTTGCGAAAGCGCCTGTCGTCAGGCGTCTTCGCCGATCTTGTCCTGGGTGCGGGTCTCGAAATCCTCGGCCGCGTGGCGCTCGTGCAGTTGCATATGCGGCTCGCCGAAGCTGCGGTTGACCATGCGGCCGCGCTGAACGGGCGCGCGCGCGTCGATCTTTTCGGCCCAGGCCATGACGTGGGTGTAGCTCTGCACGTCGAGGAAGGTGCCCGCGCTGTAGAGCCGCCCGAGGCACAATTGCCCGTACCACGGCCAGATCGCCATGTCGGCGATGGAATAGTCCTCGCCCGCGATCCAGGGCCGTTCGGCAAGCTGGCGGTCGAGCACATCGAGTTGCCGCTTGGCCTCCATCGCGAAACGGTCGATGGGGTATTGCATCTTTTCCGGCGCGTAGGCGTAGAAATGGCCGAAACCGCCGCCGAGATAGGGCGCGCTGCCCATCTGCCACATCAGCCAGTTGATCACCTCGGTGCGCGCCGGGCCCGAGGCGGGCAGGAACGCGCCGTATTTCTCGGCGAGGTGCATCAGGATCGAGCCGCTTTCAAAGACGCGCAAAGGCGCATCGCCGGTGCGGTCCACCAGCGCGGGGATCTTGGAATTGGGGTTGATCGCGACAAAGCCGCTGCCGAACTGATCGCCCTCGCCGATGTCGATGAGCCACGCGTCATATTCCGCGTCGTGCCCGGCGGCGAGCAATTCCTCGAACATCACCGTCACCTTGACGCCGTTGGGCGTGGCCAGCGAGTAGAGCTGGAACGGGTGCTTGCCCACGGGCAATTCCTTGTCGTGGGTGGCCCCGGCGACGGGCCGGTTGATCGAGGCGAACTTGCCGCCCGAGGCGGAGTCCCAAGTCCAGACCTCGGGCGGGGTGTAGGTGTCGTCGGTCATCGTGCGCTCCTTTCGTTTGAGGCCAACCTATGCGCCCTGCGCCCCCCTGCAATGGAAAACGCCGCACAGGGGGATGTGCGCGCGTGCTGCGCCTCAGCCCAGCTGGTAGCCCGGTGTCGAGGCCGAGATCGCCTGTTCGTCGGCGTTCATCTCCTCGGCGATCCCCTCGAAAAGCGGCGTGGTCATGTAGCGCTCGCCGGTGTCGGGCAACATGCACAGGATCACCGATCCCGGCGCGGCGGTCTCGGCGATCTGAAGCGAGACGGCGAAGGTCGCCCCGCCCGAGACGCCGGTGAAAATCCCCTCCTTGGCGGCGAGATCGCGCGCGCATTTGATGCCGTCGGGGCCGGTGACCGGGATCAGGTCGTCGTAATAGTGCTTGTCCACCGCCTCTTGCAGCACCAGCGGGATGAAATCGGGTGTCCAGCCCTGGATCGGGTGCGGCTCGAACGCCGGGTGGCTGACGGCGGGCGCGCCCGCCGCGGTGCGCTCCTGCGCGTGGCCGCTGCCCAGAAGGGCGGCGTTGGCAGGTTCCGACAGGACGATCTTCGTCTCGGGGCGCTTGTCTCGCAGCACCCGGCCAATCCCCGTCACCGTGCCGCCGGTGCCATAGCCGGTGACCACGTAATCGAGCCTCTCGCCCTTGAAATCGCCGAGGATTTCCTGCGCGGTGGTGGCGGCGTGGATGTCGGCATTGTCGTCGGTCTCGAACTGGTGGGCGAGGAACCAGCCGTTGGCCTCGGCCAGCTCCTCGGCCTTCTTGTACATGCCGAAGCCCTTTTCGGCCTTGGGCGTCAGCACCACCCTGGCCCCCAGCATCCGCATCAGGCGGCGGCGCTCGATGGAAAAGCTTTCGGCCATCGTCACCACCAGCGGATAGCCCTTTTGCGCGCAGACCATGGCGAGGCCGATGCCGGTATTGCCGCTCGTCGCCTCGACCACGGTTTGCCCCGGCTTGAGCCGCCCGTCGCGCTCGGCGGCCTCGATGATGTTGACCGCCAGCCGGTCCTTGACCGAGGCCGCCGGGTTGAACGCCTCGGCCTTGACGTAGATCGTCACGTGATCGGGGCCAAGATTGTTGACGCGGATCACCGGCGTGTCGCCGATGGTGTCGAGCACGCTGTCAAAGCGGCGGCCCCGCCCTGTGGTGGTGCGGATGGATGTGTTGGTCATGGTCTGTCTCCCTCGGATGTGCTGCGGCCAAGCTATGATGCGCGGCCGGGATCGAAAAGGATTGTTCCGCCGGGTGAGCATCTGGCCAGTGAAATCGGAACCGATGTTCCGACGTTTCCCGTATAGCGGAACGTTGTTTCCGCAAGGCCGCCCGTAGCGCGAGACTCGACTCGCCCCGCCCGCCGATCTAAGAATCGAACATATCATGAACACTTGCCATCGGTGCCGCCATGCCCGCCCGCCGCATCCTGTCCGTCTGGTTTCCCCGGCTGGGGGCCGAACGCCTCACGCGCCGCACGGGCGGGGCGGGGGCGTTTGCGGTGGTGGCCGAGGACGGGCCGCGCACGGTGCTGGCGTCGCTGTCGCCCGAGGCGGAGGCGGCGGGGCTGGCGCCCGGCCAGCCGCTGCGCGAGGCGCAGGCGCTCTGCCCCGATCTGCGCACGGCGGTGCAGGAGCCCGCCGCCGAGGCTGCGTTTCTGCGCGCGCTGGCGCGCTGGACGGACCGGTTCTCGCCGTTGGTGGCCTGCGATCGCGCGGGCGGGTTGATGCTCGACATCACCGGCTGCGCGCATCTTTTCGGCGGCGAGGCGGCGCTGGCGGCAATGGTGGTGGACGAGGCTGCGGGCCTTGGCCTCTCGGCGCGCTGCGGGCTGGCGGATACGCCGGGGGCAGCCTGGGCGCTGGCGCGGTTCGCGGGGCGGGGACTGGCCCCGGGCCGCTCGGGCGACGCCATCGCGCAGGAGGCCCGCGCCACCCGCGCCCGCGCGGCGAAGCGCGGGGCGTGGCAGCAGCGCGTGACGCAAGGCAAGACAGAGCCGGTGACAATCGCGCCGCCGGGGCAGGTGCATGGCGCGCTCGCCCCCCTGCCGGTGGCGGCGCTGCGCCTGCCCGGCGGGCTGGCCGATGATCTGGCGCGGCTGGGGCTGCGGCGGATCGGCGATCTGGCGGGGCAGCCGCGCGCGGCGCTGGGGCGGCGGTTCGGCCCCGCGCTCATGCAGCGGCTCGATCAGGCGCTGGGGGCGGTGCCAGAGCCGCTTTCGGCCATTGCCCCGCCGCCGCCGCTCGCGGTGCGGCTGAGCCTGCCGGAACCCATCGGCTTGCTCGACGACCTGCGCGAAGGTGCTTCGCGATTGCTGGCGCGGCTTTGTGCGCGGCTGGCGGAGCGGGGCGAGGGTGCGCGGGCGCTGCGGCTCGAGGCGCGCGGCACCGATGGGGGCGTGCAGGCGGTGAGCTTGCGGCTGGCGCGTGCCATGCGCGACGAGGGCGCGATGCTGGCGTTGCTGGTGCCAAGGCTGGAGCGGATCGACGCGGGCTTCGGCATCGACATGCTGCGGCTCGACGCGCCCGAGACCGAGCGCATCGTGCCCGAACAGATGCGCGGGGCCGAAGGGGCCACGCGCGACGGGCTGGCCGATCTGCTGACCCGGCTGGGCGCGCGCGTGGGCCTTGAGGCGATCACCCGCCGCCACCCCGCCGAGAGCCATATTCCCGGCAAGACCGCGCTCACCCTCGCCGCCGCGTGGTCCGATCCGGCCCCCGCGCCCTGGCCGCCCCCGCCGCATCCCCGCCCGCTTATGCTCTGGCGGCCCGAGCCGGTGACGCCACAGGCGGGCGGGCGGCCCTGCGCGGCGTTTCGCTGGCGCGGGCGACGGCACGAGACGGCCCATGCCATCGGGCCAGAGCGGATCGCCCCGGAATGGTGGCTCGACGATCCCGAATGGCGCAGCGGGCTGCGCGATTACTGGCAGGTGCTGACCACGCGCGGCGAGCGGCTGTGGCTTTACCAGGCGCATGGCGCGGCGCTTTCGGGGGGGTGGTTCTGTCACGGGCGGTTCGCGTGAGGGGCGACCCCCTTGATTCACAGCCCGTTTGGCGCAACTCTTCTGTCATGAACATGTCAGGCCCCGGCCCGCTCGCGGGCGCGAAACCGACCGAGCCGCAGGTGGCGTTCCAACGCGACGAACTGGGCGTGATCCTGTCGCTCTACGGGCGCATGGTGGCGGCGGGGGAATGGCGCGATTACGGCATTTCCTGCCTGCGCGAGGTGGCCGTCTTCTCGGTGTTTCGCCGCACCGCCGAGCACCCGCTCTACCGCATCGAGAAACGCCCCCGCCTGCGCGAGCGGCAGGGGCAGTATTCGGTGATCGGCATGGACGGGCGCATATTGAAGCGCGGGCACGATCTGCGCACCGTGCTGCGGGTGCTGGAGCGCAAGCTCATCCGCGCGGTGGAGTAGCCTGCCGCGCGGGCGGGATGCCCGGGGTGTCGGGCCCCCGACACGAGACGCGTGGTGCTGTGCGGCGGTCGGGTTCTGGCCTTGAGCGGATGGTGGGGCAACGGTCGAGGAGCCGCGCAGCGCCCGACCGCGGGTGGGCGTTCCGACGGTGTATATGACGCACTTTATCGTGCGGCATGCCGCGAAACGTTCTCGAAGTAACGCGCAACGTTGACGATAGCGCCCGCCCGGGGGCGGGTCAGTGCCGGAGGCATGCCTCTGGCATGACCGCTGCGCGGCGGTGCCTTGCGGCACCTTGATTCCGCGCAAGGGGGCTTCGCCTCGACCGTCCCCTTCAGGCCAATCCAAGACGCCTGCCGGATGTCGAGCCTACGCCGCCCGTGTCTCTACCACCGAACTCTGTTCGAGCGTGCGATGCACCGGGCAACGGTCGGCGATCTCCATGAGCTTGGCGCGCTGCTCCTCGCTCAGGTCGCCCTCGAGACGGATCACGCGCAAAAAACGGTCGGCCTTGGCGGTGCCGCGGCTGTCGGCGTCCTGCGCGTGGACCTTGTCGTGGCAGACATCGACGCTGACGTGTTCCAGCGGCCAGCGTTTGCGGCGGGCATACATGCGGATGGTCATCGAGGTGCAGGCCCCGAGACCGGCGGCCACGAACCCGTAAGGAGACATGCCGCGATCGGTGCCGCCATAGGCCTCTGGCTCGTCGGCCAGCATGTGATGCGACGGCCCGGCGTTGACATCCTGCAGAAAGCCGTCGGCTCCGGCCTCGCTCACCCGCACGATGCCCTCGGGTGCGCCGGGCGGTGGCGTTGGTTTCGCGAGGTCGAGATACCGCGCGGCCCAGGCGGCGATGACCTGCGCGGCATATTCGGCATCATCGGGGTCAGTGACGAGGTGATCGGCCCCGTCGAGGGTCACGAAGCTCTTGGGGTGCTTTGCGGCCCTGAAAATCTCGGCGGCGTTGTCGATCCCCACCACCGTGTCGCGCGGCGCGTGCAGCACCAGAAGCGCGCGGCCCAGCGCGGCGATCTTGGGGCCCAGACGCTCGGCTTGCACATCCTCGACGAAACCCTGGCCGATCCTGATCGCCCGCCCGCCAAGCTGCACCTCGGCCGCGCCGTCCGCCGCGATCTCTTCGAGCGCGCCGCCGAAATTCTCTGTGACATGGCCGGGATCGAAGGGCGCGCCGATGGTGACCACGGCGCGCACGCTGTCGATACCGCCCGCCGCCGCGAGCACCGCGGCCCCCCCCAGGCTGTGGCCGATCAACAGGCCCGGTGCCATGTCGCGATCCGCCAGCGCCGCTGCGGCGCGTTCGAGATCGGCGACGTTGGAGGCAAAGGACGTGTTCTCGAACTCGCCCGCCGAATGGCCCAGCCCGGTGAAATCGAAGCGCAGCACGGCGATGCCCGCCCCCGCCAGCCGCGCCGCGATGCGCCGCGCGGCGGGGATGTCCTTGGAGCAGGTGAAACAATGCGCGAAGAGCGCGGTCGCGAGATGCGGCCCCTCGGGCAGATCGAGCCGGGCGGCAAGCTCGTGGCCGTCATGGCCCTCGAAGGTGAAGCGTTCGGTGGGCATGGGCTGTCCCCTTTTGTCTGATGTCGTGCCGACCCTAGGCGGAGAGCGCCGCCGCTTCCAGCGCCGGGCGGCGCGGGTCACGCGATGGTGAGGGTTTGTGGCATTCGCATCGAATTGACGGCATTATCCGGGTGCGAGGCCACCCGCCGTTAACCGGCCCGCGCCATCCTGTGCCGGGGTGCAACAGGAGGGTGAGCGATGACGTGGCGGGTGCGCAGCAGGGCCGATATCTGGCGCTTCACGGCGGCGATCACGATGATCGTGCTTCTGGGCAGCGTGGCCTTGCGCTTTGTCGTGCTGCCGCCCGATCTGGCGGCGCGCACGCTCATCCCCGGCTCGGCGATGGCGCTGATTCTCGCCGCGCCGATCGCGTGGTTGGTGGGCCGAAGGATGCACGAGGTTTACCGGACAGGGCTGCGGCTCGAACATGCGATCAACCACGATCTGCTCACCGGGGTGGCCACGCGCAAGGCATTCTACGAGCGCACCGGGCCGATCACCGCAGCGAGATGTGCCGTAATCGTCATCGATATCGACAAATTCAAGGGGTTCAACGACCGTTATGGCCATTTTGCGGGGGATCAGGCGCTGCGGCAATTCGCGGCGATCCTGACCGCCAATTGCCGCGACGGCGATATCGTCGCGCGGTTCGGCGGCGAGGAATTCGTGATCGTGCTGCGCGACGCGGGCGAGGATGAAGGACTCGCCGTGGCCGATCGCCTTGCCCAGCGGGTGCGCACGGGCGCGATCTGCCACGGCGCGCATATCCTGCACCTGACGGCAAGTTTCGGGGTGGCCGCGCTGTCCCCCGGCGGCGACATGGATACCGCGATCCAGCAGGCCGACCGCGCGCTCTACCGCGCCAAGAACGCCGGGCGCGACCGCGCGTATCTTTATGATCCCGACCGCGACCACGAGGCGATGCCGATGGGCACGGCGGCGGAGTGAGGGCTACCCCTGCCCCATCAGCGCCGGATCGAACGGGTAGCGGGTGAGGGTCTCAAAGCCGTCCTCGGTGATCAGCACCTGATCCTCGAGCTTGATCGAGAAATCGCCGCCCACCTCGCCCACCAGCGCCTCGACGCAGAGCACCATGCCCGGCTCGAGCGGGTAATCGAAGGCCCCCTCGACCATATGATCGGGATAGACCACCAGCGGCCACTCATCGCACAGCCCCACCCCGTGCATCAGACAGCCGTATTTCTGCGCCTGGTAGCGGTCTTCGAGCACATGGGTGTTGGCGCTCAACTCGGGGATCGTCACGCCGGGGCGGAGCATCGCCTTGTTGGTCTCGATATGGTCGACCGCGTGGCGCATGGCATGGATCATATCGGGGCGCGGCGCGCGGTCGCCGATCCACCAGCTTCGCGAGATATCGACGCAGATGCCGTAGCTGCCGATCAGGTCGGTGTCGAAACTGATGATCTCGTTTGGCTGGCACACCCTCGGGCCGCATTCCTGGAACCACGGGTTGCTGCGCGGTCCCGAGGCCAGAAGCCGCGTCTCGATCCACTCGCCGCCGCGGCGGATATTGCCGGCGTGCAGCACCGCCCAGATGTCATCCTCGCAGGTCGTGCCGTCGCCCACGTTGGCGCGCGCGAACGCCTCCATCTCGGCCATCGCCGCCTCGCAGGCATGGCTCGCACAGCGCATCGCCTTTATCTCGTCGGGTCCCTTGACGCTGCGCGCCTTCTCGGTGACTTCTTCGCCCTCCATCACCTGCAAGCCTTGCGCCTCGAGCGCGCGCAGGCCGTGGATCATCGGCTTGTCCACAGCCAGCCGCCGGTTTCCCGGCGCGTGCCCGGCGAGGATCGCGCACACGTCGCGGGCGAACACGTCGGCGGCCACGTCCACCTTGTCGCCCCGGTCGAAATAGAAAAGGTCCGCGCCCGCGCGCACCTCGGCCACCAGCGGGTTGAACGACGACAGGAACGGCGCGTTCTTGTAATCCCACATCACCATGTAGCCATCGGCGCACAGGAGCACGGCGCGAAACGGGTTATGCGCGTTCCAGAGCTGCATGTTGGTGCTGTCGGTCGCATAGCGGATGTTCAAAGGGTCGAACATCAGCACCCCCGCGTAGTCGCGCGCCACGACGTGCTGCGTGAGCCGCGCCCAGCGATAGCGCCGCATCGCCTGCAAATCCGGCAGGTCCAGCCCCGCCGCTGCCCATTCCTCATAGGCGAGGCGCGTCGGCCCGATCTCGATCCGGTCGGCATCGTTGGGGGTGTTGTCGCCCAGCGTGGTGCCGCGCGTGGGGTCGATCTTGCGGGTATCTCGGTAATGGCGATTCATCGGTGCTCTCCGGTGCTGGCACCAGTCTGGCCGCGCACGCCCCTGCCCCGCGCGCCAGATTGCGACGCCCGAGCATGTCGATTTCCGGCCCGCGTGACGCAAGGTCGGGCTTGCGCGCGGTCCCGGGTCTGCTCACCGGCTCATGAGCCGCAGCACCCGCCGCCCGCCTGCACCGGCGGGCAGGCGACCGTGCCGTAAGAGCAGAACACGCAGCAATCGCCCGGTTGCGGGCGCAGCACCGCGCCGCAAGTGGCGCATTGGTGGAACCATTGGCACGAGTCGGTGGGCATTTGCAGCGCCTCCGCCGCGCCGCAATGCGGGCAGGTGAGGGTGGAGGTCAGGGTCACTTGCGGTGTTTGCGATGCCATAGCGCGGCTCCTGTCAGGATGAGAAAGACGGCCAGCAGCGGAAGAAGAACCGAATCGCGGTAGAGCATCCCGGTGAGCCCCGACAGCCCCAGCGCGCCAAGCAGCCACGGCAGCAGCGGCGTCACGCAGCACAGCGCCGTGAATGCCGTGCCGCCCAGCCCCAGGCCCAAAAGCCAATCCTTCATGCGCGCCCCCTCTGGCCATTTCGCACCACAGACTGCATCCTGTAGCCACTACAGGAGCAAGGGGAAAAACGCAGATGGCCACCATAGGCGAGGCCGCGCGCCGCAGCGGCGTGCATATCGAGACGATCCGCTATTACGAGCGCGTCGGCGTGGTGCCGCGCCCGGCGCGCACCGATGCGGGGCGTCGCGATTACAGCAAGGCGGATATCCGGCGATTGGGCTTTATCCGGCGGTGCCGCGATCTTGGCTTTTCCATCGCCGATGCGCGCCGCCTCGCGGCGCTCACCTCTGACAGGCAGGGCAATTGCCCGGATGCGCAGGCCGTGGCCGAGACGCATCTCGCGGACATACGTGCCCGTATGGAGGCATTGCGCGGGATCGAGGCACAGCTTGCTGCGATGGTGGAAAATTGCGCGCGGCGCGCGCAGCCCTGCCCGGTGCTTGAAAAGCTGGAGGAGGAGACGGGCCGGACCGCGTGACGCCGCGCCGCGCGCAAACCGTCAGATGCGCAGGAAGGGCTGCGCGATCCGCGGGATCAGCCCGCGAAAGCGCAGCGGCGCATCGGTGGCCGCAAGGCAGATGCAATCCTCGCCGATATCGGCCACAGGCATGTGGTGCAGGTCCTCGTTCGCGACCTCGATATCGCCGCGCGCGAAGCGGTCGGTTTCGTCCACGAACGCGCCTTGCAGCACCAGCGTCAGCTCGGTGCCGCGATGCCCGTGATCGGGCACCGCCGCGCCTGCCGGGATGTAGAGCAGCCGCGCCGTGGCGTCGCGCGAGGTGGGCAGGATCGCCTGTTTCACCCCCATCCCGACGGGCCGCCAGCGCACATTGTCGAGATCGCCGCCGATATAGTCGCGCAGCGGCGCAGGAAAAATGCCGGATGCGCGCGGCGCGGGGGTCAACGCCACGGGCGCGCCGTCGCGGATGCGCGCCATCGTCGCGGCGAGGCTGTCCTCGGCCATCGGCACCTCTTCGGCCTGTTCGAGGACCGCGCCGCCGACGCTCTCGAAAGCGCCGAGCCGCGCGCGGCAATCGTCGCACATCGAGATATGCGTGGCCACGGTCAGGTTGAACGCCTCGGGGAGCGCGCCCGCGGCATAGGCCATCAGGAGTGCGTCGGTGAGGTGGTGGGTGATGTCGGGCATGGTCTTGGACATGGGCGTCACTTCATTTCATGGCGCAAACGGTCGAGCGCCAGTCTGATACGGGATTTGATGGTGCCGAGCGGCAGGCCGGTTTCGGCGGCAATCTCGGAATGGCTCAGATCGCCGAAATAGGCCTTTTCGATCAGCACGCGCTGTTTTTCCGGCAGGGCGGCGAGCGCCTCACCGAGTTGCTCGCTTTCCTGTTGCAGGACCATCGCATCGGCCTGGTCCGGCTCGGGCTCGGGGCCCCAGGGCAGGTCTTCGGGCTCGGGGCGTCTTTGGCGGCGCAGGGCGTCGATGCGGCGGTTGCGGGCGATGGTGAAGATCCACGTCGCCACCGAGGCGCGCGCGGGGTCAAACAGGTGTGCCTTGTGCCAGAGCGCGGCCATCGTTTCCTGCGCGCATTCCTCGGCCAGCGTCGCATCCGCGCCGGACCGCATGAGGAAAGCCTTTACCCGTGGCGCGAAATGACCGAAGAGGCGCGCAAAGGCCGCCTCGTCGCGCGCGTCGCGCACATCGGTCATGCACGTCACCCAGATGTCCTGCTGTCCCCGCGTCCGTTTCGTCGTTTCCACGCTGCTGTCCGCCCAGTCCCACTTTGCAGACTGTCCAATAGCATAAGTCCCCGCAGGCGGCGAGGGGGAGAGGAAGACATCGGCGCTGCCATGATGTGTCTCGGTCAACATAGTGGAGTTACGCGGTCAGTTCCGCGCCGGATCACTCTGCCGCGCGAACGCTGTTTCAATCCCCCGCCAAAAGCCATTCTAATCCGCCCGCGACCGCGCCGCGTAACACGACTAATGCAAAAGAAATAAAGGACTGTTCCACGATGCCCACGCAGCAAAGGATCGCCGTTATCGGTGCCGGGATCACCGGGATGGGGGCGGCGGAGCGGCTGGCGTCGCGTCACGAGGTGGTGCTGTTCGAGGCCGAGCCGCGCCTTGGCGGGCACGCACGCACGGTGATCGCAGGCAAGCGGGGCGACCGCGCGGTGGATACCGGGTTCATCGTGTTCAATTATGCCACATACCCCGAGTTGACCGCCATGTTCGACCGGCTCGACGTGCCGGTGACAGAGAGCACCATGAGTTTTGGCGCGTCGTTTCGCGGCGGGGCGTTCGAGTATGGGCTTGAGGGATCGCGCGCTTATTTCGCGCAGGGCTGGCGCGCGCTTGATCCCCGGCACCTGATGATGCTGCGCGATATCCTTCGCTTCAACGCAGGCGCGCTGGCCGCGTCGGAGGATGGCAGCCTCAGCATCGGGGCGCTGATGGACCGGATGCGCCTCGGGCGCTGGTTTCGCGACTATTACCTGACGCCGTTTTCCGGCGCGATCTGGTCCACGCCGGTGGAAAAAATCCTCGATTTCCCGGCTCATGCGCTGGTGCGGTTCTTCAAGAATCACGGGCTTCTGGGCTATGACGAGCAGCATCAGTGGTACACCGTCGAGGGCGGCTCGCGTGTGTATGTCGAGCGGCTCGCGGCGTCGATGCGGGCGCGCGGTGTGACGCTGCGCACAGGGTGTCCGGTGGCGGGCGTGCGGCGCGATGCGCGCGGCGTGGAGGTGCGGGCCGGGGGCGGAGACTGGGAGCGGTTCGACGAGGTGGTGTTCGCCACCCATTCCGATGACAGCCTGCGGATGCTCGCGGACGCGGACGAGGCCGAGCGCGGCGCTCTCGGGGCCATCACCTATCAGCCCAACGATATCACGCTCCATGCCGACCCGAGCCTGATGCCGCGCCGCCGGGCGGTCTGGTCGTCTTGGAACTATACCGAAGGGCGCGCGAAGCGCAGCGGACAGATCGACCTCACCTACTGGATGAACAGCCTTCAGCCGATCCCCCGGGATGACCCGCATTTCGTCACCCTCAACACCACGCGGCCCATTCGCGAGGAGCTGATTTACGATCAGGTGACCCTGCGCCACCCGGTTTACGATCTGGGTGCGCTCGCCGCGCAGGGGCGGGTGCGTGCGGCCAACGGCGCGCGCAACACGTGGTTCTGCGGCGCATGGCTGCGCAACGGGTTTCACGAGGACGGGCTTGCCACCGGGCTCGAGGTGGCCGACGCAATTCTCGACCGCGACGCCGCGCTGATTGCCGCCGAATGAGCGCGGTGCGCCATATCGCGGGCCACACGTGGCACGGGCGCAAGGGCGCGGTGGAGAACGCGTTTCGCTACCGCGTGGATTACCTGTTGCTCGACGCAGAGGCACCTTCGCGCGCGCCGCGCTTGTTTGCGCGCAACCGGTCCGGGGTGATGTCGCTGCATGACAGCGACCACGGCGGCGCGCCGGGCAAGGGGCGCGGGGCGGCGTGGGTGCGCGAGGTGCTGGCGGCGCATGACCTGCCTGTCCCCGCACGGATCGAGTTGCTGGCGCAGCCGCGCGTTCTGGGGCATGTGTTCAACCCGGTGGCGTTCTGGATTTGCCGTGACGCGGGCGGCGAGGTGCGCAGCATCATCGCCGAGGTCACCAACACCTATGGCGACCGGCATTCCTACCTGTGCCACCGCGACGACCACGCGCCGATCACCGCCACCGACCGGCTCCATGCACGCAAGATTTTCTACGTCTCGCCGTTTCAGCCGGTGGAGGGGACCTATGAATTCCGCTTCGATCTGCGCCCGGACCGGATCGGCATCCGGATCGACCTGACGGCGGGCAATGGCGGGGTGGTGGCAACGCTCACCGGGCCGGTGCGGCCACTGACGCTCGCGGGCATGGCCGGGGCGCTGTTGCGCCGGCCGTTCGGCTCGCGCCGGGTGCTGGCCCTCATCCACTGGCAAGCACTGAAGCTGTGGTGGAAGGGCGCGCGGTTCCGCTCGCGCCCTGCCCCGCCGTCGGACGAGGTGAGCCGTTGAGCCACGCCGCCGCCCTCTCGCCGGTCGCGCGCGCCCCGCGCCTGCCCGCCTACGCGCTCTTCGCCGGGATGCTCGCGGCGGCGGGGCTGCCGGTCTATATCCACGCGCCCAAGGTCTATGCCGATGTGCATGGCGTGTCGCTCGCCGCCCTCGGCACGGTGCTCTTCGCGCTGCGCCTCATCGACGTGGTGCAGGACCCGGCGCTCGGCTGGCTGGCGGCGCGCAGCGGGCGCTGGCGGGGGGCGGCGGTGGCGCTGGCCTCGGCGGTGATCGCGGGGGGCATGGTGGGGCTCTTCGCCGTCACCCCGCCCATCGCGCCGCTCATGTGGTTCGCGGTCATGCTGACGCTGGTGTTCAGCGCGTTCAGCTTTCTCACCATCTGCATGTATGCCGAAGGCGTGGGTGCGGCCGATCGCCTGTCCGGCGCGGGGCATCTGCGGCTGGCGCGCTGGCGCGAGACCGGGGCGCTGCTGGGGATTTGCGCGGCGGCCACCGCGCCGGTGCTGCTGGGGGGATACGCGGGCTTTGCGCTGGCTTTCGCGGGGCTGGTTCTGATCGCGTGGCTCGCCATGACGGGCGAGTGGCAGGGCGGCGGCGCGGCCCCCACGGGGTTTGCCTCCGTGTTGCGCGACGGGCGCGCGCGGCAATTGCTGGCGGTGGCGCTGGTCAATGCAGCGCCGGTCGCGGTGACCTCGACGCTGTTTCTGTTCTTCGTCGAAAGTCGCCTCGCGGCACCGGGATGGGAGGGGGCCTATCTCGTGCTCTTCTTCCTCTCCGCCGCCTGCGCCGCCCCCCTCTGGGGTGCGCTGGCCGAACGGTTCGGCGCGAAGCGGATGCTGCTGCTGGCAATGGTGGTCTCCATCGCCGCGTTCGGCTGGGCGATCACGCTGGGCGCGGGCGATCTGGTGGCGTTCGCGGTGATCTGCGTGGTGTCGGGCGCGGCGACGGGCGCGGACATGACGCTCTTGCCCGCGCTTTTCGCCCGCCGCATGGCGGTGATCGCACCGGGCGGGGCCGAGGGGTTCGGCCTCTGGGCGTTTGTCTCCAAATTCACGCTGGCGCTGGCCGCCGTGGCGGTGCTGCCGACGCTGGAGGCCGGAGGCTTTCGCGCGGGGGCCGAAAACGACGCCGAGGCGCTGTGGCTCCTCGCGCTGATCTATGGCGGGGTGCCCTGCCTTCTGAAACTCGGGGCGATCGCGCTCTTGCTGCGCATCGACCTGGACGACGCGAAAGGATGACCGCGATGGACGCGATGGGATTGATCCTGCTGGGCGCGCTGGCGATGCTGGGCCTCATGGCCCTCGCCGCGCGGTTGGCCGGGTTCGCCGCGCAGAAGCCGGAGGATTACGCAAGCGCTGCGCCCGCGCTGGACCTGCGCGAGCGCCTCAAGGGCCCGATCAAGTGCGAGGGCGTGATCTTTGGCCCGATGGGGCGGGTCGCCTCGCGGTTCGACGCGGATTTCGAGGCCGAATGGCAAGGCAATCGCGGCACCATGCACGAGCATTTCCGCTATGACAGCGGCAACCGGCAGGACCGCGAATGGCGGCTGGAGGTTGGCAATAACGGCAGTATCCGTGCCGAGGCAGAGGATCTGGTTGGGCCGGGGCGCGGGCAACAGGTGGGATCGGCGGCGCAATTGCGCTACCGCATCCGCCTGCCCGACGAGGCCGGCGGGCATGTGCTGAGCGTGATCGACTGGATGTATCTGACGCCGGAAGGGGTGATCGTGAACCGCAGCCAATTCTACAAGTTCGGGATCAAGGTGGCCGAGTTGGTGGCCACGATGAGAAAGGTGGAGGCATGAGCGACTTTCAGGGCAAACGCTACTGGCTGGTGGGGGCGAGCGAGGGGCTGGGCGCGGCGCTGGCCCACAAGATCAGCGCGGCGGGGGCGGAGGTGATCGTGTCGGCGCGGAATGCCGGGCGGTGCGCCGAAGTAGCCGCCGCCCTGCCGGGGCGCGCCCGTGCCGTGGCGGTGGATGTGCGCGATGACGCGAGCGTGGCCGAGGCGGCGCAGGCCGTGGGCGAGATCGACGGGGTGGTGTATCTCGCCGGGGTCTACTGGCCGATGCCCGCGACCGAGTGGCGCGCCGATCAGGTCACCGCGATGGCGGATGTGAATTTCACCGGGGCCGTGCGCGTTCTGGGCGCGGTGATCCCCGGCATGGTGGCCCGCGACGCCGGGCATGTCGTGCTCACCGGCTCGCTCTCGGGGTTTCGCGGCCTGCCCGGTGCCATCGGCTATACCGCGTCCAAGGCGGGGGTCATGAACCTCGCCGAATCGATGCGCGCCGACCTGTGGCGCACGGGGGTGCGCGTGCAACTGGCCAACCCCGGTTTCATCCGCACCCGGCTCACCGACAAGAACGACTTCACCATGCCGTTCCTCATGACGCCCGAGGACGCGGCGCAGCAGATGTTCGAGCTGATGTGCGACGAGGGGGCCTTTCAGCGCCACTTCCCGCAGCTTTTCAGCTATCTGTTCCGGCTGTCGCGCCTCCTCCCGGATTGGGCCTACTATCGCCTCTTTGCGTGAAATCGAGGAAAGGGTATCTGCACACGGGCAAATCTGTGTCATCATCGCCCGAGAGGAGGCCACCCCATGCTGGACATCACCACCTACAAGATCGCGCAGATCGTGCTCATGGCGCGCGAACTTCGCCGCGCCGAGGGCGAGTTACGCGCCTTTATCGACCGGCTGACCGAGGAGGAACAGGCCAGCCTCGTCGCCGTCATGTGGATCGGCCGCGGCACCTTCGAGGCCGAGGAAATCGAGGAGGCAAAGCGCACCGCCTATGAGGAGGCGACGACGCCCTGCGCCGATTACCTGATCGGCACGCCGCACCTGTCGGATCACCTCGAGAACGGGCTCGACGCGCTTGGCCTGTCGGCGGCGGAAGACGAGAACGACCTGATTCGGGGCGGGTGAGGCACCCGTGAGGCGATGCAGGCGGAACTTTGCCCGCCAGTCCTCTCAAAGTGCCGCTGAGACGGCGCAAGCCCCTGTGCCGATCAATCCACGCTTTCGCCATAGTCCCGCGCGCCGAAGATCGCCGATCCGACGCGCACATGGGTGGCCCCCTGCGCGATGGCGCTCTCGAAATCGCCGCTCATCCCCATCGACAGGCCCGCGAGCCCGTTGCGCGCCGCGATTTTCGCCAGAAGCGCGAAATGCAGGCTCGGCTCTTCGTCTACCGGCGGGATGCACATGAGGCCGCGCAAGGGCAGGTCGAGCGCCCGGCACTCGGCGACGAACGCATCCGCGTCGGCGGGCAGAACGCCGGCCTTCTGCGGCTCTTCACCGGTATTGACCTGCACGAAGAGATCGGGACAGCGCCCCATCTCCTGCGCCAGCCGCGCCAGCGTGCGCGCGAGTTTGGGCCGGTCGAGCGCGTGAATCGCCTCGAACATCTCCATCGCCTGCCGCGCCTTGTTGGTCTGCAACGGGCCGACGAGATGAAGCGCGATGCCCTCGTAGCGATCCTGAAAGGATGGCCAGCGGTCCGCCGCCTCCTGCACGCGGTTTTCGCCGAACAGGCGGTGGCCCTCACCGAGCACCGCCTCGACGCGCGCCTCCGGCTGCACCTTGGACACGGCGACGAGCGCCACGCTGCCCGGCGCGCGCCCGGCCCCGGCCTCGGCGCGGGCGATCCGCTCCTTGATCTCGCTGAGACTCACCAGCACTCTCCTGCTCACATCCGTTGCTGTCTGACTGCCACGGTCACAGGCCGGGTGCAACGGGCTTGCCCTGCTGCTGCGGCTTGGATACACGGGGGAGAGAACAATTCCGGGCGGTGCCATGACCCAGTCTCGTATCAGATTTGTCGGCCTTGCCGTGGCGGGCCTCGTGTTGCTCGCCGGGTGCGGCGCGTTCCAGGACGCGAAGCTCGACCCCGAAGCGATGCGCGTCAAGGGCGGGCGCGAGGCAAAGCCCGATCCGAAGGACGGATCGCTGCTCGACGCGTTCCGCGGCTCCAAGGACAGCGTCAAGGTCAACCGTTTCCTGTGGACCGCGTCGCTCGAGGTGCTCGATTTCCTGCCGGTCGAGGCGGCGGACCCGTTCACCGGCGTGATCTCCATGGGCTACGGCACGCCACCCGGCGGCGGCACCGCCTATCGCGCCACCGTTCTCATCAGCGATCCGGCGCTCGACGCGCGCGCGCTCAATGTGTCGCTCCAGACGCGGCGCGGCCCGGTCGGGGTGGCCACGCAGCGCGCGGTCGAGGATGCGATTCTCAACCGCGCCCGGCAGCTTCGGATCAGCGCCGGTCGCTACTGAGCCGCGAGGGTGGCCTCGCGCCGCCCGGCCAGCGATTGCCGGATGATCTGCACCGGGGAATTGACGAAGAGCGCCGCGTTGATCGCGATCACCAGCCGCCGCTTGTAGCCCGAAGACATGCCGTCGAACTGCACATCCTCGCCGCAACATCCTGCCATTCCGTGGTCCCCTTTGCATCTTGCCTGCTGACAATGTAATCTCTCTAGCGGCTAGAGGTTCAAGGGGGATTTGAAATGTCGCTCTCCATCGGAGATTTGGCGCGGCGCACGGGAGTCAAGGTGCCCACCATCCGGTATTACGAGGCGCGTGGTTTGCTTGACGCGCCCCAACGTAGCGCGGGCAACCAGCGCCGTTACGATGGGGGCGCGCTGGAAAGGCTGGGCTTTATCCGCCATGCCCGCGATCTGGGATTTTCGCTCGATGCCATCGCGCAACTCATCGAGTTGCAGGACCACCCCGATCAAAGCTGCGAGGCCGCGACGCGCATCGCGTCCGGTCAGCTTGACACCATCCGCCGGAAAATCCGGCGCCTGCGCGCGCTGGAGGCCGAACTCGTCCGCATCACCGACGGCTGCAACGGAGATGGGCCGCTCCGGGACTGCTATGTCCTGGCATCGCTGGCCGGTCACGATCTTTGTGGGCATGATCACGCCGGGACGTGATGACGCCAAGCGATGATCAAGACCCGGCGCGTTTTGCCGGGCGCACGGGGGCCCCCACCGCGGCGTGAGTGTCGGGGTGCGCGCCCCTCGCACGGAAGCAGGACGCCCATCCCCCGGCCCCGATATTTCCGCGCCCGCGCCACAATCCGGCACGATTGTTGCCACGCACCGACGCTATCGGTGGATTATCGAGCAACCTTATCAAGGATGGAAACGATGAGACTTGAAAGCACCGACGACATCCGCGCCTTTGTCATGGGCGAGCGCAGCAAGGCCGTGTCCGAGCGCGAATGGCGCCACCGGCTGCGCGGCTACGGCTATGCCATTCGCGACGATTCGGAGGGGGCCTATGTCACCTCGATCCTGCGCGGGGGCGCGCTCTGCCGGCTGAACTGAGGCCGGGGGCGGGCAGCGCCCCCGGAGTATTTGAGCCAAGAAGAAACACGTGGGGGGAGGGTCAACCTCAGAGACGTTGGCGTGCAACCTGCG
The DNA here is from genome assembly GCA_034521935.1 of Roseovarius sp. Classification (GTDB taxonomy): domain Bacteria; phylum Pseudomonadota; class Alphaproteobacteria; order Rhodobacterales; family Rhodobacteraceae; genus Roseovarius. The sequence goes on from JAXHLV010000024.1 coordinate 290,118, forward strand.
GTCGGGCAGGGCCAATCCGTGCCGCAGCGCCGCTCACTTGTCGCGGAACTGCGCCTCGCGCTTCTCGGCAAAGGCGGACATGCCCTCTTTCTGGTCGTCGGTTGCAAAGAGCGAGTGGAACATGCGCCGCTCGAACAACAGCCCCTCGCGCAACGTGGTTTCGAACGAGCGGTTGACCGCCTCCTTGGCCGCCATCACGGTGATCTGCGATTTCTCGGCGATTTTCTGCGCCGCCGACATCGCCTCTTCCATCAGCTTCTTGGCGGGCACTATGCGGCTCACGAGGCCCGACCGTTCGGCTTCGTCGGCATCCATGAAACGGCCCGTAAGGTTCATGTCCATCGCCTTGGCCTTGCCGATGGCGCGGGTCAGCCGCTGCGTGCCGCCAAGCCCGGCGATGACGCCGAGATTGATCTCGGGCTGGCCGAATTTCGCGGTGTCGGAACAGATGATGAAATCGCACATCATCGCCAACTCGCAGCCGCCGCCCAGCGCATAGCCCGAGACGGCGGCGATGATCGGCTTGCGGATGCGCATGATGGCATCGCTGTCGGCGGTAAAGAGGTCCTCGGTAAAGACATCGACGAAGCCCTTGCCGCTCATCATCTTGATGTCGGCCCCGGCGGCAAACGCCTTTTCCGAGCCGGTGAGCACGATGCAGCGCACCTTGTCGGAGGCCTGCGCCTCGGCAAGGGCGCGGGCCAGTTCGGACATCAACTGATCGTTCAGCGCATTGAGCGCGTCGGGACGGTTCAGCTTGATGAGGGCTATGTGGTCTTCCACTTCGACGATGATCGTCTCATAGGCCATGAATTTCGCTTTCGGTGGTTGCGACAGGGTCGGACAGTCCCGATTCATTACCATTCTGGCGCGTCCGATCAACCTATCTTTGGCAGCGCGGGCAGTAGAAGCTCGACCGCGCGGATTGCACGATGCGGGTAATGCGGGCGTCGCAACCGGGGGTGCGGCAGGGCGCGCCCTCGCGCCCGTAGACATCGAAGGCGTGCTGGAAATAGCCCAACTCGCCATCGGCCTGCCGGTAATCGCGCAGCGACGAGCCACCCGCCGCGATGGCAGCATCGAGCACCTCGCGAATCGCCGGGACAAGCCGCGCGATGCGGCGCGGGCCGAGGTTGCCCGCAAGCCGCCGGGGCGAGATACCCGCGCGGAAAAGCGCCTCGCAGACATAGATATTGCCCAGCCCCGCCACGATCCGCTGATCGAGCAGCGCGGCCTTGACGGGTGTGCGGCGACCGGCGAGGGCCGAGGCGAGATGGGCCTCGTTGAAGGCGTTGCCCAGCGGTTCGGGACCGAGCCGCGCGAGCAGCGGATGCGCGTCGGCGGTGGCGGTCGGCATCAGGTCCATCGCGCCAAAGCGGCGCGGATCGTTGAAGGTGATCCGCGCGCCGTTCGCCATGTCGAGGATCACGTGATCGTGTTTTTCCGGGGCCGGGTGATCGTGGACGAACCGCCCGAGCGCCGCGCCCGAGACGAGCATCCGCCCCGACATGCCCAGATGCACCAGCAGCGTCTCGCCCGAAGACAGATCGGCCAGCAGGTATTTCGATCGCCGCCGCAGCATCAGCACCTTTTGCCCGGCAAGGCGGTCAGCCATGCCGGGGGGGAATGGCCAGCGCAGGTCGGGGCGGTTGACCTGCGCGCGTGCGATCCCCTGCCCCTCCATCACGGGCGCGAGGCCCCGGCGCACGGTTTCGACCTCGGGCAATTCAGGCATCAGCAACCTCGGCGCGTGAAAGGGGCGCATTGTCACCCCCGGTGAGCGCCCTATAAGAAGGGGGCGAGCGATAAACGGCAAGAGCCGGGGCAGGCGATGAGCGAGAAAACCACCCATTTCGGATTCCAGGACGTGCCCGAATCGGAGAAGGCGGGCCGCGTGCGCGGGGTCTTTGGCAGCGTGGCGTCGAAATACGACGTGATGAACGACGCGATGAGTTTCGGCATCCACCGCATCTGGAAGGATGCGATGATGGACTGGCTCGCGCCGCGCGCGGGCCAGCGGCTTCTGGACGTGGCGGGCGGCACCGGCGATATCGCGTTTCGGTTTTTGAAACGGGCCGGGCATGGACATGCCACCGTGCTCGACCTGACCGAGCCGATGCTGGTGGAGGGGCGCAAGCGCGCCGAGGCCGAGGCGATGGCCCAAAGCCTCGACTGGGTGGTGGGCGACGCGATGGCGCTGCCCTTCGACGACGCGAGCTTCGACGTCTACACGATCAGCTTCGGCATCCGCAACGTGACCCGCCCCGAGGCGGCGCTGTCGGAGGCGTATCGCGTGCTGCGGCCCGGCGGGCGGCTCATGGTTCTGGAATTCAGCCAGATTCCCAACGAGCTGATGCAAAAGGTCTATGACCTCTATTCCTTCAACATCATCCCGCGCCTCGGGCAGGTGATCGCGAATGATCGTGACAGCTATCAATACCTGGTGGAATCGATCCGCCGTTTTCCCGATCAGGAGACGTTTCTCGAGATGGTGCGCGCCGCGGGCTTCGGCAATGCCAGATACCGCAACCTCAGCATGGGCATCGCCGCCCTGCATTCGGGCTGGAAGATTTGAGGGGGCCGCACAATATCCTGCGGCTGGTCCGCACCGGCGCGACGCTCGAGCGCACCGGTGCGATGGGCCTCATCATGGAGGCGTTCGAGGCGCCGCCGCTGGTGCGCGCGACGATGCGCGCGCTGGCCTGGCCATTCCAGTGGCTGGGCTATCGCGGCGATCCGACAACACCACCGGCGGTGCGCGCGCTGACCGCGCTGGGGCCGGCCTACATCAAGTTCGGCCAGATACTCTCGACGCGCCCCGATCTCGTGGGCGAGGAGCTGGCATCGCAGTTGCGCGTGCTTCAGGACAAGCTGCCACCGTTTCCCATCGATACCGCCAAGGCGGAAATCGCCGCCGAGCTTGGCCACCCGGTGGAGGAGATGTTCGACGATTTCAGCCCGCCGGTGGCGGCGGCCTCGATCGCGCAGGTCCACAAGGCGCAACTGCGCGAGAGCGGCGAGACGGTCGCGATCAAGGTGCTGCGGCCCGGGATCGAGCGCGCCTTTCGCCGCGATATCGACGCATTTTATTTCGCCGCGCGGATGGTGGAAGTGCTGGCCCCCGGCGCGCGGCGGCTTCGGCCCACGGACGTGATCGCGCATTTCGAGGGCGTGGTCATGGGCGAGCTTGATCTGCGGCTCGAGGCGGCCTCGGCCTCGGAATTCGCGGCCAACACCGAAGGCGATGACGGGTTTCGCCTGCCGTCGGTGCATTGGCACCTGTCGTCGCGCCGGGTGATGACGATGGAATGGGCCGACGGCGTGCCGATGGGCGACAATGCCGCGATCGACGCGGCGGGGCATGACCGGGCGGCGCTTGGCGCGCGGGTGCTTCAGCTCTTCCTCAGCCATGCGCTGCGCGACGGGTATTTCCACGCCGACATGCACCAGGGCAACCTCAAGGTCGCCGCCAACGGCGATATCCTCGCCTATGATTTCGGGATCATGGGCCATATCGACGAATATACCCGCCGGGTTTATGCCGAGATCCTCTACGGCTTTATCAAGCGCGATTACCGCCGCGTGGCGGAGGTGCATTTCGAAGCGGGCTACGTGCCACGCGACCGCGACGTGGATGCCTTCGCGCGCGCGCTGCGGGCGGTGGGCGAGCCGATTTTCGGCATGGATGCAAGCCGCATTTCTATGGGCAGCCTGCTGAGCTATCTGTTCGAGGTGACCGAGCGGTTCGGGATGGAGACGCGCACCGAGCTGATCCTGTTGCAACGCACGATGGTGGTGGTCGAGGGGGTGGCGCGCTCGCTCGATCCGCAGATCAACATCTGGCAGGTCGCCCGCCCGGTGGTGGAGGATTACATCCGCAGCACGATGGGGCCACGCGCGGCGCTGCGCGATCTGGCGCGCACGGCGGCCGTCCTTTCGCGCTATGGCCCGCGCCTGCCCGGTCTTGTCGAGGCGGCACTCATCCGGCAGGCGGCACCGGAGGCGTCGCCGCCGCCGCGCCGCTGGCCCGAGCGCGCGCTCTGGGCCACGGGGGGGCTTGCGGCGGGGGCGGGGGCCGTGCTCGTTGGCCTTGCGCTCATGTAACAATCAGCCTTGCGGCGGGCGCAGGCCGATCACCTGGTCGGGGGCAACGCTCTGGCCGTTGTCGAGACCGAGCCGCACCTCGCCACCATCGAGCCGGGTCTCGGTGACGCGGCTGCGCATATGCGCGTCATGGCTGGCGATCGTCTCTCCCGCCGCCTGCGACAGCACCGAGAGCGTGTAGGTGCCCGCAGGAAGCGGCTGCCCTTGCGGATCGCGCCCCGTCCACAGGACCGGGCCGCTCTCGGCAGGCAGGGCGGAGCGTGCCACCACCGCGCCCTGCGCATCGGTGACGACCAGTTCGGCGGCATCGGCGCGCGGATCGACCACCGCCTCGAGCGCCACCGGATCGCCGGAGAAACGCACCGGCGCGCGCACCTCGGCCTCGAGCCCGATCCAGCCGGGAAAGTCCCCCATGCCGAGCGTCGCCATCTGTGCGCCGAGCCCGGTCAGCAACTCGTTGGTCTGCACCTGTTGCTCGACCGAGGAGAAGGTGGCGAGTTGCACCGCGAAATCGGCTGATTCGACGGGATTGAGGGGGTCCTGGTTGCGCATCTGCGTGGTGAGCATCTGCAGGAACGTCTCGAAATCCGAGCTGAGCGCGCCGGTGCCGCCGCCATCGGGCGCACCCCCGGCGGCAAGCGCCGCCGGTGAGGTTGCAGCGGGGCCGGTTGCGATGCCTGTCAATGGTTCCATGATGTCTCCTTTCTAGAGCCTGATATCGAGCCGGTCGCTCATCACGAGCGATGCCGCGGGCGCGGGCTGTTCTGTGTCGGGGGACGCGGCGGTGAGTGCGGGCGCGGAGGCAGCGGAGGCTGCGGCGTTGTCATCATCGGTGTCCTGCCCGCCCCGGGTGAAATCGAACTGCGTATCCTGGTATCCGATGTCGAGGAATTCGCGCGCCAGAACGTCGATGTTGCGGCGCATCAGCTCGAGCGTCTCGGCGCGGTCGGCGGTGATCGTCACGCTGAGCCCGGCCTCTGACGGGTGCAGGCGCAGGCGCACACGGCCAAGCTCTTCGGGGCTCAGGCTGAGCTCGACCGTGCCGCGCGCACCGCCGGTCCCGCCCTCCGCCGCCTGGGCGATCTGCACCGCGATCTGCCGGGGCACGTCCTGGCCTGCGGTGGCGGCCTGCACAGGCGTCGCCGGAACCGTCGAGAGCGGCGCGGGGGCACGTTGTTCGGGCGCGCCGGAGGCCGAATCGGCGAGACCGAGAGGATCGGCAGCCCCCCCCATCGCCGCGGCGAGCGCTGAGGAGAAACCGGGCGGCGGCAGCGCGGCGTGCGGCGGCGCGGCGAGGGAGGCACCCGTGATCGCGGGTGCCACGCGCGGCCCGGATGTGGCCGGGGCGATGCTGCGCTCCGAGGTTGCGTCAGGCACCTCTGCCACGCGCAAGGCGGTCATGACCGGCATCAACGCGGTGGCGACCGGCGGTGTTGTCGCAGGCACCGGCGTGGCCCCGGCCTGCGCAGCGATTGAGGCGGCGGGCAGAGGCCCGGTCTGCGGCTCCGACACGGCGATTGGGGACGTGCGAGGCGCGACAGCGACCGGCGCGGCAGCGGACAACCGGGGCTGCGTCGGGGCCACGGGAGCATCGTCGATCATGTCCGCCGATCCCGGCCCCGCGCCGGACACGACCGAAAAACGCGGGGTGGAGGCGCTGATCTGCGCCGAACCAGGTCTCTGACCATCAAAAAGAGGGCCGGCATCCACCGGTCGCCCGGTGGATTCGGCGACCGCCGCTGTCCGTTCAGCCGATGCGAGCGTGGCCGCGACGGGTGTCGTGGCAGAGGCCCTCCCGTTGCGGTCCCGCGCATCCCCGGGGGACCGGGCCGGCACGGGGTCACCGCGCGCGATGACATTCGTCGCCTCTCCGTCACGCACCGTCGCAGACTGCGGCTTCCGGGGCACGTCCTCCGGGGGCACGGTCGTGGGGCCTGAAATGGAACCGTCATCCTGAGGCTGCGTCACCATCCCCGACACCCGAGCGCTGGTTTTTTCAGCCGTGCCCTCCCCGGCTGTATCAGCGCGCGCCACAAGGGCTTTGCTGTCGGCCGCGACCGTCCCGTTCAACGGCGTATCCTCGACCGCCTCTGTTTCTGAGCCGGTTTTTTCGGGCGGATTTCGATCCTCACCCCCTCCCGCAGCGAGGACCGTGGCGAATGCACGGCTTGCCGCGGGAGTCAGCGCTGCGGCCGAAGACCCCGTAACAGAACCTCCCTTGGCCGCTTCCGGTCTGGGCGGTCCGCCTTGATGTTCTGCGACAGATATCATGCAACGTTTTCCGGTGTGACATTCATTTCTCATCGCAGAGTCGCAGAATTCGGTTACCGGTTCTTTACTGGTTTGCGGTTTTATGGCGTCAAATTCCAACAATTCGAGGTAACGCCATGCTCTCACCCCCGTCGCTTCCGATCACCCGCGCCGACGCCCCGGCCCCCGGAGGGCGCGCGCAGCAACGCACCGCCGCCGCCGAGGCGCTCGAGGCCACCTTCCTTGCGGAAATGCTCAAGGCGACCGGCCTTGGCGAACAGGAAAACAGCTTCAGCGGAAGCGCGGGCGAGAGCCAGTTCGCCTCGTTCCACCGAGAGGCGATCGCCCGAGAGATCGTGCGCCAGGGCGGGATCGGCCTCGCCACGGTGATCGAGGCCGCCATGAAGGAGAAGCGCCATGACATCGGATGATTCAGACGATCTTCACGCGCGGCTCGAACTCGCTGCTTGCACGCGAGCGGGCCGCGCTCCTGTCCGGCGATCTGCACGCGGTGGGCGCGCTGGCAGAGGAAAAGGAGGCGCTCGCAGCACGGCTCGAGGGCCTCGGACCCGAGGCGCTCGCGGCAACGCGGAGCCTTGGCGAGGCAGCGCGGCGCAACCAGGCGCTGCTTGACGGCGCGCTTCAGGGCATCCGCCTCGCGGCGGCGCGCCTCTCGGCCTACCGGCGGCTGCGCGGCACGATGCAGACCTACGACCCCCAGGGGCGCAAGACCACCATCGCCGGCATCCTGTCGCACAAGGTCGAACGCCGGGCGTAAGCGATTTGTCTCAAATGCGCCGGAAATCGCGGAGGGCGGTTAGCACTCCATTAGCAGTTGGCGGGCAAGTCTGAGCGGGCACTCAGCATGAGATGGCGCAGCCGGTCCCGGACGGGGCGGCCGCACACGTCAGAATGACAGGCACGACCGCCTTTCAGGGCGGCCATTCAACCGGCGCGACCGCGCCGCAGTCATGAGGTAAATACCATGTCCAGTATCCTGACCAACAACAGCGCGATGGTCGCGCTCCAGACCCTGCAATCGGGTGAATTCCAACCTCGCCAAGACGACCGACGTCATCTCGACCGGCAAGGAAGTGTCGACCGCCAAGGACAACGCCGCCGTCTTCGCCATTTCCAAGGTGATGGAATCCGACGTGGTGGGGTTCAAGGCCATCTCCGACAGCCTTTCCCTGGGCGAATCCACCGTCGCCGTCGGGCGGCAGGCCGCCGAAACGGTGACCGACCTGCTCATCGACGTGAAGGGGAAAGTGGTCGCCGCGCAGGAGGAAAACGTCGATCGCTCCAAGATCCAGACCGATATCGACGAGCTGACCAAGCAGATCGGGGCCGTCGTCGGCGCGGCGCAGTTCAACGGGCTGAACCTCGTCGACGGAAGCAGCACGGACCCGGTCAACATCCTTTCCTCGCTGGACAGGGACGCGGCGGGCAACGTCACTGACGGACAGATCAGGGTCAACCGCCAGGATCGAGCCAGACGGCAGCGGCTGCGGGCACGACGGGGACCGCGACCGATACCACTGCGGTTACTGATGGCAGCACGGGTGCCTTGACGATCACCACGTCGGCCTTCGGCACGTCCTCCATCATCCGCCCGAGGGCGATCTCCATACCCCTCTGGCGGCGCTGTTGTTTCATCTGGGGATCGCCTTCGTGATCCTTGTGCTCGTCGCGCACCTCCTTGTGCGACATCCGCTGACGCGAGCATAAATCGAAGCGCTGCAGAAGAAATCCACCGCACCGACAAGCAGCGCGAGCACCACCACCACGGCGAGAAACTCCATCGCCATTTGCACCATCAGCGCCCCGATCTGGCCCGGCCCGACATGGAGTGCTGCGGCCATGCGCGGCACCTGCCCGCCAAGAACCCCGAGCAACACGCAAAAGGCGATGAGTTTCACGGTGTTCTTGGCGAATTCAGAAAGCCCGGTCGGCCCGAACTTGTTACGGCGTTCTCGACCGGGTTGATCCGCGACAGTTTCGGTTCGAGCCTGGCGGCGGGAAACGAGGCTGCGCTGCGCCACCACCGACAAAAGCGCCACGCCGCCAGGCAACAGGAAAAACACGACGCCGCCGCCACCCACAGGATCCCGCCGAGCGCAGCCGTCCGCGCCGCCCGAAAACACCAGCGGCGCGAGACGGTCGAGCATCGAAAGCGCATCATCGTGACGATCGGCCCCCTCCACCCGATCCTGCCCCGACCGCGACTGCCGCGAGCAGAAAGCCCACATAGGATCCGGCGATATTAAGATCGGCCGAGCGGGCAAACTCGCCCTTCTCGCGCCTTTCGCGAGCTTGTGCTCGGTTGCCTCGAGGGTCTTGTCGCTGTCGTCCTGCCCCTCCGCCATCAGCCCCCCCGACCGGATCGGCCAGGAACCCGCCCAGCCCGGTCACCCAGATGCCGAGCATCATCGGGGCGAGCAGGAACAGCAGGATGAGCGCCGCCGCCGTGATCGCGACGCCCGCGAAGACCACCATGAGCTGCGGCATGGCCCAGTTGATGACGCCGAGCGTTCGGTTCGGGGCGTCGGAGGCGATCACGAAGGGTGCGGCCAGCGTCAATGCGAGGCCAAAGGCGTGGGCCACGCGCGGTGCCCACTTCCGCCACACCCGCCGCCTCGGGCAAGAGGCCCGGCGGAAACAGGCGATAGCTCTCGATCACCGAATTCGGCGAGACGCACGTGCAGGCCCAGGATCATCGCCAGCGCCAGCGCCCCGGTCACCAGAAGATGCCCGATGGCGGGCATCGGCGTGACGCTCGCACCGCCGAGGATCTGCGCCAGCGAGGTCGATTGCGCGGCGATCGACCCGGCGGTCTGCAGGGCCAGAACAAACAGGCGGATGCCGATGCCGAGCAGCGCGCCGATCGCGGTCTCGATCACGATGAGGCGGGCGAGGTCGGGGCCGGTCCGCGCCAGCGCGCCAAGCTCGGGGGCGAGCGCGGGCGCGGTGATGGCCGCGAGGCCCAAGCGCGAGGCCGAGCTTGATGCGCACTGGCACCGTGCGCTCGCCGAAGCCGGGAAAGAGCGCGATCATCGG
>JAXHLV010000025.1:0-323480 GCA_034521935.1 Roseovarius sp.
TGATTGATATCGGTGCGGGCGATCGGCACGCCCCGATTTCCTCGCTATTTCGCCCAACAACCGCATTCCCGCGATCACCGATCCCGACGGGCCGGACGGCGCGCCGGTCCACATCTTCGAAATCGGGTGCGATCCTGATGTATCTCGCGCGCAAGACGGGCCGGTTTCACGGCGAGACCGAGCGTGAGCGCCTCGCCGTCGAACAATGGCTCATGTGGCAGATGGGCGGCGTCGGGCCGATGGCGGGGCAAGCGCACCATTTCCTGAAATTCGCCAAAGAGGACATCCCCTACGCCAAGGACCGCTACCGCGCCGAGGTGGCCCGGCTCTATGGCGTGCTCGACCGGCAACTGGCAGAAAAATCAATATGTTGCGGGCGATTTCTACTCCATCGCCGACATGGCGCTGTGGGGGTGGTGCTCGCTTTGGGAAGGGCAGGCAGCGGAGACGCTCGACGACAAGCCGCACTTCGCCCGCTGGCTCGGGAATCAGCGCGCGCGCGGGCATTCGCCGGGGCCGCGCCCTGCACGCCGACAAACGCCGCGACCCGACCGCCAAGCCGGTATGATCCCACGCGCGCAGAGCGCAACCGCGACAAGATGCTGGACAGGTTCGAACCTGACCTCTTAAAGTCAGAAACTGTTACACTCGACCGGTAGGCAGGCCGGGCAAACACCTAAATTGGGGGATTACCATGAAACTCACCGCTCTTCTTTCCACTGTCGCGGCGCTCGCACTCGCGCTGCCAGCGCAGGCCGAATTCAAGCTCAGCGACGGCTACACCGACAATGACGGCGACCTGATCGCCGACATCCCCGAGGACGAATCGCAGTGGCTCGACCCCGACACGCTGATCTTCGCCTACACGCCGGTCGAGGATCCGGCCGTCTATGCCGAGGTGTGTGGCAGGAATTTCTCGACCACATGGCCGAGGTGACGGGCAAGAAGGTCCAGTTCTTCCCGGTGCAATCCAACGCCGCCCAGATCGAGGCGATGCGCGCCGGGCGGCTGCATGTCGCGGGCTTCAACACCGGATCGAACCCGATCGCCGTGGCCTGCGCCGGGTTCCGCCCGTTCGCCATGATGGCCGCCGAGGACGGCTCCTTCGGCTACGAGATGGAGATCATCACCTATCCCGGCTCCGGCATCGACGAGATCGAGGACCTCAGGGGCAAGGAGCTGACCTTCACCGCCGAGACCTCGAATTCGGGCTTCAAGGCCCCGTCGGCGATCCTCAAGGCCGAGTTCGGCATGGAGGCGGGCGAGGATTACTCGACCACGTTCTCGGGCAAGCATGACAACTCGATCCTCGGCGTGGCCAACAAGGACTATCTGGCTGCGGCGATCGCCAATTCGGTCAAGGCGCGGATGATCGACCGCGACGTGGTCGACGAGAAGATCAGCTCGAGATCGTCTACACCTCGCAGACCTTCCCCACGACCGGCTACGGCATCGTGCACAACCTGCATCCCGATCTGCAGGACAAGATCAAGGAGGCGTTCTTCAGCTTCGACTGGGAAGGCACCAGCGCTTGCCGGAGGAGTTCGACGAAATCGGCGAGGAGCAGTTCATCCCGATCACCTTCAAGGATGACTGGGCGGTGATCCGCACCATCGACGAGGCCAACGGCGTCGAATACAACTGCAACTGACGCCTTTTTCGTTGCAAGACGCGGCGCGGGCGGCATGCCGGTGCGGCCCGCGCGTCTCTGCTGGAAGGACGCCCGGACATGCTGCATCTCGAAGGGCTCTCGGCAAGACCTACAAGACCGGCGATACCGCGCTGAGCGATGTGACGCTCGACGTGCCCAAGGGCCAGATCATGGGCCTGATCGGCCCCTCGGGGGCGGGCAAGTCCACCCTCATCCGCTGTATCAACCGGCTGGTCGAGCCGACGGCAGGCTCGGTGATGCTGGGCGATATGGACCTCGCAAAGCTCGGCAAGCGCGAGTTGCGCCGCCAGCGCCGCCGCATCGGCATGATCTTTCAGGAATACGCGCTGGTCGAGCGGCTGACGGTGATGGAGAACGTGCTGTCGGGGCGGTTGGGCTATGTGCCGTTCTGGCGCAGCTTCCTGCGTCGCTACCCGCCGCAGGATATCCGGGAAGCCTATCGCCTGCTCGACCGCGTCGGCCTGATGGAGCAGGCCGACAAGCGCGCCGACGCGCTCTCGGGCGGGCAGCGCCAGCGCGTGGGCATCGCCCGCGCGCTGGCGCAGGAGCCCGAGCTGCTGCTGGTGGACGAGCCGACCGCGAGCCTCGACCCCAAGACCTCGCGCCAGATCATGCGGCTGCTGACCGAGATCTGCGCCGAGCGTGACCTGCCCGCCATCGTCAACATCCACGACGTGCCGCTGGCGCAGCAATTCATGCAGCGCATCGTCGGCCTGAACGCGGGCCGCGTGGTCTTTGACGGGCCGCCCGAGGACCTGACCGAGGCCGCGCTCACCGACATCTACGGTGCCGAGGACTGGCACGCCATGCGCGCGGGCGATGCCGAGCAGGCAGAGGCAGAGGCAGAGGCCAAGGCACGGATGGAGGCCCTCGCCTGATGCCCGCCCCCTACCCCACCACGTGGAAACGCCCGGCGCAGATCGTGACCGACCGGCGCTGGCGCATCGCGCTGCAACTGGGGATCGTGCTCTACCTCGTGCTCGCCATCGGCACGCTCGAGGTGGACTGGGCCCGCGTCGCCGCCGGGATGGAGCGCGGACAACGCTTTGTCATGGGCTTTCTGCAACCCGATTTCACCAGCCGCTGGACCGATATCAGCCAGGGGCTGATCGAGAGCCTGACCATGACGCTCACCTCTACCGTCATCGGCGTCATCATCTCGGTGCCCATCGGCATCGGTGCCGCGCGCAACCTCGCGCCGCGTGGCGTCTATTATGTCTGCCGCTCCATCATCGCCGTCAGCCGCGCGTTGCAGGAGATCATCATCGCGATCTTTCTGGTGGCGATGTTCGGCTTTGGCCCCTTCGCCGGGTTTCTCACGCTCAGCTTCGCCACCATCGGCTTCATCGCCAAGCTCCTGGCCGACGATATCGAGGAGATCGAAGCGGGACAGGTGGAGGCGGTGCGGGCCACCGGGGCCTCGTGGGGACAACTGGTCAACTACGCGGTGCAGCCGCAGGTGATGCCGCGTCTGATCGGGTTGTCGCTCTACCGGCTCGACATCAATTTCCGCGAGTCGGCGGTCATTGGCATCGTCGGCGCGGGCGGCATCGGGGCGACGCTGAATACTGCCATCGACCGCTATGAATATGACAGCGCGGGGGCGATCCTGCTCATCATCATCGGGCTGGTGATGGTCGCCGAATACGGCTCCAGCTATCTGCGAAAGTTCCTGCAATGAGCGAGATCACGCATTATGCGCAGGTCTGGGCGCACCGCACCCCGCGCAAGCGTCTGTTCATGTGGATGGGCTGGCTGGCGCTGGTGGCGCTCTTTGTCTGGTGCTGGCAGGTGATGACCGAAAACACCATCTGGGCCTTTGTCGCCGACGCGCCGCGGCAGGCGGCCGATATCGGCAGCCGGATGATGCCGCCGCGGATCGCCTACCTGCCCGAGCTGATGGTGCCGCTCTGGGACACGATCAATATCGCCACTCTGGGCACGCTGGGCGGCGTCATCATGGCGGTGCCGGTGGCGTTCATGGCGGCGCGCAACACCACGCCGTCACAGCATATTTTGCGACCCATCGCCCTTTTCATCATCGTCGCCTCGCGCTCGATCAACTCGCTCATATGGGCGCTTTTGCTGGTGGCGATCATCGGGCCGGGCATCCTCGCGGGGATCGTCGCCATCGCGCTGCGCTCCATCGGCTTCGTCGGCAAGCTGCTTTACGAGGCGATCGAGGAGACCGACGCGCGCCAGATCGAGGCGGTCGCAGGCCACGGGGGCCAGCCGCTGCGCAGGTGCTGAGCTATGCCATCGTGCCGCAGATCATGCCCGCCTTCTGGGGCATCTCGGTGTTTCGCTGGGATATCAACATCCGCGAGAGCACCATCCTCGGGCTGGTGGGTGCAGGCGGTATCGGGCTCAAGCTGCAGGCCTCGCTCAACGTGCTCGCGTGGCCGCAGGTGACGGTGATCCTGCTTCTCATTCTCGCCACCGTGGTGCTGAGCGAATGGGTCTCGGCGCGGATGCGCCACGCGATCATCTGACCGCGCGGCGCGGGTTCTCAGGCGCTGAGCATCCGGTAGATCTCGTCCTTGAGCCGCGCGCGTTCCCGGCGCAGCCCGTGTTCGGCCTGCTCTTCCATCGGCTCGACCAGCGTTTCGGCGCGGTGCACCTGCCGGTTCACCTCGTGATACTCTTCGGCGAGCCGTGCGAAATGGGCATCCGACTGTTTCAACTCGGTGATCTTCTCCTCGAATTCGGGAAATTCCTCGTGAAGCTCGTGGGGGGTGTGTGACATCGCGCGTCTCCTCGTGGTTTGCGGTCCGATTCATCCTAGGGGTTTGCCTTACCCGGAACCTTGACGCGGATCAAACCACGGGCACGCATGAGCTGCGACGGGATATGAGTATTTTCGCCAGGAAGAAACGCGGTTTGCGATAGAAATCAACGCCGGGCGCGCCGCCAGCCCGCCGCGCGCGCCCCGGCCTCCGAGCAGAACCAGCGCTCGCCCTGTTCGGGGCGGATCACCGTGCGCGCGTAATCGGCCTGACCGGGCAGGTGGTGGATACGCGTGCCCGAGCGGCTGATATTGCCCTTGATCGCGCAGGCCGGATCGGGCGCGGCGGTCTGCGCCGCGCGCTCCTTGCGCATGGCGCTGCGATGGTCGGCGGGCCGGTCGAATCGGTGCGCGTGCAGACCGCGCCCCGATATGACGGCGCGCTTTTCGTCGAGGTCGTAGGCCATCGAATACTTGCGATAGGCGAGCGCCAGCCCCTCGGTAACCAGCATCCGCCCCACGTCCTGCCGCGCCACCGCGCAGGTGGCCACGGTGCGACCATAGCGGTCGGTCTCCACCGTCTCGCAGCGCGCCGTGCGCCCGCCGATCCGCGCGCGCACCTGTTGGGCCACCCATGTGCCGCACTCGCCACACCGCGCCGTCCGGGTTGGTGCAGGTCTGCCCCAGTTCCGGCGCGTCGATCCCGTGCAGGCGCACCCGTGTGCCGCCCACGTCGAGCGTGTCGCCGTCGATCACGCGCACCGGCCCGCCAAACCCCTGCGCCATCGCCACGACAGGGAACAGGATAAGAACGCTAAGTAAAGAAATCCTTAACATGTTCCCCTAATGCGGGAAGCAGCGGCGGCTTTCAATACGAACCGTGAACAAAAGGTTAATGCGCGCTATCTCTGCGCATGTTTCCAGTCGGGATGCAGCCAGGCTGCGGCATTCTCCGGCGGCAGGGACCGGCCCAGCACCGCGTCGGCGATCTTTTCGCCGGTCATGATCGAAGGCGCGTTGAGGTTGCCGTTGGTGATGCGCGGAAAGAGGCTCGAATCGGCCACGCGCAGGCCGTCCACCCCGATCACGCGACCTTGCGCGTCGACCACCGCTCCGGGATCATCCGTGCGGCCCATCCTGCAGGTGCCGCAGGGGTGATAGGCGCTCTCGACATGCTCGCGGATGAAGTCGTCAAGCGCATCATCGCTTTGCGCCTGCGGTCCCGGCTGAATCTCGTGTTTGCGATAGGGCGCGAAAGCGTCCTGCGCGAAAATCTCGCGGGTGAGCCGGATGCAGCGGCGGAAATCCACCCAGTCGCTTGTCGCGCTCATGTAGTTGAAGCGGATGACCGGATCGTCGGCGGGATCGCTGCTGCGCAGGGTAACAGCCCCGCGCGATTCGCTGCGCATCGGGCCGACATGGGCCTGGAAGCCGTGCCCCTCGGCCACGGCCTGCCCGTCGTAGCGCACGGCGATGGGCAGGAAATGGAACTGGATATCGGGATAGTCGACGCCCGCGCGGGAGCGGATGAAGCCGCAGCTTTCGAACTGGTTCGAGGCCCCCGGCCCCTTTCGCCCCAGCAGCCAGCGCAGCCCGACCCAGCCCTTGCCGACGAGGTTCCAGTATTTGTAGAGGCTCACCGGCTGGCTCGCCGCCATCTGGATGTAAAGCTCCAGGTGGTCCTGAAGGTTGGCCCCCACGCCGGGGCGGTCGGCCACCAGCTCGATGCCGTGCTCCGCGAGATGGGCGGCGGGGCCAATTCCTCGACAGCATCAACAGCTTGGGCGAGTTGATCGAGGAGGCGGCGAGGATCACCTCGGCGCGCGCGCGCACCACCTCTTTTTGTCCCTTGCGCAGCACCTCGACGCCGGTGGCGCGCCCCTCCTCGATGATGACACGCTGCACCAGACCACGCAGCAGATCGCAATTGTCCCGCCGCAGCGCCGGTTTGAGATAGGCATTGGCCGCCGACCAGCGCTGCCCCTTGAAGACCGTCATCTCGAACGGGCCGAAGCCCTCCTGCTTTTCCCCGTTATAGTCGTCGGTCGCCTGGTATCCGGCCTGCACCCCCGCCTCGATGAAGGCCCGCACCAGCGGGTTTGCCATCCGTCCGCGGGTGACGTGGAGCGGGCCATCCTGCCCGCGCCATGACGGATCGCCGCCGTGGCCGCCATCGTCCCACGCCTCCATCCGCTTGAAATACGGCAGCACGTCGGCATAGCCCCAGCCGTCGCAGCCCTGATCGCGCCAGTGGTCGTAGTCGCGCGCATGGCCGCGCACATAGACCATGCCGTTGATCGACGACGACCCGCCGATCACCTTGCCGCGCGGACAGGCCAGGCGGCGGCCCCCCAGATGCGGCTCGGGTTCGGTTTGGTAGCCCCAGTCGTAACGCTTCATGTTCATCGGGTAGCTGAGCGCGCCGGGCATCTGGATGAAGGGGCCCGCATCGGTGCCGCCATGCTCGATCACCAGCACGGATTTTCCGGCCGCCGAAAGGCGATAGGCCATGGCGCAACCCGCGCTGCCCGCGCCGACGATGACGTAATCGGCCTCCATCAGCGTTGCCTTTCAAAGCGGGCGGCGACTCTTGAGTATTTTTGGCAAGATGAAGCCATCAGGCCCTCCCTTCGCGCGGCGCGGACAGGCTGGTGTCGAGGTAATGCAGCAGAACAGCGATGGCGCTTTCGGGCGCGATGCCCGCTCGCCGAGCGCCTGGCGCAGGTAGAGCCCGTCGATCATCGCCGCGAGGCCGCGCGTCAGGGTGCGGGCGTCATCGGGGGCAACCTGCCGGAACGCATGATGCAGGTTCGAGCGCAGCCGCCGCTGATAGACGTGCAACAGGCGGCGCGCCATGTCCGAGCGCTGCGCCTGCACGTAGAAATTGAGCCAGGCCGCGACCATCTCGGGGCGGAACTGCGACGGCGTGAAACTCGCGCGGATGATCGCCTCGAGGCGCTGGCGCGGGGTCGCGGCCATGCTCAGCGCGCCGCGCACCTCGGCGGCGTAGAGCGACAGCACGTGGCGCATGGCGGCGGCGAACATCGCCTCCTTGGAGCCGAAATAGTGATGCGCGAGCGCGCTCGACATGCCTGCGCGCCGGGCGATCTGCGCCACCGTCACGTCGAGCGCACCGCGCGCGCCGATCTCGTTAATCGTGGCCTCCACGAGCGCGCCGCGCCGAAGGGGCTCCATTCCGATCCTGGGCATGTAACGCCTCTTGGGGTGATCTTGCCATGCCGGCGTAAGCGTGTTTAATCAACTCGTCAATCGATAAACTGGGAAGAGGAGCACCGGGATACCTTCGCGAGAATGACGTTGTATTTCACACCAGCGTCATATTAGCCTTCGACACATAAGGATGACCGCCCGCGATCCGCGAGGCCGGTCCGACATAACCTGAACAGGAGAGACCACATGACACGCATCACCACCGGCGGCATGAATCGCCGCGGCTTCATGGCCACCACCGCAGGCGCGGCGCTCGCCGCTTCCATGCCGCTCAGCGCCCGCGCAGCGCCCTCGCGCGGGGGGCACCTGCGCGCCGCGATCGGCCACGGGCAGACCACCGACTCGCTCAATCCGGGCACCTATTCCAACAGCTTCATGACCGCGCTGGGCTTTGCGGTCCACGGCCGCCTGACCGAAGTGGCCGCCGATGGCACGCTCATCCCCGAACTGGCCGAAAGCTGGGAAGCCTCCGCCGATGCCTCGGTCTGGCGCTTCAAGCTGCGCAAAGGTGTCACCTTTCATTCAGGCAAGGCCCTGACCGTCGGGGACGTGGTCAACTCGATCAATTTCCACCGGGGCGAAGACAGCACCTCTGCCGCCGGGCCCATCGTCGCCCCGATCAAGGGCATCACTACCGAAGGCGATGATACGGTTGTGTTCACCCTCGATGGCGGCAATGCCGACTTTCCGTTCATCCTCGGCGACTATCACCTGGTGATCTGCCCCGCCGAGGGCGACAGCATCGACTGGAAATCCGGTGATGGTTGCGGCAGCTACGTGCTCAAGGATTTCAATGCCGGTGTTTCCTGCTCGCTCGAGCGCAACCCCAACCACTGGCGCGACGACGTGGCGTGGTTCGACAGCGCCGAGATCATCGCCATCGTCGATCAGAACGCCCGCACCACCGCGCTCGTCTCGGGCGACGTGGACATGGCCGACCGGCTCGATCTCAAGACCGTGGACCTGCTGGCACGCAACCCCGACATCCAGATCAACTCGGTCGCGGGAACCCAGCACTATACATTCGCGATGGACACCCGCGAGGCCCCCTATAGCGACGTCAACGTGCGGCTGGCGCTGAAACACGCCGTCAACCGCGAGGAGCTGGTGAAGAAGATCCTGTTCGGCTACGGCTCTATCGGCAACGACCATCCCATCGGGCAGGGCCAGCGCTTTTACAATGCCGAGCTGGA
This sequence comes from Roseovarius sp., assembly GCA_034521935.1. Classification (GTDB taxonomy): domain Bacteria; phylum Pseudomonadota; class Alphaproteobacteria; order Rhodobacterales; family Rhodobacteraceae; genus Roseovarius. The sequence goes on from JAXHLV010000025.1 coordinate 8,822, forward strand.
GCAGAAGAGCTTTGACCCGGACAAGGCGCGCCACTACCTCAAGAAGGCCGGTCTCGACAGCCTCGAGGTCAAGCTTTCGGCGGCCGACGCGGCCTTTGTCGGCGCGGTGGATGCCGCCTGTGCTCTATCAGTCCTCGGCGGCGCAGGCGGGGATCACGCTCACCCCCTCGCGCGAGCCCAATGACGGCTACTGGTCGGACGTGTGGATGAAGAGGGACTTCGCCGCCGTCTACTGGTCGGGCCGGTCGGTCGAGGACCAGATGTTCTCCACCGCCTACAAATGCGGGGCGGCGTGGAACGACAGCTTCTGGTGCAACGACCGCTTCGAGGAGCTGCTGGTCAAGGCCCGTTCCGAGCTCGACGAGGCCAAGCGCCGCGAGATGTATTACGAGATGCAGGCACTCGTGAGCAACGATGGCGGCGTCATCATCCCGATGTTTGCCAATTACGTCTTCGGCAACTCCACCAAGGTCGCCCATTCCGACGTGATGGGATCGAACTGGGACGTCGACGGGATGCGCTTCATCGAGCGGTGGTGGATGGCCTGATCGCCACTGACCAGATGATCACACGCCGGGGTCCGGGGGGCAGCGCCCTCCGGGCCTTTGGCCAAACGGGCGACAGCGCCCGGACAACCGATAACGGGAGAGCCAGATGACCCTCAAGACAACCCTTTCCGCCCTCGCGCTCGCCACCGCTGCGGGCCCCGCGCTTGCCAATTGCGAGAGCGTCACGTTTTCCGACGTGGGCTGGACCGACATCACCGCCACCACCGCCGCCACCACCGTGGTGCTCGAGGCGTTGGGCTATGACACCGACATCAAGGTCCTGTCGGTGCCGGTCACCTATACCTCGATGGCGGCGGGCGATATCGACGTGTTCCTGGGCAACTGGATGCCGACGATGGAGGCCGATATCGCCCCCTACCGCGAGGCCGGCACCGTGGACACGGTGCGCGCCAATCTGACCGGCGCGAAATACACGCTCGCCACCAATGCCGCCGGGGCGGCGCTGGGGATCACCTCCTTCGGAACCATCGCCGATCATGCCGACGTGCTCGACGAGACGATCTACGGCATCGAGCCAGGCAATGACGGCAACCGCCTGATCCTCGAAATGATCGAGGCGGATGCGTTCGGCCTTGGGGGCTTCGACGTCAAGGAAAGCTCCGAGCAGGGGATGCTCGCGCAGGTGAGCCGCGCCGACCGCCGCGACGAGCCGATCGTCTTCCTCGGCTGGGAGCCGCACCCGATGAACGCCAATCACGACATGACCTACCTGACCGGTGGCGACGACTGGTTCGGCCCCGATCTGGGCGGTGCCACGGTGCTGACCAACACCCGCGCGGGCTATGTCGCGGAGTGCCCGAATGTGGGCAAGCTCTTGCAGAACCTCGAATTCACGCTGGCCATGGAAAACGAGATCATGGCCGCGATCCTCGATGACGGCACCGACCCCGAGGACGCGGCGACCGCGTGGCTTCAGTCCAACCCGGGCGTTCTGGATGGCTGGCTCGACGGCGTGACCACGCAGGACGGCGGCGACGCGATGGCGGCGGTCAAGGGTGAGCTTGGGCTGTGATAGCGTTCCCCGCGCCGCCCGGCCCTGCCCCGGGCGGCGCATCTATCGTTCTTTCCAAAATTCAATAGTCGAGGCTTTTTGATGGAGTGGTTGAGCGATCACAAGATTCCCGTGGGGAAATGGGCCGAGGATTTCTTTCTCTGGCTGCAAGATAACGCCGCCGGGTTCTTCGACGCGCTCTCCCTCCTCATGGAAACGCTGATCGACGCCTTCCTCTGGGTGCTGCAAACCCCGCACCCGCTCGTGATCATCGCCGTCTTCGTCGGCCTCACATGGGCGTTGCAGCGCAACTGGAAGACCTGCCTCTTCGTCGCCCTCGGTTTTCTCTTCATCCTCAACCAGGATTACTGGGAAGAGACCACCGAGAGCCTCACGCTGGTGCTCTCGTCGTGCATCTTCTGCATGGCCATCGGCGTGCCCATCGGCATCGCCGCAGCGCACCGTCCGCGTCTCTACGACTGGATGCGCCCGGTGCTCGACCTCATGCAGACGCTGCCGCCCTTCGTCTACCTGATCCCGGCTATCGTGTTCTTCGGCATCGGCATGGTGCCGGGGCTGATCGCCACGGTTATCTTCGTGGTCCCCGCCCCCATCCGCCTCACCCATCTGGGCATCTCCAACACGCCGCAGCCTCTTCTGGAGGCGGCGCAGGCGTTCGGGGCGACCCCGGGCCAGACCCTGTGGAAGGTCGAACTGCCCTACGCCCTGCCGCAGATCATGGCGGGGCTGAACCAGACCATCATGCTGTCGCTGTCGATGGTGGTGATCGGCGCGCTGGTGGGCGCGGACGGGCTCGGCGTGCCGGTGCTGCGCGCGATCAACACGGTCAACATCTCGCTGGGGTTCGAGTCGGGGCTGATGATCGTGGTCGTGGCCATCGTGCTCGACCGGATGCTGCGCATGGAGGGGCGGAAATGAGCGCCACAGCCGTCCGCTTCGACCGCGTCTCCATCGTCTTCGGCGACGCGCCGCAGACCGCGCTGCCGCTGATGGATGCAGGGCAGTCGCGCGCCGAAATCGAGCAGGCGACCGGCCAGGTCCTCGGCGTGCATGAGTGCACTCTCGACGTCGCCCCCGGCGAGATCCTCGTGCTGATGGGCCTGTCGGGCTCGGGCAAATCCACGCTCCTGCGCGCCGTGAACGGCCTCAACCCGGTCGCGCGCGGCAAGGTCGAGGTGCATGACGGCGAGGGCATGGTCGATGTCACCCATGCCGACGCCGCCACGCTCCGCAGCCTGCGCCAGCGCCTCATCGCGATGGTGTTCCAGCAATTCGGCCTGTTGCCGTGGCGCACGGTGGCCGAGAATGTCGGCCTCGGCCTCGAACTCGCGGGCATCCCGAAAACCGAGCGCGCGCGACGAGTTGCGGATCAACTTGCCCTCGTCGGCCTGTCGGATTGGGCCACCCGCCGCGTCGGCGAATTGTCCGGCGGGATGCAGCAGCGCGTCGGGCTCGCCCGTGCCTTTGCCACCGACGCGCCGATCCTGTTGATGGACGAGCCGTTCTCGGCGCTCGACCCGCTCATCCGCACGCATTTGCAGGACGAACTCATTGATCTGCAGAAGAAACTCGGACGCACGATCATCTTCGTCAGCCACGACCTCGACGAGGCGTTCAAGCTGGGCGACCGCATCGCCATCATGGAGGGCGGGCGCATCGTGCAATGCGGCACCCCGCAAGAGATTTTCACCAACCCCGCCACCGGCTATGTGGCCGATTTCGTGGCCCATATGAACCCGCTGGGCGTGCTCTGCGCCCGCGACGTGATGGAGGAGGCGAAGGGCACGCCGGAGACGACCGTGCCCCCCGATGCCACCATCCAGGCGGTGATGGAGGCCGTGCAGGGCCACGACACCCCCGTTGGCGTCGCCGAGAACGGTCACCTCCTCGGCCAGATCACCCGCAACCGCATCCTCGCCAAGCTCCTCGATCCGCGCGGTTGACGCGCCCAACCGACAGGTTCCCGCCATGCGTGCCGCCCTTCTCTCCCGCTTCGACACCCCTGTCGAGATCACCGACCTGCCCGACCCCGCCTGCCCGCGCGACGGCGCGGTGATCGCGGTGCGCGCCTGCGGCGTCTGCCGCTCGGATCACCACGCGTGGAAAGGGGCCGACCCGGATGTCGCGCTGCCCCATGTCATGGGCCATGAGTTCGCGGGCGACGTGATCGAGACCGGCCCCGAATGCCACGCGGTTCATCCCGGCGACCGCGTGACCGCGCCGTTCATCCTCGGCTGCGGCACCTGCCCCGAGTGTCGCGGCGGCGAGCCAACTATCTGCGACCACCAGCAGGTGATCGGTTTTACCCAGTGGGGGGCATTTGCCGAGCGCATCGCCATCCCGCGCGCCGATTTCAACCTCGTGCGCGCTGCCCGATACGATGGATTACGCCGCCGCCGCCGGCATGGGCTGCCGCGTCACCACCGCGTTTCGCGCGGTGGCGGATCGCGCGCGCCTGCAACCGGGCGAATGGCTGGCGGTGCATGGTTGCGGCGGGGTGGGCCTCTCGGCGGTGATGATCGGCGCGGCGCTCGGCGCACGGGTGCTGGCCATCGACATCGCCCCAGAGGCGCTGGCCATCGCCCGCGACCTCGGGGCGACGGCGACGCTCGACGCGCGCAGCACCGATGACGTGGGCGCGGCGGTGCGCGACCTGACCGGCGGCGGCGCGCATGTCTCGCTCGATGCGCTGGGGATCACCGCGACGTTTCACAACTCATTGAAAAGCCTGCGCAAGATGGGCCGTCACGTTCAGATCGGGATGCCCCTGGGGGATCACGCTACGCCCGATCTGCCGCTGCTCGAGCTGGTCTATGCCCGACAGATCACGCTGCACGGCACCCGTGGCATCGGCGCGCACCGCTTTGCCGCGCTGATGGGCATGATCGCCGCCGGTCGGTTTGATCCCGCCCGCCTCGTGACCCGCCGCATCGGCCTATCGGGTCTCGACGCGGCGCTCGCGGAGATGGACGGCTATACCGGCACGGGGGTGACGGTGGTGGATGACATGACCGGCTGAGCCGCCACCTCAAGGCCGCTTTTCCGGCAAGGCCACGCCCCAAACCTGTGTTTTCCTTGTGAAACAGCATATGGCAGGGGCGGCCCCGGTCGCTCTGCCCAACCCCAAGGATGAGGCAGATGACCGAGCAAGAAACCACCCGCAGCGGCCCTCCACGCCCGCCCCGAGACGCGCAGCGCCCGAAACCGGCCCCGGCCCCGATTTTTCGCGACTACGCCAGCATCTAAAGCATTTCGGAAAAAACGTGAATCGGGGGATTCCCACGGTGTTTGGTTTGTGATTCATGCTGTTTGGGAGGATGGATCATGTCAGCACCTTTGCCGAAGGCAGTGTCCCAACGGTTGGTGTAAGAGGCCGCGCGCGGAGCCCCCGGCGTAGCGCCCCGCGCGATACCCGCTACAAATGGGCCGCTCGCCGTCGCCAGCGGGCTTGAACCGGTGGCGCCATCGCTGGCAACTCCTCGGACCAATGGCGGACAATGCCTCGCCTTCGGTGCCGTCTGCCCCGAGCGCGGGGCGACCGCCGCGCTGGTCATGCCCCATGCCGACGCGCAGGCCATGAACGCCCATCTCGTCGAAATCTCAAAGACCGTCGCCGAGGGCGCGCACGCCATTCTCGTGCTCGACGGTGCCGGCTGGCATGGCTCGAAGGCCCTGTGCATCCCGGAAAACATCACCCTCCTCTTGCTTCCACCCTATGCTCCGGAACTCACTCCCATCGAGAACGTCTGGGCCTGTCTGCGCGCCAACCGCCTCGCCATCTCCGTTTTTGAGATGGATCATGTCAGCACCTTTGCCGAAGGCAGTGTCCCAACGGTTGGTGTAAGAGGCCGCGCGCGGAGCCCCCGGCGTAGCGCCCCGCGCGATACCCGCTACAAATGGGCCGCTCGCCGTCGCCAGCGGGCTTGAACCGGTGGCGCCATCGCTGGCAACTCCTCGGACCAATGGCGGACAATGCCTCGCCTTCGGTGCCGTCTGCCCCGAGCGCGGGACGACCGCCGCGCTGGTCATGCCCCATGCCGACGCGCAGGCCATGAACGCCCATCTCGTCGAAATCTCAAAGACCGTCGCCGAGGGCGCGCACGCCATTCTCGTGCTCGACGGTGCCGGCTGGCATGGCTCGAAGGCCCTGTGCATCCCGGAAAACATCACCCTCCTCTTGCTTCCACCCTATGCTCCGGAACTCACTCCCATCGAGAACGTCTGGGCCTGTCTGCGCGCCAACCGCCTCGCCATCTCCGTTTTTGAGGCCGACGCGGAGATCGTGGCGCGATGCTGCGACGCCTGGAACTTCTTCGCGGGCGACATCGAGGCCGTCAGATCCATCACAACCCGTGACTACGCCAAAGCGGTCAAATGATAGGCCCGTTGGTATCATAGCATTAATAAGGAACGTCTGATCAACGGCTTCGGCTGCGCCGATTTGGCAGCCTGACGGGTTCCCAGAGCGCAATACAGGTCATTTTGGGCCGATTTCCCGGGTTCAGGGCCGCCGTTTCGGCGGTTCGGCGGATTTTGGGCAGACTCCGCCTCATGCCATCAGCTTTCGTCGCATCAGGAACAGGTTGCCGAGGGCGAACAGCGTGAAGAGCTGGGCCCGGTTCTTGGCCAAGCCCCGGTAGCGGGTCTTCACGTAGCCGAACTGGCGCTTCACCACGCGGAAGGGATGCTCGACCCTTGCACGAACCATGGCGATGATGCGGTTGATGTCTTCGTCGACGGGATGGAGCTTGCCGCCCTTGGGTGCCTTGCGCATCACGCCCCAGACCTTGCCCCCTTTGCTGAACGCAGCCTCGCGCTCGGCGCTGACATACGGATCGCTGAGCGCATACCAGTTCTGGAGGAAATAGACCCGCAACATCGTCTCAAGCGGCATCGGTGGGCGACCGCCCTTCGCCCCGGTCCTGGGATAGTGCGGCGCGATCAGCCCGAGCAGCCGGTGCCGGGGCACCACCGCGTCCATCTCCGCGAGAAACAGCTCCCGCCGCGTCCGCTTCTTCTTCATCGCATGTGTCAGGCCGGGAATGGCGGGCTGCTTCGGCATCGGCGCGGCTCCTCTCAGGCTCACCGCAAGACTACCAGATCAGGCCAAAAGCCGACGGTTTTTCAGGGGTTCCCTATCAGGAGATATGGTGCACCCGATAGGATTCGAACCTATGGCCTCCGCCTTCGGAGGGCGGCGCTCTATCCAGCTGAGCTACGGGTGCATCTTGCGTGAGGTATAGACGCGCGCGCCCGGCCCCGCAATCGCAAATTCAGCCGAAAAGCTCGTGGGCCAGCTCCAGCGCCTCGATCAGCGCATCGACCTCGGCGCGGGTGTTATACATGGCAAAGGACGCCCGGCAGGTGGCGGTGACGCCGAGGTGATCCATCAGCGGCCCGGCGCAGTGGTGGCCTGCGCGCACGGCGACGCCCTTCTTGTCGAGGATGGTCGAGATGTCATGCGCGTGCGCCGCGCCGTTCATGGTGAACGAGAAGATCGCGGCCTTGCCCTCCGCCGTGCCCTGGACACTGAGCCAGTTGAGCCCCGAAAGGCGTTGCATCGCGTAGGCCGCGATATCGGCCTCGTGGGCGGCGATCTCGTCCATGCCGACGCCCATCATGTAGTCGAGCGCCACGCCAAGGCCGATGGTCTGCACGATCCCCGGCGTGCCCGCCTCGAACTTCATCGGCGGATCGTTATAAATCACAGCGTCCTTGCTGACCTCGCGGATCATGTCGCCGCCGCCCATGAAGGGGCGCATCTCGGCGAGCCGCTCGCGCTTGACAAAGATTGCGCCAGAGCCGGAGGGACCATAGAGCTTGTGGCCGGTGATGGCGTAGAAATCGCAGCCCAGGTCATCCACATTCACCGGCATATGCACCGCCGATTGAGAGCCGTCCACCAGCACCGGCACACCCTTGGCACGGGCCCCCTCGCAGATGGATTTCACATCAACTTTGGTTCCCAAGACGTTGGAAAGATGCGTTATTGCCACGAGTTTCGTTTTCGGGCCGATGGCGTCGATCACCTTTTGCGGATCGAGATATCCGCGCGAATCGACATCCACCCATTTGAGCACAACGCCTTGCCGCTCGCGCAGGAAATGCCACGGCACGATGTTGGCGTGATGCTCCATCACCGACAGCACGATCTCGTCGCCGGCCTCCATCCGCGGCATGGCCCAGCCATAGGCGACCATGTTGATCCCCTCGGTGGTGCCGGAATTGAGCACGATCTGCCGCTCGTCGGCGACGCCGAGAAAGCGCGCGACGGTGCCGCGCACGGCCTCGTATTTCTCGGTGGCGAGGTTGCTGAGGTAGTGCAGGCCACGGTGCACGTTGGCGTATTCGTGGGCATAGGCGGTGGTGACCGCGTCGATCACCGCCTGCGGCTTCTGCGCGCTTGCCCCGTTGTCGAGATAGACCAGCGGCCTGCCGTTCACCTCGCGCGACAGGATCGGGAAATCCGCGCGGATTTTTTCGACGTCGAACATGTCATTGCCCCCCGGTCAGCACGATGCCCGCGAGGCTGAGTATGGCGCTGAGGCCCATGACCATCGCGAACACGGATAAGATGATCGCGCCGAATGCCTTGAGCCGGTTTTCGAACCCGTGGGCGGCGTCGACGAAGTTTATGAAAATGTAAAGCCCCCATACAGCCACGACAATAGCCGCCATTCCCGCCAGCGGCGGCGACCCGAGTGCGAGCACAAGAACACCCACCTGCACCATCAGGCGCAGCACCTGAAGCCAGGTTATCAGGACGAGCACATCGGCCGTCTCTCCCGTGCCGCCAATCGCCTGACCGATGGCGCGCACCGCGATCACGGTCAGCGCGAGCCCGCCGAAGAGGGCAAGCGCGAGGATCACCGGTGCCTGAAACACGGCCGGCATGAGCATTTCCGAGGCGTCGACAGGCCCCGTCATACGCAGAGACAGCGTGTAAACGATCGTGTAGAGGACCGACATCAACGCGAGCGCCTGCCAGAGAACCTCCTGCGGCAGGCGCATCGCCATCAGCACGCGCGCCGCCTCGCGCGGCTCGAACAGTGTCTGCCGCACCAGCGACCAGAACGCTTCGCCTGTCATCACCCGCTCCATTCCGCCTCTCTCAGCCCGGATATCCAGAACCAGAGGAAAACACCACACCAGATCAGCCCCACGCCTTGCAATCCCGGCCCCGGCCCGATGAAACCAGCCACCAGACCGTGCAAGAGGATCAGCGGGCTGGCCGCGAGGAACGCCCAGAAGAGCGCAAGTCGCGCGCCATAGGCCGTGCCGCGCCCGCCGATGAGCCGCGCCACCCCGTGGCTGAGCAGCGCCAGCGCGTAAAGCATCAATGGCGCGATGAACACCCAGGCCAAGAGCGCGCCGCCCAAGAGCGGATTGAGCGCGTCGCCCGACAGATGCGCCTCGCGCGCCAAACGCGGCCATTGCGCGACGAACACCACAACGCAGGCGGCAATCAGCATCGCAAGCGCACGATCCTCGCGCGGCCCCATACCCAGCAGCCGCCGCACCACCCGGCGCGGCCCGCGATAGGTGGCGACGATGTCGCGCGTGACCGGCATCAGCCGCGCCGCCGCTCCAGCCAGCCCGCGAGGCGCGCCGTGATCTCGTCGCGCAGGCCCTCATCGGCAATTTCCTCCACCGCTTGAGCGAGGAACGACAGCACCATGAGGTCTGTGGCCAAAGGCCTGGGTATCCCGCGCGAGCGCAGGTAATAAAGCGCGTCCTCGTCGATCGCGCCGGAGGTGGCACCGTGCGAACAGACCACGTCATCGGCGTAGATTTCCAGCTCCGGCTTGGCAAGAAACTGGCTGTCATCATCGAGCAAAAGCGCCTGGCTGATCTGGTAGCCATCGGTCTTCTGCGCGCCGGACTTGACAAGGATCTTGCCCTGGAACACGCCCGTGGCCCCGTTGCGCAGCACCTTCTTGAACACCTGGCGGCTTTCGCAGCGCTCGGCGTCGTGGGTGACGAACACGGTGTCATCGCCGTGAAAATCGCCGTCGCCCATCGCCGCCCCCGCGACATGGGCGCTGGCATCGTCGCCGGTCAGCTCGATCACGCATTCGTTGCGCGTCATCACGCCATTGGCGGTCATGGTAAAGGATTTGAACGCGCTCTCGCGGCCCAGCCGGGCAAAGATATGCGTGGCCGCGCGCCGCTCGTGGTCGCGCCCCTGCACGCGGACATGGTGGAACTGCGCGCCATCGGCCACGTCCACCTCCATCACCATGTTGAACCGCGCCGCCGCCGGGCCGTTTTCCAGCACGGTGAGCGCGGCACCTTCGTCGAGCCGCACGACATGGTGAAGCGCCGCATCGGAGGTTTCCGAATTGTGGACATAGACGAGGTTGAGCGGCTTTTCTGCCTGCCCGGTGACGTGGATCAGCACGCCATCGCCGGCCTGCGCGGTGTTGAGCGCCGCGAGCGGCCGCGGCACCGGCGACTGCCCCCGCTCCTCGAGCGCACCATAGAGGTCGCGCGCCCAGTGCAGATCCTGCGCCGCGACATCCGCCAGCCGCTCGATCCGCACGCCGGACATTTCCGGATCATCGCTCGCCGCCGCATCGAACACGCCATCGACAAAGACGAGGCGCAGGCGGTCGGTGTCGCCGAACATTTCCGGCTCGTCGCCGGCATCGAACAGCGCCGCGTGCGGTGCCTCTGCTTGCGTCAGGCTGTCGGGGCGGGTGAATTTCCAATACTCATCGCGCCGCTGCGGCAGGCCCATCCCCCGCAGCCGCGCCAGCGCCGCCTCGCGCGCCGTGGTGATCCACGCGCCGCCCTCGGGCAGGCGCAACGTGTCGAGCCGGTCGCCCGCGTGATCTGTTCTTTGCGGTGTCGCCGCCATCACGCCACCTCCGCCTTGAGATCGGCATAGCCGTTCTTCTCGACCTCGAGCGCCAGTTCCGGCCCGCCCGACTTGATGATGCGCCCGTCGGACATGATGTGCACCACGTCCGGCACGATGTGATCCAGAAGCCGCTGGTAATGGGTGATGACGAGGAAAGAACGACCCTCGTCGCGCAGTGCGTTCACGCCCTTTGCCACCAGCTTCATCGCGTCCACGTCGAGGCCGGAGTCGGTCTCGTCGAGGATGCACATCTTCGGCTCGAGCATCGCCATTTGCAGGATTTCATTGCGCTTCTTCTCGCCGCCGGAAAAGCCCACATTGACCGGGCGCTTGAGCATGTCGGCGTCGATCTCGAGCGCCTTGGCCTTCTCGCGCACAAGCTTGAGGAAATCGGCGGCGCTGATCTCATCCTCTCCGCGCGCCTTGCGCTGCGCGTTCACGGCGGTGCGCAGAAAGGTCATGTTGCCCACGCCGGGGATTTCCACCGGGTATTGAAACGCCAGAAACAGCCCTGCCGCAGCGCGCTCCTCGGTCTCCATACCCAGAAGATCCTGCCCGCCGAGCGTGGCCGATCCGCTCGTGACCTTGTAGCCGTCGCGCCCCGAGAGCACGTAGCTCAGCGTCGATTTGCCAGAGCCGTTCGGCCCCATGATCGCGTGGACCGTGCCCGCCTCGACGGTCAGGTCGACACCCTTGAGGATGGTCTTGTCCTCTTCTTCAAGATCGACGTGCAGGTTCTTGATTTCCAGCATGATTTTTCCTTTCAACATCTCGTGCGGCGTTACGGTCGCAGCATCATTCCAATCGCGTCGCTCAGACGCTCCAGCGGCAGAGTCATCGGCTCCACCTCGAATTCGGCCATCCGCCCGATCATCCGGCGCGGCGCGCCGATGAAGTCTTCGATCCGATGGTAATGCGGGCGCGGCGCGTAATCGTCGAAGAGAAGGCGCAGCGGCCCCTTGGTATAAAGCGCCGCCGCCAGCGCACAGCCGGTGCGAAAGCGGCCATCTACCAGCACCAGATCGGGGGTGATATCGCCGCGCTCCCACACGCCCAGCGGATAGCGCGGAAAGCTCAGATAAGCACCTTTGCCCTGCGGGTGGCCCCATTCCTTCGTCGGGCCGATATCGGCCCAGATGACCTCGACCGATGTCCCCTCGGCGGGCGGGTTCGCGTCGAACCAGCCTTGCATCATCGCGGCCCACGCCTCGTCGCTCTCGACCGACCAGACCCGCTTGCCCGGCATCTCGGCAGCAAGAACCGTCGAACCGCCAGACCCGTATTCGAGGATCGCCTGCGCATCCTCGTAGGCCGCGCGCAAATGCGCGGCCTCGACCTCTGGCAGCGTCAGGTCGGGCCGCGCGATCACATCCGCCCGCGTCATCTCAGCCCCGAGCATCGGTGCGCGCCCGGTCGATCATCCGCACCATCGCGATGGTCAGCGCGCTCCAGCACAGGAAAAGCAAGGCACCGACCGCCAGCTCCAACAGTTCTGCCTGAGCGGCGGGGATCATCCCGTTTGCCACACATTCCGCCACGATCTCGTCATGGCCGAGCGCCAGAAGGAAAATGATGAAATGCCCGAGGATCAACAGCCCGAGCTGCCGCCCCTCCCGCCGCAGGCGCGGCGGAAAGCGGGTGAGCCACGCGATGGCAAGGCGCGGCGGCCCCTTGATGATCCCCTGCCCCGTCATCACCCCACCGATCCTTCGAGCGAGATCGCCACCAGTTGCTGCGCCTCCATGGCGAATTCCATCGGCAGCGCCTGCAGCACGTCGCGGCAGAAGCCGTTGACCACCAGCGCCACCGCCTCTTCCTCGTCCATGCCGCGGCTCCGGCAATAGAAAAGCTGATCGTCATCCACCTTGGAGGTGGTCGCCTCGTGCTCGACGCGGCTCGAGTTGTTCTTGACCTCGATATACGGCACCGTATGCGCGCCGCAGGTATCGCCGATGAGCAGGCTGTCGCATTGCGTGTAGTTGCGGCTGTCTTTTGCCTTGGGGTGCATCGACACAAGGCCGCGGTAGGTGTTCTGCGCGTGGCCCGCGCTGATCCCCTTGGAGACGATGCGCGAGCGGGTGTTTTTCCCCAGGTGGATCATCTTGGTGCCGGTATCGGCCTGTTGCCAGTTGTTGGTGATCGCGATGGAGTAGAACTCGCCCTGAGACTCGTCGCCGCGCAGGATGCAGGACGGGTATTTCCACGTCACCGCCGAGCCGGTTTCCACTTGCGTCCACATGCATTTCGCCCGGTCGCCCCGGCAATCGGCGCGCTTGGTGACGAAATTGTAGATGCCGCCTCGGCCCTCCTCGTCGCCGGGATACCAGTTCTGCACCGTGGAATATTTCACCTCGGCGTCTTCCTCGACGATGATCTCGACGACGGCGGCGTGAAGCTGGCTCTCGTCGCGCTGGGGGGCTGTGCAGCCTTCGAGATAGCTCACGAAACTGCCCTTGTCGGCGATGATGAGCGTGCGCTCGAACTGGCCGGTATTCTCGGCATTGATGCGGAAATAGGTGCTGAGCTCCATCGGGCAGCGCACGCCCGGCGGCACGTAGACGAAGGACCCGTCGGAGAAGACAGCACTGTTGAGCGTGGCATAGAAGTTGTCCGAGACCGGCACGACGCTGCCGAGGTATTTCTTCACCAGCTCGGGATGCTCCTTGATCGCCTCGGAGATCGAGCAGAAGATCACGCCCGCGCGGCGCAATTCCGCCTGAAAAGTCGTGCCAACGCTGACGCTGTCAAAGACCGCATCAACGGCCACCTTGCGGCCTTCGGCAGGCGCATCCTCGGCCCCTTCGATCCCGGCAAGGATCATCTGTTCCTTGAGCGGAATCCCGAGCTTTTCATAGGTCGCCAGCAGCTTGGGGTCGACATCGTCCAATGACTTGGGCTTGACCTCCATCGACTTGGGGCGCGCGTAGTAATACTGTTTCTGAAAGTCGATCTTGGGGTAATCGACCATCGCCCATGTGGGCTCTTTCTTCTCCAGCCACCGGCGATAGGCGGCGAGGCGCCAGTCGGTCATCCACTCGGGTTCTTCGTTCTTCGAAGAGATCAGGCGCACGATGTCCTCGTTGAGACCGAGCGGCGCATAGTCCATCTCGATATCGGTATTCCAGCCATGCTTGTAGGCCCCGCCGACCTCGCGCACGGTATCGACCGTCTCGCTATCGACGCCGTCCTTGACCTGCATCTCATCCAAAGCCGCCATTGCCATTCTCTCCTGTCGCTCAGGCCAAGCGGGCCCGATGTCTGTTCCACAGCCTTGCCCAAGTCTCGGCAAAGCGCATGATGTCGCCCTCTGTCGCCGCAGTCCCGAGCGACACGCGGATCGCCGATCCGGCGGTGTCCGCGTCAAAGCCCATCGCCTGCAAGACGCCGCTCGCCCGGACCTTGCCGCTCGAACAGGCACTGCCCGCAGATATGGCGACCCCTGCCAGATCGAGCGCCATCACCTGCGTTTCGCCTTTCCAGCCCGGTGTGACCAGGCATGTGGTGTTCGGCAGGCGGGCCTCCCCTTGCCCAACGAAAATAGTCTCCTTTGAAATCTCTGCAATAGTTGATTCTAGAATGTTTCTAAGTTTTTCGACTCGGCCCCAGACGCCCCTGGCCACATCGTCCGCCGCCACCTCGGCCGCCGCGCCGAAACCGGCGATGCCGATGACGTTCTCCGTGCCCGCCCGGCGGCCCATCTCCTGCCCGCCGCCGCGCAACTGCGCGGTCACGTCAAGTCCGCGCCGCACCACCAGCGCGCCCACGCCCTTGGGCCCGCCCAGCTTGTGCGCCGAAACCAGCGCCATGTCCACGCCCGTCCAGTTGAACGCCACCGGCAGCTTGCCGAAGGCCTGGGTCATGTCGCTGACCGCGAGGCCCTCGGGCAGGTCCTGCACCACGCCGGTCTCGGAATTGGCCAGTTGCAGCACGGAGCGCGCGGGGTCCGTCACCGAGACCTTGCCCGCTGCATCCACCGGCAAATCCCCGGTGATCCAGGCGCGCACCGCGTCGTGCTCGATCGCGGCTCCCTTCAGGCCCCGCCCCGCACAGGCCAGCGCCGCCGCCTCGGTCGCGCCGGAGGTAAAGATCACCTCTGCCCCGTCGGCCCCCAGCGCCGCCGCGACCTGCGCGCGCGCCCGCTCGACCAGCGCCTTGGCGGCGCGGCCTTCGGCATGAACGCTCGACGGGTTGCCCGCCAAGTCCATCGCCTCGACCATCGCCTCACGCGCCTCGGGGCGCAGCGGCACGGTGGCGTTGTGGTCGAGATAGAGGCGCGTCATCAAAGTCCTGTCAGCGGAATAAGGCGATCGTCGGGCCGTGCCGGACGATTTTGGCCCTCAGATATGGATTACCCGGCCATAGGCGTCCAGCACCGATTCGTGCATCATTTCGCTGAGCGTGGGATGCGGGAAGACGGTGTTCATCAGGTCTTCCTCGGTGGTCTCCAGCGTGCGCCCGATGACATAGCCTTGAATGAGCTCGGTCACCTCGGCACCCACCATATGCGCGCCCAGAAGCTCGCCGGTTTTCGCGTCGAACACGGTCTTGACCATGCCCTCCGACTCACCCAGGGCAATCGCCTTGCCGTTGCCGATGAAGGGAAATCGACCCACCTTGATCTCGTGGCCCTGCTCCTTGGCCTGCGCCTCGGTCAGGCCCACGCTGGCGATCTGCGGGTGGCAATAGGTGCAGCCGGCGATGGCCTCGGGGCGGACGGGATGCGGATGCCCGCCCGCGATCAGCTCGGCCACCATCACGCCCTCGTGGCTGGCCTTGTGCGCCAGCCACGGCGCGCCCGCGATATCGCCGATGGCATAAATCCCGTCCACGCCGGTGCGGCAATGCGGATCGGTCACGACATGGGTTTTCTCGACCTTCACGCCGAGATCTTCCAGCCCCAGCCCTTCGGTATTGCCGACGATGCCGACGGCGGAAATCACCGTGTCGAAGTCATGTTTCTCGACCTTGCCGCCGGTCTCGATATGCGCCGTCACGCGGCCCTTGCCGCGATCAAGCTGTTTGACCATCGCCTTTTCCATGATGGTCATGCCCTGCTTGGTGAACGCCTTTTTCGCGAAAGCGGAAATCTCGGCGTCTTCGACCGGCAGGATGCGGTCCATCACCTCGACGACGGTCGTCTCGGCCCCGAGCGTGTTGTAGAAACTCGCGAATTCGATCCCGATAGCACCCGAGCCGATGACCAGCAGTTTTTCCGGCATTCGCGGCGGTACCAGCGCATGCTTGTAGGTCCAGACGAGATCGCCATCGGCCTCCAGCCCCGGCAATTCGCGGGCGCGGGCACCGGTGGCGATCACGATGTTGGGTGCCTCCAGTTCCTCGGTGCC
This sequence comes from Roseovarius sp., assembly GCA_034521935.1. Taxonomy (GTDB): domain Bacteria; phylum Pseudomonadota; class Alphaproteobacteria; order Rhodobacterales; family Rhodobacteraceae; genus Roseovarius. The sequence goes on from JAXHLV010000025.1 coordinate 24,611, forward strand.
GGTGTCGGTCTTGACGCGCACGCGGTCCTTGGCGGGCAGGCTCGCCTCGCCCATGAACGCGGTGACCTTGTTCTTCTTGAGCAGGTGGCCGACCCCGGAATTGAGTTGCTTGGCCACGCCGCGCGAACGTTTCACAACCGCGTCGAGATCGTAGCCGATCCCCTCGGCGCTCAGCCCGAATTCCCGGGCGCGGTGCATCAGGTGGAACACTTCCGCAGAGCGCAGCATCGCCTTGGTCGGGATGCAGCCCCAGTTGAGGCAGATACCGCCCATGTGCTCGCGCTCGACAATGGCCACGTTGAGGCCAAGCTGCGCGGCCCGGATCGCGGCGACATAGCCCCCCGGGCCGGCTCCGATCACGATCATGTCAAAGCTGCTCGACGCCATGCGCCCCTCCCTCGCCGGAAACTGGCTCAAGGTTAAACCGTTTCACGAAGGACCACAACGCGCACGAGCGGCTCTCAGAGTCTGATCGGAAATGAGTTGAGTGAATTCCGCAGGTTGTGAGTCTGTTCGGGTGTCAAAGCTGAACGGAGATCACGATGGCCTGGACCGAATTCACCCACCAACAGCATAAGCGCAGGGCGACCAGATATCCAGGCGACTTGACGGACGCGGAATGGGCCATTGTTGGCCTGCTTCTATTCGGCCCGAACAGGCTGGGCCGTCCGCGAACGGTTGACCTGCGCCGGGTCTGGGACGCGATCCGGTATCTTGCCGCCGCCGGGTGCGCCTGGTCGCTGTTGCCAAAGGACTTTCCGCCGGTCTCGACCGTGCGCTATTATTTCCACCGCTGGCGCGATGATGGCCTGCTGACCGGGATCAACCGCCACCGGGTCGCGGCCGCGCGCCTCGCGGCAGGACGCGATGTGCGGCCCACAGCTGGTGTGATCGACAGCCAGAGTGTGAAAACCTCTTCACCAGACTCCGCCGCGAAGCCCCGAAACTCCGAAACTCCGCCATGTGTTCGCGGATGGCGGCTATGCCGGGCCAAAGCTGCGGCGTGCCCCGCAGATGAGGCCGAAGCTCAATGGAACACCGTCGCCGACGCCTTGCGCGAAAAGCAGGACAAGCTCGGCACGTTCATGGACGCCTCGCGCGACGATGTTCTTGCCTGCATGGGGCTCCGCCCGTTCGACGCGCTTACGCGGCCCCACCGGGGCCACGGTCGCGTCTCACTGCCTCAAACTGTCCCCCGGACAGTTTGCCGCTTCGCGGACCGGCGCGAACTCCCGCGCGAGCACTGGACCCGGATCGCGTCGACGAACCCGCTGGAACGGGTGAACCGCGAGATCAAGCGCCGCACCGACGTCGTCGGGTTCGGCGGGAAAACAGCGCCCCACGCTGTTTTCTTTTCCGCCTCACTCCCCAACGACGAGGCCATCATCCGGCTCGTCGGGGCGATCATGCTCGAGACCAACGACGAATGGACGGTCGCGCGCCGATACATGAGCCTTGAAACCCTCGCGCGCGTGAACGACAATCCCAACGTCAGGTTGCCCGCCGTGGCGTCCTGATCAGACCAGGGCCTTTCCGAAGGTCGGCGTTCTTACACCACGCTGTGGGACACTATCCGGCTACGATGCTGACTGGTTCAGAGAAGCGTTGAAAGATAAAGGGATACGCGCCTGCATTCCCGGTCGAAACAACGCAAATCGCCCGTGAAATATGACAAACGTCGCTACAAACGCCGCAACCGCATCGAGATCATGTTCGGCAGGCTCAAGGACTGGCGACGCGTCGCAACCCGATATGATCGCTGCCCGAAAGTCTTCCTCTCAGCCATCGCGCTCGCTGCTACCGTCATCTATTGGCTATGAGTCCTGACCCAAAGCCCCGTGTCCCATCCGATCTCGAGGAAGGCATGGGTTTGATAGATCGACAGATCCGGCTCCTCGAAGCCCAGCGCCTTCACCCCGGGCGGGACCGGATAGCTGAACTGCGAGGGCAGCGCGCGCAGCGTGCCGCCATCGCCCGCGTCGCGGCCCTGCACGACGGGATGAAAGCCCGTGCTGCCGCCTGTGCTCCATGTCGGCTCATCCGCCACGGGATCGTCGCGCCAGACGCCGTTCACGCCCGACCCAGAGGCTGGCACTGGCCGGGTCCAGCACGAACATCACCACGTCGCCCGCGCCGAAGGGGGCAAGCCCGGTGACGCGCTGACTGGCCGAGGCCGTGTTCGAGGACCAGAGCGTGCCATTGCCGCGATAGCCGATGGTGCCCAGAGTGAATACCGATTGTGGCGGAGCGTCAGCGGCTCCACAATGGACCGCGCCGCTATTTTGGATTATGACTGAAAGCCGGACCATCAAGGGCGGCAACGCGAATCTCATGAAGAAATCACAGGGTCATGACATCGCGAAAAAGTCGCTCTTGCTGGCGTCTCTTCCAGAGGGCGTCTCCGAGATGCTGCTGGCCGATGCGTCGCAACGCGAGTTCTCGCGCGGTGAGACCATTTTTCTCCAGGGCGAGCAGGCGCAGGTCATTCATCTTGTGCTTGAGGGTTGGGTCAAGCTTTACCGGGTTGCCGCGAACGGCAACGAGGCGGTGGTGAACGTCTTTACCCGCGGTCAGAGCTTTGGCGAGGCGGTCGCGTTTCAGTTGCGGCCCTACCCGGTCTCGGCGGAGGCCGTGACCGACTGTTTCTTGATCCAGTTTCCGGCGCGCAGCCTGGTTGCGACCATCAAGCGCGAACCCGAGGTGGCGCTGGCGGTGATCGCCGCGACCTTTCAACACCTCCACGATCTTGTCGGGCAGGTCGAACAGATCAAGGCACAGACCGGTGCGCAGCGGGTGGCGGGTTTTCTGATAAAGCTGTCGTCCTGCGACAGCGGGAGCTGCGTGGTGACATTGCCCTATGACAAGGCGTTGATCGCCGGGCGGCTGGGGATGAAACCCGAAAGCCTGTCGCGCGCCTTCGCCAAGCTCAAAGGGTTTGGTGTGCACATGTCACGCCATCATGCCCGGATTGACGACATGGACGCCCTGAGCCAGTTTGCCAAACAGGATCCGGCGGATGCATGGGGCCGCGCGCTGTGAGCCGCCTGCGCGACGCCATAGCCGCGATCGACGCCGCGAACAGGCACGACCCGGACCGGCGCGAGGGACAGCCCGCCGCGCTGCTTTACGGCGAGCGGATGACGGCGGAGTTGGCGCGACTCTTTCCCGATGCGTCCGAGCCGCTGCAAATCGCCGCGCGGGGCCAGCATATCGAGCGTTGGGTTCTCAAACGGCAGGATTTTCCCGAGGGGCGCGCGGGCTATCTGGCGTGGCGTTCGCAGCTTGCCGCGCATCATGCGGCACGGGTGGGTGGGATCATGGCCGATGCAGGCTATGACGCACAGGAGATCGCGCGCGCGGAAAAGATGATCCGCAAGGAGGAAATCAAACGCGATGCGGAGGTGCAGGCGCTCGAGGACGTGATCTGTTTCACTTTCCTCAAGTGGTATTTCGCCCCCTTCGCGCCGACGCAGGACGCTGAAAAGCTTGAGAAAATTGTTGCGAGGACAGCGCGTAAGATGTCGCCGGAGGGACGGGCGCGGGTGCTCGACGAGTTCGCCCTGCCCGAGAATTTCGCGGCGGCGTTCCGGGCCTAGCCCAGACCCGGCGCGAGGTAGAGCCCGAGCAGGAGCAGGCAGAACCCGGCGAGCGACATCTCGAACCCCCGCCGCCAGAAAGGGGCGTCGGCCAGCCCGAGATAGCGCGCAAGGATCACCCGCGCCTTGAGCCATGCGAGCGCAAGGATGAGCACCCCCGAGAGCACGGTAAGGCCCGGTGGCAAGACCCCGAGCGCCAGCAGGGTGGACCCGAGGCTCAGGCCGATGAGCGCGGCCCAGGCGCGCAGGAGCGGATCGTTCAGCATGGCGATCACCTCAGCAGATAGATGACCGGGAACAACAGCACCCAGACCAGATCGACCATGTGCCAGAAGGCCGCCCCCGCCTCGATATTGCGCGGGGCGTCCTGCCACGCGACCAAGAGCAGCACAATCACGCCCGCCACCACATGCGCCGCGTGAAACCCGGTGAGAAGGTAGTAGAAGGTGAAGAACGGGTGCGTGTCCCAGCCGATCCCCTCGGCGGCCTTGCCTGCGTATTCCGCCCCCTTGATGACCAGAAACACCACGCCAAGCAGGGCCGCGCCGATGAGCGCCAGACGCGCGGCACCGCGCCGTGCGCCCTCGCGCAGACGCAGGGCGAGGGCGGCAAGCGCGCCGCTGGTGACAAGCACCACCGTGTTGATCCCGGCACTTGTGCGATGGAGCGCGTCCTGCGCCAGCCCAAAGCCCTCGGGATCGGTGATGCGCACCGCCATGAAGGCGGCGAGCCCCGCGCCGAAGACCAGAAGCTCACTGATGATCAGCACCCAGATCATCAGGTCGCCGGGCAACTCGTCGAAGACTGAGGCGTCGGTCATGCCCCGACCAGATCACGGTAGATGAGCGGCAGCGCCTCGGTCAGCCGGTCCGGGTTGGCGATGACGTGAAACCCGCCCTGCCCGAACATCCGCGCAAACCAGCTTTTAGCCTGCCGGTCCACGGTGATGCCAAAGACCGACTGCCCCGCGCGCCGCGCCTCGCGCACCGCCATCGCGGTATCCTCGATGCCGTGGCGGCCCTCGTAATGATCGAGGTCGTTGGGCTTGCCATCGGTAATGACCAGCAGCAGGCGGCGCTTGCCGCCCTGCGCCGAGAGGCCACCCGAGGCATGGCGGATCGCCGCGCCAAGCCGCGTGTAGAAACCGGGACGCAAGCCGCCGATGCGGTCCTCGACCAGCGCGCTCATCGGCTCACCGAACCCCTTGCAGGTCTGGATGTAGACGCGATCGCGCTTGAGCGAGGAAAACGCGTTGATGGCAAAGCTGTCACCGCAAGCATCAAGCCCCCAGGCCAGCGCCGCCAGCGCCTCGCGCTCCACGTCGATCACCGCGCGGTCGCCCACCGCGCTCTCGGTCGAGCGCGACACGTCGAGCAGGATCGACACCGCGAGGTCGCGTGCCTGCGGACGGCTCTGTCGCCAGATGCGGTTGCTGCCCGATCCGTTGGCGAGGATATCGACGCGGGCGCGCACCGCCGCCTCGATATCGAGATCGTCGCCGTCAAGCTGACCGGGGATCGAGACGCGCCCGGGGCGCAGCGCCTCGAATTGCTGCCGCACCCGGTGGATGCGCCGCTGCGCGCGCGGATCGGCGCGGAACGAGGGCACCCCGATGCCTGCCTCTGCCGGACTGTCGAGCACGCGGACATGATCGGGCAGGTAGGCGCCACTGCGCACGTCCCATTCGGGATAGAGGGTCACGCCAGAAAGGCGTTCGCGATCCACATCCTCGGGGGCGAGATCGAGATGCAGCTTGAGCCGCGTCGCGGGGGCCTTGGAGATTTGCCCCAGCCCGATTTCATCCTGATCATCGGCGGCCTTTTTGGCGCTGTCGGGATCGTCGTCATCGACCCGGCGGTTGAGGTTGAGAAACTCGGCCCAACTGAGGATCGCCTCGAACTTGTGCAGGATAAGGCTGTCGCGGCGCTCGGCCTGATCGGCCTTGCGACGCCGCGCGCGGTGAGTCTTTTCAGAGCCTTCTTCGGGCGGGCCGTCGGTGCCGCGGCTTTCCACCTCGTCGCGGGCCGACACTACCAGCTCGCGCAGATCGGGCCAGAGCGGGACGGGCTGAAACGGGCGATAGCCGCGCGGGGCGGTGACCTGCGAGAGATCGCCGGTGTCGAGCGCGGATTTGAAGGCGCGCGCGCGGTCGCTCAACGGGGCGCAATCGCCTAAAAGGTAACGGATCACTGCCTCCACCGCCGCCTCGTCGCGGGGCAGGCCCGGTGTCTGGCGGTAATGCAGTGTGGCCGAAGTGAGGCCCGCGTGAAGATCACGCAGCCCCGGCGCGGCGGCAAGGGTGGCCTGCGTCATCAGGCGGGCGGCACGCAGCGCGCGCAGGTCTGCGCGCAAGGGATCACCATCGGACACATGCGCGGGTGCGTGGGCCACAGCCGCCGCCAACCACAGGTAAAGCGCGCCATTGGCCTCGCGCGACGGGAAAAGCGCGAGGCGCTCGGGCAGGCGCAGCACCTCGCCGTCGAAGCTGGCGCGCGGGGTGAGTTCCGCCTCGGTCCCCAGACGACGCAGAAACCGCAAGCGGTGTTGCGAGACCTCTGGCGAGACGGGGCGGATTTCGACCGCGTGACCACCGCCCAGCCCCCGGAAAAAGACGGCCAGCCGCCCGCTGACCTCCGTAAGGTCAACTGCGGCCCCGTGATGCACCTGCGGCGCATCGAGGCGGCTGGCAAAGGCGTGCCACAATTTGCCGATGGTTTCTTCGGGTTCCCACGGCTCGATGTCGATACTGGTCACGGCCCTGCCTCACCCAAAGACGGCCGTGACCAGATCGAGAAGTCCGCGCTTGATATCCGCGTCATCGGTCAGCGGCTGGATCATCGCGGCCTCGATGGCGCGGTCGGTGGTCATGCCGGTGACGATAAGGCTCGCGGCATAAATGACGAGCCGGGTGGACACGCCCTCTTCCAGATCCTGCCCTTTCAGGCTGCGCAGCTTGCCTGCAAGGCGGACAAGGGAGCGGGCGCGACCCTCCCCAATCCCGGTTTCCTGCATGACGATCCGCGTCTCCAGATCGGGCGCCGGAAAGTCGAACTCCATCGCGATGAAACGCTGCCGTGTCGACGGTTTGAGCGTCTTGAGGATGTTCTGGTAGCCGGGGTTGTAGGAGGCCACGAGCATGAAGCCGGGGGCCGCCTCGATTTCCTCGCCGGTGCGATCGATGGGCAGGATGCGGCGATCATCGGTGAGCGGGTGCAGGACCACGGTCACATCCTTGCGCGCCTCCACCACCTCGTCGAGATAGCAGATCGCGCCCTCGCGCACCGCGCGGGTGAGGGGGCCGTCCACCCACACCGTTTCGCCGCCCTTCAAGAGGTATCGCCCGATCAGGTCCGCCGCCGACAGATCATCGTGACAGGCCACGGTATAGAGCGGACGACCGAGCCGGGCCGCCATATGCGTCACGAAGCGGGTCTTGCCGCAGCCCGTGGGCCCCTTGAGCAGAACCGGCAGATCGTTCGCGCTCGCCGCCTCGAAGAGCGCGCATTCCCCACCTTGTTCGAGGTAGAAGGGGGCGTTTGCCGCCCCCTTTTGTTGGAGGGTCATGTCACCGTCCATCCCGGTCATTCCGCCGCAACGCGGGCATCGGTCGAGATGATCTCGCGGCGGGGGAAGGCCAGCGAATAGATCAGCAGAACCACCCCAAGAAACACCACCACGCCCGCGCCGAAGCGCATCCAGTAGAACAGCGCGAGATCATCCTGAACGGTCATGTAATACTCGCCCATCACCCGTTGCAGATGCGTCTGGATCGTGCCGGCAAAGGTCAGCACGAAGGTCATGAAGACCATACCGCTCGACATCATCCAGAACGCGACCATGTTAAGTACCTGGTTATACGGGTCGCGGCCTCGCAGGATCGGCAACGCATAGGTGAATATCGCGATGTTGAGGCAGACATAGGCCCCGTAAAAGGCGAGGTGCCCGTGCGCTGCGGTGATCTGCGTGCCGTGGGTGTAGTAGTTGACCCCATGCAGCGTGTGCATGAATCCCCAGACGCCCGCGCCGAAGAACGCCAGCGTCGCGCAGCCCAGCGACCACAACAGCGCGGCCTTGTTGGGGTGATCGCGCCGCCCCTTCCACACCATGACAAAGGCAAAGGCCATCATCGCGAAGAACGGGATCACCTCGAGCGAGGAGAAGATCGAGCCGATCCACTGCCAGTAACCCGGCGTGCCGATCCAGTAATAGTGATGCCCGGTGCCGAGGATACCCGAGAAAAGCGCGGCGGCAACGATGACATAAAGCCATTTTTCCACCACCTCGCGGTCAACGCCCGTCAGCTTGAGCATCAGGAAGGCGAGGATCGAGGCCATCACCAGCTCCCAGGTGCCCTCCACCCAGAGATGGACCACATACCACCAGTACATCTTGTCGAGCGACAGATTGGACGGGTTGTAGAAGGCAAACAGGAACAGCAGCGCGAGAAGCCACAATCCCAGCAGCAGGATGTTGGTGATCGCGGTCTTGCGGCCCTTCAGCACGGTCATCGACACGTTGTAGAGAAAGATCAGCGCCGCCACGACGATCCCGGCCTTGACCCATTTGGGCTGTTCAAGGAACTCGCGCCCCTCCTTGCCCAGAAGCCAGTGCCCCTCGAAGATGTTGAAGAGATAGGTCACCACCACACCCAGCGTGCCGATGACCAGAATCGCCAGTTGCAGATAGGCGAGTTTCGTCGAGTGAATCTCGCGCTCGGCCTCTTCGGGGATGAGGAAATAGGCCGCCCCGAAAAAGCCCAGCAGCAGCCAGACGATGAGCGAATTGGTGTGCAGCATCCGCAGGATGTTGAACGGCACCAGCTCGCTGAGGAAACTGGGGCTGACATAGACCCAGCCAACCAGTAGCCCGCCGATGATCTGGATCAGGAACAGGCCGAGCGCGACGACAAAGTAGGCCATCGCGATTTTTTGCGTTTCATATTTCATCGTGTCTCTCCTTCACTCAGCCGGCGTCGTTGGGCGGCCAGCCCTGCGCGTCGATCTGATCGACCCAGAGCAGGAAATCGGCGAGGTTGCGCGTTTCTTCCTCGGTCAGGTCAAAATACGGCATCTGGCGCCGTCCTTGGATTCCGCTGGGTTGCGATTTCATCCAGCCGTCGAGGATCTCATAACCGCCCTCGGCATCGCCGCTCACGCCCCAGCGGGTCATCACGTTCATCAGTTCGGGCGCGAAGTAGGCCCCCTCGCCCATGATCGAATGACAATTGATGCAGGCGTGCTTTTCCCAGACGTGCTTGCCCGCGGCGACGCTCGCCGTCAGCTTGTCGTGATTTGAAGACTTGTTGAGAATGTAGAGATGTGAGTGAGCGGTGAGGCCAACGAAGATAACGATGAAGAACAGCGACCCCCCGTAGAAAATGTTACGGGCCATGCCCTTGGTCATGACTTCGCGCATGCGATTCTCCTTTGCGCGTGACTGCGACTGAGCGCAGATTGCGCGGGCCGGGCGGCTTGCTCCTTGACTATTGTTAACAACCCCGGAAACAGTTTCGGCACGCGTGTCCGGAACGGGATGACCCAACGCGCCCTGTTCGTCCTTCATCCTGCCCCAAATATTCCGGAGGAGTCGTCCGACGGGCGACGCGGGCAGCGCCCCGGCCTGCGCGTGGATCGGCCTTAACGAAAGTCAAGGCGCGCATCGGCAAGGTCTTGTTCACTTTCCCATGCCCCACCAACGCAACGGAGAACATGACATGATACCCCAATATGCGAAGACTGTACGGACCACGGGCCTCGGCCTTGGCTTTTCGCTGCTTCTGTCAACGGTCGCCCTGCCGGTCTTCGCGCAGGACCAGCCGACCATGACCGAGGATGCCTTCGAAGGTGCCAAGCAGACCTATTTCGAGCAATGCGCGGGCTGCCACGGCGTGCTGCGCAAGGGCGCGACCGGCAAAGCGCTCCTGCCCGAGGTCAAGACCACGGATGCCGAGGGCAACGTGACCATGACCGGCACGCTCAAGCTTGGCCAGGACCGGCTGGAGCGAATCATCACCTGGGGCACCGAAGGCGGGATGAACAATTTTGACGGCATCCTCAGCGAAGAGAAGATTCGCGACCTCGCGACCTATATCCAGATGGATCCGCCGCAGCCGCCGGAAATGTCGCTCGCCCAGATGAAAGAGACCCGCAAGGTCTATATCGAGCCCGAGGATTACCCGACAGAGCCACTGCATGGCCGCAACTGGGAAAACTTCTTCGTCGTCATCGAGCGGGACGTCGGCAAGGTGGCGGTGATCGACGGCGACACCAAGGAGGTGCTGGTCCACATCCCCACCGGCTATGCCGTGCACGTTCTGAAAGCGTCCGAGCATCACAGCATCGACGAGCCGGAAAACCCGGGGCGATTCTGGTACACGATGGGCCGCGACGGCAAGATGACCAAGATTGACCTGTGGCAGAACCCCGAGAACATGCTCGTGGCCGAGGTCAAGATCGCCTACGACGCCCGCGACGTGGCGGTGTCCGGCGATGGCAAATACGTCATCGGCGGGGGCTACTGGCCGCCGCATTTCGCGATCGTCGATGCCGAAACGATGGAGCCGAAAAAGGTTGTCTCGACCCGTGGCGTGAACGTCGACGGCGAATATGTCGAAGAGGCCCGCGTCGCCGCGATCTACACCACCCCGCACGAGCCGACATGGCTGGTCGCGGTCAAGGAACTGGGCCAGATCTGGCAGGTCGATTACACCGATATCGACAACCTGCGGATCGAGCAGATCGACAATTCCAAATACCTGCATGACGGGTTCTTCGACCCGACGGGCCGGTATTTCCAGATCGCGGCGAACGCCTCGGATCAGATGGTTGTGATCGACAGCAAGACCCGCAAGCTCGAGGCGATCATCGACGTCAAGTCGAAGCCGCACCCGGGACCGGGCGCCAACTGGGTTGACCCGAATTGCGGCCCTGTCGGTGGCACCACGCATCTCGGCACCGGTCACGTCACCGTCTGGGGCAACGATCCGGCGAACCGGCCCGACGACGCCTGGAAGATCTGCTACGAGGTCGAAACCGACGGCCCCGGCCTCTTTATCCGGACACATCCGAACAGCGATTATGTCTGGGCCGACCAGACGCTGCACCCGGAACCCTGGATTCAGCAATCGGTGCAGGTGATCGACAAGGCCACCGGCGAGATCGTCAAAACCATCCAGTTGACCGAAACCGAGGGCTACGTGGCCGTCCATTTCGAGTTCAACCAGGACGGCTCGGAAGTCTGGGCCTCGGTCTGGAACCGGTCGGATTCGAAGACCGACAACGGCGAGATCGTGGTCTTCGACGCCCAGACGCTGGAAGAGAAATACCGGATCAAGGGGCTGTTCGCACCCACCGGCAAGTTCAACGTCTACAACCGGTCGAACCACAAGACCTGAGGCAAGGCCATTTGCCCAGGGGGCGGCGCAGAGTCGCCCCCTTTTCCTCAGCCAGCCCGGTGGCCGCGTCCCCACGCGGGACCGCCCGCAATATGGACAGAGCGTTATTCACATGACAGACGAAACCCCCAAGAAACCCGGTCGCATGTGGCGCCGCTGGATCCTGTTCGGCGTGCCTCTGGGTGGTGCCGCTGCCGCCTTTGTCGCCGGCATCATCTTCTGGGGCGGGTTCAACACCGCAATGGAAGCCACCAACACCAAGCAGTTCTGCATCTCCTGCCACGAGATGCGCGACAACGTGTTCGTCGAATACGAGCACACCATCCACCATGAGAATCGCTCGGGCGTGCAGGCGACCTGCTCGGATTGCCATGTGCCCGACCCGTGGATTCACAAGATGGTGCGCAAGGTCAAGGCCTCCAAAGAGCTTTTGGGCTGGGCGACCGGTAAGATCAACACACCCGAGAAATTCGAGGCGCATCGCCTGAGCATGGCGCAAAACGTCTGGACCACAATGAAAGAGACCGATTCGCGCGAGTGCCGCAACTGTCACACGCTCGAAAGCATGAATCCCCGGTTTCAGGCTCCGCGCGCGCGTCAACAGCACCTGACCGCGATGGAAACCGGCCAGACCTGCATCGACTGTCACAAGGGCATCGCCCACAAGGACGTGCGCGACCTGCTGCCCGCGGACGAACTCGAAGCGCTGGAAGCGCCGCGCCCCGAGCATGTCAAGCAGGTGCCCGCCTCGTTCCGCGAGGGGCTGGCCTATATCGAGAAGGTCGAGGCCGAAGAGGCCGAACGCGCCGCCGAGGCCGCAAAGGCCGAGGAAGAGGCCATCGAGGCGCGCATTGCCGCCGCCGTTGAGCGTGCAATGACCGAGGCCGAAGGCACATCGGATACCGCCGCCGGCGATGGCCCGGGCAGCGTGATCGACTGGTCGGCCGTCCCTGCGGCGAAGGTGGGGCTTTTCTATCCCGGTCAGGCGGCGTGGGAATGGGTGCTCAACGGCCGGACCCACGGCGGGGCCCGCGCCTTCACCAAGGGGGGCGACACCTGCTCGGTCTGCCATGCCAAGGAAACTGCGGCGATGGGGGCGAAGATCGTCAGCGGCGAGACCGCCGAAACCACGCCGATCCCCGGCAAGCGCGGCTCCGTCGATCTCGACGTGCAGGCCGCCCATGATGACGAAACCCTCTACCTGCGGCTGCGCTGGAAGGACACGCCGCATGTGCCCGTGCCGTTCATCGAAGGCGGCAAGATGGACCCGGAAAACCCGGCCAAGATGGCGATGATGGTGATGGGCGAGGGTGTCGAGCATGGCGAGCAGGCCGGATGCTGGGCCAGTTGCCACATCGACAGCCGCACCATGCCCAACGCGCCCGAAAGCACCGGCGATCTCGATGCACGGCTGGGCGGCCATGGCTATGTGCAGAAATACATCCCCGAAAGCCGCACCGAGATCGAGCTGCGCGGCCGCAACCGCCCGCTGGGCGGGTGGGATCTGCTGCAGGAGGAAGACGCGCTGGCCGCATTCCTCGAAAACGGCACCTTCATGGACCTGACACGCGTGGACGCCTCGGGCGCGCCGCGGCGCGGATACCTGCTGGAAAGCCGGCACGAGGACGCGGGGCATCCGGTCGAGGCCGGGGCCACGCTCGAGGGCGACACCTGGACGATGGTCATCGCCCGCCCGCTGGCGGCGTCGGGGCCTGGCCAGGTCGCGATCGAACCGGGCAAGGTCTACACGGTGGGCTTCGCGCTGCATGACGATCACGCGGCGGCACGGTTCCACCATGTCTCGCTCGATCTGCGGCTCGCGCTCGACGATCCGTCGGTGGAGTTGAACGCGGTCCGGCCTTGAAGTGACCTCTGTGCGGCCCCTCGCAAGGGGGCCGCGCGGTGGGTTTCAGCGGTCATGTCAACCCGACCCGACAGAGAAAGGAGCCCGTCATGCACAAAACCATCCTCACCTGTGTCCTGCCGTTGATGTCGCTTGCAAGCGGGAGCTTGGCCGGTGAAACCGGGCCGCGCCTGCAAGGTGACGGCGTGGTAATCGACGGCACGCTGTTCACCGCCGAAGAGATCGACGAAGGCAGCCAAATCTTCATGCGGCGCTGTTCGCAATGCCACGGGCTCGACCACACCAATTATCGCGCGCCCTGGCTCAACGGTATCCTGGGCCGCCCCTCCGCCAGCGTCGCGGACTGGGCCTATTCAGAGCCGTTCCGCGCCTGGGGCGGCACCTGGACCATCGAAAACCTGCGGGCCTGGCTCACGAGGCCGCAGGATTTCATCCCCGGGACGGCGATGAATTTCGGCGGCTTCCGCCGCCGCGCCGAGGATCGCGACAAGGTGATCGCTTACCTCGTTTCGCACGCGCTGGCCGAAGACCAGGCGACCCAAACCGACAACTGATCGCCCCCGGCCATTTTCCGCATCCCCCGCCGCGCACCTTAACGAAAGTCAAGGGCGCGCCGCGCCTGATCGGCGACACTCGCAGGGTAAGTCACACCGGGAGACAGCGATGACAGATCTCAACCAGGGCCGCGTGTCGCTTGTGGGGGCCGGTCCGGGTGCGGTGGACCTGATGACACTGCGCGCGATGCGGATGCTGGAGACTGCGGACGCTGTGGTCTACGATCGCCTCGTCAGCCCCGAAATACTCGCCTTCGCGCCACCCGAGGCGCGGATGATCGCGGTGGGCAAGGGCCCCACATGCAATACCGTTCCACAAGACAGGATCAACGAGATATTGTGTGAGCTGGTCCGCGAGGGACTCAAGGTCGTGCGGCTCAAGGGCGGTGATCCGCTGATCTTCGGACGCGGCTCGGAAGAGGCGGCGTATCTGCGGGCGCGCGGGGTGACGGTCGAGCACTCCCCCGGCATCACTGCAGCGCAAGGCATGGCGGCGGCCACCGGCGTGCCGCTCACCCATCGCGGTCTCTCGACCGGCGTGCGCTATGTCACCGGGCACCGGGCGCGCAACGCGCCGCTCGATCTCGACTGGAAGAGCCTCGCCAGCGAGGACACCACGCTGGTGGTCTACATGGGCGCGGCCAACATCGCCGAGATCGCGCTCAACCTGATGCGCGAGGGTCTGCCCGGCACGCTGCCGGTGCTGGCGGTCTCCGAGGCCACCACCCCGCGCGAGGCGCGGACCCTGTCGCGGCTTGACCGGATCGGGCTCGACATGGCCGCCACCCCCCTGCCCGCGCCGGTGCTTTTCGTCATCGGTCATGTGGTCTCGCTTTACGAGGGGACAGCCCTGTCGTTCGACCTGCCCGAGGCGATGGCGGGTGAATAGGGGCCTTGTGATCCTGGCGCTCGCCGCCGCCCCGGCATGGGCCGAGCCGGACGCCGCCGCGCTCGAACGGCTGGTGCGGCAGGATTGCGGGTCTTGCCACGGGATGACGCTGAAGGGCGGGCTGGGGCCGGATATCCGCACGGGCGCGCTCGGCCATCACGACCACGACAGCCTCGCCGCCGTCATTCTCGACGGTATTCCCGGCACCCCCATGCCACCCTGGCGCCCGCTTCTGAGCGAGGCCGAAGCGCGGTGGATCGCGACATATCTTCTGACAGGAGGCCACCGATGACCCCGACTGCACGGCTTTTCGGGGGCGCTGCCCCCGTCGCGCAAAGCGCGACTCCCCCGGAGTATTTGGACCAAGAAGAAGCACGCCCGGGGTTTCTTCTTGGTAAAAATACTCAGTTTCGACATCTGCTGAGAGCGGCGGCGCTGATGCTGTGCGGCGCGCTTGCCACCGGGGCCGGGGCGCAGGCCACCGGCGATCTGGGGCTGGTGGTGGAACGCGCGAGCGGATCGCTTCTGGTGGTCGATCAATCCGAGCGCGCACAGATCGGGCGGATCGAAGGGCTTGGCGATCTGAGCCACGCCTCCATCGTCTATTCGCCGGACCAGCGCTTTGCCTATGTATTCGGGCGCGACGGCGGGCTGACCAAGGTGGATATCCTCGCGCAAGAGATCGTGGGCCGGGTCATGCAGGCCGGCAATTCCATCGGCGGGGCGATCTCGGATGACGGGCGATACGTGGCAGTGTCGAATTACGAACCCGGCGGCGTTCGGATATTCGACGCGGACACGCTGGAGATGATCGCCGATATCCCCACGGGATCGAAGACCGTGGGCCTCGTGGACATCCCCGGCACACGGTTCGTGTTTTCGCTCTGGGATGCGGGCGAGACATGGATCGCCGATCTGTCGGGGGCCACGCCAGTCATCACCAAGGTGACGGGCATGGGGACCAATCCCTACGATGCGCTGGTGACCGGTGACGGGCGCACCTACATCGTCGGGCTGTTCGGCGAGGATCATCTGACCGCGCTCGATCTATGGCAGGAGGTGCCGCAACCGCAGCCCATCCTGCCCGGCTATGCCGAGGGACGTGAGGGGCTGCCGGTCTACAAGATGCCGCATCTGGAGGGCTGGGCGCTCGCCGGGCATGACTTCGCGCTTCCCGCGATAGGCCAGCACGAGGTACTCTGGGTCGACGCGCGCAGCCTGAAGGAAAGCGGACGCACGGCGGTGCATGGACAGCCGGTCTTTGCCATCGCGCGGCCCGACGGGCGGCAGGTCTGGGTGAATTTCGCCCATCCCGACAATGACACGATCCAGGTGATCGACACGCTCACCAAGCAGGTGATCAACGAATTCAAACCCGGCCCCGGCGTGCTGCACATGGAGTTCACACCGCGCGGGCGCGAGGTGTGGATGTCGGTGCGCGATGCCGGGCGTGTGATGATCTATGACACCCAGAGTTTCGTGAAGCTACGCGAGATCGAGGCGGAGAGCCCCTCGGGTATCTTTTTCACCGCGCGCGCACACAAGACGGGGTTATGAGGTCATGCACCGCTTTGACGATCCCATCGACCGGGCTCTGTTGAACGACTGGCAACGCGATTTTCCCATCGCGGCGCGCCCCTTTTCCGCGCTGGCGCAGCATCTGGGAACGAGTGAGGCGGATGTGATCGCGCGGCTGCGCGCCAAGCAGGCGGCGGGGCAGATCACCCGCGTGGGGGCCACCGTTGCGCCCAATACCATCGCGGCGAGCACGTTAGCGGCGGTGGCGGCCCCCGAGGACCGGATCGAGGAGGTGGCGCAGATCATCGGCGACGAGCCGGGGGTGAACCATTCCTATCTGCGCGAGAACGATTGGAACCTGTGGTTCGTGGCCACCGGCCCGGACCGCGCGCATGTGGATGCCACGCTCACCCGGATCGGGCGTCGCTGCGGGTTGCGGGTGCTGGATTTGCGGCTGGTGCGGCCGTTCAACCTCGATCTGGGGTTCTCATTGCGCGACGAGACCGGGATGCGGCCGGTCGCGCCGCCACCCGATACATCGGTGTTGCGCGCGGGCGATCACTTGATCATGCAGGCGCTGACCGAGGGGCTGCCGCTGATCGAGCGTCCCTACGCCCATATCGGCGCAGCGCTCGGGCTGAGCATGGACGCGGTCATCGCGCGCATCCGGGTGCTGGTGGCGGCACGGATCATTGCGCGCTTCGGCGTCATTGTGCGGCATCGCGCGCTGGGCTGGCGCGCCAATGCGATGGTGGTCTGGGATTTGCCGCATGAGGCCATAACCGCAGCCGGGCCTGCGCTGGCTGCGTCCCCGGGCGTGACGCTGTGCTACGAGCGCAGCATCGTCGCAGGCGTCTGGCCCTGGCGGCTCTACTGCATGATCCACGCCCGCAGCCGCGCCGAGGCGCTGGCCCGGCTGGAGACGGCGGCAGCCTTGCCCGAGTTGCGCGAGGTGCCGCATCTGGCGCTGTTTTCCACCCGGTGTTTCAAGCAGACCGGCGCGATGGTCGCGCATGAAAGGAGCAGCGCATGAACCTAGATGCCAACGACCGCGCGATCCTCAACAGGTTGCAGGACGGCTTTCCGATCGGCCCCGCCCCGTTCGCCGCCGTGGCGCGGGATCTGGGGCTGGACGAGGGCGACGTGTTGGCGCGGCTGGAGCGGATGAAATCCGCGCGCATCCTCACCCGGTTCGGCCCGTTCTTCGATGCCGAGGCGATGGGCGGCGCGTTCTGTCTGTGCGCGATGGCGGTGCCGGAGGTCGATTTCGAGGCCGTCGCGGCGCAGGTCAATGTGCATGCGGCAGTGGCGCATAATTACGCGCGCGCGCACCGGCTCAACATGTGGTTCGTGCTGGCCACCGAGACCGGGGACGAGATCGCGGCAGTGGCCGATACCATCGAGGCGGAGACGGGGCTGCGCGTGCTGCGCTTTCCGAAACTGCGCGAGTTTTTCATCGGTTTCCGGGTGGCGGCATGAGCATCGACGCCACCGATCGCCGTATCATCGCCGCCACGCAAAACGGCCTGCCGCTGGTGCCCGAGCCCTACGCCGCACTGGCCAATACGCTGGGAATGGACGAGGCGGCGCTGTGCGACCGGCTTCGCGCGATGCAGGAGCGCGGCATCATTCGCCGGATCGCGCTTGCCCCCAATCACTATGCGCTGGGAATGGTGGCCAACGGTATGTCAGTCTGGGATGTGGACGATGCCCGGATCGCCGATCTTGGCCCGCAGGTGGGTGCGCTCGATTATGTCAGCCACAGTTACGAGCGCCCGCGCGCGTTGCCCGACTGGCGGTATAACCTGTTCGCCATGATCCACGGCACAAGCCGCGACGAGGTGGAGGAAAAGCGCGCCGCTATCCGCGCCTTGCTGGGCGATGCCTGCCGCGCGCAAGACATCCTCTATTCAACGAAAATTCTGAAAAAAACCGGGCTGCGGCTGCGGCAAAAGGAGGTCTGAGATGTTCCGTCTCACCGAATACATGCACCAACTGGTCACCCCCACCCCGGTGCGCACGCGGCGCGGCACGGGCGGGGTGAAACCGGTGGTGATCTGGAACCTGACGCGACGCTGCAACCTGCGCTGCCGGCATTGCTACACGGTGTCGGCCAACGTCGATTTCCCCGGCGAGCTGAGCCACGAACAGGCGATGGCCACGCTTGACGATCTGGGCGATTTCGGCATTCCGGCGCTGATCCTGTCAGGCGGCGAGCCGCTCGACCGGTTTGATTTTTTTGATCTGGCCGAGGCGGCGCGCGACAAGGTGCGGTTTCTCGCGCTCTCGACCAATGGCACCAAGGTCCACGGCGAGGCCGCCGACCGGGTGGCCGAGATCGGGTTTCACTATGTCGGCATTTCCATCGACGGGATCGGCGCGACCAATGACTGGTTTCGCGGCGTCGACGGCGCGTTCAACGAGGCGCTGCGCGGCGTGCGCGAATGCAAGGCGCGGGGCATAAAGGTGGGGCTGCGGTTCACGCTGACACGCGACAATGCCGGGCAATTGCCCGACCTGCTCAGGCTTTGCGACGACGAAGGGGTGGACAAGTTCTATCTCTCGCACCTTGTCTATGCCGGTCGCGGCGACAAGAACCGGGGCGAGGATGCGGTGCATGACCACACCCGCACCGCTCTCGACCTGCTGATCGACCGCGCCTGGAGCGCCGCATCAGAGGGCCGCCCGCTCGACATCGTCACCGGAAACAACGATGCCGACGCCGTCTACATGCTGCATTGGGCCGAGCGGCATTTCGAGCCGGACCGCGTGGCGCATCTGCGCGATCATCTGGAGGCCTGGGGGGGTAATTCATCCGGTCTCGGTGTGGCCAATATCGACCCGCAGGGGCGCGTGCATCCCGACACCTACTGGTCAGATTACACCGTGGGCAACGTCAAGACCGCGAAATTTTCCAAGTTGTGGACCGGCGACGACCCGATGCTGGCGCAACTGCGCCTGCGCCCGCGCCCCTTGAAGGGCCGCTGCGGGGCCTGCGCGCACAAGGCGGTCTGCGGCGGCAATACCCGCATCCGCGCGCTGCAACTGACCGGTGATCCCTGGGCCGAGGACCCGGCCTGCTATCTCGACGACCGCGAAATCGGTGTCGAGGGCGCTGGCGCACGGCTGACCGTCACACCATTCCGGGGGAAACGCCATGATCCGGCACATCGTTTTCAGTAGCGCGCTGGCGCTCCTGTGGTCGCCTGTGGCGCGGGCAGAGCCGGATGCCGCCGCACTCTACCGCACGCATTGCGCCGACTGTCACGCCGAGACCCGGCTGGGCGGCACCGGGCCCGCGCTGATCCCGCAGACCCTGCGGCGCATGTATGGCCCGGCGCTGACAGAGGTGATCGCCCACGGGCGCGCCGCCACGCAGATGCCCGGCTTTGCCGAGGTGCTGAGCGAGGACAAGATCGCCGCGCTTGCCACCTGGCTCGAGACACCGCCCGACCACGTGCCCGACTGGGGCGCGGCGGAAATCGCCGCCACGCGGACGTTGCGCGATGATTACGCGCCCGCCGATGCGCCGGTCTTTGCCGCCGACCCGCTCAACATCACGCTGGTGGTCGAAATCGGCGATCATCATGTCAGCGTGCTCGATGGCGAAACATTCGCGGTGCTCGACCGGTTCGAGACGCCCTTTGCTGTTCATGGCGGCCCGAAATTCAGCCCCGACGGGCGCTTTGTCTACATCATGTCGCGCGATGGCTGGGTCCAGAAATACGATATCTGGTCCTTGCAGGAGGTGGGCCGCGTGCGCGCGGGCCTCAACAGCCGCAACATCGCGATCAGCAAGGACGGCAAATGGCTGGCGGTGGCCAATTACCTGCCGATGACGCTGAGCATCCTCGACGCGGCCACTCTGCTGCCTGAAAAGATCATCGCGATCAAGGGGCGCGACGGCACGTCGAGCCGCGTCTCGGCGGTCTATCAGGCGCCGCCGCGCGACAGCTTTGTTCTCGCGCTCAAGGACATCCCCGAGGTCTGGGAAATCTCCACCGCCGAGGACCCGCCCCATACCGGCTGGGTGCATGACACCCGCGTCGAAGGCCCGCCCGAGATCACCCGCCGCTTTCCGGTGCGCAAGATGCGGGCCGATCACATCCTAGACGATTTCTTCTTCGATCAAGGCTACGAGCACCTGATCGGTGCCTCGCGCGCGACCGAGCAGGCCAAGGTGATCGACCTCGCCTATGGTCACAAGGTGGCTGAGATCGACCTGCCGGGAATGCCGCACCTCGGGTCGGGCATAACGTGGGAGCGGAACGGCACGCGCGTCATGGCCACCCCGCATCTGAAGGAAGGGGTGATTTCGATCATCGACATGACCACATGGCAGACCATCACACGGATAGAAACGCTGGGGCCGGGCTTTTTCATGCGCTCGCACGAAACGAGCCGTTATGTCTGGGCCGACGTGTTCTTTGGCCCCAACCGCGACGTGATGCATGTGATCGACAAGCAGAGCCTCGAGATCGTGCGCACGCTGCGGCCCGTCCCCGGTGCCACGGTGGCGCATGTCGAGTTCACCCGCGATGGCAGCCACGCATTGGTTTCGGTCTGGGAGGATGACGGCGCGGTGATCGTCTATGATGCGGCGACGCTCAAGGAGGTGACCCGCCTGCCGATGCGCAAACCCTCGGGGAAATACAATGTTTACAACAAGATCACCTTCGCCGAAGGCACCAGCCACTGAGCCGCCCATGAGCGGTCGAAAGCGCCCTCCCCTGCGGCTTTACCTGCTACTCTACCCGTTCACGGCGCTCGCGGTGGCGATCAACCTCTTCATGCTGGCGCTGATGTGGCAGGCCGTGGGCCTGCCCGCGCTCTCGCCGGTGACGGCGCTGTTGCTCTGCGTGCCGTTGGGCGTTCCTGCCAACCTGTGGGTCACACGGTGGGTGCAGGGGCTGATGGACGAGGCCGACGGCGGCTGACGGGGGTCGCGCCGCGCTCAGGCGACGGCCTCGATCCGCGCGCCCTCAAACCGTGCCACCGCGCGGTCGGCGGTGGTGTCATCGACAAGGCACAGCGCCGTGGACAGCCCATCGGGCATAAGCGTGCCCATCGGTGCCGAGGTGGCGAGCGCCCGGTTACCCGGCGTCACCCGCCCGACAAGCTGACCGTCCGGTGCGGCGATACCCGCCTGCCACGCCGCGCCATCGCCCCGGTGCCCACGTGCCGCGACCTCGCCAATATCCACCAGCACATCGCCGAACCCCTGCGTCGCGAGTTGATCGGCGATCCGGTCGGTGATGTAGCCTTGGGCGACGCCGTTGAGGGTGAGCGCCATGCCGGGGCGGTCAAACCGCACGGTTCGCGCGTCGAACCGCACGGTTTGCCAGCCCACGCGCGCGCGCCACCGCCTCGTCGCGGCCCGCCGCGCGCGCGTGCCAGAGCGGGTGCCCCGTCGCAGATGCGCTGCGCGAAAAGCAGGACAAGCTCGGCACCTTCATGGACGCCTCGCGCGACGATGTTCTTGCCTACATGGACTTCCCACGCGAGCACTGGACCCGGATCGCGTCGACGAACCCGCTGGAACGGGTGAACCGCGAGATCAAGCGGCGCACCGACGTCATCGGGTTCGGCGGGAAAACAGCGCCCCACGCTGTTTTCTTTTCCGCCTCACTCCCCAACGATGAGGCCATCATCCGGCTCGTCGGGGCGATCATGCTCGAGACCAACGACGAATGGACCGTCGCGCGCCGATACATGAGCCTTGAAACCCTCGCGCGCGTGAACGACAATCCCAACGTCAGGTTGCCCGCCGTGGCGTCCTGATCAGACCAAGGCCTTTCCGAAGGTCGGCGCTCTTACACCACGCCGTGGGACACTATCAGCGGACGGGACCGGGATCGGACGTTCTCCACCTTAAACCATTGTTTTTATTGTGTCTGCGGGGTCGCTTCGAACGTGACCAACGATGATCGCTCCGCACACCGAAGTCACAACCGGCCTACGCAGGGTTTGACCGCCGGGTCGTCTCAGTGCGCGTGCGGGTTTTGGCCCGTGGCTAGGGCAAGGTGATGGGCTGGGTGGTGCATTCCGACTGTCATCACGCCGATGAACCCGAGGGCCCTGATGCGAACAGGACCGCCGCCGTTGACGGTCAAGACAGCACCGCCCGGGATCTCAGCGGCCTGCATCGTCCAACCCTCTACATCATTCACGGTCGCTACGTGGGCAGAGATCATGGCGCGGATCGAACTGGTCACTGCTGCGTTCTCCGGGGTCGCTTCGAAGCGCGCGCCGCCGTCAACCTCCTAGACGTGGACACGAGCTCGAAGCGTCACATTGCCCGTGTCGATCAGGTGCTGACGCAGCGCCGCAATGTCGAGGCGGCTACAGTCCCGTCTCAGGATCTGCGATCAGCCGCGAGACGATCTCAGCCAGCGTCTGCCTAATGAAAGTGCGCCGTGTCGGCACGTGTTGTTCCCTTTCGGAGCGGACGGGCCAATATCCCGCCCGTCCGACCGACCACTGTTTGCCTGTTGCACTGACCGGCGCGGGCGTCAGTGACCCTTGAACACGATATCACCGACCATGCCAGCCTCGCGGTGTCCCGGCACGTTGCAGGCAAAGCCCATATCGGCCGTCTCGCCGAAGGTCCAGGTTACCTTGGCGGTCTGGCCCGGCTCCAGAAGAACACTGTTGGGGTCGTCATGCATCATGCCGGCTTGCATCATCTTGTCGTGATTGACCTTGTCGACCGTCATCATGCCGGTTTCCATCATCTTCATCATCTCGTCCATGTGACCCTGCCACTTCTGTTGCGTGCCAAGATTAAACTCATGCACGAGGTCACCGTCGTTGCGAACGACGAACGTGATGGTCTCACCTTCCATGACCTCAATGTTCGATGGCTCATATGCCATCTCGGTCATGCTGACCTCGATCACGCGATCCGCCTTTGCCGGGTCGCCGGGTGCGCCCATCATGGCTGCGTGTCCACCGCCGTGACCGCTGTCGTGGCCTGCCCCTGCGAAAGCGGCTGAGGTTGCCAGAGCAAACGCGACGCTTGCAAGAGTTGTTCGATAAGGTTGCATTTCAGATTCCTTGTGTTTGTCGAGTGTAGAGTTGAGTGATTGAAATCAGACTGAATGTCGCAGGGGCGGCGGATCAGATACCGGCGTGAACCGGTCCGCCACGCAGGCAACCGTGAACGGCTTCACGTCAGAAGCACGTTGTGTCTGGGTGATATCCATCTGTTGGACGCCGACTGCTGACAAGGAACAGGCCATGCCCGGATGACAGTCCTCTGACCAGTCGGTTTCGCCGTGCTCATGACGCACAGAGGCGTTGGCTTCCGATGCATCCTGCACAAGCTGGACATCGGTTGCCCCAACATACATCCCTGTTCCGCCTGAAAGAACGACGGAGACCGCAAACACGGTGAACCATGCGATAAGGGTCGCGCCCAAGCGTCGCGCCAACTCCATTAGAAAATCCCGTTTTCCTTCTGGAGCGCGCGTACATAGGCGGTGATCGTTTTCACGTCGGCGTCGGTCACGCCGTCCACCGGCGGCATGTTTCCGAAGCGCCAGTGATGCGCTCGGACGCCATTCTTTGCCGCCATCACGAAGGCCATGTCCGAGTGATGGCTCGGTTCGTAGATCTTGTGCACCAGAGGCGGGCCCTTCCCTTCGAGACCTGCTGCATTTGCACCGTGGCAGGCCGCGCATTTAGCATTGAACGCACGCTTGCCCATTTGCGCGAGCGACGATAGCTCGCTGGGGATCTGCACCGCGACGATGGCCGCTCCTTCGACAATACCCGATGTGTCGGGGGGCACCATGGAATGACCCGATGAGGTCGGAGCAGGGCGCGAGGCCTGCCAGACAAGAGCAGATCCCCCGGCAAGTATCACCACAGCAACGAGCCAGCCAGTTTTACGCATGTTTAACCTCTCAGTCCCGTGCGCCGCGACAACGCGTCCGCTGCGCGTCGTTGACAGTATGGATCGGTTCCAAGCACCGTTAGGTCAAGAATAACCACCTGTTCAGACGCGTAATTTTTGTAACGGAATGTATCCTTGATTTTCGAGGGCAATCGCGCTTTATGGTTTTCTGGAAAAGGTGAGGCACGTATGCGTTTTTTCAGACTGTCACGAATGGCTCATATTCTGTCGCTCATCATATTGATGGCAGCGTCCATGCCGTTTGTCGGATCGCACGCAAGCTCGTTTGGCGAGACCCAAAATCATGTTGCCGCGATGGATGTTCGCGATTGTAGTGCTCATCTGTTGTCGGACGATACGACCCTCGGCTGTCCGGGGATGATCGCGCATTGCGTTGCTTTTTCTGATACGGATCATGCACTTCCCGAACCAAAATCTATTGGCGTACATGTTTATCATCGGTCTCGCGCAGTCGACGCTGAGAGCCTGAAGTCCGACGCGTCTTCGCCCCCTCCGCGAGTCTGAACGCGCTTCGACTTCCATTCCTGCATCTTACGGCTGAGGTTTTGGTTCGCGTCCGAGTCAGGAAGGGCGTGAACGTGTGACGGGGTCCCCGGTTGGGGTGACCTTGCGATAACGTCGGCGATCACGGGAACACTCCTCCTCAAGCTTATTCAAGTCTGCCCTTCCCGGGCGAACTTTCACGTAAATCATCAAAAGGGAGAAGAGTATGCGACTCTTCAAAGGAAAACAGCGGGCGCTTTCCGATACCGCGCTCAGCTCGTCGGAACATCTGGCAACAGGTCTGTCCCGGCGTCAGTTCGGTTTGACTGCGGTCGCCGCGCTTGCCATGCCGACGGCATTGCGCGCGCACGGATCGCCAAAGATCACGTCGAAAGGGACCTATGACATCACGGTCGACCGGGTTCGGATCGACACGGGAAATTTTCGAAAAATGGGAGTCGGGTATAACAAGAGCCAGATACCGACGATCCTGCGGTTCAAAGAAGGCGAAGACGTCACCATCAATGTGACCAACAACCTTCGCGAGAGCACCTCGGTTCATTGGCACGGGCTGATCCTGCCCTTCCGGCAGGACGGCGTGCCGGGGATCAGCTTCAACGGTATCGCTCCAGGTGAAACCTTCACCTACCGGTTTCCGATCCAGCAGGCTGGCACTTACTGGTTCCACAGCCACTCGGGCTTTCAGGAACCCGACGGTGCTTACGGTGCCATCGTGATCGAGCCGCGCGACGGTGAACGGATCCGGGCGGATCGCGATTATGTCGTCCAACTGGCCGACAAGCACCCGCATCCGGGCAGCCGGATCATGCGCAATCTCAAGATGATGCCGGACTATTACAACCGCTCGCAACGCACCTTGCAGACCCTGATCGAGGACTCGCGTCGCGACAGCCTCAAAGCCGCGCTCAAGGATCGCGGGATGTGGGGCCGGATGCGGATGATGCCGACTGACATTGAGGACGTGCAGGGATTTACCGCCCTGATCAACGGGCGCAGCACCTCGCAGAACTGGACAGGGCTGTTCCGGCCCGGTGAGAAGGTCCGCCTGCGGATCGTTAATTCCTCGGCCATGACCTATTTCGACATGCGTATCCCCGGCCTGAAGATGACCGTGGTCCAGGCTGACGGTAACGACGTCAAACCGGTCACGGTGGACGAGTTGCGGGTCGCCGTGGCGGAGACATATGATGTCATCGTCCAGCCGCGTGAGAACAAGGTCTACAGCATCATTGCCGAGTCCATGGGCCGCTCCGCTCTCGTTCGCGGGACCCTGTCACCAAAAGAGGGCTATGCCGGTGCGGTGCCGCCGCTCAGGCCCCAGCCATTGCTCACCATGGCCGACATGAGCGGCATGATGGGGAGCATGGATATGGGTGACCACGTCATGCAGAACGCCGGCGGCATGCAGAACATGGCCGGCATGGATACATTCGCAGCAGATGCCAAGGCATGGACCATTCAAACATGAGTGCTGCAAGTGCACCGACACCACAGGCGATGGACCATTCGGCTATGCAGGGCATGGACCAGTCCAACATGGAGACGTCGGCACAGCCTGCGATGAAGGGCATGGATCACTCGCAGATGTCTGGTTCAAGCAAGCCCGGCATGAACGGGATGGATCACTCCGGCATGAATATGTCAGATGGCGGCGACCCGTTCTACGCGCCTGGCAGCGGGCTGACACCCAAAGCCTATAACGGTGGCAAGTTCCTGTCCTACAGTGATCTGCGCGCCGCGCGACCGCTCTACCGGCACCGCGCTCCGTCGCGCACGATCGAGTTGCGCCTGACGGGCAACATGGAGCGCTATATCTGGTCGATCAACGATGTGAAATTCGACGATGCCGACCCTATCGTGCTGAATTATGGTGAGCGGGTGCGTATCCGGTTCATCAACGAGACAATGATGGCGCATCCGATGCACCTGCACGGGATGTGGTCGATTCTCGATACCGGCCAGGGCGCGAACAACCCGATCAAGCACACGGTGAGCGTTCAACCCGGAGTGACCACTGACATCGAGGTCGAGGTCGATGCGCCGGGCCAATGGGCCTTCCACTGCCATCTCTCCTACCACGCCGACGGCGGCATGTTCCGCAAGGTTGTCGTCAAGGGGCGCCCGGCCTGAGCCCATCAATACAAAGGAAAATAATGATGAAATGTTTCAAAATGGCCGGTCTCACCGGCCTCCTTCTCCCCTTGGCTCATGTTGCACAGGCAGAGCCGCTGATCTGGGGTTTTCAGGCAGAGCAACTCGAATATCGCGCGATGGATGGCGAGGATGCCTTTGTCTGGGATTTCGATGCCCTTGCGGGTTCGGATGAGCTGAAATTCGTCTGGCGCAGCGAGGCAGAACTTGGCCTGACGTCGGATGACTTCGAAAAATTGGAAAATCAGCTGCGTCTGCAGTTTCCGGTTTCGACGTTTTTCGATGCCGTGGTGGGGGCCTATGCGGACACGCCGGATGGCGCGCCAGACCGTTACGCTGGGGTGGTGGGCGTCAAGGGCCTCGCGCCGCAGTGGTTCGAGATCGATGCCGATCTCTTTGTCTCCGATCATCCGTTCTTCCGTTTCGAGGCCGAATATGAGGCACTTTTGACCAATCGCCTGATCCTCACGCCGAATATCGAGGTTAATCTGCCTCTCAAGGATGATATGGCGCGCGACCGGGGCGCGGGCGGTGCGGTCGTGGAGATCGGGTTACGGCTCAGTTACGATGTCATTGACCGGGCGTTTTCTCCCTATATCGGCGTGAACTACGAAGCCTCGTTTGGCGATACAAAAGACATCCTTCGCGCCAATGGCGAAGACACCGACGCCTTCGCGATCGTGATCGGCACGCGGCTGATGTTCTGAACCAAGAACCGCCCCGGTCTTGTACCGGGGCGGAAACCGTCGTGCATGATGTTCAGGATTGCAATTCCTGCTTGCGGCGTTTGAACTCGTCTTCGTCGATCTCGCCGCGGGCGTAGCGTTCCTTCAAGATGTCCATTGCATCACGCGTCTGGCCACTGCGACTGTCCGTCAGCGCACGGAAAGCGAACACCGCCACGGCAATGATCAGGCCCCAGAAAAGGATCATGCCGATCCCACCCCACCAGCCGTATCCACCACCCCACATCATGTGCCCGAAATTGCCATCGCCGTGATCCCCGGGCCCGGCGATCGCCTTGGATACGCTGGTGATCACGGTTAGAGCACCGGTGGCTATTATTGCTTGCAGTTTCATGTCGTAGGCCTTTCCTGCTGATTGAAACCCTGGGTGAGTGGCAGCGAGAGCCGCGCGACGAGGCCACCGTCGGGGTGGTTTTCGAGCGTGATATCACCGCCATGCGAACGCAAGATGCTGCGCGCGATCGACAGGCCCAGACCAGTGCCACCGGTCTCGCGCGACCGCGAGGTCTCGACCCGAAAAAACGGCTCGAACACCTCTTCGAGCTGTGCGTCGGGGATACCAGTGCCGTGGTCGCGAACTTCGATCAGCGCGTGGTCGTTGTCACCGCTGTAGCTCACCTCGGCGCTGCCGCCATAGCGTGTCGCGTTTTCGATGACATTACGCAGAGCGCGGCGAACGGAGTGCGGCCGCAGCCTGATCCGGAGCGGCGCGCCGGTTTCAAGCTGGAACGCATCCAGCATGTCCCGCCGGAGATCGGCGAGGAACTCTCCCAATTCGACGGTTTCCGGGGTTTCGCTGATCGCCATGCCCTTTGCGAAGGCCAGCGTGCGCTCGACCATGTCCTGCATTTCCTCGACGGAGGTGATAAGTGCCTCGCGGGTCTCGTCTTCCTCGACCAGTTCGGCACGGACGCGCAAAACGGTAAGAGGCGAGCGCAGATCATGACCCAACGCGGCCATGACACGCGTCTTGTCCGCCACGGTGCGCACAAGACGGTCTTGCATGACGTTGAAGGTGCTTGTCAGGGTCCTGATTTCACTCGGTCCGACTGCCGGGATCGGATCACTTTGCTCACCTCGGCCAAGGCTTTCGGCAGCGTTCGCCAGCTGCCGCAGTGGCCACGTCAGTCGCGCAAGCAGATACCAGCAGGCCACCCCGATCAAGAGCGCTGCAGTCAGACCGAAGCTGATTGAGGAAAAGACTGGCCATTGCAGGGGGGGCCGCTGAAAGCGCGTATCGACATTGAGCCAGGAGCCGTCTGCAATCGCAATGGAAAGGCTGAGCTCCAGCCCCGATACTTTATCTTGCATCATTCGCTTGTGCATGGCGGCCATCTGTGGCGGCATTGTTTTCATGGGCGGAAAGGCGCGCTCGACCTCGTGTAGCTCCACCCGGATGTCTCGGGTGTCTTCGGGCCCGAGCAATGACCTTATACGCGCTTCGACGACTCCTTCAGCACGGTGATCGAGATGATCGACAGCCGCCCGTGGATCGACCCGAAATCGTGCGAGCGGTGAGTCTGCAGCCCGAAGAATGGAGGCATGCAGGTCCGGTGGGGCCCGTTCGAGAAGAAGAGCCACGTTCGCGGCGCGCCCGGCCGCCTCTGCTCCGATGGCGGCGCGCACGGCAAGGCTGCGTTCATCCACGAACAGCCAGAGGCTTATTGCCTGAGCCACGACGAGACTACCGAGGATGAGCAACAGAAGCTGAACGCGTAAACTGTCCAGACGTCTGCGGATCACTGAGCCACCTCGACTTCCGTTGCAAGGCAATAGCCGCCGTTGCGAACCGTGGTGATGATTTCCGGGCGTCCTGGATTGCGCTCTACCTTGCGCCTTATGCGACTGATCTGGTTGTCGATCGTGCGATCGAAAGCGGCAGGCACGCGGCCTGTGGTCAGATCGTAAAGCTGCTCGCGGCTCATCACGATACGTGGGCGTTCCAACAGAATTGTCAGCAACTTGAATTCGGACGTTGTCAATGTCTCCTTTCGCCCGTCTGTTGCGACGAGCTGGCGTGTGTCGGTTTCAAGAATCCAGCCGGCAAACCGCACACGCCGCCCCGTCAGACCTCCGGCCAGTGGCTCCGGTCGCTCCGTACGCCGCAGGATCACCTTGATCCGCGCCAGAAGCTCGCGTGGATTGAAAGGCTTGGGTAAATAGTCGTCAGCGCCGACCTCAAGTCCGATGATGCGGTCCATTTCCTCGCCAAGTGCGGTCAGCATGAGGATAGGAAGCTCCCCCTTGGCGGACAGGCGGCGACATACCGAGATCCCGTCCTCGCCGGGCATCATCACGTCGAGCACGAGGACGTCGTAATGCCCGACCTTCAGCAGGCCATCCATCTCGGTTGCGTCCCTGGCGGTCGTTACGCGCATGTCGTTCTTTTCCAGATACCGCGCGACGGCCTTGCGGATTTCGATGCTGTCATCGACGAGCAGGATGTGGGGCACCTTATTCATGGCTTTAACTTAGAGGGTTGAGCGACCCGTGCCGAGGAGAATTGTCACCAAATGTAACCAGGCGGTGTTTTGCGACAGACCGTTACACGACAGCCAAGCGCACCCGTTGTGCTGCCCATCCGATTTGCCATCTCTGTCGTGTCGTAACCGAACAAGGATGCACGTCGATGATACGCAACACCGCACTCATGTTCGTCGCTGTAACCGCGACAGCATTCGGTGGCACTGTATTGGCCGATAGCGGACACCTCACCGGATACAATGACTCGCTGGATAGCGACAACAACGGGCGCATGACCGAGACGATGCGCGGTCACTTGGAACATGCCGACAGAAACAGCGACGGCAAGGTCAGCCGCGAGGAGATGGAGGCGCACATGCAAGCGGCGTCGGAGTTCCAGCGCATGTTCGAAGAACGCAACGGGCGCATGGACCGCTGAGGTCCGATCCCGCCAAACCGGCATGACAAGCATGTCGATCCAAATCGAAAGGACAAGACAATGAAGACGCGATATATCACAGCACTCGCCCTGGCGACCCTCATCGCGGGCGGCAATGCAGCCCTCGCCCACGGCACAGGGCATGGTCAGGGCGGGCAGGCGAGCCCGCAGGGCATGATGGGCCAAGGCGGTCAGATGGGACCTCAGGGCATGATGGGTCGGAGCGGAATGGGCTCCGGCGGCATGATGCAGATGCACCAGCAGATGATGGGCATGCACAAAGGCATGATGCAAGGTGGTGGCATGGGATCCATGGGCGGCATTGGTGGCATGATGGAGGCGCTTGACGCGGACGGCGATGGGACCGTGACGCCGGACGAGGCGCACGAGGGCTTGCAGGCCCTTGTCGCCGAATACGATGCGGATGGTGACGAAACACTTTCGATTGCCGAATTCGAAACACTGCACAGCGCCCTCATTCGCGAGGCCATGGTGGACCGCTTCCAGTTTCTCGATGACGATGGCGACGGTCAGGTCACAATGGGCGAAATCGTCAAGCCGGCAGACATGATGGCGCGCATGCAATCGATGCGTGAAAGCATGATGCAAGGCGGCGGCATGGGCCCGGGCAACGGAATGGGGCAGCAGGGCAGCGGCATGGGGCGTCAGGGCGAACCCGGCCAAGGCATGATGGACAACGACTGAACCTGCGGCCAGCCGTAAAAGACAATGCCCGGTCTCGGATCTTCGGGACCGGGCAAGATGACGAAAGGAGACACTGGACATGACCTACACCCACAACCGGCTGCTATCGGGCACGGACATCGACGATGCCGATACGCGTATGCGCGAGGCCCTGAAAGCGAAGGGCTTTGGCGTGCTCACCGAGATCGACGTGCAAAAGACGATGAAGCAGAAGATCGACCGCGACATGGACGGCTACCGCATCCTTGGCGCGTGCAATCCCGACATGGCGTGGGAGGCGATGGGACTGGAGCCACGCATCGGTGCGATGCTGCCCTGCAACGTGATCCTGCGCAGCGTCGACGGCGGAACAGAGGTCAGCGCCATCGACCCCGTCGCCTCAATGTCGGAGGTCGACAATGCCGAGCTTCACAAGGTGGCGGGCCAAGTCCGCGACATGCTTATTGAGGCAGTCGATGTGGCTTGAAGAACCTACCGGTCATGACGATGTCCTGGCACCTGCATCGCTGAAACCTGGCGGCCCGCTTTCGAAGCGGCTCGCCCGCAGCCTTGCTGCAAGATCAAGCTTTGCCGCAAATGGGGCAACATGTCTGGCGGTTTTCAAAGAAAGAAGATGAGTTGCCATGTTTAATCGCAGACTTTTCCTGGGCGGGATTGCCGCATTGCCGACGGTCTTTCGTCCGATGTCGGGCTTTGCCCAGTCTGCGCCGCGCCGTTTGACCATGCCGCCACTATTGGATGCAACGGCCACTGGCCGTTTCCGGCTTGAGGCACGGCGCGGCACGACGGATTTCACGGGTGCAGGTGCGGGCGAGACATGGGGGTTCAATCAATCCTATCTTGGCCCGACCCTTCGGCTCGCGACCGGTCAGACGACCGAGGCCGAGATCGTCAATGCGCTGTCCGAGGCGATTACGGTGCATTGGCATGGGTTGGTCGTGCCGGGGGAAGCGGATGGCGGGCCGCATCAAAGCATCGCCCCGAACGAGACCTGGGCCCCCGCGCTGCAACTGACACAGCCCGTGACGACAGCCTGGTATCATTCTCACATCCATGGCGAGACGGCGCGCCATGTACAGAAAGGGCTCGCCGGTGTCTTGCATGTCGTGGACGGACAGGACAGCGATCGGGGCCTGCCAGGCGATTATGGGATCGATGATCTGACGCTCGTGCTTCAGGATCGCCGTTTTGACCGCCGTGGACGGATCGACTATTCGCTCGCCATGCCCGACCGGATGATGGGCTTTCTCGGCGATACGATGGTGGTCAATGGCCAGGTCGGTGCCGAGGCGGTTGTGCCGCGTGGCATGGTCCGTCTCCGCCTTGTCAATGGATCGAACGCGCGGATCTATCCGTTGTCCTTCGCCGATGGGCGCGAGATGCACCTGATCGCGACCGATGGCGGCTTGCTCGACCGGCCGATTGCCTTGAACCGCCTCACCATCGCCCCGGGAGAACGCTACGAGGTGCTGGTCGATTTCTCAAACGGCCAGGGCAGTACGCTCGTGTCCGGGACGAACCCCAATATGATGATGGGCAGAATGCGGGGCGGCGGCGGGGCATTCACCGTTCTTCCCTTCCATGTGGATACGAGCCTGCGGGCGCGCATCGCGCAGCTTCCCGACGATCTGGGCGGCAGCCGCCCGAGCGGCCCCACTGCCGCAGAGGTGACGCGGCGCTTTTCGCTCGACATGCCAATGGGCATGATGATGCGCCGCGGTGGCGACATGTTCGCGATCAACGGCCAGGCCTTTGACATGGACCGGATGAACCTCGCGGTTCAACTGGGCGCGACGGAACGCTGGCAGGTCTCGGCCGCGAGGATGATGCATCCGTTCCATATCCATGGTGTGACGTTCCAGGTTCTCGCAGAGAATGGCGTGCCGCCCAAGGCATGGAACACCGGCTGGAAGGATACCGTACTTGTCGATGGTACGGTCGATATCCTGGTGCGTTTTACCCAACCGGCCTCACCGGCGACGCCTTTCATGTATCATTGCCACATTCTCGAACATGAAGATGGGGGCATGATGGGCCAGTTCACGGTTAAGTAATGTCACTGCGTCGCGCGGTATATATCGGAATGATTGCCATCACTCTCGTCGCTCTGGCGGTGGCGTTTCGTGAAACTTTGTCCGATCTTGCCAACCGCGCCGCACATATCCTGTCACGCGAAGACGTGTCGCGGATTATCGATCAGCTGGGAGCATGGGGGCCAGCCGCGATTATCGGCCTGATGATGCTCGCAGTCGTGGCCAGCCCCATCCCGAGTGCGCCCATAGCGCTGGCCGCTGGCGCCGCTTATGGCCATTATGCCGCGACAGTTTACGTTGCAATCGGCGCTGAACTGGGCGCGATCATCGCATTCGCGATTGCGCGGACATTCGGCCGCGAACCGGTCCGGCGGCTTCTGGGCAAACATGCTGATCACGGGTTGCTCGGCTCGCAAAACGCGCTGACGCTCACGGTCTTTGCCAGCCGCCTGTTGCCCTTCATATCCTTCGACGCGATGAGTTATGCGGCGGGTCTGAGTGCGCTGCATGGCTGGCGCTTTACACTCGCAACGCTTGCCGGAATCCTGCCGGCGAGTTTCGTGCTCGCGCATTTCGGAAGCGTGGCGGTAGACGGGGATTTCGGGACCGGAGAGTGGATCGCTGTCGGCCTCGGGCTCTTGACGGGGATGCCGTTTCTGTTGGTCGCCATGAAACGGAAACGCGCCGAAGCCCCTTGACCTTCCAGTAAATGGAATCCCCACATTCCGTTCAAAAGGACAAAACCCATGACACACCACCATCATCACGAGCCTGACATCGCACCAGACGCCGACACCGCGACCGACCCGGTCTGCGGCATGAAGGTGGAGATCAAGGAGGGTGCCCGGACCCGCGATTACGGGGACGAGACCTTCTATTTCTGCTCCGACGGCTGTCAGGAAAAATTCGACGCCGATCCCTATTTCTACGCCTCCGGCAATGCCGGGAAGGTGGGACAGCGCGCGCAGCCGGGCGCGCAATACACCTGCCCGATGCACCCCGAGATCGTGCGGGATGAGCCGGGCTCCTGCCCCAAATGCGGCATGGCGCTGGAGCCGATGGTGCCATCGGATGAGCCGTCCGAAGAACTGACGGATTTCACCCGCCGGATGTGGATCAGTGCCGCGGCGGCGGTGCCGCTGGTGATCATCACGATGGGCGAGCTTGTCGGGCTCGACGTGCGTGGCTGGCTCGGCCACCGGATGTCGGTCTACGCCGAATTCGTGCTGGCGACACCGATCATCCTCTGGGCGGCGCAGCCCTTCTTCCGGCGCGGCATCGACTCGATCCGCAACGCCTCTCCCAACATGTGGACGCTGATCTCGCTCGGCGTCGGGGCGGCCTATCTCTACTCGCTGGTGGCGACCTTTGCGCCCGGGGTCTTCCCCGACCAATACCGGATGGGCGATGGCGTCGGCACCTATTACGAGGCCGCCGTCGTCATTATCGCGCTGGTCTTTGTCGGGCAGGTTCTGGAATTGCGCGCCCGCGAGCGCACTGGCGATGCAATCCGCGCGCTTCTCGACCTCGCCCCCAAGACCGCCCGCCGCATCCTGCCCGATGGATCGGAATACGATGCACCGCTTGAAAACATCGTCGAGGGCGACATGCTGCGCGTGCGCCCCGGCGACAGCGTGCCGGTGGACGGCGAGGTGGTCGAGGGCCGCTCTTCGGTCGACGAGAGCATGATCACCGGCGAGCCCGTGCCGATCGAGAAGGTCGAGGGCGACCGCGTCACCGGCGGCACGATCAACAAGAACGGCACATTGGCGGTTCGGGCGAACAAGGTGGGTGCTGACACCGTTCTGTCGCAGATCGTCGACATGGTAGCTGGAGCGCGCTTGTCGCGCGCGCCGATTCAAGGCCTGGCCGACCGGGTCGCGGCGGTCTTTGTGCCGACGGTTGTTCTGGTGGCAGTGGTCGCCTTTGTCACCTGGCTTTTGATCGGCCCCGATCCGGCGCTGGCCTTTGCCATCGCCTCGGCCGTGTCGGTCCTGATCATCGCCTGCCCCTGCGCCCTGGGGCTTGCCACGCCGATCTCGATCACCACCGCCGCGGGGCGCGGCGCGCAGGCTGGCGTGCTGATCAAGGATGCCGAGGCGCTGGAGCGTATGGCCCGCGTCGATACCGTGATCGTGGACAAGACCGGAACGCTGACCGAGGGCAAGCCGCGCCTGACCGATGTGGTGGCGCTCCATGGCGACGAAGAAGAGGTGCTCAGCCTTGCCGCCGCGCTCGAGCGAGGCTCGGAGCATCCGCTGGCAGAGGCCATCGTTGCCGGGGCGCAGGAGCGCGGACAGAAACCGGAGCGGGCCGAGGATTTCGAGGCAGTGACCGGCAAGGGTGTGCGTGGCACCGTGGGCGGGCGCGATGTCGCGCTCGGCAATTCCGCGATGATGACCGAGCTGGGGCTCGATACGGGTGACGCGGAGGCGCGGGCCGACGCGCTGCGCTCCGAGGGCAAGACGGCGATGTTCGTGGCGGTTGACGGGGAAATCGCCGGGATCGTGGCCGTGGCCGACCCGATCAGGGAAACGACAGAGGCCGCGATCCGCGAGCTGCACGCCCTTGGCCTCACCATCATCATGGCGACCGGCGACAACCAGCGCACGGCTGAGGCGGTGGCCACCAGGCTGGGTATCGACGAGGTGCGCGCCGGGGTCCTTCCGCAAGACAAGCAGAAACTGGTTGAGGATCTGCGCGCCAAGGGCGCATCGGTGGCAATGGCCGGCGACGGGGTGAACGATGCCCCCGCGCTTGCCGCCGCCGATGTCGGCATCGCGATGAGCACCGGCGCCGATGTCGCGGTGGAAAGTGCCGGGATCACCCTGCTCAAGGGCGATCTGGTGGGCCTCGTGCGGGCGCGCAAGCTGGCCAAGGCCACCTTGAGGAACATCAAGCAGAACCTGTTTTTCGCCTTCGCCTACAATGCCGCAGGCATCCCGATCGCAGCAGGCGTTCTATACCCCGTGCTGGGCATACTGCTTTCACCGATGATCGCGGCGGCGGCGATGAGCCTGTCCTCGGTTTCGGTCATATCCAACGCGCTGCGGCTGCGCCGTGTGAAGCTGTAAAAGGAGGCTGTCGGGTGGCCAGCGGACATCACGGTCACATGCCGTCGAGCGGGCGAGGGATGGCTATCTCCGCATGGCTTACAGGGGTCTACTTCGTCGTCGAGATGGGGATCGGCCTCTGGACCGGGTCCATCGCGGTCATATCGGACGCGTTCCATACGTTTTCCGCCGTCGGCGGCGTTCTCGTGGCGATCATCGCCGCGCGTCTCGCCAGACGTCCCGCCGATGAAGATCGCAGTTTCGGCTGGTACCGCGCCGAGATCATCGGTGCGCTGGTCAATGGCGGCTTTCTGCTCGGCATGGCGCTTGTCGTGATCGTCATGGCGGCGATGCGGCTGAGCCAGCCGATCGACCTGCCTACGGGCCCGATGCTGCTGGCCGCCGCCGGCGGGCTGGTGACCGAGTTCATCTCGCTCGGCCTCATCTGGAAGCAGAGCCAGAGCGATCTGAACGTCAAGGGTGCACTCTGGCATATCATCCAGACCTTCGTCGGCAGCCTGCTGATCATCGTCACGGCGCTGGTCATCCAGTTCACCGGATTCCTGCTGATCGACCCGATCCTGGGCATGGCTTTCGGCTTCGTGCTGGTCTGGGCGAGCTGGGGCATCCTGCGCGACTCCATGCATCTTCTGATGGAGGGCACGCCGGCGGATGTAAGCCTCGGTGACGTCACGCGGGCGCTGGAAGGCCTCGACAGCGTAACGGATGCT
The DNA here is from genome assembly GCA_034521935.1 of Roseovarius sp. Classification (GTDB taxonomy): domain Bacteria; phylum Pseudomonadota; class Alphaproteobacteria; order Rhodobacterales; family Rhodobacteraceae; genus Roseovarius. The sequence goes on from JAXHLV010000025.1 coordinate 61,168, forward strand.
CATCACGTCCACGCCTGGGCGCTGACCAGCGGCAAATACGTCTTTTCAGCGCATCTGCGGGTGCGCGACGGCGAGGACCCGCAGGAGGTGCTGAAGACCGCACACGGGATGCTGCGCGAGCGGTTCGGATTTTTTTTCGTCACGCTTCAGGTCGAGGATCGCTGCCTTGATGAAAGCGGCGCAGAGAAGATCGACATCACGCGCGACAACGGATCAAAGACGCGCTGATGCCGGTCCTCCTTCTCCTTGCCCTCATCACCGTCTCCGAGGCGACGATCGGCGTCTTCGTCAAGCTGACCGGCGACGCGATCCCGATTCAGACGTTGAACTTCTACGCCCTGAGCTTCGCCGCTGCCTTCCTCGCGATCTCCATCCCCTTCGCGACCGGCAAGCCGCTGCGCTTTCCGAGCGGCAACCTGAAGGATACCGCGATCATCGGCGTTCTGATTGCCATGCAGATCAGCGTTTTCAACTATGCCATGATGCCGTCGCTGCTCGTGGTGCTGCCGCGATCATACCGTCGCGCAAGAACGCCAAACCATGGAAGCCAGACACACCAGGGGCGATCGCCCGTAACGAGATCCTGCGCACATCGAAACGCCTCGGCCGGACGATCTGGCGACGATGGAGCGGCTACCACCGCCGAAGCCGCGTCGAAACCAAGATGCACTGCGTCAAACTGCCGGGCCAACGTCTGGCCGCTCGGGACTTCAACCGTCAGGTCGCCGAGTTCCAGATCCGTGTCGCCGTGCTGAACGGCTTCACAGCGCTCGGCATACCCGTCACGGAAGCCGTGGGATGAGTCTGTCCGGGGAAAGGGAAAGTCTGGCCATCAACCGAATTGTGCAACAGAGTCCAGGCAACAGGTCCGGAGAATATCGGCCCTGAGAGACCGCTTCCGGGCCTCCTGGCGCCGGGGCCAGTGCTCAGCCCCTCCCGCATAACCCTCGAAAACAACGGAAAAATCCGGCCGCAGCCGGATCGGGAGAACGCTTTCGCGAGGGCAAGTGGCGGAGACGACGTCCGCTAACCTCGACCTAAATATTTGCTAATTATCTGATATTACTTATTTTAATTTTTTCGTGTATAGCAATTTGTATAGCAAAAACCAGCCGAGCATACTACAGGATTCTCCTTTAATACATGATCCGCGACGCCTGCAAGTCTGATATGAGGTGCTCTCCAGAAGAGGTCTCGACTTGAGGCCCATGCCGCGACGAGCTGATACACACAAGGTTGAACCGCGCTGCGTTTCCGGAGGCGTCCGCACCGTTGAACGGGTTTCGCCTTACGGGCCGTTTGGTGAAGCGCCAAGCTGAAATCCACACCGCCAGATGTCGGCTTGCGGCTTCACGCGCCCTGTTCAAAGTCATAAAAGGCCAATCGGCCCTACCCATGGTCCGGTATCAGCCCCCTGATTGATGGAGCACGATTCCCGCCCGTTACCCATCAGGCCGTTGCTATAAATAAAGCAAGCAGCTGACGCGCTGCGAGACACCTGACTGAAAAGGGAACGAAAATGCCGAAGAAACCTTACGCCGATACCCGGCTCGCGAAATACATCGACAAGCGCGTGATGGAGCTCAAGCCCCGGAAATCGCAGATCGAGATCGCCGTCGAGGCCGGGTTCGTCAGCGTCAACATGCTCTCGATGCTGAAGGGCGGATCGAGCAAGCTGCCGCTCGATCGCGTGCCGAGCCTCGCACGTGCCCTGGAGTGTGATCCCGCTTACCTGTTGCGCCTGACGCTCGAGCAGATCGAAGGCGATACCGCCGCGCATGCGCTCGTGGAGATCATGGGGACGCCCGTCACCGGCAACGAGCTCGGCTGGTTGCAGGAGATCCGCGAGGCGTCGGACCACAGCGATCCACGCCTGACCAGCCGGTCGCGGGCCGCCATCAACGCAATCTTCGGGAGGTAAGCGAGATGCAGAAGATGGAGATCTCTCACCGAGAACGAGCGCGCTTGGCTTGAGTTCTTGCGGATGATCAGCGTTGATCGCGACCCGGCACCGACGCTGCGGCGCGTGCAGTTGTTGCGGCGGGTGTGCAGGAAATCCTGACAGCATCGCGCGCGGCCCATGATGGCGATGGGCCGCGCGCGACTTCACGAGACGCCCGTCTCTTGGCGAAGGGGGCCAGGGCTCTACGATCCTCGGTGATCGATGCAGTTTCAGGGAGGTGGCGATGCGATGTCTGTTGGTATTCTCTCTTGTCGTCGTGATGGCGAGCGTTGCATCGGCACAGGATATGACATCGCTGAAAAGACCCGGCGTGGTCGCGCTTATGCGGCATGCGTTGGCACCGGGCACGGGTGATCCCTCCGGATTTGATCTGCGGGACTGTGCGACCCAACGCAACCTGAATGAACGGGGCCGGAGGCAGGCCCGGCGGATCGGCCGGGCCATGCGTGACGCCGGCGTGACATTCGATGCGATCTGGTCCAGCCAATGGTGCCGCGCGCGCGACACCGCCGGACTTTTGCAGCTCGGCGACGTCGTGGAAATGCCGCCGATCAATTCCTTCTTTGCAGGACGGGGCGATCACGCCGCCCAAACCGCGGCAGCCCTTGAGATGATTGCCGACAAACCGGCAGAAGCCCGGCTTCTTCTGGTGACCCATCAGGTCAACATTCGTGCGCTTGCAGGCAGGTCTGCAAATTCGGGCGAGATCATTGTAACCCTCCGCGATGTGAGCGGCGGACTGACGGTAATCGACCGGATCGCGATAGAACCTTGATTGCCAGCCGGGGGAGAAGCGGAGCTGCCTGCAGCGTTCAAATCTACCAACTTCGCGACACAACCCGAAGACGGCCGACACGACAAAGGGCCGATGTCGGCCGGGCGCGCCTTGGTGACACAGCGACAATCATGCGCCGTCCAGATCGTCGTAGTAGACCATCGCCGGAAGATGTCGCCGCTGGTGCAGGATGCGCAAGACGACAGGTTTGCCGCCTGCCGCGTCAACGGGTGAAAAGAAGATGATGTGTCGACCGTAGTTCACCGAGCGCATTCCCTTGCGGAAAAGGTCGCGACTGCGTCCCGACATCGGGTTGGCCTCGATCTTCTCCAACGCGCCCACCAGGCCGCGGTAGTAGTCGAGCCATTGCGCCCTGCCCCACCGTTCCAGCGTGTAGGTGCGGATCTCCTCGAGATCCTGTCGCGCCCGGTGGGAGAGTTTCACCGTCAAACCAGGCTATGACGTGAAGGCATCGGGCTCGAAGGCTTTGGGATCGAAATCGGAGAACTCGCCGCCCTCGGCTGCGGCTGCGGCATCCTCGAGATCGGCCTTCAGCGCGTAGAACTGACGCGCGCCATCCTTCTCCATCAAGAGACGGATACCGGCTCGCACGACCTCGCTGGTGTTGGCGTAGGCACCGGACTTGATCTGCCCCTGCACGTATTCCTGCATGGGGTCAGTCAGATGAACATTGGGCATGAGATTGTCCTCCATATGCTCGATCATAGCAGAATCTGACATATGACGTCAAAGCGCTTGAGCGCCATGCCGCGGCATCAGCAAACTGTGTCGTCGCCCCGGCGACGCCCTGCATCCGGCAACAAAAAAACCCGGCATCCCTCCCCTGGCACACTGCCGCATCGTCGCTTCATTGTCCCAGCCGGTCAATGGCACTTCGCTGCCGCTCCGGTCCGTTGACTACGTTTGGTCGATAGTGCCTCAGGGACTGGTGTAACAGCGCCGACCTTCGGAAAGGCCCTGGTCTGATCAGGACGCCACGGCGGGGAGGCACAGAGGTGGTTCGGCCGATCTGAACACGTTGCGGGCGTTTACATTGGTTGTGACCTGCCCCCATTTTCCGGGCCACCCGTAAATCGAGCCTGTTCTCCTTTTGTGTGCCATCATTCGGCGGCGTGAGCAATGGGCGCAGGCGCGGAGCCATCAGGTATCTCAAGCGGCTGCACCCATTGCGTCTTGTCGAAAGGCCTTGCGGTCGCGAAAGGATACAAGAGATGTGGGTCCCGACGCGCCAGACCTCTCTCCGGAGTTTGCAATGCTCAATCATGCATCACGCTCCAATCACCTTGGCTGAGGCCATACGCTGCGCACTCAGACAGCTTATTTTCATCTAAAGATGGAACCGACACGATTTGCTGACACCACCGCTTTGATCGGTGAGGAGGGATCGAAGTCGAGATCTGTTTAGGTTCTTGGAGGTATGCTCCCGCATTCCCCAAGTGGATCGCTGATTTCGCTGTTCTGACCGTGGTGTTTCATATATAAATCATAGTGTTGACGTCTGATATCCTTGCCCCGATCCAACGCTTGCGAGCGCCGCCGTCATGCGCGTGACCGCGACCCAGACCCAAACTGAACGAAAGCGGCTCGACAGGTCTGTCCTTCCGGCACTGAAAAACGAGGAGGGCCGAGGCGGGATGTACGCAGACTCGGCGGCTTGATCCGCACAGTTTCAGCGGCCTCTGCGATGTGCGCCTCTATGGCCACAGACTACTTGACCGGCACGCCTAATCAGTCGACGTTAGAGTCACAAGACGGCCACTTGGAAAACGCGATCATCCGGGATAGAGAAAAATTTCCAGTTTAGGCGACTTTGCCGTCGAACGGCTGTAAACTTGAAGAAATTTAGATGACGACACCGCTTGTTCTGTCCTTTCTGCCGCAAACCAAGCCGTGCGAGATCGTAGTGCGCGCCTCTGCGGGACCGCGCGAAGTTTTCCGAACCCGCTTTTTTTGCCGGACCGGACATACCTTGCGCCCCGCTGCCGAGGCGCTGTTTTGCCTTGGTATCTACCCGGCTTCGGAAATCGGCGCGCCGTTGCGCATCGATGGTGGCGTTGACCCGGCACTTTTGGCGCGGGCCGACAGCATCACCGGGCTTTACCGCAGGTGGTGGTGGGGATGTCGGCGTATCAAGGTGGACGCGCAACCGCCCTCCGCATTCCCCGCACACGGCAAACGCGGGACGGCACTCTTCTTCTCGGGAGGGGTGGACTCGTGCTTTTCGTTGACCGAAGCGCAACCCCGATTAACAGCTCTTATTACATTGCTCGGGGTGGATGTGCCGCTCTCCGATGCGGTCGAGACCGAACGACTTGAAGCGCCTGGCTCGCGATGTGGCTCTCGCCAAGGAGCTTGACCCGATCATAATCGAAACCGATGTCAGCACCCGATTTCACCCGTTTGCCAGCTGGATCGAGCACCACGGGTCAGCGATGGCCGCCGTTGGCCACCTGCTCTCGGACCATATCGGGCGTGTGTTGATCGCCTCTTCCGGGATGAAAGCACTTGGGATGTGCCTTGGGGGTCGCACCCGGCGCTGGATCCGATGCTTGGCTCTGACCGGCTGGAGATAGAGCATCACGGCCTCGTTTCGCGCTTTGACAAGATCGCCGGCATTTTGGAGGATGAGGCACTCATGGGGCGCCTGCGGGTATGTAACAAGGCGCGAAACAACTGCGGCGTCTGCGACAACTGTACCTTTGCGATGCGAGCGATAGACATCCTCGGCGCACGCGAGCGCGCCATCAGCTTTCCATCCTTCGAGCCGCGCCGCGGCAAGCTCAAGGATCGTCGACGATGCCTTCATGAACGAGGTCATTCGGCTCAGGCAGGCGGCTGCGCGTCTTGGGCGCGACGACCTTCTTCCCGAGATCGACACCACGATTTCAACCTATCGTCAGCAAGCCATACGGCACCGGTTCGGCTTCGGCTTGGCTGGGCGACCGGGCGCGTGTTCATGCGCCATCGTCTGCGCTGGCGGCGAGGGTATTCGCGATGACGCTTCCGGGCTATATCATTCATCTGGAGCGCGCGCACTGCACGCCGCCGTCAGGCGGAGGCGCTCTGCGCTGACCTTGGGCCGCAGGCCAGCATCGTGCCCGCCGTGGACTGGCAAGCGTCTCGGTTCCGCAGAATTCGACCTTGCGTCGTCCGTCGACCTTGCCCCGGCTGGTATCCTTTTGAGCTGCAGCGCGCCGAAATCGGCGACTTTTCTCAGTCACCGCGACTGTTGGCAGCGCCTTTCTGGACGAGGGCGCGACGTCGCCTGATCGCCTGGAGGATGATCGTGGCGCTCGCGCCCGAATTTCCGACCGCCTGCGCGCTGGCGCAAGCCCATGTGCCGGAAAACGGGATCGTGCGTTTTCCACTTAAGAAGAGGGAATTCGGACCGACCCATCGCAACCAGCGGCGGGTTGCGGCTAATTCGGCCGAAGCTCGTGGGGCTGGGGATGTGCGCGCAGATCGTCACTGGGGCGCGCCGAACGATCTGTTGGCAGCGACCAGACGATTTGACCGCCCGGTTGATACCTTTTTGCAATTGCGTTGGGTGCACGGTGCCGACATGCTCTCGGTCTGGCCTTCGGGCATCAGCGAGGTTTCGGACGATATCGGCGGCAGCACCATCCACCAGCGGATGGCATCGGACGCGCGGCTGAAGCGTGAGATATTGCGACCACTCTACCGACTTTCGGTCAGGTTTAAATCATTCCACCACCGCAATGATGCTTAAGTTCAGGAAAATATCGCGCTATTGGTCGGCTCGGCTGCGTCCGACTTCCTGTCCGCCGCTGTTCTGGCATATTGGCACGCCCAATTTTGGTGACGATATCAACCCCGCGTTTTTCGAGGCGCTTGCCGGAGACCGTCTGCGTTTTGCGACAAACAGGCAGGCACCGCATTTCCTGGGCATGGGAAGTATCCTCGGCTCGGCCACACCGGCCTCGGTGGTGCTTGGCGCAGGTCTGTTGAAACCTTCACAAAACGCTACCCCGGGCCATGTCGTGGCGCTGCGTGGCCATCTGTCACGCCGGGCCCTCAGCATCACCGAAGATATTCCGCTGGGCGATCCGATGGTGCTGGCGGACCGGCTCATCACGCCCGAGGGCGGCGACGATATCGGCCTCGTGCCACATGTTCAATTGTTTGCTCGGCTGAGAAAAAGAGGGCTGCCCGGCTTTCGCCTCATTGACGCGAGCCGAAACCCCTGGACCGTCCTTCGCGAGATCGGGCGCTGCCGGATCGTGCTGAGCCAGTCATTGCATGGGTTGATTGCCGCCGACGCATTCGAGATACCGAACATCTGGCTCGCCCCGGCACGAGAGATGGTAGGCGGCCGCTTCAAGTTCGACGATTACTTCTCGACGCTGGACGCGCCAAAAACGCCTCACGAGATTACACCCGATCTGCTGGCGGCACCGCCGCTCGAACAGGCATCTGTAGGACAGTTCCGGGGACACAAGGCCGAGTATCATGCATTGATTTGCGCCACTATCAAGGAAGGGTTGCAAGCATGGCATTGAAAGTCGTCAAGGCGTGGGTGCGCGAGTTCCGGCTGGAAACCCTGCGCCCTTTGCGAATCAAGCGCGCCGCGCGCGTCCGGGCCAAGGCCCGCGGTCGCTTTGTCGGAGTGACGGGCAGTTCTGGCAAATCGACTACCACTACGCTGATCGCTGCGGTGCTGCGCGAACAGGGAACCGTGCTGCATCAGGTCCTTTACAACACTATTAACGTGCTTATCCGGACAATCCGCCGCAGCCGTGAGGCTGATTTCGTGGTGGTGGAGGCCGGCGTTGGCGGCAAGGGCCAGATGGCGCAGATGGCTGGGCTTTTGCGTCCCGACGTTGCGGTTGTCACGCTTGTCGGGCTTGAACATTACAGCGCCTTCCGCAGCCGTGAGGCGATTGCCGCGCGAAAAAGGCGCTCTGGTGGAGGCGATTTCCGAGGACGGGTTCGCGGTGCTCAACGCCGACGATCCGCTGGTCATGGGCATGGCCCGGCGAACCGGAGCCCGTGTTGTGACATTCGGCCACTCCGAAACTGCCGACTGCCGGATCCTCGAGGTAGATGGCGGCTTTCCCGATGGTATCACGGTGCGCCTGTCGTGGAAGAACCAGGAATTCGATGTTCCGACGCAGTTCATCGCCCATCACTTTTCCCAAGCAGTTGCAGCGGCGGCCACGGTCGGTCTCGAACTGGGCGTGCCGGTCGAAGACATCTGCAAGGCCATCGGGCAGACCGAGGTGATTCCATTGCGGCTCAGCCCGCACAAGGTCCCGGGCGGACCGCTCATCCTTGCGGATTGCCGCAAGGCACCGCAAGGAACCCTGCACCTTGCCTTTGACGCGCTCCGAGTCGTCGATGCACCCCGGCACCGGATCGTTTTGGGCAATATTTCGGATTATGCCGGCTCATCCGGGGCCACGTACAGAAAAGCTGTTGCGGATGGCCTCGACGTCGCTGAAGAACTGATCCTGATAACCAAGTCGCGCAGCTGCACGGTGGCCGCTCAGAAGGCCGATACCGAAGGAAGGCTAAGGATATTCGGCACAACCCGCGAAGCCGCTGAGTATGTTGCGCGCACCGCTATCGAGGGGGAGGCCATCCTTTTGAAAGGGTCGGGCAACCTCCACATGGAACGCATACTCCTAAACCTGACCTCGGGTGTTAAGTGTTGGGAAAATGTCTGCCGCATAGGCGAAACCTGTTTCGCATGTGGTTTGTACGCACATGAGTTCGAAGATCATGCCCGCATTCGTCGGCGCAGAGGTTGGGCGCGTTTTTGGCGAGGACCCAAGACCACGCCCGCCACGCAATCACCGAGCGCCCAATGACCTCACACTTCTGGTCCATTCGACAGGCCATCACGCCGCCCTGCGCAGATGAACAGACGTTTTTCCTGCTGCGAGCACCTGCACGTCCTCACAGACGCAAGCGCCGGTTCACCGAGAAGGACCTCTTCTTGCTGGTGCAGCAAGCGACGCTTGCACTCGGGGCGGCGGCAACACCGGCGGAGTTGGTGGCCGAAGCTGCTGCCAGTCACTCGTTCAAGCGCAGGACCACCCGTCGTGGACGCGAACTCGGGCTGTTTTCCGACAAGGTGCTTGACCTGCTTGGCGCGCAGGACGACGCCGAGATCGCCGCACTGTATGACGCGGTGCAGCGCCGCCTTGACGAGCGTCAGATGACCTATCTGCGTGAACGTTTCTCGCGACAGCCAATGGCCAGCGAAGTGTCCGGGTTGGAGCACATCGAAGCATCTCTTGCAAAAGATTGCGGTGCAATCTTGTGGAACACGCCCGCGCTCGGCGACACCATCGTCACGAAGCGCGCTCTTTTCGTCTCGGGCGTGCGCCCCTATCAACTCAGCGTTCGCAGCCACGGGTTTTCGCAAAGCCAGTTTCCGTCGCCACCTGAATCCCGGCCAGATCGCGGTTGAGGACGGATATCTTGCGGGGCGTGTCTGGTTCGACGGCGACGATCCGGTGCGCGCCACGCGCGAAGTGGTGCATCAGCTCAAGCGCAACAGACCGGTTCTGTTCACCAACTCTCTGTTTTCCGGGCGTTCGTTCATTGCGGTGCCTATGGGTACGAGGTTTCACTTGCCGCTGGCAACAACACCGCTCGGCATCGCGGCAAAAATGAAAATCCCCCTGCATATCGTCACCACCATCGAAGAAGAGCCCTTTAGCCGTTACATCACGCGTGTCTCGCCTGCGCTGACACCCCACGAGGCCGCCCTTGTTGCCGATACCGATGCACGGATCGCCGACCTGGCTTTGCAGGCGCGCGATATCCTGCAAGGCTTGATCCGGGCTTACCCCGACCAGATACGCCTTTGGGATCAGTTGATCGATCTGCAGGATATCACCCGGTAAAGGCAATCTGCCTATCGACCGAAGGAAGCCGTGTTTATGAGTAAATCCCTCGATATTCTCGTTCTCGGAGCAGCCTATGGGCTGCTGCCGGCCGTGCGGATGTGCCTCGGAGGGCACCGCGTCACGATCGTCTGCCGTGCGGATGAGCGCGAGGCACTGGACCTGCACGGAGCAAGCGTCACGTTGCAGCGTCGCGACGGCAGACAGGGGCGCACCCTCCGCGCGCCCGCTTCACCCGGACCTTGCAATAGGGAAGGCGTGCTTGGCCTTGTCGGCACCGATATTTCAGCGGACGGCTTTGACATGGTTTTCCTGGTCATGGGCGAACCCCAATATGCCGATAGGGCGGTCGCAAATCTCATGGCCAAGATCGCGGACCGGGGGGTGCCGACGGTGTCGCTCATGAACCTGTTGCCGGCATGTTTCCTGCGGCGACCCGGGTGGTTCAATGTTGACGTAGACGCTCTGCGCCCCGCCTATGCGGCGTGGGACGTATGGCAAGGCTTTGATCCGACGCGGTTTACCGCCGCCAGCCCCGATGCACAGGCCGTGCGTACGCACCCAGAGCGAACGGATATGCTCACCGTCACGCTGGCCTCCAACTTCAAGGTGGCACCCTTCCATGACCCCGCCGACCAGGCCATGCTCGAGAATGTCGCAAAGAGCACTGCGAGGATCGCGCCCGCAGATCCGTCGGCACCCGCGCGGATCGTGGTGCAGGACTCGCTGGCGGTGCCGCTGTCGAAATGGCCGATGCTCATCACTGGAAACTGCCGCTGTTTGCACCCGGACGGCTCCGTTACATCAATCGCGTCGGCAGTGGGTGACCGGATGAACGAAAGCCGCGAAATCTACGACCACGTCGCGCGAGTCGCAATGGCCGCTGGCGCATCCCGGCGCGATATCGTGCCATTCCGGGCCTATGCCGCCGCGGCAAGGCAATTGACACGCCCCTCGTCACTCGCCCGGGCGCTTGCCAATGGCGCGCAGCAGGTCGAGCGCGTCGATCTCATGATCCTGCTTGCCGCCGAGGCGCTTGACCTTCGATCAGGCATCCTCACCGAAATCTCTCACATCATCGCCAGGGTGCTGGCGCGCAACGCTAGCTGAACGCATTTCAGGCTCGAGACGCCTCTTTTCCCCGAAACCCTGAATGACACGATCATGAGTAACTTTGAAACCTACGCGAAGCCTGGCACCGGCATTGCCAAGTTGTTTTTGGCTTCTGCGTTGGGTATGCTTGAGGAACGCAAATACCATCGTCAATGTTGCACCTGAAGGGCTTTCGCTTTCCCCGCGAGATCGTCACCTATGCAGTCTGGGCTTGGCAGAGCGTTGCATCATCGTCATCCGCGAAACGATCCGCCTTTGGGTCAATCGGTTTGGCGCGCATTTTTCGGCCTCCATCCGCCGGGACCGGCCGCGTCCGTTCGCTCTCCTGCGCCCTCAAGTGTAAACTTCAGCCGGTCGATTGTCTCACTCTTATTGGCACGTAGGGCATGGCAGTGAGAATTGCCGTGATGGATTTAAGCGCCTTGCGTGTCATGAGATGTCCTCTAGAGTGTCGGGCGGAACGTCCGAGCAAAACCGCATCGTCCGGCAGAGATCCGAAAACTCGCACCACCGCCCCTCTGCGGTCTGAAAAGACTGGGCGAGGAGCGGCAGCGAATTGGGGGCATGTCGATGCTCGACGGACCCATCCGTTTCTCTGTCTAAAGCGGGTAAGCCACGACCACGCTGATACATGTTAGTAATCCAACAGTGATTCTGGACGATACCGATTGGAGGGCAAACGGAAACGTCGCCCGAAGACGTTGTGTCCTCACCAAACATCGAAACAGGAAACGTGTGAAATGCCCGACCGGGCATAGCATTGCTTTCCTGCGATGCATCAAGGAAAACCAAGATGAAACTTCTCTGGACCACTGCACTTCTTACCGGCCTCGCAATGGCCGCTGCCGGTCCTCTCGCCGCGCTGGAAAAAACCCTGTCCGGCGTAGAGGTCAAAGCCGACCTGAGCTCCTATGAGGACAACAATGTGCTCAAGTTCTGGGCGACACTGGAAGAGGACATCGCCACGGCGATAGCCTCGAAGGTGACCATTGACGACGCCGCCGACGCGCCGCGGATCATGGTCGAGATCAACAAGGTTGCCATCGACGGCGATACGGTCTTGCCGGACTCTGGCGAATTCAATCAGCTTGAAGGCACCGTGACCACCCACGAGGGGCACAATAATGCTGGTTCGGTTGCCAAGGGACAAGCCCGGGATGCACTGATCGGCAGCTATCCCCTTCGCATGAGTGCCGTCAGCGGCGAGCGCGACATGCCGCGAGGCTGGGTCACCGTGGCCCCGTCCCAGAAAGATTTCTACAATGCGCTTGTCGATGCCTACGCTACGACCAGTTGTCGAGCGTATCGAGGAATAAACATCGGCCCAAGCCGCCAATCCAGCGCGAGTTGGGTTGGCGGCTTGGTGACTTCTTGAGCATCATCTGACGGAGAGAGCGTCGGCGCTTGTGCCACTTGCACCAAGGGTCGACGGAGGGGTGGGTGATGCGCAGCGTATTGGTTCCGTGGCAGCAGTTGCCGTCGGAGCATGTTTCAACCCCATGTTGTCGGCGTGCCATTGCAGGTGTCGAATGTTGGCTTGCAGTGCCGCGCCCTCCCTTTCAACGGGGCAACACATCTCTCACGAGGATTTTCCATGGCACTTACCGCAAGTTCCGCAATGCGTCGGACAAACCGGATATCGGAGGGCCTGAACAAGTCGGCCAAGGCAACACGGTCGCTCCACAAAGCGATGACCGATCTGGTCGTCGAAACGGCCCTCTCGCCCTTTGTCGCGATCAATTCCAGCCTGACCAAACGGCGCAAGATCAGATCATCAAGGGCGGGCCAACCTCTGTCTGCGGTCATCCGGCAGTTGCGTGCGGCCCGTTCGCTCGTGCAAGGGCCCGTCGCCCGGTCAAAAAAGCCCCGGAATGGGCCCCGTATCCCGGAAGGCGCTCAGTATCTCAACCGAACGCATCGCAGCAAGTTCGGATCGCGCGGCTACAGGCTCTACGTGCCCGCCAGCGAACCGAACCGTCCCAAGGGGCTGATCCTGATGCTGCATGGCTGCAATCAGACCGCCGATGACTTTGCCCTTGGCACCCACATGAACGCCCTGGCCGAAAAGCATGGCCTCGCGCTTGCCTATCCGGCGCAGACCAGACGCCACAATGCGGCGTCCTGCTGGAACTGGTTCAAGCCCGGCAACCAGATCAGGGGTATGGGAGAGCCCGCCATTCTGGCCGCGTTGACGCGAAAGCTCATGCGGGAGTTCGGCCTTGGTCGTGACGTGGTCTTTGTTGCCGGACTGTCTGCGGGCGGAGCGATGGCGACAATTCTGGCGGATGTTTATCCTGACGTCTTCTCCGCGGCCGGGGTTCATTCCGGCCTTGCGCGCGGTGCGGCGTACGATGTGCTTTCCGCGATGTCGGCGATGCAAAGCGGCAGTGCGTTCGACGGCATCGCGCCGGTCGTCACGTTGCCCTCAAGACGAGTGCGACGGATCATCTTTCAGGGCGATCACGACAGCACGGTCCACCCGTCCAACGCATCCATGATCGTTGCGTCAGTGATGGGAAATGACGCCGTGCCAACGAAGATCGGCAAACGGAGCGTGCGCGGCCGCGGCTATTCCCGGAGCGATTTCGGGGGTTCTGACGGGGCGGCGCAGGTCGAACTCTGGATGATCGAGGGCACGGGTCACGCCTGGTCGGGCGGGCGGGTGGCGGGGTCCTACACGGACGACAAGGGACCAGATGCGTCGGCGCAGATGATCCGGTTCTTTCTGGCCAGCGCCGCCTGAGCCAAAGATCGCCGCGTAATGCGTCATCGCCCGGGAACCTGTCCGGACCCGGCCTGCCACCTGCGTCGATGGAACAAGGATCAAGCGCGCAAGTGCCTGACAGAACGGTGAGCGTCCTGCCTTGCAGCGCTATCGTATCAGCAGGGTAAATGTCCGATCACGAGGGGACGGGTGAGGTTTTCCGGCGCGCGCGCCCTGCGCACGCTCCGGGGTTCGGCGGTCACCTTGGACGGGTCGCCGTGCATCTTTCGATCACCGGACAAGCGCCCGAAGAAGCCGTGGATCGCGCCCTTGGCCTGTCTTGCCGATCTTTCGCCCCGGTTTAAAGGAAGTCAGTAGGTCTGGTTCTGCTCGGCGGAATCCGCCACGGCGTCGTCCCCGGAGGACACGTCCATGCCGATACCGGCCACGGTGTTGTAGGATTGAAGAGAGAGATACAGGGCCATCGCAGCCGCGAGCAGTATCATTGGTGTAAGCCTTTTCGTCTTCACGTCGATTCCTCCTGATGCCGGGATGCGAACCGCGGATGCCGCGATTTTCTTCGCCCTTGCTACGCGGGCTATGGAAGGCTGACACTTACATGCATCACCATTCCGCGCGGGCGGTATCTCCGTTCTTCCGGTCGGAAGCACCGTCGCGACACGCGGCTCAGGGCCTGCGAACCGAGTTACCGCCGGCGATGATCGCGTTGATCAGGTCGGCGAGCGCCGCCGCACTGACGCAGGTCAGCCCCGACTCGTCACGAGGGCGGAAATCACATTGCCAAGCGCGGACAAGCCTGGCCGCCGTTCCGTCATGACCCGCAGCCGCCACGGTTCCGGCCGCCGACGAAGCTGATCCAGGTAAGTGCGGCGTCACGCGAATCTGCGATGAAGATGATCAAAGCCCGCGTCACCCCGCCTCGGAAGGCGCGGTTCCGGCAGGCATATGCATCAAGGGAACGCATCATGACACAGACAACCATCATCGGACTTATCGTGCTCGCAATCGGCACCCTTCTGTTGTTCTTCGCCTGGCGGGCATCGAATGCGCCGGTCGAACAGATATCGGAGGCGCTGACCGGTCGCTTCACCGGCAATACGATGTGGTATCTGGTCGGTGGGGTGATCGGTATCGTGGCAGGCGGTGCGCTGCTTATCCGCGGCCTTGCGAGCGCCTGATATCTGCTGCGGTGACGATCCCGGACGGGGTCCTTGCCGCAGATGCTCTATCGTCGGGCCATCATCGGCCCCACACATGTTCTAAAGGAACCAAAGCAAATGAATCTCGTGAGTCTGATCGTCACTCTTGTCGTCGTCGGCGTCGCCCTGTGGGCGATCAACACCTACATTCCGATGGATCGAAAGATCAAGCAGATCCTGAACGTGGTGGTCGTGATCCTCGTCATCCTCTGGCTGTTGCGCGGCTTCGGACTTCTGGGCGATATCGGCGCGATCAGCGTCGGTGGCTGAGACGGCCAGAGGTTCGGCGCTGGCCACCCTCGGCGAGGTCCGAGAGCGGATCGGTCGGACCGCGCAAGCGTTTGGATAGAATCCTGGCAGCGCTTGTTTCCGCCACAACGTTGTATGATATGCTCCCCGATGCCGCCGGTCCGGGGGTCATTAGCTCTAGTGTGCTAACGTCTGCTGGTGGGACAGGCGCAGCCACTTGCCATTATCCTCAAGGTAGGTCGAAGTGCAGAGCGCCTCGTAGATCGGCTCTCCGCCGCGTTCGGCGGACACGACATAGGCCAGAACCGCAATAGAGCCTACGCGGCTGATGTAGCGCTCGCTCATCACGACCGAGCGCCACCTCTGGGCGACGCCCTTTTCGCGCCAGAGCGCATTGCCCTGAAGGATGCCGGCAGGATAGGGGAAGACGAAGACGGCCCCCTTGGCGGTCATCTGGCGCGCGCTGTCCGCACCTTCGGTCCAGAACCGTTCCTCCATATCCCACAGGAGGGCTTCATCCTGAGGTGACAGGTGTTCCGGCTTTCCGGCAGAGGCTTCGGGAGAATTGGGCTTCGGCGCGACAGGTTTCATTCGCCCATCCCCGACAGTCCACCAAACAGCAACTGTGCCGCGAGAAAAATCGCCGCAAGGATCGCCCAGAAAACTCTGGGCGAAATCGGAATTCCGATGGTTGTCACTGGACCAGTGCTGCCGGGACGCGCGGTGCTTTCGGGAAGAAGACGGGTCAGCTCCCGCCCCACTGACCCGTGGTCCTGCCCAAGCGCGGGCACTTCGCGAACGCGCGACAGCAACAAGCCGAAGCGCGTCGCGGCAGCCTCCCGACCCAGCGCGGCGAGCTCTGCCGCCTCCTTCCATGGATCGAGGTTCAGTCGCGCCAGCGCCGACAGGACGGTCACCGCGCTGCCTTGCCGGTCCTCGCCGACGGATGCGTAAAGAAAGCGTTCGAACTCGGGTGGGTTCGGGTTGAGAATATCTGTTCTGGTCATCGTCATCCTGCTCCTTGATCGAGGGGTAGCTTCGGCAGCGCCGCAATGGGCGGCACGATGGTTCGGTCGCGATGCCAAGCGTCGATTTCAACAATCTTACCCGGATGTCGGTCCCGGCGTGCTTACACAGGTCAGTCCGGTCGACCGTTCTTCGGGCTCCGGCATCTGCCTTGGGGGATCGCATGCCGGTGACCAGGGCTAACTTGCGTCAGCACCGGCGGAACTGCCCTGACGTGCAATATGACAAGGCGGTTGGTTAACGGCCCTGAAACCGGGGGACGGAACGAGCGACAAACCCACGGACTGTGCGGAGGTCAACGATGAACACGCGGTCGTGCCGATCGGCGGTGACGTTTTTCAACCCATTTTTTCCTTGTCGGGATACGCGGGCGAGTTGCCTGTCGGCGACTACGAAGTTGTCGTCGAGGAAGAACTCCTTCGGGGGCTCAGCTTCGAGGCCCGACGACAGATGGCGACCTACCTAACGCTGCGTTGCAGGGGCCATCGTGCGGAGCGAAGGCAATCAAGAGATGTTCGTCGATGAGATGCCGATGAGCGTTTCTCACACCACGGATGTCACCTTCGAGAGGACAATTTGATGCCCACACCCAATCGATCCCAAAGCTTGCCCGATGTCCGTCTGATCGCGCTATCGCGATGGGACAATGAAGGCGGCATGGTCGCGGCTGCGGCGAACAAGGCGCAACCGGATGATCGCGCGCCCTCGGCGACATCACGCGACTGAAAAAACTCAAGGAGTTGAAACGATGACCCATGGTCAGCAAGTGACAGACCCGGAAATCAGGGCGCGAGCCGACGTTGCCACAGAGTGTGCGTGCCTGCGATGCAGGACAGTCTTCTGGAGCGAGGGGTTCGGCCAGCGCATCTGTGCCCGCTGCAAGAGCACGGTGTCTTGGCACTCTGCTGCGCCCGCAAGCGGCGGACACCCGTTTATAGAGCGACAGTGTTCTTCCGCGCTTCTTGATGGCCATGTCGCAACACCCCTCAGCTCACAGCGACGAGTATTACAAAATGTATAGCAAATTGTATAGCATTTACGGTCACGCCGGCGGGAAGAAATCGGCCAACTGTCGTTTTTATCTTTTATTACAGTGTCTTGGAGATGATCGATGAAGGGGAAGTGGCGGAGACGAAGGGATTCGAACCCTCGAGACCCTTCCGGGCCTACTCCCTTAGCAGGGGAGCGCCTTCGACCACTCGGCCACGTCTCCGCCGACGCGTATAGCGGTGGGGGGGGCGGGGTGACAAGGGCAAACTTGGGGGTTTTCGGGGGCGAAATGCCTGTCGGTATCGTGTCGGTATTCTGTCGGTATTGCGGCGGTGCGCGGGGCGGGGTGCGAAACGGGCTGCGGGCACGAAAAAAGAGGGGGCACGGGGCCCCCTCGAGTGTCGCGGATCGGGTGTCATTCACTGCCCGACTGCGGTTGTTGCCTGCTTCCGATCCGCGTCCGGGGCGAGCGCACCCGCCCCCGAACCCCCTTGTTCAGCTACACCCGCTCGTGGACCCGCAGGTGTTGCACTTCATGCAGGTGCCGTTGCGCACGAGCGTGTAGTTGCCGCATTCGCCGCAGGCCTCGCCCTCGAAGCCCTGCATCCGCGCCTTGGTGCGGGCGTCGAGGGGGGTGGACGAGAGTGCGGTCTCGACCGTCTCGACCGTCATCGCATCGACCGCCACCGCCACGTCGCCGCCCGCGCGCCCGGTGGTGCCGGTGCCCTGCCCGCCCTGCAACACCACGAGGTCCTGCGGCAGGCGCTTGCGCAGGTAGCCGGTGGAGCTGATCTGCCTGAGCACATCGAGCGAGCGCGACGCCGCCTCGCCCGACATTTCGCGGATGTTGCTCACGCCTTCTTCCTCGCCGCGCCCGAGATCGTCGAAGGACGCGCCGGTGGGTTTGACATGCGCGAGATCGGTGCGGTCGAGATAGCTGACCGCCAGTTCGCGGAAGATATAGTCGAGGATCGAGGTGGCGTTCTTGATGCTGTCATTGCCCTGCACCAGCCCCGCGGGCTCGAACTTGGTGAAGGTGAAGGCATCGACGAATTCCTCCAGCGGCACGCCGTATTGCAGGCCCACGGAAACCGCGATGGCGAAGTTGTTCATCATCGCGCGGAAGCCCGCGCCTTCCTTGTGCATGTCGATGAAGATCTCGCCAAGCTTGCCGTCCTCGTATTCGCCGGTGCGCAGATAGACCTTGTGGCCGCCGACGATGGCCTTCTGGGTATAGCCCTTGCGCCGTTGGGGCAGCTTGTCGCGGGCGGCGCGGATGACCTCCTTGATCACCACCTTCTCGACGACCTTCTCGGCGAGCACGGCGGCCTTTTCCTGCGCGCTGCCGGATTCGAGCACCTCGGCGGCCTCGTCATCATCCTCGACCAGCGCGGAGGCCAGCGGCTGGCTGAGCTTGGAGCCGTCGCGGTAGAGCGCGTTGGCCTTGACGCCCAGCGACCACGACAGCTCATACGCCTTCTGGCAATCCTCGATGGTGGCGTCGTTGGGCATGTTGATCGTCTTGGAGATCGCGCCCGAGATGAACGACTGCGCCGCCGCCATCATGTGGATGTGGCTGTCGACCGCCGAGGATAGCGCTTGCCCTTCTTGCCGCAGGGGTTGGCGCAGTCGAAGACGTGGTAATGCGCCGGATCGAGATGCGGCGCGCCCTCGAGCGTCATGGTGCCGCAGACGTGGTCGTTGGCGGCCTCGATCTCGGCCTTCGAGTAGCCCAGATGCGACAGCAGGTCGAAGGTGGGGTCGTTGAGCCTGTCCTCGGGGATGCCGAGGACGCGGGTGCAGAAGTCCGCGCCGAGCGTCCACTGGTTGAACACGAAGCGGATGTCGAACGCCGCGCCGAGCGATTTCTCGACGCGCGCCAGCTCTGCCTCGCCGAAGCCGTGGCCGATGAGCGAGGTGGGGTTGATCCCCGGCGCGTTGCCGATGGTGCCGTGGCCGACCGCGTAGGCGACGATTTCCTCGACCTGCGCGGGACCGTAGCCGAGCTTGGTCAGCGCCGCAGGAACCGACTGGTTGATGATCTTGAAATAGCCGCCGCCGGCGAGCTTCTTGAACTTGACCAGCGCGAAATCGGGCTCGATTCCGGTGGTGTCGCAATCCATCACCAGCCCGATCGTGCCGGTGGGCGCGATCACCGAGACCTGCGCGTTGCGGTAGCCGTGCGTTTCCCCGAGCGCCAGCGCCTCGTCCCAGGCCGCCTTGGCCAGCGCGGTGAGGCGCGCATCGGGGCAATTGGCGTGGTCGAGCGGCACCGGCCTGACCGCGAGCGACTCAAAGCCCTCGGTCGCGCCATGTGCGGCGGCGCGGTGGTTGCGGATGACGCGCAGCATGTGATCGGCGTTGCGCTCGTAGCCCGCGAAGGCGCCGAGCTCTCCGGCCATCTCGGCGGAGGTGGCATAGGCCACGCCGGTCATGATCGCGGTGAGCGCGCCGCACATGGCGCGGCCCTCGTCCGAATCGTAGCCCAGCCCCATGTTCATCAAGAGCCCGCCGATATTGGCATAGCCGAGGCCCAGCGTGCGGAAGTCAAAGCTGCGCTGCGCGATTTCCTTCGACGGGAACTGCGCCATCAGCACGCTGATTTCCAGCGTCACCGTCCACAGGCGGGTGGCGTGCATGTAGGCTTCGGCGTCGAACGCGCCGTCGCCTCGAAGAACTTCAGCAGGTTCATCGAGGCGAGGTTGCAGGCCGTGTCGTCGAGGAACATGTATTCCGAGCACGGGTTGGAGCCGCGGATCGCGCCGTCCTCGGGGCAGGTGTGCCAGGCGTTGACGGTGTCGTGGAACTGGATGCCGGGATCGGCGCAGGCCCAGGCGGCGTGGCCGACCTGTTCCCACAGATCGCGGGCCTTGATCGTCTTGGCGATCGTGCCGTCGGTGCGGTTGATGAGCGCCCAGTCGTCATCGTTCTTGACTGCGCGCAGGAACGCGTCGGTGACGCGGATCGAGTTGTTGGAATTCTGGCCCGAGACGCTGGCATAGGCCTCGGAGTCCCAATCGGTGTCATAGGTCGGGAATTCGATGCTGCCATAGCCCTGTTTCGCGTAGTCGAGCACGCGCTTGACGTAGGTTTCGGGGATATGGGCCTTTTTGGCGCCGCGAATGGCGGCCTTCAGGGCCGGGTTCACCTTGGGGTCGACCGCGTCCTCGGTGCTGCCGTCCCATTCGCGGATCGCGGCAAAGATGTCGTTGAGCCGCGCCTCATGCGCCTTGGAGCCTGCGACGATGCTCGCGACCTTCTGTTCTTCGCGGACCTTCCAGTTGATGAATTCCTCGATATCGGGGTGGTCGGCGTCGCAGATCACCATCTTGGCGGCGCGGCGCGTGGTGCCGCCCGACTTGATCGCCCCCGCCGCGCGGTCGCCGATTTTCAGGAAGCCCATCAGCCCGGAGGATTTGCCGCCGCCCGAGAGCGGCTCGTTCGCCGCGCGCAGCGAGGAAAAGTTGGTGCCGGTGCCGGAGCCGTATTTGAACAGCCGCGCCTCGCGCACCCACAGATCCATGATGCCGCCGTCGCCGACGAGATCATCCTTGACCGACTGGATGAAGCAGGCGTGGGGCTGCGGGTGCTCGTAGGCGGATTTGGAGCGGGTGAGCCTGCCCGTCTCGTGATCGACGTAGTAGTGCCCCTGCCCCGGCCCGTCGATGCCGTAAGCCCAGTGCAGCCCGGTGTTGAACCATTGCGGCGAGTTGGGCGCGGCCATCTGGCGGGCGAGCATGACGCGCATCTCGTCGAAATAGGCGCGGGCATCCTCTTCGGTGGTGAAATAGCCGCCCTTCCAGCCCCAATAGGCCCAGGCCCCGGCGAGGCGGTCGAAGACGTGCCGCGCGGAGGTTTCGCCGCCGAATCCGTCATTGTCGCGGGCAGCGCGCGAGCGCCACAGGAATTCCGGCACGCCCTTTTCCTTCACGCGCTCGAGCTTGTTGGGCACGCCCGCCTTGCGGAAATATTTCTGCGCGATCACGTCGCTGGCGACCTGGCTCCAGCCCGACGGCACCTCGATCCCGTCGAGGCGAAACACGGTGCTGCCGTCGGGATTGCGGATTTCCGAACTGGTGGTGACGAAATCCAGCGCGGCATAGGCGTCTTGTCCGGCGGTGGTGAATTTGCGTTCGATCTTCATTGGCTCTGCCCCGTCTTCGCGTTGTTTGTTGCCTTGCGGCCCTGATGCGGCTGGCACCCCGGCCTTGGCCCAGCACGCCCGAAACGGGCGCGGGCACCGGTTTGGCGGCTCCGCTTGGTTTATGTCGTAGTTACCCGTCCCTGCAGCGCTGGCCACTATATCTTGTGGCTCTTACGACCGCCCGCACAAACTGGCGTATAATCGCCGACTCGGTCAACGGAAAAAATCTAGATTTAGAGAGAAAAAACGTTTGCGCGGCAAGGCGGCCCGCGACGCGAGCACGCCTGCGTGATTCCTCCACAGGCAGGGCGAGAGCGGAAACCGCTTTGACTGCCGCAGCTTGGCGGCGAAAGCTCAGGGAATGGATGAAAAGCGCCCACAGGCGGGGGCGAGATGGTCGGGGCGGCGAGATTCGAACTCACGACCCCCTGTACCCAAAACAGGTGCGCTACCAGACTGCGCCACGCCCCGGACCATGCGGGTCATTAGCGCCGATGGCGCGGCTTGGAAAGCGAAAACCGGGGGCGTGCGGGCGTTATTGACCGTCGGCGCAGGGCCAGGCAGCGGCGTCCTGATCGACCGCCGGGTGGCGCATCTGCCAGCCTTCTGCGATGCCGATTCGCCGCGCGAGGCCGCCGTTGATCTCGAGCACGGTCTGAATGCCGCCCCCGCCCATCACCGGGCGCGTGTCATGCGGCTGTGCCTCGTGGCCGATGCGGCGCACGGTGCCGCCCGCATCCATGAAGATCATGTCGAGCGGGATGAGCGTGTTCTTCATCCAGAAGCCCACCCGCTGCGGGTGCGGATAGACGAAGAGCATCCCGGCGGAGGCGGCGAGGCGTTCGCGGTGCATCAGCCCCTGCGCGCGCTCGGCCTTGGTATCGGCGACCTCGACGCGGAATGCCGCCTCGCCCTCCGGCCCGCGCAGATGCACCATGTCGTCGCGGCACTCGGCGGCAAGCGCCGCGCCGCCCGCGAAAACGAGCGCAACCGCCCCGATCAGTCGCTTGAGCGAATCGCCGCTTCCCATCCGCACACCTCGGTTGCCATGCGCCCCCTTTTACCATCGATCACGCGGATGGCCAGTGCCTCGCCGGGCTGAACATCGGCGAGGCCGGAGCGGCGCAGCACCTCGATATGCAAAAACACGTCCTCGGCGCTGCCGAAGGTGTTGGCAAAGCCAAAGCCCTTGCCCTTGTCGAACCACTTGACGCGAGCGGGTTCCAGCGGAGCGTTGCGCAGCGCCTCCTCGTCCACCTCGTCGAGATCGGCGAGGCCGGTGCCCTCGGGCTCGTCGGGCGGCTCGATGGCGTGGACCTGCACGGCCTGCCGCCCGCGGGCAGTATCCTGCACGTCAAGTTCCACCCCGGCGCGGTCGGCGACCGAGCTTTGCCCGAAATTCCGCAGCACGTTGGCATGCAACAGGATGTCGGGGCCGCCCTCGTCAGCCAGCACGAAGCCGAAGCCCTTGACCGGATCAAACCATTTCACCCGGCCCCTGACCCGGTGGATCACATTTTCTTCGTCTGTTGTCACTCTGTCCTGCCTAACAGTCGTCATCCCCAAGTCCCGCTTCACAGATGCGTCATATTCGAACCCGCTTGCAACCTTAAAATACCCTTTTAACACAGACCCTTGCATTTCGCGCAACGCAAAATTCAGGGGTTGAGGCGCTGGATTTCCCATGCCTCACCGGGCGTCGCCCGACGCCAGACAAAGCGGTCATGGAGGCGAAACGCCCCGTCTGCCCAGAACTCAACCTCAATCGGCGTGATCTTGAAACCTCCCCAAAAGGATGGGCGCGGCGGGTTGGGCCCTTTCTGCGCCGTCACCTTTGCCACCTCGGCCATCAGCGCGGCACGCGAGGCGAGCGGCTGCGACTGCTGCGATGCCCAGGCCCCGAGCCGGCTCTTGAGCGAGCGCGAGGCGTAGTATTCGTCCGCCCCCGGCCCGTCCTCGCGGGTGACGTGCCCGCGGAACCGAAGCTGCCGGCGCAGGGATTTCCAGTGCAGCACGCCCGCCGCCATCGGGTGCGCGGCCAGCTCCGTGCCCTTGGCGGAGCGGTAATTGGTATAGAAGACAAAGCCGTCGGCGGCGATCTCCTTGAGCAGCACCATCCGCACATTGGGCATCCCCTGCGCATCCGCCGAGGCCAGCGCCATCGCGTTGGGATCGTTGATCTCGCTCTTTGCGGCGGCGTCGAGCCACGCCTGTGCGATCACGAATGGGTCATCACCCGCGAAAATTCCTTCTCTTTCCATTCACTGCCTCCGGCTTTCGTTTTCGGGCAGTTTGGGCTGACGCGGCCCCATGTCAACGTCAATTTCACCGCCTGTCCGGGTCGCATCCGGACCGCGCCGGGCATCGGCGGGCCTTGATGACCCCTGCCCTATCGCATAAAGGTCATCGAAACGATGTGGCGGGGGCTGGGAATGTCGAACTCTCTGATGACGGGCAAGCGCGGGCTGATCATGGGGCTTGCCAATGACAAGTCCATTGCCTGGGGCATCGCGAAGGCCTGCGCCGATGCGGGCGCGGAGCTTGCCTTCAGCTACCAGGGGGAGGCGCTCAAGAAGCGGGTCGCGCCGCTCGCCGCCGAGGTCGGCTCGGATATCGTGCTGCCCTGCGACGTGGCCGACATGGCCTCGATCGACGCGCTGTTCGCGGGGCTTGGCGAGCACTGGGACGGGCTCGATTTCATCGTCCACGCCATCGGCTTCTCGGACAAGAACGAATTGCGCGGGCGTTACGTGGACACCAGCCGCGAGAATTTCCTGCGCACGATGGATATCTCGGTCTATTCCTTTACCGCCGTGATGCAGCGCGCGGAAAAGATGATGGGCGCAGGCGGATCGGCGCTGACGCTGACCTATTACGGGGCCGAGCAGGTGATGCCGCATTATAACGTGATGGGCATCGCCAAGGCGGCGCTGGAGGCGTCGGTGATGTACATGGCCGAGGACCTCGGCAAGGATGGCATCCGCGTCAACGCGATCAGCGCCGGGCCGATCCGCACGCTGGCGGCCAGCGGCATCGGCGATTTCCGCTATATCCTGAAGTGGAACGAACTCAACTCGCCGCTGCGGCGCAACGTGACCATCGACGACGTGGGCAAGGCGGCGCTCTATATGCTGAGCGATCTGGGGTCGGGCACCACCGGCGAGACGCTGCACGTCGATGCGGGCTATCACATCGTCGGGATGAAGGCCGTGGACGCCCCCGATATCGACGCCACCTGAGGAGCGCCGCGCCATGACGCCGGACCGCCTGCCCCATGAAAAAGGCTTTCACGTCAGCTGGGATCAGCTCCACCGCGACGCGCGGGCGCTGGCGTGGCGGTTGCAAAGCGTGGCCCCCGAGGGCGGCTGGCGGGCGGTGGTGGCGATCACCCGGGGCGGCATGGCCCCGGCGATGATCGTGGCGCGCGAGCTCGATATCCGCATGGTCGATACGATCAGCGTCAAATCCTACAATCACCAGACGCAATCCGAGCCGGTGGTTATCAAATCCCCGGACATGGGCCTGATGGGCGATGGTGAGGGCGTGCTGATCGTCGATGACCTCGTGGATACCGGGCGCACGCTCGAAGTGGTGCGCGCGCACCTGCCGCAGGCCCATGTCGCCACCGTCTATGCCAAACCGATGGGGCGCGAACAGGTCGAGACATTCGTCACCGAGGTGAGCCAGGACACGTGGATTTTCTTTCCGTGGGACATGGCGCTGCAATATGTCGAGCCCTATCGCGGGGCCTGAGCGCCCGCCCGGCAGCACCTCTTGCCCCGCCCCGGCGCAGCGCATAGACAGGACCGCAACAGGGCAAACCGGCGGGGAGCACGATGGCGGGCAACAGCATTTCCAGGGGCGCGATGTGGGTTCTGATGGGGCTTCTCATCATCGGGCTCGGGGGCTTTGGCATCACCAACCTCGGCGGCATGGTGCGCAGCGTCGGCTCTGTCGGCACCGCCGACATCGACGTGCAGACTTATTCGCGCGCCCTGCGCAACGAAATGAACGCGCTGTCGGCGGAGCGGGGCAGTTCGGTGAGCCTTGCCGAGGCGCAGGCGATGGGCCTCGACCGGCGGGTGCTGTCGCAGCTTGTGTCGCGCGCCGCACTCGAACACGAGGCCGAGGCGCTGGGCATTTCGGTGGGCGACGAGACGCTGCGCGACGAGATCGTCTCGATCCAGGCGTTTCAAGGCGTGGATGGCGGGTTTGACCGCGAGGCCTATCGTTTCGCGCTGGAGCAATCGGGGCTCAACGAGGCCGAGTTCGAGGCGAGCATCCGCGCGGAGACGGCGGCCTCGCTGGTGCAAGGCGCGGCGCTGGCGGGGCTGCGGGCCTCGCAGGCGCATGTCGATACGCTGCTGAGCTATCTGGGTGAGCGGCGCAGCCTGGCCTTTGCCGTGCGCGACCGGGGCGATCTGAGCACCGGGGTGCCGGAGCCGTCGGAGGCGGACCTGCGCGCCTATCACCAATCGCACCTGCCCGATTTCACCACGCCCGAGGCGCGGCGCATCACCTATGTGCAGGTGAGGCCCGAGATGCTGCTCAATACCGTCGAGGTGGACGAGGCGGCGCTGCGCCGGGCCTATGAGGAGCGTTCGGCCGAGTTCAACACGCCCGAACGGCGGCTGGTGGAGCGGCTGGTTTTCCCGGGTGAGGCCGCCGCGCGGGACGCGATGGCGCGGATCGACGGAGGCGCGGATTTCGAGACGCTGGTCGCGGAACGCGGGCTCGACATGGCCGATGTCGATCTGGGCGACGTGAGCGAAGCCGATCTCGGCCCCGCCGCCGGGCCGGTTTTCGACGCGGGCACGGGCGACGTGGTGGGGCCGGTCGAGACCGGTCTCGGCCCGGCGCTCTTTCGCGTCAACGCGGTGCTGGCGGCGCGCAGCACACCCTATCAAGAGGCGGTGCCGCAATTGCGCGAAACGCTGGCCGCCGACCGCGCGCGCCGGGTGATCGACACGCTGGCCGAGGAGGCCGACGACCTGCTTGCCGGGGGCGCGACGCTGGAGGATGTGGCGCGCGAGACCGAGATGGAGCTGGGCGAGATCGCCTGGCACGACGGTCTTGCCGAGGGGATCGCGGGCTATCCGGCGTTTCGCGCGGCAGCCGCCGAGGTGCAGGACAGCGATTACCCGCAGATCGAACAGCTTGGCGATGGCGGGGCCTTTGCGCTGCGCCTCGACGGGACAGAGGAGCCGCGCATCCGTCCGCTCGACGAGGTGCGCGAGGCGGTGGAGCGCGGCTGGCGCGCGCAGGCGGTGCTCAAAGCGCTCAAGGCGCAGGCGGAGCCGGCCATCGCGGCGCTGCGGGCGGGCGAGAGCTTTGCGTCGCAGGGGCTGACGCCCACCGAACTGGATGACATCACGCGCCGCGACTACCGCGCCGACGCGCCGGCGGATTTCATCGAGACGGTGTTTTCCATGACGATTGGCGAAGTGCGCGTGATCGAGGGCGCGGGGCGCATCCATATTCTGCGGCTCGACGGCATCGCCCCCCCGTCCGAGGACGACCCCGATCTGGCGCGCATCGCCCAAAGCTTGCGCGGGCAGGTCGAGAGCGATCTCGGCCAGGATATCTTTCAGCTTCTGGCGAATGATATCCGCGACCGGGCGGGCGTCACACTCGATCAGGCGGCGATCAACGCCGTTCATGCCAATTTCAACTGAGGGTGCGCCGCCTTGGACCTGACGCCGGATTTCGAGAGTTTCGCGCGCGCCTATGAGGCGGGCGAAAACCAGGTGGTGCATATGCGCCTTGCCGCCGATCTGGATACGCCGGTGTCGCTGATGCTCAAGCTGACCGGGGCGGCGCGCGACGCGTTCCTGCTGGAATCGGTGACCGGGGGCGAGGTGCGCGGGCGCTATTCGATCATCGGGATGAAGCCCGACGTGATCTGGCAGTGCCACGGGACCACCAGCCGGATCAACCGCGCCGCGCGGTTCGACCGGGATGCGTTTGAGGATCAGGAGGGCGATCCGCTCGCCAACCTGCGCGCGCTCATCAGTGAGAGCCGGATCGACCTGCCCGAGGGGCTGCCGGCGGCGAGCGCCGGGCTTTTCGGCTACCTGGGCTATGACATGATCCGGCTGGTCGAACACCTGCCCGATGTGCCCCCCGACACGCTGGGCCTGCCCGACGCGGTGATGTTGCGCCCCTCGGTGGTGGCGGTTCTGGACGGGGTCAAGGGCGAGGTGATCGTGGTGGCCCCCGCCTGGGCGGGTGGCGGACAGTCGGCCCGCGCCGCCTATGCGCAGGCCGCCGAGCGGGTGATGGACGCCGTGCGCGATCTGGACCGCGCCCTGCCGCAGGCGAGCCGCACGCTGGGCGAGGCGCAGGACGACGCCGAGCCGGTGTCGAATTTCACGAAACCCGGCTACATGGCGGCGGTGGAGCGCGCGAAGGAGTATATCCGCGCGGGCGACATATTCCAGGTGGTGCCGTCGCAGCGCTGGACGCAGGCGTTCACGCTGCCGCCATTCGCACTTTACCGATCCTTGCGGCGCACCAACCCGTCGCCGTTCATGTTTCATTTCGATTTCGGCGGTTTCCAGGTGATCGGTGCCAGCCCCGAGATCCTCGTGCGGGTGATGGAGGGCGAGGTGACGATCCGCCCCATCGCGGGCACCCGCCCGAGGGGCGCGACACCCGAGGAGGATCGCGCGCTCGAGGCGGATTTGCTGAGCGATCAGAAAGAGTTGGCCGAGCACCTGATGCTGCTGGACCTCGGTAGAAACGATGCCGGGCGGGTCTCGAAAATCGGCACCGTGCGCCCGACCGAGCAATTCATCATCGAGCGCTATAGCCACGTCATGCATATCGTGTCGAACGTGGTGGGCGAGCTGGCCGGGGAGCACGACGCGCTGTCGGCGCTCTTGGCGGGGCTGCCCGCCGGGACGGTCTCGGGCGCGCCCAAGGTGCGCGCGATGGAGATCATCGACGAGCTGGAGCCCGAAAAGCGCGGCGTTTATGGCGGCGGCGTGGGCTATTTCAGCGCGGGCGGCGACATGGATGTGTGCATCGCGCTGCGCACGGCGGTGGTGAAGGATCGCAACCTTTATATTCAGGCCGGGGGCGGCGTCGTCTTCGACAGCGACCCCGAGGCCGAATACATGGAGACCGTCCACAAATCGGGCGCCATCCGCCGCGCGGCGGCGGATGCGGCGCGGTTCGACGGGAGCGGCAACGGCTGAGAGGATGGGGCGGGGTTGGCCTGATGCGGACGGTCGGGGAGCAGCCGCCATGCGCACAGGCCGCGGGCTGGGCGCTGCGCGACGGTGTTTACGGCGCGCTTTATGCGTCGCGAGCATCCGCGAAACCTCGAAGTGGCGACTGCATCTTGACGAAATCGCTCAGTCCGGCGGCAGGCTGCCCGCCTGCGCGTGGCGCGGCGGCCTGCGGCCTTGGCTCCGCGCCGGCACACTGTTGGCGCAACGTCCGCTACAGGCCAAAAGGCGACCCACAACCGCGGTTGATCCAAGTCAAGGCGCGGGGGCGGTTGGATAAGATATATTCTAGACATGGAATATAATGGGAGAGACACCATGACCACCCTGCCCCACCTTTGCCGTCGCGCCGCCTCGGCGGTCCTGATCGCCGGTTTCGCGCTCGCCCCGCTCGGGCTTGCCGCAGCGCCTCTGGACCTCACGGAGCCGGTCGCCGAAGACAGCCTGCCAAAAAGCAAGCACACGAAACCCGGCCTCTATATCACCGCCGCCGAGGCGGGCCGCGTGCTGGAAGAGCACGACACTGTCGCGCTCATCGATGTGCGCACGCCATCGGAGATCATGCTGATCGGCTATGCCACCCCGACCGCCGCCGCGATCCCGGCACAGTTCGTCGATCCCGACATCGGTGAGGCGTCGAAAGACGGCACCTACAAGATGGTGAGCAATCCCGGCTTCGAGGCCGAGATTCTGGCTTGGCTTGCCAGCGACGCGGCCAAGGGCATCGACACGCTGCTTGTCACCTGCCGCTCCGGCTCGCGCAGCGCGCCAGCGATTGATCGGATGGTCGAGGCCGGTGTCGATCTGCCGCTCTACAGCGTCGTCGACGGCTTCGAAGGCGACAAGAACGAGAACGGGGTGCGTGACGTCAATGGCTGGCGCAACGCGGGCCTGCCCTGGACCTACAAGATCCGCGACGGGCTGCGCCCTGCCGCCAACTGAGGCTTGTCGAGGCGTGTCGAGGCTTGCCGCGCGCGCGCCGCTCGGGCATGAGGCGGGCATGACCCGCCTCATCGCGTTCAACAAGCCCTTCGGGGTGCTGTCGCAATTCACCGACCGGGGCAATGCCGATGGCCCGCGCGCCACGCTGTCGGATTACGTTGATGTGGCAGGCGTCTATCCCGCCGGGCGGCTGGATCGTGACAGCGAGGGACTCTTGTTGCTGACCGATGATGGCAAGCTTCAGGATCGCATCGCAAGCCCCGGTTATAAATCGGAAAAAACCTATCTTGTGCAGGTGGAACGGGCTGCCGGACGAGGCCGCGCTCGGGGCGTTGCGGCGGGGCATCACGCTCAAGGACGGGCCGACGCGGCCCGCGCGGGTGCGGCGGATCGATCCGCCCGACCTGTGGCCGCGCGACCCGCCGGTGCGCTATCGCAAATCGGTGCCCGACTGCTGGCTCGAGATCACCATCACCGAGGGGCGCAACCGGCAGGTGCGGCGCATGACGGCGCATGTGGGCCACCCGACGCTGCGGCTGGTGCGCTGGCGGGTCGGCGACTGGACGCTCGACGGCATCGCGCCGGGGGGTTGGCGCGAGGTCGGACCGGGCGGAGCATAGGCGCGCGCGGGGGCAAGATCGCACCGTCCGCTCAAGGCCGAAACCCGCCCCCGTGCAGAGCCAAGCACCTTGCATCCGGGGGCAACATCCGAGGCTGCGCGCCCGGTTTTTGGCCCCTTTCGGGCAATTCTTTTATGTATACCGTCGCATACTATCTTTCCCATCCATCGCTTTTCCGCTATGAAACGCCCAAGCGGACGAGTCGCCCGGACTGCACCGGACCGAAAAGGAGCGCCCAAATGGCCAACACAGACACCCCCGACATCATCTACACCAAGGTCGACGAGGCCCCCGAGCTTGCCTCGGCCTCGCTTTTGCCGGTCATCCGCCGCTTTGCCGCGAGCGCGGGGATCACCGTCGAGACGCGCGACATC
This sequence comes from Roseovarius sp., assembly GCA_034521935.1. Classification (GTDB taxonomy): domain Bacteria; phylum Pseudomonadota; class Alphaproteobacteria; order Rhodobacterales; family Rhodobacteraceae; genus Roseovarius. The sequence continues at coordinate 91,416 of JAXHLV010000025.1, forward strand.
TCGCTGGCCGGTCGCATCCTCGCCGCCTTTCCCGATCATCTGAACGCGGATCAGCAGCAGCCCGACGACCTCAAGGCGCTGGGCGAGACCGTCAAGACGCCGGGGGCCAATGTCATCAAGCTGCCCAACATCTCCGCCTCCGAGCCGCAGCTTGTCGAGGCGGTCAAGGAATTGCAGGCCAAGGGCTATGCCCTGCCCGATTACCCCTATGATCCGCAGACCGACGCCGAAAAGCAGGCCCGCGCGCGCTATGACACGCTCAAGGGGTCGGCGGTGAACCCGGTGCTGCGCGAGGGCAATTCCGACCGCCGCGCCGCCCCCGCCGTCAAGACATACGCGCAGGCCAACCCGCATTCGATGGGCGAGTGGACGCGCGACAGCAAGACCCGCGTCGCCACCATGTCCGAAGGCGATTTCTTTTCCAACGAGCGTTCTGCCACCCTGCCCCGCGCCGCCACCGCGCGCATCGTGCTGGAGACGGAGACGGGCGAGACCGTGCTCAAGGACAGCGTGAGCTATCCCGAGGGCACGGTGGTCGATGCCACCTACATGAGTGCCGCCGCGCTCGACGCCTTTCTCGCCGAGGAGATCGAGAAGACGAAATCCGAGGGCATCCTGTTTTCGCTGCACATGAAGGCGACGATGATGAAGGTCTCGGACCCGATCATCTTCGGCCACGCGGTGAAGCAGTTTCTCGCACCCGTTTTCGAAGAGTATGGCGAGGAGATGAAATCGCTCGGCGTGTCGCCCAATGCGGGGCTTGGCGATCTGCTCGAGCGGGTGAAAGACCGCAAGGACATTCTGCAAGCCATCGACGCCTGCATGGCCGACCGCCCGGCGATGTACATGGTCGATTCCGGCAAGGGGATTACCAACCTGCACGTGCCGTCGGATGTCATCATCGACGCGTCGATGCCCGCCCTCATCCGCGCGGGCGGCAAGGGCTGGGGACCCGATGACAAGGAGCATGACGCGGTTTGCGTCATCCCCGACAGTTCCTACGCCACCGTCTATGACGAGACGATCCGCTTCTTCAAGGAGAACGGCAAGCTTGACCCCGCCACCGCAGGCACGGTGCAGAATATCGGCCTGATGGCGCAGAAGGCCGAGGAATACGGCAGCCACCCGACGACGTTCGAGATGCCGCAGGCGGGGACGGTGAAGATGGTCCTCGACGACGGCACCGTGCTGCACGAGCACGCCGTCGAGCCGGGCGATATCTGGCGCTCGTCGAATGCGCGCAAGGCGCCCATCGAGGACTGGGTGAACCTCGCCATCGAACGGCAGAAGGAGACGGGCTATCGCGCGATCTTCTGGCTGGACGCGGCCCGCGCCCACGATGCCGAGTTGATCTCTTACGTGAAGAGCATCCTGCAAGCCGCTGGCGTCGAAGACAAATTCGAGATCATGGCCCCGCGCGAGGCGACCCGCGCCTCGCTGGAGACGATTACCAGGGGCGAGAACGCCATCTCGATCACCGGCAACGTGCTGCGCGACTACCTGACCGACCTCTTCCCGATCCTCGAGCTGGCCACCTCGGCCAAGATGCTGTCGATCGTCAAGCTGATGAATGGCGGCGGATTGTTCGAGACCGGCGCGGGCGGCTCGGCCCCCAAGCATGTGCAGCAGTTGCAGGCCGAGAACCACCTGCGCTGGGACAGTCTGGGGGAGTTCTGCGCGCTGGGCGAAAGTCTCAAGTTCCTCGCGCAGACCCATGACAATGCCCGCGCGCGGGTGCTGGGCGAGGCGGTGGAGGCCGCAACCCAAGGCATCCTCGACAATGGCCGCTCGCCAAGCCGCAAGGCGGGCGAGCCCGACAACCGCGACAGCCACTACTGGTTCGCGCGTTACTGGGCCGAGGCGCTGGCCGCGCAATCGGACGACGCGGGCCTCGCCGAGGAGTATGGCCCGGTGGCACAGGCGCTGGCCGACGGCGAGGCGCAGATCGTGGCAGAGATGGTCGAAGCGCAGGGTGCCCCGGCGGATATCGGCGGCTATTACCACCCCGACCCGGAGAAACTGTCGGCGGTGATGCGGCCCTCGGCGACGTTCAACGCGATAATCGGGTGAATGAGGGGGAAGCAGGGGGCCGGTTCTGGCCTGAAGCGGACGGTGGGGGAGCCGCGCCATCGACAGGCCGCGGGCTGGCGATCCGACGTCCGTTCAGAGCACTTTATCTCTCAGCATCCGCGAAACCTCGAAGTGGCGCGCACACGACGAAATCGCCAGTCCGGGGGGCGGCCTGGCGATGGCGCGGCGGCCTGCGGCCTTGATTCCGCGCCGGAGCCGAGATCGATCGTCCGCTCAAGGCCAAACCTTGCCCCACCCTTCCCGCCTCCATCCATCGCTGCTATAGCCCAACCAACCCCACCCCAACCCGGGAGCGCCCAATGTCCAAGATCAAGGTCACCAACCCCATCGTCGAGATGGACGGCGACGAGATGACCCGCATCATCTGGGATTTCATCAAGCAGAAGCTCATCCTGCCCTATCTCGACGTGGACCTGCTCTACTACGATCTCGGGATCGAGGAGCGCGACCGCACCGAGGACCAGATCACCATCGACGCCGCCGAAAAGACACAAGAGGTCGGCGTCGCCGTCAAATGCGCCACCATCACCCCCGACGAGGGCCGGGTGGAGGAATTCGGGCTGAAAAAGATGTGGCGCAGCCCCAACGGCACCATCCGCAACATCCTCGGTGGCGTGGTGTTCCGCGCGCCGATCATCTGCCGCAACGTGCCCCGCCTCGTGCCCGGCTGGACGCGGCCCATCGTCATCGGGCGCCACGCCTATGGCGATCAGTATCGCGCGACGGACATGAAATTCCCCGGCCCCGGCACGCTCTCGATGAAATTCGTGGGCGAGGACGGCACCGTGATCGAGGAAGAGGTGTTCCGCGCCCCCTCCTCCGGCGTCTACATGGCCATGTACAACCTCGACGCCTCGATCATCGACTTTGCCCGCGCCTCGATGAATTACGCGCTGAACCTCAAGTGGCCGCTCTACCTCAGCACCAAGAACACCATCCTCAAGCAATATGACGGCCGCTTCATGGAGTTGTTCCAGCAGGTCTATGACGCGGAATTCGCGGAGAAGTTCGAGGCCGCCGGGATCGAGTATCAGCACCGGCTGATCGACGACATGGTGGCCTGCGCGATGAAATGGAACGGCGGTTTCGTCTGGGCGTGCAAGAATTACGATGGCGACGTGCAGTCCGATACCGTGGCGCAGGGCTTCGGCTCGCTCGGCCTTATGACCTCGCAGCTTCTCACCCCCGACGGCAAGATCATGGAGGCCGAGGCGGCCCATGGCACCGTCACCCGCCACTACCGCCAGCACCAGCGCGGCGAACAGACCTCGACCAATTCCACCGCCTCGATCTTTGCCTGGTCGGGCGGGCTGCGCCACCGCGCCAAGCTCGACGACAACGCGCAACTTGCGCATTTCGCCGACACGCTGGAACGGGTGGTGGTCGAGACCATCGAGGCGGGCGACATGACCAAGGACCTCGCGCTTCTGGTCGGCCCCGATCAGGGCTGGCGCACGACGATGGGGTTCCTGGAAAAGATCGACGAAAATCTCGACGCGGCGCTTGGCGGCTGAGCGGCGAGGCAGCACCACATAAGCACCATCCTGCCCTACCGCGCCAGCACATAGGTATGGATCGAGAACACGCAGGCGCGCGTTGCGGGCAATCGCAGCACGCATTGCCGTTCCGAGCGCAAATAAGGGTAATCCGCGGTCTCGCCTGGCGTCACGCGCGAGCGCGGCTGGTGCAGCGCGGGATCGGCATAGCGGAGCGCGTTGAACCGCCACAACGGGCGGCCCGGCTGCACCCCGTCAAAGAGCCGCTGCACCCGCCGCGCGAGCGCATCGTCATACTCGGCCACCGGCGCATGGATGGCGGTGAGCGGGCGACCGATCTTCTCGGCCAGTCGCCAGCTTGCCGGAAAGCACAGCACGGCGGCGGTGAGCACATGCTGTTGCCCGCGCTTTTCCATGAGGCACAGGTCCTCCTGAACCAGGTGGCCCAGCGTGGCCATCGGGTCGGCGCGGTCGAGGGGCACCACCACCCCGTCGGGACGCCGCACCTGATGTGCCAAAACATCATAGCCGGCACCATGTTCGGCCAGCCAGTCCAGCACGACCTGCAAAAGCTCGTCCATCGCCGGGCCCGCGCCTTCGGTCACGGCGAGCACATCGCCGCGCCGGGCGTGCAAGAGCCGCGCGCGCTCTGCCATCTGCGCGGCGAAGGCCTCGTCCACGTGCAGCCAGTCCGCCGGATCGAGCGGCGCGATGCCCGGCAGCGGGCGCCTCTGATCGACGTCATGCGGCAGCCGGGTTTGCAGGATCGCGGTCATGTCTCCTCCCGGGTATAGGTCGTTGTCATACGGTAATCCTTTGACGGGCCGCGCACTTGCCACGAAACCCGAAAGAGCGGCCAGTCGCTGAAATCATAGCTGCCGTCATACTGGTCCGGGTCGCACCAATGCGCGGTCTCGCCCCCCCCGGGCGGCACAGTGTGAAAAAACCGCCCATCCGTGAAATGCACGGCCATACCCGCCTCCCAGAAATAGCGCCGCTCCACCTGCATGGGCGCAAAGCCCGGCATCCGCATCTCGCCGGTCTCGCGGCAGGCCAGCCCCGTGCCCTCGGGCCACCAGAGCGCCCGGCCCGCGACCTCGGCCACGCGCCCGTCGGCATGGGTGATGACGCGGGTCAAGCGCCACGCACCCTCGAAATCCTGCAATCGCCTTGGCCGCATCGTCCCCGCCTTGCCGCTTTGCCGCCTTGGGCTTACAAGCGCGGCCAGAGCCATTCCACCCCATTCGCCAAAGGACGACAAGATGATCCCGCGTTATTCCCGCCCCGAGATGGTTGCCATCTGGGAGCCCGCCACCAAATTCCGCATCTGGTTCGAGATCGAGGCCCATGCCTGCGACGCGATGGCGGATCTCGGCGTGATCCCGCGCGAGAATGCCGAGGCCGTGTGGAAGGCCAGGGATGTCGAGTTCGACGTGGCCCGAATCGACGAGATCGAGGCCGAGACGAAACACGACGTGATCGCCTTTCTGACCCATCTGGCCGAGCATGTGGGCGCGGACGCGGCGCGCTTCGTGCATCAGGGGATGACAAGCTCGGACGTGCTCGACACCTGTTTCAACGTGCAGCTCACCCGCGCCGCCGATATCCTCATCAAAGACATGGAGGCGCTGCTCGCGGCCCTCAAGCGTCGCGCCCTGGAGCACAAGAACACCATCCGCATCGGGCGCAGCCACGGCATCCATGCAGAGCCCACCACGATGGGGCTGACATTCGCGCGCTTCTACGCCGAGATGAATCGCAACCTCGCGCGCCTGCGCACCGCGCGCGAAGAAGTGGCCACCGGCGCGATTTCCGGCGCGGTCGGCACCTTCGCCAATGTGGACCCGCGCGTCGAGGAGCATGTCTGCGCGCAGCTTGGCCTGGCGCCTGAGCCGATCAGCACGCAGGTGATCCCCCGCGACCGTCACGCGGCGTTCTTTGCCACGCTGGGCGTTGTGGCGTCGAGCATCGAGAATGTCGCCATCGAGATCCGCCACATGCAGCGCACCGAGGTGCTGGAGGGGGCGGAGTTCTTCTCCATGGGGCAGAAGGGCTCTTCGGCCATGCCGCACAAGAAGAACCCTGTCCTGACCGAGAACCTCACCGGGCTGGCGCGGCTGGTGCGGATGAGCGTCATCCCGGCGATGGAGAACGTGGCCCTCTGGCACGAGCGCGACATCTCGCACAGTTCCGTGGAGCGGATGATCGGCCCCGATGCCACCATCACTCTCGATTTCGCCCTCGTCCGCCTCACCGGGGTGATCGACAAGATGCTGGTCTATCCCGAGAACATGCTGGCCAACATGAACAAGTTTCCCGGTCTGGTGATGAGCCAGCGGGTCCTGCTCGCCCTCACGCAGGCGGGCGTCAGCCGCGAGGACGCCTACCGCCTCGTGCAGCGCAACGCGCTCAAGGTCTGGGAGACGGGGTGCGATTTCAAGACCGAGCTGCTGGCCGACCCGGAGGTGACCGCCGCCCTCAGCCCGGCCGAGATCGAGGAGAAATTCGACCTCGGCTATCACACCAAGCACGTCGACACGATTTTCGCGCGGGTCTTCGGAGCGCAGGAGAACGGGGCGGGATGATCCCCCGCCCCTCGTTCATCTTGCCATAAATATCCAAATGACCTGGCCGGGCGTCACGCCGCCGGCATCCGCTCTTCGACGATCCCCGCCCACCAGCTACAGCCCGCCGGGATGGCCTCGTCGTTGAAATTGTATTCGGGGTTGTGGACCATCGCCGTGTCGCCATTGCCCACGAGGATATAGGCACCGGGGCGTTCCTCGAGCATAAAGGCGAAATCCTCGCCGCCCATCACCAGCGGGGCCTCGTCGCAACCGCCCGAGACCTTCTCGGCGACCTCTGCCGCGAACTCGGTCTGCGCCTCGTGGTTGACCATCACCGGGTAGCCGCGGTGATAATCCACCTCCGCCTGCCCGCCGAACCCCGCCGCGACATGCTCGGCCAGCGCACGCAGTCGCGCCTCGGCGAGGTCGCGCATGGCCGTGCTCATGGTGCGCACCGTGCCCTTGAGATGCACCGAGGCCGGGATCACGTTGAACGCGTTGGACGCGGTCTGGAACGAGGTGACCGAGACCACCACCTGGTCCACCGGGTCGGCGTTGCGGCTGGCGATGGTCTGCAAGGCTGTCACCAGGTGCGCGGTCATAACCGTGGGATCGACCGTTTCCTGCGGCTTGGCGGCATGGCCGCCCTTGCCCGTCACCTCGATGTCGAACTGGTCGGTGGCGGCGAAGAAGCTGCCCGCGCGGATGGCAAAGCTGCCCACCGGCTTGCCCGGCCAGTTGTGCATCCCGTAGACCTCCTCGATGCCGAAACGCTCCATCAGCCCGTCCTCGCACATGGCGCGGCCCCCGGCCCCGCCCTCCTCGGCGGGCTGAAAGATCACCACGGCGGTGCCGTCGAAATTGCGCGTCTCGGCGAGGTAGCGCGCCGCGCCCAGAAGCATCGCGGTGTGCCCGTCATGGCCGCAGGCGTGCATCGCGCCGGGGGTTTTGCTGGCATAGTCCACGCCGGTTGCCTCGTGAATGGGCAGCGCGTCCATGTCGGCGCGCAGCCCGATCACGCGCCCGGAGCCGGTGGCCTTGCCGCGAATCACGCCGACAACGCCGGTCCGGCCGATGCCGGTCACCACCTCGTCGCAGCCGAACTCGTTCAGCTTTTCGGCCACCAGCGCGCTGGTGCGGTGCGTGTCGTAGAGGATCTCGGGGTGTTCGTGGATGTCACGTCGCCACGCCGTGATCTCGTCGTGCATGTCGGCAAATCGGTTCCTGATGGGCATGAGCCTCTCCTGTTCGCGTGTGTGGATACCGGGCAAGGTGGGGCAAAGCGCGGGCGGCGGCAAGGGCCTCAGCCCGCCGCGAGCCGCGCCACGAGGCTGCGCATGAAATCGTGCCCCGCGTCGAATTGCGCGGCGGTGATGAACTCGTCGGGCTGATGCGCCTGCGCGATGTTGCCGGGGCCGCAGATGACGGCGGAATAGCCCGCCTGCTGGAACTGCCCCGCCTCGGTGCCGTAGCTGACCATATGGGCGGCGTTGTCACCGGTGATCTGGCGCACCAGCGCCTCGGCGGCGCTGCCGTCCTCGGGGCGCAGCCCCGGCACGGTGAACTTGGGGGTCACATGGATGCGCGCCTCGGGGCGCACGGCCTGCATTTCGGCCTCCGCCTTGCGCACCTCGTCCATAAACCGCGCGCCCCAGTCCTCGGGGTCTTCGCCCGGCACGACGCGGAAATCCATGCCGAAGCGGCACTCTTTCGCGGTGATGTTATGCGCGGTGCCGCCCTCGATCATGCCCACATGCAGCGTGGTCCAGGGCGGCTCGAACATGGCGGCGAGGTCCGAGGGCTCTTGCGCGCGGTTGGCGGCGTTCATGCGGTTGGCCCAGTCGATGAGCGGGGCGGCGGCCATGATCGCGTTGACGCCGGTATGCATGAGCGAGGAATGCACCTCGAACCCCACGACATGCACGTCAAAGCCCAGGCCCCCCTTGTGGCCGGTGACCGCCTGCATCGTTGTCGGCTCGCCGATGATGGCGAGACCGGCGCGCGGCACCACGCCCTGCATCGCCTCGATCATCGGTGGCGCGCCGAGGCAGCCCACCTCCTCGTCATAGCTGAGCGCCAGTTGCAGCGGGCGGGCGACGCCAGCGCGATGCGCCTCGACCAGCGCCCAGATGGCGAGCGCGTCGAATCCTTTCATGTCGGCGCAGCCGCGCCCGAAATACTTGCCGTCGCGCTCCACCACGGTGAACGGGTCCGACGCCCAGGGCTGCCCGTCCACGGGCACCACATCGGTGTGCCCCGAGAGCACGACGCCTCCCTCGACCTGCGGCCCGGCATGGGCAAAGATCGCGGCCTTGTCCTGCGTCTCGTCATAACGGCGATGTGCGGTGATGCCGTGGCCGTTCAGATACGCCTCGACCCAATCGACGAGGGGCAGGTTGCTGTCGCGGCTGACGGTGGGAAAGCTGACCAGCTTTTCCATGATTTGGAGGGGGTTCAGACGGTCTGCCATGCTCAATACCCGCTCTCGGAGGTGAGCACGAAATGGTCCGGATCGACCTCGCGGTAGACCGACGGTCCCGCCTCGTAGCCCACCGGGTGGATGGGCGAGGGGATCGGCTTGAAATTCAGGTCCTTCTCGGATTTGCGTTTGCGCGGATCGGCCACCGGCACGGCCTTCATCAACGCCTGGGTATAGGGGTGCTGCGGGTTCTCGAACACCGCCGCGCGCGGCCCCATTTCCACGATGCGGCCCAGATACATGACGCCGACATCGTGGCTCACCCGCTCGACCACGGCCATGTCGTGGCTGATGAACAGGTAGCCGAGGCCGAGATCGGCCTGCAATTCCATCATCAGGTTGACGACCTGCGCCTGCACGCTCACATCCAGGGCACTCACCGCCTCGTCCGAGACGATGAGCTTGGGGTTGAGCGCGAGCGCCCGCGCGATGGCCACGCGCTGCCGCTGCCCGCCCGACAATTCGTGCGGGAAGCGGCGCAGGAACGAGCGCGGCAGTTCCACCCGGTCAAAGAGCATCGCCACGCGGTCTTCCATTTCGGAGCGGCTGACGAGGCCGTAATTCTTCATCGGCTCGGCCACCTGATCGGCGAGCTTCATCTGCGGGTTGAGGCTGGCGAACGGGTCCTGGAAGATCATCTGCATGTCCACCCGCGCGCGGCGCAGGGCGCGCGGCGACAGCGCCAGGATATCGGTGCCGTCGAGCACCACCTCGCCCGCCATCGGCTCTACCAGCCGCAGGATCGAGCGCCCGGCGGTGGACTTGCCGCAGCCCGATTCGCCCACAAGGCTGAGCGTGCGGCCCTTTTTCAGGGTGAAGGACAGGTCCTCGACCGCGTGGACATTGGCCACCGTTCGGCGCAAGAACCCGCCGGTGACCGCAAACCGCGTGGTCAGCCCGCGCACCCGCAGCAATTCCTCGTCGCTCCCCTTGATCGGCGCGATCTTCTGCCCCGAGACCCCGAAAAGCTTCATCAGTTCGGGGTATTGCTTGCCGCGCATCTCGCCAAGTTTCGGCACGGCGGCCAGAAGCGCGCGGGTATAATCGTGCTTGGGGGCCTCGAAAATTTCCTCGACCGGGCCTTCCTCGACCTTGTTGCCGCGAAACATCACCACCACGCGATCGGCCATCTGCGCGACCACGGCCATGTCGTGGGTAATGAAGATGACGGCTGTCCCGGTTTCGCGCTTCAGCCGGTCGATGAGCGCAAGAATCTCGGCCTGAATGGTCACATCGAGCGCGGTCGTGGGCTCGTCGGCGATCAGGAGGCGCGGCTTGCAGGCGAGCGCCATCGCGATCACCACCCGCTGCCGCATCCCGCCCGACAATTCGTGCGGGTATTGGTCGAGGCGGCGTTCGGGCTCGGGAATGCGCACCTCGTGCAGCAATTCCAGCGCGCGGGCGCGCGCCTGGGCCTTGTCCATGCCGCGATGCACCCGCAGCCCTTCGGTGAGCTGCCGCCCCACGGTAAAGACCGGGTTGAGCGCGGTCATCGGCTCCTGGAAGATCATGCCGATCTCGTTGCCGCGGATGGTGCGCATGAGGCCCTGTTCGGTCTGCGCGAGGTCGATCTCGCCGCCCTCCTTGCGGTCGAACAGCATCCGCCCGCCCGCGATGGTGCCGCCGCCATATTCGATCAGCCGCATCAGCGACAGTGACGACACCGATTTGCCCGATCCCGATTCGCCGACGATGCAGACCGTCTCGCCCGGATCGACGGAGAACGACACGTCCTCGACGCCCACCACGCGGCCATCGCGCGTCTCGAATTCGACGCGGAGATTCTCGATCCTCGCCAGCGGTTTGTCGAGCATGACGCGCCTCGCCTTGATACCTGTCCAAGCCCAAACGCTACGCACAAGCGGCGCACGCTGTCAAATGCCGAACCAAAGCGAACCCCTGCCGCGTTCCATTTGTGCGCGCGCTCTTGCTTTTTCGGGCAATCCGGTCTGTGATGGTCAAACCGAACCGGCAGCGGGCGCGCACCACGTGCCCGCCCGCGCCGGTAAAACGGAACCCGAGATGGCCGCAGAGCCATCCAACAGCGGAGGATACGCACCGACATGACCCTGAAACCGATTCTTCTGGGCGCAACCGCGCTCGCCGGTCTCGCCTCGATGGCGATGGCCGAACGTGGCTCGGACGGCCACGTGAACCTGATCTACTGGCAGGCGCCGTCGATCATGAACCCCTACCTGACCGGCGGCACCAAGGAGCGCGAAGCCGCGAGCCTCGTGATCGAGCCGCTCGCGCGCTACAACGAAAAGGGCGCGTTGGTGCCCTACCTGGCCGAGGGTATTCCCACCGTCGAAAACGGCGGCGTGGCCGAGGACCTCAAGTCGATCACCTGGACAATCAAGCCGGGGCTGAAATGGTCCGACGGCACGCCCTTCACCGCGAAAGACGTGAAATTCACCGCCGATTACTGCATGAACCCCGAGGGCGGCTGCGCGCAGCTCGCCAAGTACGAAGGCGTGGCCGAGGTCGAGGTGGTCGACGACCTGACCGTGACGGTGCATTTCGACGGACCGCAGCCCAACCCGTATGGTCCTTTCACCGGCGGGACATCGCCGATCATCCAGGCCGCGCAATATGCCGAGTGCACCGGCGCGCGTGCCTCGGAATGCGCCGATGAAAATTTCCATCCCATCGGCACCGGGCCCTTCGTGGTGGACGAGTTCCGGCCCAATGACGTGATCTCGCTTGTCGCCAATCCCAACTATCGCGATCCCGACAAACCCGCCTTTGCCACCATGACCTTCAAGGGCGGCGGCGACGCGATGGCGGCGGGCCGTGCGGTGCTGGAGACCGGCGAATTCGACTACGCCTGGAACCTGCAGCTAGCCCCCGACGTGATCGCCAACATGGAAGAGGCAGGCCAGGGCGAGGCGATCGCGGCCTTCGGCACGCTGGTCGAGAGGCTCGAGATGAACCTCACCGATCCGTCGCCCAATCTCCCCGATGGCGAACGCGCAACCGTCGAGCATCCGCACCCGTTCCTGACCGATCCGGCGGTGCGCAAGGCGCTGTCGATGGCCATCGACCGCGTATTGCTCACCGAAATCGGGTATGGCAAGGCGGGCAAGCCGACCTGTGACTGGGTGCCCGCCCCCGAGATCTACGCCGCAAACAACACCCATTGCCTCGAGCAGGACATCGAAGGGGCCAAGGCGCTTCTGGACGGGGCCGGCTGGATCGACAGCGATGGTGACGGCGTGCGCGACAAGGACGGGGTGAAGCTTTCGATCCTCTACCAGACCTCGACCAACGCCGTGCGCCAGGATTTCCAGGCGCTGATCAAACAGTGGTGGGGCGAGATCGGCGTCGAGACCGAGCTGCGCAATATCAATGCGAGCGTCTTTTTCGGTGGCGATCCGGGCAGTCCCGACACCTTCGTGAAGTTCTACGCCGATGTCGAGATGTATGCCAACAACTTCGACGGCACCGACCCGCAGAGCTATCTCGCGTCGCGGACCTGCGAGAAAATTCCGCGGCCCGCAACGCAGTGGCAGGGCGAGAACATCAACCGGTATTGCGACCCGGAATACGATGCGCTGATCAAGGAACTGGGCGGCACCGCAGAGCTTTCGAAGCGAGGAGAGATCGCCATCAAGCTCAACAATCTGGTCACCAGGGACAGCAATGTGATCATCCCGCTGGTCCACCGTGGTCGCGTTTCGGCCAAATCCAACACGCTCGGCGGCGTGGTGATGAACACCTGGGATACCGAGCTGTGGAACGCCGCTGACTGGTATCGCATCGAGGAGTGATCCGGTTCGATCCGACGGGGGCCGGGCGCAATCCCGGTCCCCTTTTTACGATAGGCTCTCCATCCGAAGGCATCGCGCATGTTGACCTACACGATCCGGCGGCTCGTGCTCTCGATCCCGACGCTGCTGTTCATCAGCCTCGTGATCTTTTTGCTGCTCGAGCTTGCCCCCGGCGATCCGATGGCGCAGGTGCCGCTCACCGTGCCGCCCGAAGTCAAGGAGCGGATGCGCGAGGCGCTTGGCCTTGGCGAGCCGACGCATATCCGTTTCGGCAAGTGGATGTGGCAGTTCTTCGTGGTGGAGCCGATGATCCTCGCCGATCATCTCCTAGGCACGGCTCTCGCCGAGGGCCAGCAGCGCGTGCTGAGCTGGCAGTTCCGCTCGCCTGTCATGGACGTGATCGTGCAGCGGATGCCGCAGACCCTGTGGGTGGTGGCGATGTCGTATGTGGTGGGTATCCTGATCGCGCTGCCCATCGGCATCTATTCCGCCTACAAGCAGTATTCCGTGTTCGACCAGACCGGCACGTTCATCACGATGGTGGGCTACTCTGTGCCGCCGTTTTTCTCAGGCGTGCTGGTGATCGTGATCTTCTCGGTCGAGCTGGGCTGGCTGCCGTCGATCTATGACACCACGTTGCAGGTGGTGGACTGGGAGACGTTCCGCAAGCAGTTCATGCAGATGGTCATGCCGGTGATGGTGCTCGCGCTGCAGACCACGGCGCAGATCAGCCGATTCATGCGCGCCTCGATGCTCGACAACCTCAATCAGGATTACGTGCGCACCGCCCGCGCCAAGGGGCTGTCGGAATGGTCGGTGGTGATGGTCCATGTGCTGCGCAACTCGATGATCCCGGTGGTCACGGTGATCGCGCTCGGGGTGCCGTATATCTTCGGCGGCGCGATCATCACCGAGCAGATATTCAAGGTGAACGGGCTGGGCCAGCTTCTGATCACCGCGATTCAGGCCAATGACCTGCCGATGGTGCAGACCGTGACCTTCATGATCGCGGTGCTGATCGTGATGTTCAATATCGTCGCCGACGTGCTCTATGGCGTGCTCGACCCGAGGATTCGCTATGACTAATCCCCCCGATCCCAAGCCGATCGCCGCCCTTGCCGACGAGGTCCCCACAGCGCCCCCGCGCAGCCAGTGGCGCGACGTGTGGGATCAGTTCAAATCCCATCGCGGCGCGCTCGTGGGCGGGATCGTGCTCTTGTTGATCATCCTCGCAGTGTTCGTCGGGCCGCATCTGTGGCCCTATGACGCCACCTATATCGACATCCGGTCGCGCAACCAGGGGCCGAGCTTTGCGCATCCCTTCGGCACCGATCAGCTTGGCCGCGATACGCTGGCGCGGATGATGGCGGGCGGGCAGACCTCGATCTCGGTGGGGCTGACGGCAATGCTTCTGGCGCTGGTGCTGGGCTCGCTCATCGGGGTGCTGGCGGGGTTCTTCCGCCGTCTCGACGGGCCGCTCATGCGGTTCACCGACCTGTTCCTGTCGCTGCCGCTCTTGCCGCTGCTGCTGGTCATGGTGCTGTTGTTCCGCGAGGCGCTCAACGGGATGTTCGGCCCCGAGCGGGGCATCTTCATCCTGATCGTGGTGGCCATCGGCGTGACAAGCTGGATGCCCACGGCGCGGATCGTACGCGGCGATGTGCTGGCCCTCAAGGAGCGCGAGTTCATCCTCGCCGCGCGCTCCATCGGCACCACCAATTTCAACCTCATCACCCGGCACATCCTGCCCAACGTGATGTCGCCGATCATGGTCTCGGCCACTCTGGGCATCGCCAACGCGATCATCACCGAGAGCGCGCTGTCATTCCTTGGCCTCGGCTTTCCGCCCGATTTCCCCACTTGGGGGCGGCTCCTGAACGACGCGACGCAGTATTTGCAGGACTACCCCGAGCGCGTGTTCTGGCCCGGCCTCGGGATCTCGCTCACGGTGCTGGCGATCAACTACATGGGCGACGGGCTGCGCGACGCGCTCGACCCGAGGATCCGGGGGCGCTAGGGGTTAATGCCTGGCGCAAGGGGAACGGTGCCGTGCGAGGGCAGGTTATTGGCCTTGAGCCGCGACAGTCGCAGCAACGCGTCGGTTAGCCGCGCAGCGCCCGACCGCGCGCGTCGGGCGCTCCGACGGTGAAGGAGGGCACTTCTGATGGTGCGGATACATTCCAACAATCGTCGAGTAACTTGACAACGTCGAATAGCGCCCGCCCGCGGGCGCGTCGGAGCGCCTCGCTGCCGCGCGTCGGCGCGCTTCGCGGCACCTTGATTCCGCGCAAGGGGGCTTCTCCTTGAACGTCGGCTCCAGGCCAAAAGCCGCCGGTGACTGCCCATCCGTCAGCCCCCGCCAACCGCCTTGGCCAGCCGCGGCAGCCGCGCCTTCTTCAACAGCGCCCGCATCTCCCACTCCCCCTTCGACAGTCGCCGCGCCCTGGCCAGAACCTGCGCTGCCACCTCGGCCACCGGTCCCGGCTGCGCCTGCCAGATGCCGCGCAGGAAACTGTCAGGATCGGCCCGCCAAAGCCCCTCCTCGGCCAGCACGCCCCTCGGGAAATCCCGCGCGTTCAGCGTCACGATACCGTCCGCCGACCCGGCGATGGCGGCGGCGAGGACGTGCGTATCCGCAGGGTCGGGCAGCCACAGCCGCGCCTCGAGCGAGGGCGCGTAGCTGATGGCCGCCCCCGGCCAGCGCGCGGCCATGAGCGCCGCCTCGCCCGCCGCCTGCGCCTGTGCCTGCGGCCCCAGCTTTGCCGCCGCGTGCAGCCATTCGCCGATGATCCGCTCCGACCAGAGCGGCGCGAACGCCCCCGCCCCGGCCACCCCCAGAAGCATCTCGCGCATCACCGTGGGATAGATCACGCAGGCATCGAGCAGCACCCTCATAGCCGGTAGAACAGCGCCTTGAGGTATCCGCTCTCGGCGAGGCTCGGATGCAGCGGATGGTCCGGCCCGGCAAAGCCGGTGTGTATGAGCGCGCCGGCGCGCCCTGCCCGCCCGATGCCGCGCGTGCAGGCGGTGCGGAAGCGCCCCAGATCGGCGGCGTGCGAGCACGAGCAGAGGCCGAGATAGCCGCCCGGTGCCACCAGCCCGGCGGCCAGCCGCGCCACCCGCTCATAGGCGCGCAAGCCCTTTTCCAGCGCCGGTTTCGACGGCGCGAAGGCAGGCGGATCGCAGATCACCAGATCGAACTGCGCGCCCTCGCCTGCCAGCGCCTCCATCACCTCGAACGCATCGCCCCGGCGCGTCCCGAACCGCTCCGCGACGCCGGTGCGCGCCGCGCCCTCGGTGGCCAGATCGAGCGCGGGTTGCGCGCTGTCCACCGCCAGCGCGCGTGTCGCGCCCCCGGCGAGCGCGGCGAGGGAAAACCCGCCGACATGGGCAAACACATCAAGCACCCGCGCGCCCCGCGCCAGCCGCGCGGCAAAGGCGTGGTTGGGGCGTTGGTCGTAGAAAATCCCGGTCTTCTGCCCGCCCACGAGATCGGCCATGTAGGTCGCGCCGTTCATCGGCACAGGGATCGGGCCATCGGGCGCGGTTCCCGCGAGAGTGGCGCTTTGGTCGTCCAGCCCCTCGAGCGCGCGGGTTCGCCCCGACGCGTTCTTGAGCACGCAAGCCGCGCCGGTCACCGCCCGCACCGCCGCCGCCAGCTCTGGCAGCAGCGCCTCGGCCCAGGCGGCGTTGGGCTGGATCACGGCGATATCGCCGAAGCGGTCGATCACCACGCCGGGCAGGCCATCGGCCTCGGCATGAACCAGCCGGTAGAACGGGGCCTCGAACAGCCGCGCGCGCATCGCGACCGCCCGCTCCAGCCGCGCGACAAGCCAGCCCTCGTCGATCCGCGCGCCCGTGTCGCGATCGAGCATCCGCGCCATGATCCGCGAGTTCGGGTTGACCGCCACAAGGCCCAGCGGCGCGCGCTCCGCATCCTCCAGCACCGCGATGGTGCCGGGGGCAAGCGCCCTGGTGCGGCGGTCGGTCACGATCTCGCCCTCGAACACCCAAGGCGCGCCGTGCCGGATGGCGCGGGCGTTTGCCTTGGGGCGCAGGCGGATCACGGGACAAGGGGCGGCTGTCATGCCGCCCCTTTACGCCGTTTCAAAGACCCCGGAAAGCTCAGAGTTGGTTGAGCGCGCCGATGATCCCGGTCGCCCGCGCGTGATAGCCGCCCTCGGCTCCCAGCTCTTGCCGGATCACACTCGCCAGATGCCCGGTGATGCGGACGCGCTGCGTGATCCCCTGCCGCTCTGCCGTGATCGCCGCCTGCCCGCCCAGCGCCTTGAAATCGGCCTTGACGAATTTCGGCGGCGTCAGCGCCGCGCCGGTCCCGGCGTCGCGCAGGGTATAGGTGAACTGGATCGCGTGGACCCCGCCGATGGTATAGCGCGCCTTCTCGCTCAGCGCATGAAACTTCGTCAGTTCGACATCGAGCACCACCGGCACCGCGCCCTCGGGCATTTCGGACACACCGCGCTCGAGCGCCTCTTGCAGGATCGCGCCCACCTGCGCGTGGCGATCACCGGGCGCGTCCTCGCGCCAGACGATATCGCCGCCGGGCAGGTAGCGGTTGGCCTCGGACACCCTCAACTCGCGTGGCACGCTTACGCGCACCTCACGCACATCGAGCGGCAGCGCCGCAGGCTGCAAGGCCGGCATTTCGAGCGGCGCGTTGCGGGTGGCGGTATCGACGCTGGCGCAGGCCGACAATCCGACCCCGAGCATCAGCGCGGCTGTAAGTCTGGCAAGGCGCATGACAACCTCCTTGGGCAAAGCCTTCTGTCAAGGAGACACCCTGCCGCCGGATTTGGGCGCATTTTAGACGATTGCCGTGCATTACCGGGGCAGTTGCCCGGCCCGGGCGGGCCTCAGTCTCGCGGGCGCGCGCGCCAGCCACCCCGGCGGCGCGGAGCCCCGGACCGCTCCAGCCCCGCGCGCAACACCGCCGTCATCGGGTGGTCGGGATGGTCGGGCGCGTGGCGCGCGACAAGCGCCTCGATCGCCGCGCCCACGTCCTGCCCCTCGGGCACCGACAGCGCCCAGTCGAGAAAGATCGACCGGCATTCGCCCGCGCCGATACCGTCGATGCGGTAAGCCTCGCCAATGAGCCCCCTGGGATCGAGCGCATCACCGCGCGCCATTGCCACCGTCCTCTCCTGTCGCGGCGAGCCCCGCGTCGATCACCCCGGCCGCGTCGCGGCACGCCTCGGCAAGGCGGCGTTGCAGCCCATCGAGGCTTTCCTCGCCGGTCTCGCGCAGCACGAACGCCGCGCCCGCCTCGCCGATCCGGTCCGGGTCGAGCGGCCCGTCGCCAAACAGCCGCGCCGCCATCTGCACTGTCCAGCAAAGCCCATAGGCCGCCCCGAGCGCTGCGCCGCCAGCGGCATCGAACCAGCCGGATGCGACAGCCCCGCGCAGGCCTGCGTCCACGTCGCGCGCGCCGTGACCCGAAAGCAGGTTGCCCGCCTGCGCCACAAGCTCCAGATCGAGCAGCCGCCCGGGGCCAAGCTTGACGTCCCAACGGCTCTCGGGCGGCTTGGCCTCGGCCACCCGCGCGCGCATCTCGGCCACCGCCCGCAGAACCGGGCCGCGCGCGGCCTTGTCCGAAATCAGCGCAGTGCGAAACGCCTCGATATCCTCTGCCAGCCCCGCCTCCCCGGTAATGCTGCGCGCCCGCGTCAGCGCCAGGTGCTCCCAGGTCCAGGCCTCGTCGGTCTGATAGGCCTGGAACGCGGGCCAGCTTGTCGCCACCGGCCCCTGATTGCCCGACGGACGCAGGCGCATGTCCACCTCGTAGAGCCGCCCCTCGGCCATGGGCGCGGTGAGCGCCGTGATGAGCGCCTGCGTGAGCCGCGCGTAATAGGGCCGCACCGATAGCGGGCGCGGCCCGTCGGAGCCGTCGGCCTTGCCGCCGTCATAGATCACGATGAGATCGAGATCGGAGCGCGCGTGAAGCCGCCCCGCCCCGAGCGAGCCCATCCCGATCACCGCCGCACCGCGCCCCGGCGGGGCCCCGTGCTTTTCGGCGAATTGCGCCACGACGCGCGGCCACAGCGCCGTGATCGTCGCCGAGGCCAGATCGGCATAGTGCGCGGCGGCGTCCCCGGCCCCGACAAGGCCGCGCAGGTGATGCACGCCGATGCGGAAATGCCATTCCTTGTGCCAGCGCCGCGCCTCGTCGAGCGCGCGCTCGTAATCCGCCTGATGCGCGAGGCGGGTCCGCGAGATCGGCCTCCAGCGCCGCGCGCCCCGGCCAGTCGGCAAAGAAATCCCCCGCGATCACCGCGTCGAACACGCCCGCGTTGCGCGACAGGTATTGCGCCAGCGTCGGCGCCGTGCCGACGATATCGACCAGCAGGTCGATCAGTTGCGGGTTGGCCTCGAAGAGCGAGAACACCTGCACCCCGGCGGGCAGACCGCGCAGGAACCCGTCGAAGGCCAGCAGCGCCTCGTCGGGGTTCGCGGCGCGCGCCAGCCGCCCGAGGATCTCCGGGCGTAAGCGCTTGAATATCTGCTGCGCGCGTTCCGAGCGCAGCGCCGGGTAGCCGTGCCATCGCGCGATCACCGCCTCGTCGAATTCCGTCTCCGGCGCGGGTGCCTCGTCCGCGCCGCCCGCCTCCTCCTGCCGGAAGAAGCCCTCGATCAGGTCATGGACCACGCCCACCCGGTCGGTGATCCCGGCGCGCAGATCGGCGGTATCATACCCCATGAAGGCGGCGAGCCGGTCGAATTCCGCGTCCGAATTGGGCAAAAGATGCGTCTGCGCGTCGCGCAGCATCTGCACGCGGTGTTCGACCTCGCGGTGGTGGCGGTAATTCTCGGTCAGCGTCTCTGCCGCGTCCTTTGGCACCCATCCCTTCTGTGACAGCCGCGCCAGCCCCTCCACGGTGCCGCGCACCCGCAGATCGGGATCGCGCCCGCCCGCGATGAGCTGTCGGGTCTGGGTAAAGAACTCGATCTCGCGGATGCCGCCGCGCCCCAGCTTGATGTTGTGGCCCTCGAGGCAGAACGCGCCGCCCAGCCCCTTGTGCTCGCGAATCGCCAGCCGCATGTTGTGCGCGTCGTCAATGGCGGCGAAATCGAGGTGCTTGCGCCAGACAAAGGGTTTGAGCGTGTCTATGAACCGCGCGCCTGCCGCCAGATCGCCCGCGCAGGGCCGCGCCTTGATCCACGCCGCGCGCTCCCATGTACGCCCGAGGCTCTCGTAATACGTCTCCGCCGCCGCCATCGCCATGCAGACGGGCGTGACCGACGGATCGGGGCGCAGCCGCAGATCGGTGCGAAAGACATAGCCGTCGGCAGTGCGGTCGTTGAGCAGGGCCGACATCTTGCGCGTGGCGCGCACGAGGGAGGATCGCGCCTCGTGGAAATCGTCACGCTCGAACCGGGTTTCGTCGAAGAGGCAGATCAGGTCGATATCCGAGCTGTAATTGAGCTCGCGCGCGCCCATCTTGCCCATCGCGAACACGACCACGCCTGCGCCGGTGGCGAGATCGTCCTCGCTCATCCCCGGAAGCTTGCCGCGCCTGATTTCCGCACCGAGCGCCGCGCGCAACGCCAGGTCGCAGGCGAGATCGGCGAAATCGGTGAGGTGGCCGGTCACCTCCTCCAGCGACCACGCGCCGCCGAGATCGGCCAGCGCGATCATCAGCGCCACGCGCCCCTTGGCGCGACGCAACGCGGCGCCGAGCCGGTCGGGCGGCACCTCGTGCAACTCGGCGTGCAGTGCGGCGAGCGCGTCCTCGGGGGCCTCGACCGCGCCCTCCAGCCACGCGCCCTCGCGCTCGACCAGAGATTTCAGGAACGGGCTGCACCCCGCCGCCCCGTCGATCAGGTCGGCAAGCGGCCCTTCGGCCCAGGGCACGGCCCCAAGCGCCGCCGCCCCCTCGTC
The DNA here is from genome assembly GCA_034521935.1 of Roseovarius sp. GTDB lineage: Bacteria > Pseudomonadota > Alphaproteobacteria > Rhodobacterales > Rhodobacteraceae > Roseovarius. The sequence goes on from JAXHLV010000025.1 coordinate 111,716, forward strand.
GGGATCAAAGGCGCGCGGGCTGCGGGTGAGGCGATCTGCGAGTGTCATGCGCGCGAGTGATACAGGCGCGGCGGGTCTGGTCAATGGCCGGACGGCGTGAAACACTGCCGTGATACCGACGCAATACCGACAGGATACAGATGAGCAAAAGTGTCGCCCGCGTGCGCCGCGCCCTGATGGAGGCGGGCCTTGATATCGAGCCGGTGGAGGTGGGTCCCGCCACCACCTCGCAAATGGCCGCCGACCTTCTGGGCTGCGAGGTGGCGCAGATCGCCAAGTCGGTGATGCTGCGCGACGAGGAAAGCGGCGCGGCGGTCCTCTTTGTCACCTCGGGGGCCAACCGGGTAGACCCGGACGCGGCGAGCACCGTGTCGGGCGTGCCATTGGGACGCGCGGATGCCGCCCTCGTGCGCGCGCAGACGGGGTTTGCCATCGGCGGCGTCTCGCCCATCGGGCACCTGACCCGCCCGCGCGCCTTTTTCGATCCGCATCTCATGAGCTTCGCGCAGGTCTGGGCCGCGGCGGGCACGCCACGCCACCTGTTCGCTATCGCGCCCGCGCGGCTTCTGGAGATTTCCGGCGCGCAGCGCGCGGATTTCACCGTCTGACCCCTTGCAATCGACGCGCCCCTTGCCAAGCTACTGCGCATGATGATGCACGACACATGGGCCTTGCCCGATCCTGAGACGCAGCCGGAATTCTACGCCGATGTGGCGACCAAGCGGTTCCTGGCCTTCATCGTGGACACGGCTGTCATTATCGTGCTGTGCCTTCTGGTGCTGCCTTTCACCGCGTTTACCGGGCTCTTTTTCTTCCCGGTGCTGATGGCGGTGATCGGGTTCGCCTATCGCGTGGTGACCATCGCGCGCGGCTCGGCCACATGGGGGATGCGGCTGGTGGCGATCGAGTTTCGTGCCGCCGATGGCCGCCGTTTCGATCTTGGCCTTGCCTTCGCGCATACCCTCGGGTTGACGATTTCGTTCGCCCTGCCGCTGTTGCAGGTCGCCTCCATCGTGCTGATGCTCACCCGCCCGCGCGGCGAGGGGCTGAGCGATCTGGTGCTGGGCACGGTCGCGATCAACCGCCGCGCCGCGATGTGACAGGGGCGTGACGTTCCCCTTGGCGGGCCGGGGTTTCGTTGTTAACGTCGGATCGAAATACTAACGGACCCCTGAATGAGACACACGCTTCCCGTAGCGCCGCAATTCTATGTGACGGCCCCGCAGCCCTGCCCGTATCTGCCGGGCCGGATGGAGCGCAAGCTCTTTACCGCGCTTCAGGGCGAGGGGGCGCAGCGGCTCAATGACGGGCTGTCGAAACAGGGGTTCCGCCGGTCGCAGAACGTGCTCTACCGCCCGTCCTGCGCGGATTGTGCCGCGTGTCTGTCGGCGCGGATCAACGTCGCAGACTTTGCGCCATCGCGCACGCAGCGCCGCGTCGCGCGCCGCAACGCCCATCTGGAGCGGCAGATCGCCTCGCCCTGGGCCACCGAGGAGCAATACGCTCTCTTCCGCCGCTATCTCGAGAGCCGCCACGCCACAGGCGGCATGGCCGACATGGATACGTTCGAGTTTGCCGCTATGGTCGAGGAGACGCCGATCCGCACCCGCGTGGTGGAATATATCGACCGCGAAAGCGGCGCGCTGCTGGCCACCTGCCTGTCGGACATCCTCGATGACGGGGTGAGCATGGTCTATTCGTTCTTCGAGCCGGACCTGCCCAAGGCCTCGCTTGGCACCTACCTGATCCTCGACCATGTCGAGATCGCGCGCGAGAGCGGCCTGCCGTATGTCTACCTCGGCTACTGGGTGCCGGGCAGCGACAAGATGGGCTACAAGGCCGCGTTCTCGGGGCTGGAGGTCTATGCGGGCGACCGCTGGCAGAAGATGAACAACCCCGACGCGTTCCGCGCGCGCGCACACCCGCTGGTCAATGATCCGATCGCAGAGCAGGTGGCGAATATCTCGCTGCCCGATACCGGGCCGGTCCGCCGCCGGGGTTGAGTGTTGGCGGGCCTCAGCGCCCCCCGCTCTCAGTGTCCGGTGCATCCGCGGATATCGACCGCGTCGCCGCTGCTCAGCACGGTAAAGCGCAGCGCCCCGCGATCAAGCACGAAGCCGCGCCCGTCAACGTGGTAAATCCCGGTCCGCGCGCTGATGCGGTTGCCGTTGCGTGCGGTTTCGGCCTGTGCCACCCACAGATCGGGGTTGCCGCTCTCGACCACCACCATCTCGCGCGCACCCATCTGCGTCATCTCGATCTCGGCCACCAGTTCCATGCCGCCCTCGACCGGCGCGACCCGGCACTGCACGCGGCCCACCCCCGCCTCGGCTGCGGTATAGGGCCGCGCCGCGAGCGCCGCCGCGATCCGAGGATCGCGGTCGCCGCCGTCCAGCGGCAGATCAAGGCTCACCTGCGCTTCCACCGGCACGCAGATATCGCTGCACACGCCGATCTCGACATCGGCGGAGAGCGACACCGCCCGCCCCGCCCGCGCAGGCGTGATCCGCACGGGCAGGATCAGGTCATGCTCATAACCGATGGTGCGAAACCCGCTGGTGATGGTCTGCTGCGGCGTCGGCCACAGGATTTCGACGGCCCCGAGGTTGCGCGATCCGCGCCAGTCGAATCGCGGCGGGATACCCGCTTCGCCCGGCGCGCGCCAGTAGGTCTTCCACCCCGGGGCCAATTCGAAGCGCAGCGCCGCCATGCGCGTGCCATCGGCCATGCGCCAGCCCGGCAGGATGCTGACCGTGACCATATCCGGTGCCGCACGCGCCGCGCCCGGTGCCACCGCAGTCATCGCCACGAGGACGAGGGACAGGAGATATCTTGCAAACATAAGTGTTGAGATGGAGCATTCCGCGCGCAAAGCCAACTCACAAACAGGCGAGAATTCCTGCATCCGCGTTAATACGCCGCTTGCACAGCCCGCGCTCGCGCCCCATTTTCGGGAGATGAGCGATACCCCGACACCCTCCGCGCCGGTCGATCTGACCGGCAAGATCCTGATCGCGATGCCCGGCATGGGCGATCCGCGCTTTGCCCATTCGGTGGTCTATCTGTGCGCGCACAGCGCCGAGGGGGCGATGGGCCTCATCATCAACAAACCGACGCAGGATTTGCGGATGCGCGACCTGCTCGACCATCTGTCGATCACGCCGGGGCCCGCGATACGCGACATCCCGGTGCATTTCGGCGGCCCGGTCGAGCATGGCCGGGGCTTCGTGCTGCACGATGACGGCTACCGCTCGGACATCGCGACGCTGAACGTGGCGGCGGGATTCGGCATGACCGCGACGCTCGACATCCTCGAAGACCTCGCCGGAGGCCGGGGGCCAGAGCGCGCGATCCTCGCGCTCGGCTATGCCGGATGGGGGCCGGATCAGCTCGAAGCGGAGCTGGCCGATAATGGCTGGCTTACCTGCGATGCCGATGCCGGTCTGGTTTTCGATACCGACGACGCCGGCAAATGGGAGGCCGCGCTCTCGCGGCTCGGCATTTCGTCGCTGACGCTGTCGTCGGATGCGGGGCACGCCTGAACGGGCGTCCGCGCCGGGTCGACAGCGGCCTGCGTCTTGCACAAATCTTCGCGGCGTGTCACGGTTTACAGCACAGTGATCCGGCCTGCGTCCCGAACGGGCGCGGCGGGGCCTGACACGATAAACGGGAGGAAACCGAAATGAAAACCCTGACAACCGCCGTATCGGCGCTGGCGCTGAGCGTCGGCGCATCCGCCGTGATGGCTGCCTGCGATGATGGCGAGATCGTCGTCAAGTTCAGCCACGTCACCAATACCGACAAGCACCCCAAGGGCATCGCCGCCTCGCTGCTGGAGAGCCGCGTCAACGACGAGATGGACGGCACCATGTGCATGGAGGTCTACCCCAACTCCACGCTTTACGACGACAACAAGGTGCTCGAGGCGATGCTTCAGGGCGACGTGCAGCTCGCCGCGCCCAGCCTCTCGAAATTCGAGAAGTTCACCAAGCAGTTCCGCCTGTTCGACCTGCCCTTCATGTTCAAGGACATCAACGCGGTGGATGCGTTCCAGGCGTCCGAGAGCGGGCAGGCGCTGCTCGACTCGATGCAGCGCCGCGGGCTTCAGGGGCTGGCCTACTGGCATAACGGCATGAAGCAGATGTCGGCCAATGTGCCGCTCCTCGAGCCGTCGGATGCCGAAGGGCTCAAGTTCCGCGTGCAATCGTCCGACGTGCTCGTGGCGCAGATGGAGGCGATCGGCGGCAGCCCGCAGAAGATGGCCTTTTCCGAGGTCTACGGCGCGCTGCAACAGGGCGTCGTGGACGGGCAGGAAAACACCTGGTCGAACATCTACGGCAAGAAGTTCTTCGAGGTGCAGGACGGCATCACCGAGACCAATCACGGCATCATCGACTACCTCGTGGTGACCAATATCGACTGGCTCGAAAGCCTTGACGCGGATGTGCGCGACCAGTTCCTGACCATCGTCGACGAGGTGACCACGACGCGCAACAGCGAATCGGCGCAGGTCAACCAGGAGGCCAAGCAGGCGATCATCGACGCCGGTGGCGAGGTGCGTCAGCTCACCCCCGAGCAGCGCGCCAAATGGGTCGAGGCGATGAAGCCCGTCTGGGAGCAGTTCAAGGACGACGTGGGCCAGGAGAACATCGACGCGGCCCAGGCGATCAACGCCAGCATGTAAGGCGGCCCGCGCGCAAGCGCAGGCGCAGGCGGCGGGCGGGCCATCGACGCGTGGCCCGCCCTTTTTGCAAATACGCTCGGGAGGGGGCAGAATGCAGACCCGTCACAGCCTGACGGACAAGGTGGAAGAGACGCTCATCGCGGTGATTCTCGGCATCATGACACTGGTGACTTTCGCCAATGTCGTCGCGCGCTACCTCTTCAACTCAAACATTCTCTGGGCGCTCGAACTGACGGTGTTCCTGTTCGGCTGGCTGGTCCTGCTGGGGGCCTCCTACGCGGTCAAGAAACACGCCCATCTCGGGGTCGATGTGATCCTCAACATGCTCGCACCGCCGACGCGGCGGGTGCTCGCGCTGATTTCTGTGGGCTGTTGCCTCGTCTTCTCGCTCCTGCTGCTCAAGGGGGCGTGGGACTACTGGTCCGTCTTTGCCGAACTGCCGCCCACCACCGGCCGCTGGTTTCCGACCGGTCTGGATTGGGAGGCGCGCGGTCAGGGCTGGTACGAGGTGCAGGACGTCCCGATGATCGCGCCGCTCAGGTTTCTCGAGGATGTCCTCAACTACGGCGAAAGCTATGAAAAGATTCCGCGCGCCATCCCTTACATGATCCTGCCGGTTTCGATGCTGCTGCTGGTGTTCCGCTTCGCGCAATCCGCGGTGGCCATCTGGCGGGGCGATGTTGACCGGCTGGTCGCCTCGCACGAGGTCGAGGAAGACCTCGAAGAGATCGAGGCCAGGCGCGGGGGAGAAAACTGATGGAAGTGGTTCTTCTATTCGCGCTGGTGATCGGTCTTCTGCTCATCGGCGTGCCGATTGCCGTCTCGCTGGGCCTCAGTTCCACCCTCTTCCTGCTCTGGTATTCCGATTCCTCGCTGGCCTCGGTCGCCCAAACGCTGTTCTCGGCCTTCGAGGGCCATTTCACGCTGCTCGCGATCCCGTTCTTCATCCTCGCCTCGGCGTTCATGACCACGGGCGGCGTGGCGCAGCGGATCATCCGCTTTTCCATCGCCTGCGTCGGGCACCTGCATGGCGGGCTCGCCATCGCAGGGGTGTTCGCCTGCATGCTCTTTGCCGCCCTTTCCGGCTCGTCGCCCGCCACGGTGGTGGCCATCGGCTCGATCGTGATCGCGGGGATGCGGCAGGTGGGCTATTCCAAGGAATTCGCCGCCGGGGTGATCTGTAACGCAGGGACCCTCGGCATCCTCATCCCGCCCTCCATCGTGATGGTGGTCTACGCGGCCTCGGTCGATGTGTCGGTGGGGCGGATGTTCCTCGCGGGAGTCATTCCGGGCCTGCTCGCGGGCTTGATGCTGATGACCACCATCTACATCATCGCCCGCATCCGCAACCTGCCCAAGGGCGAGTGGCTGGGCTGGCGCGAGATCTGGGCCTCGGGGCGCGAGGCGGGCTGGGGTCTGTTCCTGATCGTCATCATTCTCGGCGGCATCTATGGCGGCATCTTCACGCCGACAGAGGCGGCGGCGGTGGCGGCGGTCTATGCCTTCTTCATCGCCTCGTTCATCTACCGCGACATGGGGCCGCTCGCGACCTCGGGCGACGGGGCCAACACGAGCCTGTTGCGCAAGCCCCACGCGCTGGTCACCGCGTTCTTTCACCCCGACACCAAGCGCACGCTTTTCGAGGCGGGCAAGCTCACCGTGACGCTCTTGTTCGTGATTGCCAACGCGCTCATCCTCAAGCATGTGCTGACCGACGAGCAAATCCCGCAAAGCATCGCCAACGCGATGCTCGGGGCGGGGTTCGGGCCGGTGATGTTCCTCATCGTGGTCAACGTGATCCTGCTCATCGGCGGACAGTTCATGGAACCGTCAGGCCTTTTGGTGATCGTGGCACCGCTGGTCTTTCCCATCGCCATCGAGCTTGGGATCGACCCGATCCACCTCGGGATCATCATGGTGGTCAACATGGAAATCGGCATGATCACGCCGCCCGTGGGCCTCAACCTCTTCGTCACCTCCGGCGTGGCGGGGATGCCGGTGATGGCGGTGGTGCGCGCCGCCCTGCCCTTCCTGGCGGTGCTCTTCGTGTTCCTGATCCTCGTTACCTACGTGCCGTGGATATCCACGATCCTGCCCAACACCTTCATGGGGCCGGAGATCATCACCAACTGACAAGGGGTGAGATAACGCGCCGATACCGCGCGGGGGGACGCCTCCCCGCGCGGTTTTTTCATGGAACACCGCGAAAGCCCTTGGAACGCACAGTGCCGCGCTCTACCTCCCGCGGACGCGGCGAAGCCTTTGACCCCACCACATTTCGCCGCTACCCATGCCCGGCAAGCGACAAGGAGAGCCGCGTGACTGTTTCAGGTGCCACCGTGGACCGCGACGCCTTTCTCGGGGCCATGCGGCAGGTCGCGGCGACCGTGACCGTGGTCACGACCGACGGGCCGGCGGGACGCGCAGGTGCCACGGTCAGCGCCTTCACCTCGCTCTCGGCCGATCCGCCTGCCGTGCTTGTGTGCCTGCGTGCCGACAGCCGGATCGCGCGCACGGTGCTGGAAAACCGTGCCTTTTGCGTCAACGTGCTCCCCGAGGACGCGGCCGATGTGGCCACGGCTTTTGCCGGACCGTCACCCGATGATCCGGGCGAGCGGTTCCACGGCCTCGACATCGCCGACGGGGCTCATGGCCCCCTGCTTGCGCGCGCGACAACGTTTTCGTGCACGCTGAGCGAACACGTCCTGCACAACACCCACGCCATCTGCATCGGCGCGGTCCGCGCGATCTCGGTCGCCGGGGAAAAACCGCTCACCTATCTGAGCGGCGATTATCACCGCGTGCGCCCGCAGCACGACGGCTGAACACGACGGCTGAGCGCGGCCTCTTGCGCCTCCCGTGCCGCCGGTCTAGCACTGCTGCCATGTCCGACACCGCCCTCCAACACGACGACTCCCGCGCGCGGCGCAACGTGGCCGTTCTGGTCGGCGCGCAGGCGATTCTTGGCGCGCAACTGCCGATGATCTTCGTGGTCGGCGGGCTGGCCGGGCAGTCGCTGGCACCAAATCCCTGTTTCGCCACTTTGCCCATCTCGCTCATCGTGCTGGGCTCGATGCTGTCGGCCACGCCGATGGCGTATGTGATGCAGCGCTTCGGGCGGCGCTCGGGGTTCTTCCTCGGCGCGCTCTTCGGGGCTGCGGGCGGCGCGGTGGGGGCCTGGGGGCTTTATACCGCGTCCTTCCCGGTCTTCCTGCTGGGCAGCTTCCTGACCGGCACCTACATGTCGGCGCAGGGTTTTTACCGCTTTGCCGCCTCTGACACGGCAAGCGACGCGTTCCGCCCCAAGGCGATTTCCTACGTGATGGCGGGGGGGCTGCTGAGCGCAATCATCGGCCCGCAACTGGTCAAGCTCACCTCGATGAGCATGGTGATCCCGTTCCTCGGCACCTATCTCGCGGTGATCGGCGTCAACCTCGTCGGCGCGTTCCTGTTCCTGGCTCTCGACATCCCAAAGCCACCGGTTCCGGCAGAGGACGCGCCGCGCGGGCGGACGCGGATGGAATTGCTGCGCACCCCGCGGATCGCCGTGGCGGTGATCTGCGCGACGGTGGCCTATTCGCTGATGAACCTGGTGATGACCTCGACGCCGCTCGCGGTGGTGGGCTGCGGCTTCACCCCCGGGCACGCCGCCGATATCGTCTCGGCGCATGTGCTGGCGATGTATATCCCGTCGTTTTTCACCGGCCACCTGATCGCGCGCTTCGGGGTCGAGCGGATCATGGCCGCCGGGCTGGTGATCCTCGCAGGCGCGGGCGCGGTGGCACTCTCCGGCGTGACGATCGAGCGGTTCTACGCGGCGCTGATCCTGTTGGGGCTGGGCTGGAATTTCGGCTTTATCGGCGGGACGGCCATGCTCGCGGGCGAGCACGAAGCGCATGAGCGCGGCCGCGTGCAGGGCATGAACGATCTCATCGTGTTCGGCGGCGTGACCTTTGCCTCGCTGGCTTCGGGCGGGCTGATGAACTGTTCGGGCGGCACCGCAGAGGCGGGCTGGACCGCCGTCAACATCGCGATGGTGCCGTTCCTGACGCTGGCGGGGGGCGCGCTCATCTGGCTGGCGATGCGCCCCCGCGCGGCGTGAGTGCTGGTCGCGACGGTGGGATTCGAGTATTTTTGCCAAGAAGAAACGAGGGGGGCGCCTTGATCGCGCAGATATGGCAGAGTTACCGGCGGCTGCCCGTTTGGGTGCAGCTTTGGGTGGCGGTGATCCTCGTGCCGGTGAATGCCGCGTCGCTCTTGTTTCTCGCCGCGCCGGGAGGTGTCTGGATCGCGGCGATGGCGGTGGGGGCGATGGCGCTCAACGCCGTGCTGATGCTCGCCGAGCGCGGCTTTTCCAAGGCGATGGCGCTGCCGCATGTGGTGATCTGGACACCGATGCTCGGGCTGGCGATCTGGCTGCTGGCGCAGGACATTACCCCCGCGTACCGCATCTACCTGATGATCCTGCTGGCGGTCGATGCGGTCTCGCTGGTGCTTGACTGCATCGACGCACGGCGGTGGTGCCACGGCGACCGCGCGGTCGCCTGATCGCTCAGCCCATTTTACGCAGCCGTGCCAGAAGGCTCGACGTGTCCCAGCGCGCGCCGCCCATCTTCTGCACGTCCTTGTAGAACTGATCCACGAGGGCGGTGACCGGCAGGCTCGCTCCCACCTCGTCGGCAGTGTCGAGGCAGATGCCCAGATCCTTGCGCATCCAGTCGACCGCGAAGCCGTGATCCCATTTGTCATCGAGCATGGTCTCGTAGCGGTTCGACATCTGCCACGAGCCCGCAGCCCCCTGGCTGATGACCTCGACCACCGCGCGTCCGTCAAGCCCCGCTTTCTCGGTGAAATGCAGCGCCTCGGAGAGGCCCTGCACGAGGCCCGCGATGGCGATCTGGTTGGCCATCTTGGTCATCTGGCCCGCGCCGCTCTCACCCAATCGACGGCAAAGTTTGGCATAGGTGGTGATCACCGGCTCGGCGCGGGCATAAATATCCTCGTCGCCGCCGCACATGATCGAGAGCTGCCCGTTCTCGGCCCCCGCCTGCCCGCCGGAGACGGGCGCATCGACAAAGCCCGCGCCACGCTCCTGCGCCGCCTCGTAAAGCTCTGCCGTGACACGCGCCGAAACCGTGGTGTGATCGACGAAGATCGCGCCCTTCGCCATGCCGGCAAAGGCCCCGTCTGCCCCGAGGCAGACCGAGCGCAGATCATCATCGTTGCCGACGCAGGCCATCACGAACTCCGCCCCTTGCGCCGCCTCGCGGGGCGTGGGCGCAAAGCACCCGCCATGCTGTGCCACCCAGGCTTCGGCCTTGGCGGCGGTGCGGTTGTAGACGCAGACCTCGTGCCCTGCCGCCGACAGGTGCCCTGCCATCGGGTAGCCCATGACGCCCAATCCCAGAAATGCCAGTTTCGCCATGTCGCTTTCCTCCTGTTTCGTGCCCATTGTCTCGCCCCGGATTTCTGACTATCCCCGGCGGGGATGCAAGCACAAACTCGGAAAGGGCAGCGCCCGTGCCGGTGATCCTCAAATGGCTGTTGCGCGCTGCGGGCGGGCTGGTGGCGCTGGCGCTGCTGGCGCTGTTGATCGCCTATACGCTGCTGTCGCGCTCGCTGCCGGACTATGACAAGCGGCTTGCCGTTACCGGGGTTTCCGGTCCGGTCGAGATCGTGCGCGACAACGCCAACGTGCCGCATATCTTCGGAGAGACCGACGCCGACACGTTCTTTGGCCTCGGCTATGCCCATGCGCAGGACCGGCTGTGGCAGATGACGATGATGCGCCGCACCGTGCAGGGGCGGCTGTCGGAGGTGTTCGGGGCCCGCACCGTCAAGATCGACACCACGCTGCGGCGGTTTGACCTCTACAATCTCGCGCGGGCCTCGGTCGCGGCGCAGGATGCCGAAACGCTGGCCGCGCTCAAGGCCTATTCTGACGGGGTCAACGCGCGCCTGACCGAGATCAACCGCGAGGCGCTGGGCCGCGGCGCGCCGGAACAGTTCCTGTTCAACGCGCCCATCGCCCCCTGGCAGCCCGCCGATTCCATCGCGCTCATCAAGCTGATGGCGGTGCAGCGCTCGGGCCATCTGAGCGAGGAGGTGCTGCGCGCGCGCACCTCGCTCGCGCTCGATGATCCGGCGCGGCTCTCGGATATCCTGCCCGACGATCCCGGCAGCGGCATCGCGGCACTGCCCGATTACGCAAGCCTGTTTCCCGGAGCACGTTTCGCCCGCATCGCCCGCGCGCAGCCCGGGCTGACCGGCGATCCGCTCTCGCCCTTCCCCGCCCGTCCCTTTGCCGGGGCGTCGAATGCCTGGGCCGCCGCGCCCGGGCGGTCGGCTTCGGGCGGCACGCTTCTGGCCAATGATCCGCATCTGGGATTTTCCGCCCCCGCGATCTGGTATCTGGCACGGCTCGAGCTGACGAGCGGCGGGGTCATCGGCGGCACCATCCCCGGCATCCCGACGATCCTGACGGGGCGCAGCGCGCGATTGGGCTGGGGGCTGACCTCGTCCTATCTCGACGATCAGGACGTGTTCATAGAACAGCTCAACCCCGACAACCCGGGCCAATACCGCACCCCCGACGGGTGGAAACCGTTCCGCACCACGCGCTCGATCATCGAGGTGAAGGACGCCGATCCCGTCACCCTCACCCTGCGCTGGACAGATAACGGCCCGGTCCTGCCCGGAAGCCACTACGACCTCGGCGAGGTCACGCCACAGGGGCATGTGGCCGCAGTGGGCTGGACGGCGCTTTCGGACGTGGACACGACGATGACCGCCGCCATGCGGCTGATGCGCGCGCAATCGGTGGCCGAGGCGCTCGATACCACGGCGCTCTTCATCGCGCCCTCGCAGAACCTGACGCTCGCCGACGAGAGCGGTATCGCGCTGCGACTCATCGGGGCCATGCCCCGCCGCCATGCCCGCCACGATACCGAAGGCCGGATGCCCGCGCGCGGCTGGATCACCGAGAACCGCTGGCAGGGGATGCTACCCGCCACGGCCAATCCCGAATTCACCGACCCCTCGGGCGGCATCCTCGGCAATACCAACAACAAGATCGTGGATCGTCCCTTTCCCATGCATGTCAGCCACCATTGGGGGGACACGCAGCGGATACATCGCTGGCGGGCCCTGATGCAGCGGCGCGAGGTGCACACCCGCGACAGCTTCATCGAGGCGCAGCTCGACACGGTGAGCTTTACCGCGCGCTCGATCCTGCCGCTCATCGGGGCGGACCTGTGGTTCACCGGCGAATCGGCCCCCGAGGGCACCCCCGAACGCCTGCGCCAGCGCGCGCTGGAATTGCTCGCCGACTGGAACGGCGAGATGAACGAACACCTGCCCGAGCCGCTGATCTATACCGCCTGGATGCGCGCGCTGATGGACCGGCTCATCCGCGACGATCTCGGGCCGCTTTCGCGCGACTTCGACCACCCCGAACCGGTGTTCATCGAACGCGTGTTCCGCGACGTGGACGGGGCCGCCGCGTGGTGCGATGTCAGGCAATCGGCGGCGGTCGAGACCTGCACCGACATCGCGCGGATGGCGCTCGACGACGCGCTGATCTGGATTTCAGAGCGCTATGGCCGGTCATTGGAAAGCCTGCGCTGGGGCGATGCGCACCAGGCCGCGCAAAATCACCAGACCTTGGGCGAGGTGCCGCTGCTGCGCTACTTCGTCAACATCCGCCAATCCACGTCCGGAGGCGACAACACGCTCATGCGCGGGCGCACGCGGGGCGGCACCGGGCCCGATCCCTTCGCCAACGTGCACGGGGCAGGCTATCGCGGCGTGTATGATTTCGCCGATCCCGACAGCAGCGTGTTTGTCACCTCCACCGGCCAGTCGGGCCATTTCCTGAGCCGACACTATGACGATCTCGCCCAACTCTGGCGGCGCGGCGAATACATCCCGATGTCGCTCGATGCGGGTCTCGCGCGGGCGGCAGCTGTCGGGATAACGGTGCTCGAGCCCGCAACGCCGTGAGCCGAAATCTTCAAGAGAGTTCGGACCGCTTTCTTTCAAAGAAAGCGGCCCCGGTCCCGACCGCTCAGCCTGCCGCCGCCACCGCCCGGCGCGTCATCACACCCACAAGGTGCGCGCGGTAATCGCCCGATCCGTGCAGGTCGGAAATCATGCCCCCGCCCGCGAGCGTCAGCCCGTCCAGCGCCCCGGGCGCGAAATTCGACGACAGCGCCGCCTCGGCCTCGGACCAGCGAAAAACGCCCTCCTCCGACGCGCCGGTCACCGCCACGCGCACACCGCCTGCGTATTTTGCCACAAACACGCCCACCAGCGCGAAACGCGAGGCCGGCTGCTCGAACTTCTGATAGCTCGCCGCCTCCGGCACCGGAAAGCGCACCTCGGTGATGATCTCGCCCTCCTCCAGCACCGTGGCGAACATCCCGTCAAAGAAATCATCCGCCGCAATCTCGCGTTTGTCGGTCACCACCGTGGCCCCCGATCCCAGCACAGCCGCCGGGTAGCAGGCCGAGGGATCGTTATTGGCAAGGCTGCCGCCGATGGTGCCGCGATTGCGCACCGCCGGATCGCCGATATTGGCTGCAAGGGCGGCCAGCGCCGGATAAGCCCCCGCACCTGCCGCCACCTCGGCATGGGTGGTGCCCCCGCCGATGCAGAGCGCACCGTCGTCGGAAGTGCAGATGCCCTTGATCTCGGCCACGCCCGACAGGCAGACAAGCCGCGAAGGTGCCGCCAGCCGCTGTTTCAGCGCGGGGATCAGCGTCTGCCCGCCGCCCAACGCCTGCGCTTCTTCTGCGCCCAGCGCCTTGACGGCATCGGCCAGAGTGGTGGGCCGGTCTATTTCGAATGCATACATAGGTTTGGTCCTCCCTCAGCCCTGCATCGCCTGCCACACCCGCGAGGGCGACAGCGGCATGTCGATATGGGTGATGTCGCTGCCCCCCGAGCGCAGCGCGTCCACCACCGCGCCCACCACCGCGGGCGGCGAGCCGATCGCCCCGGCCTCGCCACAGCCCTTCACCCCGAGCGGGTTGTGCGTGCAGGGCGTCTGGCAGGAATGATCGACCGAAAAGAACGGCATGTCATCGGCGCGCGGCATGGCGTAATCCATGTAGCTGCCGGTCAGAAGCTGACCGTTCTCGTCATAGGCGCAACCCTCCAGCAGCGCCTGCCCGATCCCCTGCGCGATCCCGCCATGCACCTGCCCCTCGACGATCATCGGGTTGACCACGTTGCCGAAATCATCCGCCGCCGAGAACCGCTCGATGGTGACACGCCCGGTCTCGGGATCGACCTCAACCTCGCAGGCATAGGCCCCCGCCGGATAGGTGAAATTCGCCGGGTCGTAGAACGCCGTCTCCTCCAGCCCCGGCTCGATCTCCTCGAGCGGGTAGTTGTGCGGCACGTAAGCGGCGAGCGTGACATCGCCCCAGGCCACCGACTTGTCGGTGCCCGCGACGGTGAACTGACCATCCTTCAGCTCGATATCACCCTCCGAGGCCTCCATCAGGTGGGCGGCGATCTTGCGCGCCTTGTTGATGATCTTCTCGGTGGCGCGCACCATCGCCGAGCCGCCCACCGCGAGGCTGCGCGAGCCATAGGTGCCCATGCCCATCGGCGAATTGGCGGTATCGCCATGCACGATCTCGACCATGTCGGCGTCGATGCCGATCATTTCCGAGATCACCTGCGCGAACGACGTCTCGTGCCCCTGCCCGTGGCTGTGGCTGCCGGTCATGACCGTCAGCCCGCCGGTGGCGTTGACGCGCACCGTGGCGCTCTCGTAAAGCCCGGCGCGCGCGCCAAGCTGGCCCACGAGGTTCGACGGCGCGATCCCGCAGGCCTCGATATAGGAGTTTACACCAAGGCCGCGCAATTTGCCCTTCGCCTCGCTCTCCTTGCGCCGCGCGGCAAAGCCCTTGAGATCGGCGATCTCTTCGAGCTTGTCCATCGTGGCGTGATAATCGCCGGTGTCGTATTCCACCGCCACCGGCGTGGCATAGGGAAACTCGGTGATGAAGTTCTGCCGCCGCAAGGCGACGGGATCGACCCCCAGCTCGTGCGCCGCCTTGTCGATGACGCGCTCGAGCTGATAGGTCGCCTCGGGCCGCCCGGCGCCGCGATAGGCGTCGACCGGCACGGTGTTGGTGAACACCGCCTTGACGTTCACATAGATGAGCGGGGTCTTGTAATTCCCCGCCATCAGCGTGCCGTGCAGCCAGGTCGGGATCGACGGCGCGAAGGTGCTCAGGTATGCGCCCATGTTGGCGTGCGTATCGGTGCGCAGCGCGGTGAAATTGTTGTCGGCATCGAGCGCCAGTTCGATTTTGGTCACATGGTCGCGCCCATGCGCGTCGGACATGAACGCCTCGCCGCGCGTCGAGGTCCACTTGACCGGACGGTTGAGCGCGCGGGCGGCGAAGGTGCAGAACGCCTCTTCGGCATAGTGAAATATCTTCGATCCGAACCCGCCACCCACATCCGGGGCCACCACCCGCAGCTTGTGTTCGGGGATACCCAGCACGAAGGCCCCCATCAGAAGCCGGATCACATGCGGGTTCTGGCTCGTGGTATAAAGCGTCGAATCGCCGGTCGAGCGGTTGAAATCACCCACCGCCACGCGCGGCTCCATCGGGTTGGCGATGAGGCGGTTGTTGATCAGCTCCAGCGTGGTGACATGCGCGGCCTTGCCGAACGCCTCGTCCACCGCCGCCTTGTTCTCCTCGACGAAACCCCAGTCATAACAGAGGTTCGAGGTGAGATCGTCATGCACCTTGGTGGCACCGTCCTCCAGCGCCGCCTTCATGTCCACCACCGCGGGCAGCTCCTCGATATCCAGCTCGATCGCCTCGGCGGCATCGCGCGCCTGTTCGCGGGTCTCGGCCACCACGGCGGCGATGGGATCGCCCACATGGCGCACCTTGCCATGCGCCAGAACCGGGTGCTTGGGCTCCTGCATCACCTCGCCGAACCGGTCGGTCACCTGCCAGCCGCAGGGCAGCCCGCCCACCTCGGCGAAATCTTCACCGGTAAAGATGCGCAGCACGCCGGGCATCCCCTCGGCGGCGCTGGTATCGACCGAGTTGAGCCGCCCATGCGCCACGTCCGAGCGCAGGAAATGCACATAGGCCTGCCCGCGCAGGTTGATGTCGTCGGTATAATTGCCGTTCCCCGTCAGGAACCGCACGTCCTCGCGCCGCTTGGTGCTGGCGCCGATGCCTCCGTCCTTTGGCATGTCTCGATCCTCCCTGAAATCCTCCGGGGTCGCCCCCCGATAAAACCCGCGCGCCTTCATCTTTCCCGAAATACTCCGGGGGAGCGCCGCAGGCGCGGGGGCAGCGCCCCCTCTTTCTCGCCTATTCCGCCGCGATCCGGCTCACGTCCTGCCCGGAGGCCGCCATGATCGCCTTGACGATGTTGTGATACCCGGTGCAGCGGCAGATATTGCCCTCGAGATAGTCGCGGATTTCCGCCTCGGACGGCGTCGGGTTCTCGGCCAGCAAGGCCGCCGCCGACATCACCATGCCCGGCGTGCAGAATCCGCATTGCAGCCCGTGATGCTCCCGGAATGCCGCCTGGATGGGGTGCATCGTGCCGTCCGGTTCGGCCATTCCCTCAACGGTCTTGATCTCGGCGCCCTCGGCCTCGGCGGCGAACATGGTGCAGGCTTTCACTGCACGCCCGTCCACATGCACCACGCAGGCCCCGCACTGGCTGGTGTCACAGCCCACATGCGTGCCCGTCAGCCCCAAACTCTCTCTGATGAAATCCACAAGCAGCGTGCGGCCCTCGATCTGGCCTGTCTCCTGCTTGCCGTTCACGGTCATGCTGACCTGTGGCATATGCTCCTCCCGGTTGCTTTGATTTCTGGCTCCCTGACCGAGAGCCTAACGCGCTCGCCGCAAAACTCAAACGATAGTTGAGGCTCAGCGTCGCGGGCCGCGCCGGGGCTGGGGACGCGTCGGGATTTCCTTGAGGAGGCCCCCCACGCCCATGCAAGCGATCTCTGCCGCGCCACAAGGCAGCCCGCAGGCTATCCGCGCCAGCACCCAATCGGCCCCGTGCAGCACCGGCGAGCGGGCAGAGCCCGGCAGGCCGATCACCGGCCTGTCCCCGATTTCGCCCAGAAACAGCAGGTTGCCGGGATCGACCGGCATCCCGAATCGCTCCACGCGCCCGCCCGCGCGGCGCAGCGCCTGCGGCGCGGTATCATGCGGGTCCGAGGTGGCCGAGGCGGTGAGGATCAGCACGATCTCGCCCGCCGCCGCCGCGATCTCGCGCGCGAGCGGGCCCTCGTCATGGGCACAGGTCACCACCCCGGCCATCTCCATGCCCAGCCCGGTCACCCGCGCGGCAATCGCCTCCACGCCCTTGGTCCCCGGCCCGCCATCCGCTTCGGTCACGATCAGGCTTGCCGTGCGGTAGCGCGCGGTCGCCAGCCGGACCGCGCCGCGCGCCGCCTTGGCTGCGCGCGCCACGCCCGCCTCGGGCACCCCGTAGGCGATGATCTTGACGGTCGCGATCATGCCGCCTGCGCGGATCTGGTGAAACGCGGGCACAGTGGCCACAGTGATCATCGGATCGACCGCGTTGGCGGCGTTTATGGCGGTGGCGTCGAGACAGACCACCCCCGGCCCCTCCGCCAGAAGGTTCACCCGCCCGGTGAAGGGCTGGCTCAGCGCGACCCCCAATGCGCCGTCATGCAGCGCGCGTGCCAGCCGATCGGCCGCCGCATCCTCGTGCAGATCGCCCGTCTCCAACCGCGCCACGGTGACGGCCTCATGCCCCGCCGCGCGCAGCGCGTCGATCTGCGCAGGCCCCAGCACCGCACCCTTGCGCAACCGCCCCCCGGCCACCGTCTCGGAATGCGCGAGGATCGCACCCTCGGCCTCGGCCAGCGGCACCGGCCCGAACCTCATCCCCCCTGCCTCAACACGGCGATCATCTCGGCCAATATGCTCACCGCGATCTCCGCCGGCCCCGCCGCGCCGATATCGAGGCCGACAGGGCCATGAATGCGCGCGATCTCCTCGCCGCTGAACCCCGCCTCCTCCAGCCGCGCCACCCTCTTGGCGTGCGTGCGGGTCGATCCCAGCGCGCCGATGTAGAACACCCCCGCGCGCAAGCCCTCCGCCAGCGCCGGATCGTCCAGCTTGGGATCATGGGTCAGCAGCACCAGACCCGTGCGCGCGTCAAGGCCAATGGCGGCCACCGCCTCATCGGGCCAGTCATGGTTCAGCCGCGTGCCCGGAAACCGCGCCTCGGTGGCAAAGCTCTCGCGCGGGTCGATCACCACCGGATCAAGCCCCGCGATCCGCGCCATCGGCACGAGGGCCTGCGCGATATGCACCGCGCCCACGATGACAAGGCGCAAGGGCGGGTTGTGGATGGCCACGAACGTCTCGCCATCCGGCTCGAACCCCGAACGATCCATGCGGAACCGCGCGTCATGCCCCTCGCGCTCCAGCCTGCGCCCGCCCGGTCCGGTCACATAGGCCACCGGCTCGCGCGACCCCCGCGCCGCCACCAACTCGGCCAGCACCGCCTCGGGCAGGACCGATCCCACCGGCTCCACCAGCACCCGGATGGTGCCGCCGCAGGCGAGCCCCACGGCAAAGGCGTCGCCGTCGCTCACCCCGTATTCGAGCATGACCGGCGCGCCGGCCTCGATGGCGTCCAGCGCCTCCACGACCACCGCCCCCTCGACGCAGCCGCCCGAGACCGACCCCGCGATCTCGCCCTCGCCGCTGATCGCCAGTTGGCTGCCCACCCGGCGCGGCGCGCTGCCCCAGGTCTCGACCACCGTGGCCAGCGCCGCGCCCTTGCCGTCGCGGTGCCATGCGAGCGCCGTCCCGGGAATATCGTCAAAGCGCTCCATCATCCCTCCATCGCCGCCATCAGCCGCGCCTTCTCGCCGCCATCCTCGGCGCGCGAGAGCGCCTGTGCAAGCTCTTCGATCGTGGCCACCGAATGGCCCGCGCGAAACGCATCCACATGCGGCAGCATCGCGCGGATGCCCGCCGCGCGCGGCGCGAACCCGTCCCAGCGCAGCAGGGGGTTGAGCCATATGAGCCGACGCGCCGAGAGGTGCAGCCGCTCCATCTCGTGCGCCAACTGCCCGGTCTCCTCGCGGTCGAGCCCGTCGGTTATGAGCAGCACCACCGCGCCGTTGCCCATCACCCGGCGCGACCAGTCGCGGTTGAACGCGTGCAAGCTCGCGCCGATCCGCGTGCCGCCCTCCCAATCCTGCGCCTGCCGCCCCGCCGCCGCCAGCGCCGCGTCCACGTCGCGGGTGGCCAGATGCCGGGTGATGTTGGTGAGCCGCGTCCCAAAAGTGAAGGCATGAACCTTCGCCCAGCCCGCCCCCTTGTGATTGGCCACGGCGTGGAGAAAGTGCAGGACCATGCGGCTGTATTGGCTCATCGAGCCGGAAATATCGCAAAGCACCACGAGGTTGGGCCAGCGCTCGCGGGGCTTCTTGTAATGCAAGCGCCGCATCTCGCCGCCGCGCCGCAGCGCCGCGCGCAGGCTCGCGCGCGCATCGAGGCGGCTCCCGTGCGGGTCGGCGATCCCGCGACGCGAGGGCAGCGGTCGCACCGGCAGCGCGAGCCGCGCCAGCATCCGTTTCGCCTGCGCCATCTCCGCGGTGGACATCTGCTCGAAATCGAGCCGCCGCAGCCGCTCCTCGCGCGACATGGTGGCGGTGGCGTCGATCTCGATCACCGTCTCCTCGTCCGGCGCGTCGCCGTCACGCTCGGGCGGGGCACGCTCCACTCCGTCCAGGAGCGCCTCCGCCGCGCGTTTCTCGGCGGCTTGCGCACCGCGCTCCTCCTGCACACCGCGAATGGCCGGGAGCATCATCGCCATCATGTGCTCCAGGTACCGCGGATCGCGCCAGTAGAGGCGAAATATCTGCGCAAAGACGGTCAGGTGTTCGGGCCGGGTGACGAGACAGGCCCGCAGGGTGTAGAAGAAATCCTGCCGCGAGGTGAAGCCGACGGCGGCCACCGCGCGCACCGCGTCGATCACCCGCCCCGTCCCCACCGGCAACCCGGCGGCCCGCAAGGCGCGGGCGAAATGAATGATATTGTGGGTGAGCTTGGGGTCGTCCGGCAGATCGAGCGGGGCGTAGTCTGTCATGGCGCGCCGTGGGGGCGCTGCCCCCACACCCCCGGAGTATTTGGACCAAGAAGAAACATCAGGCGGGCGCGAGCGTGGCGCGCGCCTCGTCGAGAATCCGCTTCGCCTCGGAGCCTTGCAGCCGCGCGATATCGTCCTGGTATTTCAGCACCGCGCCCAGCGTGTCGGCGATGACCTCGGGGCTGAGGCTGATGACGTCGAGCGCGAGCAGGCATTTCGCCCAGTCGATGGTCTCGGCCACGCCCGGCTTCTTGAACAGGTCCTCGGTGCGCAAGGCTTGCACAAAGGCCACCACCTCCCGGCTGAGCGTCTCGGCGGCTTCGGGGGCGCGGGCGCGCAGAATCTCGATCTCGCGGTCGAAATCGGGATACTCCACCCAGTGATAGAGACAGCGGCGCTTGAGCGCATCATGCACCTCGCGGGTGCGGTTGGAGGTCAGGATGACGATGGGCGGCTCGGGCGCCTTGATCGTGCCAAGCTCGGGGATCGTCACCTGGAAATCTGACAGCGCCTCGAGAAGGAACGCCTCGAACGGCTCGTCGGTGCGGTCGATCTCGTCGATCAGCAGCACCGGCGCGCCCCCGGCCTGCGGTCGCATGGCCTGCAAGAGCGGGCGCTCGATCAGGAACTCGTCGGTGAAAAGCTCGTCCTTCAGATGCCCGCGATCCACGCCACCGGCGGCCTCGGCGGTGCGGATGGCGATCATCTGCTCGGCGAAATTCCACTCGTAGACGGCGGTGGCCGCGTCCAGCCCCTCATAGCATTGCAGCCGGATCAGGCGGCGGCCAAGCGCCGCGCTCAGCGCCTTGGCGATCTCGGTCTTGCCGGTCCCGGCCTCGCCCTCGAGAAACAGCGGCCGCCCGAGCCGCAGCGCGAGATACGCCACCGTGCCCAGCGCGCGCCCGCAAACATAGCCTTGCGCGCCCAGCGCCTCCTGCACCGCGCCGATGGATTGGGGAATGGTCACCTCGTTCGCCTCCGTCCGCCTCATGCCAGCCCAGCACTGCATGGCCCACCCGGCGCGGTCAAGGGCACCAGCCTGCCCCTTGGTCGCAAGGCCCCTCGCAGAATGCCCGCTGATTTTCCAAAGTTTCGCCCCAATCGAACGGCAGGTTCAGGGCTGCAGGCGGGCACAAGACCCGCATCGGGGCAGTGCGTTGCAGACAAGGTCAGAGCGGATGCAGGACATGAACGATCTCACCGGAGCCGATCTTTCGGGGCTCGACTGGCAGGGGTGGCTCGACCGCGCCGAAACGGTGATCGGCGATGACGGCTACGTGCAGCCGCTGGGCAGCGATCACGCGGCACTGTTTTGCGAACGCAAGCCGGTGCTGTTGGTGACCTTCGAGAGCTTCGACCGGCTCGAGACCCTCTCTAACAAGGCGCAGCCCTTCGGCTGGACCATGCTAAAGGCCCTCGGCTGGTCGCATCTGTGCCTGTTGAGCCACGGCGACACCTGGTTCCGCGATGCGCTTGTCTACGGCTATTTCGACCGGCTGATCGACGACGGCTTTTTCGACGAGTTCGAGCAGGTGATCTTTTACGGGGCCGGGGCCTGCGGCTATGCCGCCGGCGCATTCTCGGTCGCCGCGCCGGGCGCGCGTGTGCTGATGCTGCGCCCGCAGGCCACACTCGATCCGCGCGTCGCGGAATGGGACGACCGCTACCTCGGGATGCGCCGCACCTCGTTTACCGACCGCTACGGCTATGCGCCCGACATGCTCGACGCCGCCGCGCGCGCGGTGCTGCTCTACGACCCCGAAGTCGAGCTCGACGCCATGCACTCGGCGCTGTTCAATCGCGGCAACGTGCTGCGCTTCCGCACCCGCCACCTCGGCTATTCCATCGAGGAGGCCCTCGCGCGCATGGGCGTGCTGCCCCGCGCGCTCGCCCAGTTGAGCGCGGACAAGCTCTCGCGCCGCAGCCTCGCACAACTGTGGCGCAAGCGCCGCGACGAACGGGGCTACCTGTTCCCGCTGCTGCGCCGCCTCGTCACCGAACAGCGCGACGCGCTCATCGTGCCGTTCTGCCGCAACGTGCTCGACCGCGGGCGCGGCGGACCACGCTACCGCAGCGCGCTCAACGCCGCCGGGGCAAGGCTCGCCGGGAAGGAGGGCTAGGCTCTGGCGCAGGCGCGCGCGATTGTGTATGCGCTCGGACCATGCAAACGCACCTGACCCTCCGCCGCCCCGACGACTGGCACCTGCACCTGCGCGATGGCGCGATGCTGCGCGCCGTCCTGCCTGAGAGCGCGCGCCACTTCGCCCGCGCCATCATCATGCCCAACCTCGTGCCGCCGGTGGTCACATCGGATGACGCCCGCGCCTATCGCGACCGCATCATGGCCGCGCTGCCAGAGGGGATGGACTTCACCCCGCTGATGACGCTCTACCTGACCGAGGAAACCGACCCGGAAGACGTGGCTGCGGCCCATGCCGAGGGGCTGATCGCGGCGGTCAAGCTCTACCCGGCAGGGGCCACGACCAATTCCGCCTCGGGCGTGCGCGACTTCGACAAGGTCCGGCCGGTGCTCGGGCGTATGGCCCGAATCGGCTTGCCGCTCTGCGTACATGGCGAGGTGACCGACCCGGAGGTGGACATCTTCGACCGCGAGGCGGTGTTCATCGATCGTGTGCTCGACCCAATCCGCCGCGCCACGCCGGGGCTGCGCGTGGTGATGGAGCATGTCACCACCCGCGACGCGGTGGACTATGTCACCTCACAGACCCACGACCTCGCCGCCACCATCACCACCCATCACCTCGTGATCAACCGCAACCATATCCTCGTGGGCGGGATCAAGCCGCATTACTACTGCCTGCCCGTGGCCAAGCGCGAGGAGCACCGGCTCGCCCTGCGCGAGGCCGCCACCTCGGGCGATGCGCGCTTCTTCCTCGGCACCGACAGCGCGCCCCATACCGACCCCAACAAAGAAAGCGGATGCGGCTGCGCGGGCTGCTTCACCGCGACCAACACGCTGTCGATCCTCGCCCATGTGTTCGAGGAGGAGGGCGCGCTCGACCGGCTCGAGGGCTTCACCTCGCTGCACGGCCCCGCCTTCTACGGCCTGCCCCCGAACGAGGCGCGGATCACCCTGACCAAGGGCGACCCCGTCCCCTGCCCTTCGAAGATCGCCACCGACGATGGCCCCGTCACCGTCTTCGATCCCGGCTTCGCGCTGCATTGGCGGGTGGCCTGAGCTTCATCTTGCCCGAAATATCCCCGCCGGAGGCATCAAATCTCTTCGGCCCCCCGGTAACAAGGACCGCCCGATGATCCCCGCCACCTACCCGCCCAAGGACGAGATCGCCCGCCTCACCGCCCGGATGCTGCTGGAAATCGGCGCGGTGCATTTCAACGCCGACACGCCGTTCACGCTGGCCTCCGGCCTGCCCTCGCCCACCTATATCGACTGCCGCAAGCTCATCAGCTACCCGCGCATCCGCAGCACCCTGATGGATTTTCTCACCATCACCGTGATGCGCGAGGCCGGGTTCGAGGCGTTCGACAATATCGCGGGCGGCGAGACGGCGGGCATTCCCTTTGCCGCCCTCGTGGCCGAGCGCATGGCCCTGCCGATGACCTATGTGCGCAAGAAACCCAAGGGTTACGGGCGCAATGCGCGCATCGAAGGCGCGATGACCGAGGGGCAGCGCGTGCTGCTCGTCGAGGACCTCACCACCGATGGCGGCTCCAAGCTCAGCTTCGTCGATGCCATCCGCGAGACCGGGGCCACCTGCGGGCACACGGGCGTGATCTTTTCCTACGGTATCTTCCCCGAAACCGAGCGCACCCTGGGCGATCACGGCGTGACGCTGCACCACCTCTGCACATGGTGGGACGTGCTCGCCGAGGCCCGCGCGCAAGGCGCATTCGGTGCCGCGACCCTCGACAAGGTCGAGGGTTTCCTGCGCGCACCCCGTAAGTGGCAGGACACAAACAGGAAATAAAATCGTGCCATGCGGCGGTGGATATCCCGCTTCGCGAATCGAAATTGTCTGCCAGATATGGTATTCTTGCTCTTGTTCGCCACAGGATGCAGGGTGCGCGATGTCGGGCCGGGGATGATCAGCGGCTTGTCCCCGCAGTGGTCCACAGACTTGTTCCCATAGCGCGCGCGCGCGGTTTGGCGTAGAAGATGCAAACGCGAAAAAACCAGAAACGACCCGGAAACGACCGAGGACAGCAGGCATGAACGAGATCAGCGTATTCAACCCCACCGGGGCCGGGATCGAGGCCGCCGAGAGCGTGCCGCATTCCATCGAGGCCGAGCAACAGCTCCTTGGCGCGATCCTGACCAACAACGACATCTTCGACCGGGTGGCGGCGATCATCGGGCCGCAGCATTTCTACGATCCCGTCCATGCCCGCATTTTCGAGACGGCGGCGGCGCGCATCAACCGCAACGCGCTCGCCTCGCCGGTGACGCTGCGCGCCTTTCTCGAAGAGGACGAGGGGCTCAAGGAGTTGGGCGGCCCGGCCTATCTGGTCAAGCTCGCCGGGGCCGCGATCTCCACCTATGCCGCGCGCGACTACGCGCAGATGATCTATGATCTCGCGATCCGCCGCGAGCTGATCGCATTGGGCCATGACATCGCCGGGCGCGCCGCCCGCGTCGAGATCGACAGCGAACCCGCCGACCAGATCGTCGAGGCCGAGCAGAAGCTCTACCAGCTTGCCGAACAGGGCAAATCCGACACCGGGTTTCAAAGCTTTCTGCGCGCGGTCAAGGATGCCGTGGACGTGGCCAACGCCGCCTATCAGCGCGAGGGCGGGCTGGCCGGGCTCGCCACCGCGCTCGATGACATGGACCAGAAGCTCGGCGGGCTGCACCGCTCGGACCTCCTGATCCTCGCCGGGCGTCCGTCGATGGGCAAGACATCGCTCGCCACCAACATCGCCTTCAATATTGCCAAGGCGTATCGCAAGGGCACCCTGCCCGACGGCACCACCGGCACGGTGGATGGCGGCGTCGTGGGGTTCTTCTCGCTGGAGATGTCGGCCGAACAGCTTGCCAGCCGCATCCTCGCCGAGGCCTCGGAAATCCCCTCGCACAAGATCCGGCGCGGCGACATGGACGAGGGCGAGTTCCGCCGCTTCGTCGAGGCCGCCAAATCGCTCGAATCCTGCCCGCTCTTCATCGACGACACCGCCGCCATCCCGATCAGCCAGATCGCGGCGCGCGCGCGCCGGCTCAAGCGCACCCACGGGCTCGACCTGCTGATCGTCGATTATCTCCAGCTTGCCCGTGGCACCGCCGAGAACCGCGTGCAGGAGATCGGCGAGATCTCGATGGGCCTCAAGGCCATCGCCAAGGAGCTCGACATTCCCGTTCTGGCATTGTCACAGCTCTCGCGGCAGGTGGAGAGCCGCGAGGACAAGCGCCCGCAACTCTCGGACCTGCGCGAATCCGGCTCGATCGAGCAGGATGCCGACGTGGTGATGTTCGTGTTCCGCGAGGTCTATTACAAGGAACGCGAAAAGCCGGGCGATCACGAGATGGAGAAAATGGCCGATTGGCAAGAGGCGATGGCGCGGCTGCACGGCAAGGCCGAGGTGATCATCGGCAAGCAGCGCCACGGCCCCATCGGCACGGTCGAGCTGAGCTTCGAGGAACAGTTCACCCGCTTCGGCAACCTCGTGAAACCGTGGCAACAGGGCGCGGGCGGCGATTTCTAGAGGTCCATACTTGGCACAAGATACCGGGGGTCGAGAGAGGGCGCGGGGTCCGGTTATGGCCTTGAGCGGACAGTCGCAGAACGGTCGGGGAGCCGCGCAGCGCCCGACCGCGGGTGGGCGCTGCGACGGTGAGATGATGCGCTTTATGCGTCCAACATACTCCAACGTCTCGAATAACGTTGCAACGTTGACGATAGCGCCAGCCCGGGGCGGCAGTGCAGGCAGCTGCCGTCGGCGGCGCCTCGCGGCGCCTCGGATTCCGCGCAGGGGGCTTCTACCTTGCAACCGTCCCCTCCAGGCCATTCTCGCCCTGCTCCATTACCGCCCCCGAAACATGTCAAGCCGGATCACCATGGGGTAATTCGTGCCGGTTGGTGAACCCTAGAGTGTCGCGCGCATCAGGTGCAGGGCCAGCACCGCGATCACCAGCCCCGCCCCGATCTCCAGCACGGTGAGCGCGCGGGCGAGGCCCTGCCCCTCCGACGCGGCCAGCCGCATCAGCACGCCCTCGCGCAGGGTCACCGAGGCCAGCGCCACCGCCACCGTCACGCTCGCCGTGCCAAGCCCCATGACAAAGGCCCCGAGGATGCCCGCCGCCTCGATCCCCATGCGCCAGGTGAGGATCAGCAGGAACAGCGCGCCGGTGCAGGGCCGGAGCGCCACCGCACCGATGAGCATCCCCGCATCGCGCCACGAGGTCACACGCGCGGCCTCGTCCGCCGTGGGGCCGTGGCGGTGGCCACAGGTGGCGCAGGCGGCGGGATCGTGGGTGTGGGCGGGGGCGTGCCCTCCCTGCACCCGTCCGCGCCACCAGCGCCGCGCCCCGCGCAGCGCCAGCCATGCCCCCACGGCGGCGATCGCGGCATAGCTTGCCGGGGCCATCAGCCCCTCGGCCAGCCCGGTCATCCGCTGACGCGTCAGATCGAACAGCCACACCCCGGCATAGACCATCGCCACCGCGCTCGTTGCCTGCGCAAGGCTCGACGCCAGCGCCAGCCCCGAGAGCCGCACTGCGCCGACCCGCGCGGCCATGCCATAGCCGCCGATGAGCACCTTGCCATGCCCCGGCCCCGCCGCATGAAAGAACCCGTAGGCGAAACACAGCCCCATCAGGCCAGCCATCGCCCCCGGCTCGCCCGCGCGCAGGGCCCGCAGAAGCCGCGCCATCGCCTGTTGTGTCTCGGCTTGCCCCGCGCGCGCCCATGCGGCGAGGTCAGCCGCCCCGCCCATCGCCCACAGCCACACCGCCCCGGCGAGCACCGCCAGCGCCGCAAGGCTCAGGAGGGCGCGCGGCACGAGATCACCATGATGTCGGAGAAGAGATTGCCCACCTCGACACCCGTATATTGCTCTTCGGCGCTGAGGTCCGCCACCATGTCGCGGAAGTCGCGCTGGCTTTCGTCGAGATCGGGCTCGGTGATGGCATAGGCGCAGCCGTCGGGCAGCGTCACGGGGCCTGCGAGGGTATAATCGACGAAATAGGTTGGATCGTAAGGTTCCACCCGCAGCCCGTCGGCGCTCACGGGGCCGAAACCGCGCTCATGCGTGGCGACGATCCGACCGTTTTGCAGCGCCACACCGGTCGGTTCGGGGTGGTCGAGCGCGATCTTCTCGCCCCCGGAATGGATGTAGAGATCGCCCTCGAACCCCTCGGGCCATTCCTCCAGGTCAAAGCCCTTGAGGCGGGACAGTTCCGCGTCGGTCAACTGCCCGTCGCCGTCGGGATCGAGGCCCATGTCGCTGAGGATGAGCAGCGAGAAGAAATCGTCGTAGCTCCATGTCACCTCGACACCCGTGAGGCGGCCCTGCCCGTCGCTCTGAAATCGCAGCGCCACGTCGACAAAGACATGCGGATGCGCGCCCAAAGGGGTGGCGCAGATCAAGGCGACGATGGCGATGGCACGGTGCAACATGAACAATCTCCTAGGCCAGAGCTTTGCGTGCGGCAAGCGGGCGCGCAATGGACCGGCGGGGTTCCGCGCGAACCTCAGATCGCCATGTCGTCGCGGTGGATGAGTGGCCCGCGCGGCGGGTGGCCGAGTGTCTCCTCGATCTGATCGAGGCGCAGTCCGAGGATGCGCGCGGCGTCGGCGTGGTCGTAGCGGGTCAGCCCCTGCCCCAGCACGCGGCCCGCCTCATCGGCCAGTTCCACCGGGTCGCCGCGCCCAAAAGCCCCTGCGACCGCGCACACCCCGGCCGGAAGCAGGCTGCTGCCCTGCGCCAGCGCCCGCGCCGCACCGGCATCGACGGTCACCCGGCCCCGTGGCTTCATCGCGGCGATCCAGGCCTTGCGCTTTTGCTGCGGGTCGCCCTGGGCCGCGAACCACGTCGCGGACGCGCCCTGCGCCAGCGCGGCGAGCGGGTGATCCACGTCACCGCGCGTGATCGCCAGCGCGCAGCCCCCGGCGGTGGCGGTGCGTGCGGCCATCACCTTGGTCTTCATCCCGCCTTTGGACAGGCCCGATCCGGCATCGCCCGCCATCGCCATGATCGCGGGCGTGATCGCATCCACGCGGGGGATATGGCGCGCCAAAGGGTCGGTCTGCGGGTTGGCGGTGTAGAGCCCGTCCACGTCCGACAAGAGCACCAGCAGGTCCGCCCCCGCCGTCACCGCCACCTGCGCCGCCAGCCGGTCATTGTCGCCATAGCGGATTTCGTCCGTGGCCACGGTGTCGTTCTCGTTGACGATGGGCACCACGCCGAGGCGCAGAAGCTGATCGAGCGTGGCGCGCGAATTGAGGTAGCGGCGGCGGTTCTCGCTGTCCTCGAGCGTCACCAGCACCTGCGCGGCCTTGATCCCGTGACACGCCAGCGCCGCCTCGTAGGCCGAGGCGAGGCGGATCTGCCCGACCGCCGCCGCCGCCTGGCTCTGTTCGAGCGAAAGCGCGCTTGCGGGCAGGCCAAGAAGCCCGCGGCCCAGCGCGATCGAGCCCGACGAGACCAACACGACATCCGCACCCTGCGCGCGCAAGCCCGCCACGTCGGCGGCCAGCGAGGCGAGCCAGCCCTCGCGCAAGGCCCCGGTGGCGCGGTCCACCAGCAGCGCCGAGCCGATCTTGACCACGATCCGGCGCGCGTCGCTCAGGGTTGCCACGGGGCCTCCTCAGCGCTGGTCTCGTCCCGACGGATACGCGCGCGGCTCTCGCCGATCTCGGCGCGCAGCGCGCGCAACACCTCGGTCACGCCCTCGCCCGACACCGCCGACATCAGCATCACCGGCCCGCCCGACGCCTCCTGCACTTCGTCGCGCAAAAACGCGCGTTCCTCGTCATCCAGCGTGTCGATCTTGCTCAGCACCGTCACGCGCGGCTTGTCTGCCAGACCCGCGCCATAGGCCCCGATCTCTTCGATGATCGTCCGGTAATCGGCGACCGGGTCGCCGGAACTGCCATCCACAAGGTGCAAGAGCGCCGCACACCGCTCGACATGGCCGAGGAACAGATCGCCAAGACCCCGGCCCTCGGACGCGCCCTCGATCAGGCCGGGGATGTCGGCCACCACGAATTCCGCGCCATCCACGCCCACCACGCCGAGATTGGGGTGCAGCGTGGTGAACGGGTAATCCGCGACCTTCGGCCGCGCGTTCGAGGTGGCGGCGAGAAAGGTGGATTTGCCGGCATTGGGCAGGCCCAGAAGCCCGACATCGGCAATGAGCTTCAACCGCAGCCAGATCGTGCGCTCGACGCCGGGCTGGCCGGGATTGGCGCGGCGCGGGGCCTGGTTGGTGGAGGTCTTGAACCGCGTGTTGCCCCAGCCGCCATTGCCGCCGTGGGCCAGCTCGACCACCTGCCCCACCTCGGTCATGTCGGCGATCACCGTCTCCTCGTCCTCTTCGAGGATCTCGGTGCCCACCGGCACGCGCAGCACGATATCCTCGCCGCTCGCCCCCGAGCACTGGCTACCCTGCCCGGGCCGCCCGTCATCGGCAAAGAAATGCTGTTGATAGCGAAAGTCGATGAGCGTGTTGAGCCCGTCCACCGCCTCGACGCGGACCGAGCCACCATTGCCGCCATCGCCGCCATCGGGACCGCCGAACTCGATATATTTCTCGCGGCGAAAGCTCACGCAGCCCGCGCCGCCGCTGCCCGAGCGGATATACACCTTCGCGAGGTCGAGGAATTTCATCGCCCATCCTTTCGCCCTGCGCGGGCCTCAGCCCATGCGGCGGCTGTAGGTCCATGTGGGCACGGTCGCGCCGCGCGCAACACAGTAGCTTTCGGCATCCCCAAGATACTGAAACCCGCAATTCGTCAAGACCCGCGCCGAGGCGGAATTGTCCTGGAACGCGCTGGCAAACACGGTCCGCGCGGCGTGCGGGTTGGCCGAGAGGATCGCCTCGACCGCCGCCGAGGCAATCCCGGTGTTCCACCACGCGGGGGCCACCCAATAGGCAATCTCGGACTGGCCCACGTCAACGCGGGTGAGGCCGATGAGCCCCATCACCTCGGACCCGCCCGCGCGGGTGCTGTCGATGGCCCAGATATCCTCGACCCGGTTTTCTGCCTGCGCGCGCGCAATCAGCGCCTCGGCGGCACCGGGCGGATAGGGATGCGGGATGGTGGCGGTGGACCACGCCACCCGCGCATCGCCCGCGTTGAGCGCGATCAGCCCGGCATCCGACGCCTGCAAGGGCCGCAGATCGAACCGCTCCGCCGCGATCACCGGCTGGTCGGTCACAGCGCTGTCGATCACCGTCTCGTAAGCCATGCGCTCCTCCTTTTGCATGATGCCGCGCTGCTCCAAGATGGGCGCGCGCGCCGCCGTCACAAGCCTGCCCGGCCTCTCCCACACCGGAACGTGACGCGGATTTGACCGGACATCGTGCCGAAACGAAGAAGGGACCGGCGCGCGCCGGTCCCCCTCATGTGTCTCGCATTTCCCGGGTCCGGCTTATTCGGCAGCCTGCGCCACTGGCAGCACGGAAATGAACATGCGGCCCTTGAGCCCCTTGTGAAAGGTCACAGACCCCTCGGTCACGGCAAAGAGCGTGTGATCCTTGCCCTGTCCCACGCCCGCGCCCGGCCAGAACTTGTTGCCGCGCTGGCGCACGATGATGTTGCCGGGAATGACCGCCTCGCCGCCGTATTTCTTGACGCCGAGACGACGGCCCGCCGAGTCGCGACCGTTGCGGGAGGACCCGCCTGCCTTCTTGTGTGCCATCTCGTCTCTCCTTAGCCCTTGATCAGTTCTTTGGCCTGCGCGACCCAGCCTTCGCGCTCGATCCGGCCCTTGAACGACAGTTTCTCATCCAACTCGGCGACATCCGCCTCGGTCCAGGCGGCGATCTGCGCGAAACTGGTCACGCCGGCGGCGTGCAGCTTCTTCTCGAGCGCGGGGCCGACGCCCGACAGCGCCTTGAGGTCGTCGGCACCTGCGGGGGCTGCGGCCTTGGGGGCGGCCTTCTTCTTCGCCGGGGCCTTCGCCTCGGCGGCGGCCACAGCCACGCTGCCCGCTCCCGTCGCGGCCTTCACACCGGTCGCATCGCCGCCTTGCGCGAGGATATCGGTCACGCGCAGCAGCGTCAGCTTCTGGCGGTGTCCCTTGGTGCGCTGCGAGCCGTGCTTGCGGCGGCGCTTGACGAAGTTGATGACCTTGTCGCCCTTGACCTGGTCGATCACCTCGGCCTGTACCGCAGCCCCCGTGACGAGAGGCGCGCCCACCACCGGGGCATCGCCGCCCAGCATCAGGATATCGTTGAACTGCACTGTCTCACCGGCATCCGCCGCAAGCTTTTCCACGCGCAGCAGGTCGCCCGACTGCACCTTGTATTGCTTGCCACCGGTCTTGAGGACCGCAAACATGGCTCTTTCCTTCTCATCCCGCGTCCTGTGGCCCCCCTCGCGGGGTGTTGCGGGCCGCGTGCCCACCTCGGACGGCGCCCCTTTCGGGGATCATTCAAATGCAAAACCGGCGAGGTCGCCCGCCGGTCGCGCCCGTATGCGCGAAGGCCACCCTGGTGTCAAGCCCGGTGTCGAGCGTCGCGTCTACAGGTCGCTTGCGGGCGGCACCTCTCCCAGCCGGACAGCCAGCGCCTCGAACCGGTTGGCCATGATCTCGAACTGCACGGCGTTCATCAACTCGTAGACGCGGGCCATCATGGGATGTTCCAGCGCGGTCGCATAGGCGCGCAACTCCTCGGTGGAAAAATCGCGGTAGGTCTGCGCGGCACTCGTCAGCGCGATCTCGCGCATCTCGGCGCGCTCTTCCTCGTCGCCCTGCGCCAGCAGGCGGCGCAGCAGGTCGGCGTCATAGCCGCCCTCGGTCAGCCCGGCAGCCGAGGCCGCGAGCAGGAACCGCACCTGGATTTCGCGGATCGCGCGCACCACCATGCCGCCATTGTCGATCGCCGCGTTCATGTCTTCGAGCGCGGCGCGCCGCGCGGGCGGCAATGCTGCGGCGCGCGCCTCGGCCCCGGCGGTATCCGCCTCGCGCTGCATGTGGCTCGCGTTCTCGACCTCGACCAGCCGCTGCCCGAGACCCGAGGCGTAGAACCTCGCGGCGTGGCCCAGCATTTCGTCGTCGAGCGCGCCGGCCAGCATGTCGTGCGCCATGTCGCGCATCAACGCGCGGTCGAACACCTGCGCGGTGATCCGCGACCAGGACGGCCCGAAATCCGCCGGTTCCATGTCGATCATCGCGGGGGCATCGGCGGCGCTGAGCGCGATGCTGTCGATGGCCACGCCAAACCCCGTCACCTCGAGAAACGCCTCGATCCGGTCCCGCTCGACGGCCCGCGCGGACCCCGCGAGAACGAGCGCCGCAAGCACCAGCGCCACCAGCCCCGAACGCCACCGCGCAACACTCACCGTTGTCATCATGACGCCGCACTCCTTCGTAGCGTTACAGTGTCCCGAAGCCTACGGCATTTCCCACCGGAAACAACCCGGAACCCCCTTGCCCCGCCCGCCAAAGCCGATTACACGGCCCCTCGCAGACCCCCGCGGAGAGGTGCCGGAGTGGTCGAACGGGGCGGTCTCGAAAACCGTTGTGGGGGCAACCCCACCCAGGGTTCGAATCCCTGTCTCTCCGCCAACTTACCATGTAACCCACTGGTAAACATATACTTTCCCAAAGCCTGAATAGCAAAAAACCCCGACTGCTACAGTTCGCTGGTAGGGTCGAGGTTGTACGATGGGCGGAACACCAAGGTGGATCAGGCGCGGCGGGGTTGAACCGGACCGGGTTTACCGGAGAGCAAAAAGCTCGGAAGGTAAGCAATGACCAGAGGAAACCCAGGGAGCCGTTTTTCGACAGAGGTGCGCGCGCCAGCAGGGGCTCATGGACCCCACCTCGACCGGATTTCCAGACTTCAGGTTACAATACCGTCATCTCGTGTTCCTTTCGGTTATTTCACCGCCAAATATATCCATCTTTCGGGATCGGGTTTTGGCCCAGCAAAAACGACGGCACGTTTTATGCGGGCCGCGCTGTCTTTTCTCTGTGGGAGACAGCGTAAAGATGTGGCAAAACATGCCGTATGAACGATGTTCCCCGAAAAGTCCTGCCCAGGCTCGACGAAAGCCTTCTGACACATGTATTGCCATTCGCCGCACTGGACGACCGGCAGATACGCGGCATTCTCGATCAGGCAACATCGCGCCGCTACGATGCCGGGGTCGCGGTCTTCCACGAGGGGATGCCGGCCGAGCGTTTCTACATGCTTCTGGACGGCTACGTCCGGGTGACCCGGATGTCGGCGACCGGAGATCAGGTAACGTTGAACGCGGAGTTCATCGCGCTTTATGAGCGCCTGATGAGCGAGCTGAGCGACGATGAGGCGGTGTATTTCGCCGATGCCGTGCATCCGGAATACCAGACCAAGCCCGCCTTTGGCTGGGTGAAGACCGGCTCAAACCCGGCAGTCAAGACCACGGCTGGTCGCGGACGGGTGAACATCCACGGCGCGCTTAACCTTGAGACCTTCGACGCGCCCTTTGTCGAGCCAGACACCGTCGACGGGGCCAGCGCCACGCAGCTTCTGGCCAAGATCGAGGCCCGCAACCCCGACAAGCGCGTGATCCACGTCATCTGGGACAATGCGGCCTACCACAAAGGGCCGGATGTCAGGGCGTTCCTGGCGCGCCCCGAGTGTCGCATCCACCTGATCCAGCTCCCGCCGTATTGCCCGCATCTGAACCCGATAGAGCGATTGTGGGCGGTCATGCATCAGCACGTGACGTATAATCGCCACTACCCCACCCGGAAACAATTCGCCGACGCCATCCTCGCGTTCTTCCGCGAAACCGTCCCAAGAATACATCCCCAGTGGTGAAATGTTCGGCATTGCCCGGGCATTCCGACTCGACAGGTATCCGGCGACGGCCACGACGGCGGTCGATGCTATCGGGCTGAGCTGGCCGATGGCGCTCTGGGACGGTTTCGTGGCGCAATACGAGGGGCTGGCGTCAGAAACATTCCGCACCATTGGACACCGCCTCACCGAAAGGAACGACCGGATCGTCGAACTGACCTCCCAACAGGTGCAACAGCGGGTCGCCAATGCACTTCTGCGTCTTATCAACCAGACCGGGCGCAAGGTCGAAGGCGGGATCGTGATCGACTTCCCCATCACCCGTCGTGACGTATCGGAAATGACCGCGACCACCCTGCACACGGTCAGTCGTCTGCTCAGCAAGTGGGAAAAGGATGGGATTCTCGAAAGCGAGCGGCGACGGATCAAGGTTCGCGATCCGCACCTCCTGACAGAATTGGCAAATCCCGCATCCTGATTGCAGCCGCGCGTGCGACGTCATGAGTGCCCGGGCGGCGGTCAACTTGCCGAAATTTCATCGCGCACTGCCGCCATGAAGACGTCGCGATCCAGATCGTACGCAAGACAGACATCGGTCACCGTATGGAAATGGCTGACGAGGCAGCCCACGCACAACATGCGGTAGCGCAGGAACACGTTGATCGTCGCGGGCCAGAGCCGCATCAGATCGGCCACGCACAGATCCGGATCGTCCATGTCTTTTCGGCTCATGACGGCATCCTCGTTTCAACCACATTGCGCGGGTTTATCGCTCGCAACTTTGTGTCAGCGCAAACTCCGCGCTCGCTGGGTGTCGTAACTCCCCGGTCACAAGGACCGACAAGGAGGCCGGAAGATGGCAGAATTCCTGACAAAATCGCGGGCGCGCAACGTGTTCTAAGGAGGATCGCTGTTCTTCGTGGTCGTGCACGGCAAGGAAGTCTGGGGAGCAGCACTCGTGCATCAATTGCCACACGCTGCACGGCGAGGGCGCCTATTTCGCGCCGGAACTGGGCAACGTGATGACCCGATGGGGCGTGCAGGATGATGCGGAAGGCGCCTTCGACATCCTGCGTGGCTGGATAGACTCGCAGCCCAGCGGGATCGAGGGGCGGCGGCAGATGCCGTATTTCACGATGTCCGACAACGACGTGCGCGGCCTCGCCGAGTTTCTCCGCTGGGCCGACCAGACCGATACCCAGGGCTGGCCGCCCAACGCCGCAGGCTGAGGAGACACCCCATGAAATACCAGACGCAACAAATCGCCTACTTCTACTTCCTCGCGGCGCTCGCGCTTTTCGCGGTGCAGGTGCTCGGTGGGCTGACAATCGGCTGAATTTATGTCCAGCCCAATTTTCTGGCCGAGATCTTTCCGTTTCACGTCGTGCGCATGGTCCACACCAACGCGCTGATCGTCTGGCTGCTGCTCGGCTTTTTCGGCGCGGCCTGTTTCCTCGCGCCCGAGGAAAGCGAGACCGAGATCTGGTCGAGCAAGCTGGCCTATCTGCAACTCGCGATACTGCTGATAGGCACACTGGGTGCCGTGATCGGCTACGGTTTTCGCATCCACGGCGGGCGCGAATTCCTCGAAC
Source organism: Roseovarius sp. (assembly GCA_034521935.1). Lineage (GTDB taxonomy): Bacteria > Pseudomonadota > Alphaproteobacteria > Rhodobacterales > Rhodobacteraceae > Roseovarius. Next base: position 147,060 of record JAXHLV010000025.1, read on the forward strand.
AGCCGCTCTGGGTCAAGTCCGGCATTCTCGTCGCGGCTGTCATCTTCCTTCTGAACATTTCGATGACGGTGCTGCGAGGGCGCAAGGCGGCCATCACCGGTGTGCTCCTTATGGGTCTTTGGCTATTGTCGCTGCTGTGGGTCTTCGCCTTCATCAACCCTTCGAACCTGTCCCTGGACAAGATGTACTGGTGGTTCGTCGTGCATCTCCGGGTCGAGGCAACGTGCGAACTCGTCATGGCGGCGGTGGTCCAGCCGCTGACGGATGAGCCGGATGTGCAGCAGGCGCTGCGCGACCTGATCTGCACGATCTACGGGTAGCAGCGATGCGGTTGTGGGACCTGATGGAGCCCGAGGAGACGGTTGGCAACCTCTGGCACGACATGGCCAGCGGTATCGGCGCGCAAACCGTGTATCCGCAGGCCAGCGTGTCGCTCGTCTCGGTGCGGCCCAGCCTGTCGATCCGGGCTTTTCCTCGCTGCGGCGCGACCGGGTGTTCCTGACCCGCGCCAAGGGTTTCACGCAGCCGATGTCGCCTGATGTGACGGCGTCCATCGGGGCGCTGCGGCCCGACCATTACGGGGGGGCAGCACGGCATCGAGGACAGCCACATGGCGGTGCGCGAAGCCCGAAACGCTGGCCAGAGCCTGCACAACGTCATCATCGACGAGGACGGACAGGACTGGTTCGCGCGCATCTTCGGGCGCGGCGGGTTCTCGCTGCTGCCCAACCCGGAGCGCCTCACCCGCGCGCTGCCGGACCTTTACCGCACACTGACGCAGGAGACCTGAACCATGCGCCTTTTCACGCTTTCCCTCGCACTGCTTGCCGCGCCCGTCGCGGCGCAGGATTTCGTCCGTCCGATCCCGCAGCCACAATCCGCCACAGCCGAGTTCTGGTACGCGCTGGCCTTCGTCGCTTTCGTCGCGGCGCTCGTTGCGGTTCAGCGGCTGGTGGCGCGGCGATGACGCGGGCGGGCCGGTCGCACAGACAAATCGCGCTTGCGCTCTATCCCTTTGGTGCCGGGGCCATGGCGGTCAACGTGTTCTTCGCCTCGTTGATCGGGTCGTGGGTCGGGCTGCCGGTAATCTCAACCGCATGGTCGATTCTCATCGGTTGCGTCATCGGCATCCCGGCCACATTGGCCTTTGCCAAACATATACGCGGCTTGATCGACGCCGCGGAAGATCGGTGATAAGAAACACATATGGCACAGACCACCGCAGAGCGCATACGCACCTGGCAGGGTCCCGCAATCCTGTCTTTCGGCTTCAGGCCGTTCTTTTTCGGTGCCGCGGTCTGGGCGACCCTGGCGATGGCGGTATGGGTGCCGATGCTTTCGGGATATCTGACGCTGCCCACGGCCTTCGATCCCGTCAGCTGGCACGCACATGAGTTTCTTTTCGGCTATCTCGGGGCGGTCATCACTGGCTTTCTGCTGACGGCCGTGCCGAACTGGACAGGGCGCTTGCCCATCGTCGGCTGGCGGCTTGGGATGCTGGCGGGTCTTTGGCTCGCAGGCCGCGTGGCGGTTGCCGTCTCGGGCGGATTGCCAGCCGGGTTGGTGGCAACGGTCGATCTGGCCTTTCCGGTGATCTTCGCGGGGGTCATCCTGCGCGAGATCGTGGCGGGAAAGAACTGGCGCAACCTGATCGTGCTGGCGATGCTGGGTGCGTTCATCATCGGCAACGCGCTGTTTCATTGGGAGGCAGCAACCGGCGATTACGCGGCGCAAGGTTATGGTTTGCGGTTGGGCCTGGGCGCTGGCATCATGATGATCGCCGTGATCGGGGGGCGCGTGGTGCCGTCGTTTACCCGCAACTGGCTGGTGAAGCGGCGCAGCGCAACCTTGCCCGTGCCGCCCATGCAGACCTTCGACAAGGCGGCGCTCATCGCCTTGCTGGTGGCGCTCGTCCTGTGGGTCACCCTACCGATAAACGTGGCGACGGGTCTGGCCCTTGTTCTGGCAGGTGTGTTGCATCTGATCCGGCTGAGCCGTTGGGCAGGGCACCGGACGTTCAAGGAACCGCTGGTGACGGTGCTGCATGCGGGCTACGCCTTCGTGCCGCTGGGGGCGCTTGCCCTGTCGGCGGAAATCTTCGCACCAGGGTCCTTCGGGATGGCGGGCGCCCAGCATCTCTGGATGGCCGGCGCAATCGGACTGATGACGCTGGCGATGATGACGCGCGCCACACTTGGCCATACCGGGCAGGCGCTGACGGCGGGGCCCGGCACGGTCACGATCTACGCCGCCTTGATCCTGTCGGTGCTGGCGCGGGTCGCAGCCGGATTATGGCCCGAGATGTCCGGCCTGCTCCACATGTTGGCGGGCCTTTGCTGGATCGCGGCCTTCGGAGGCTTTGCCGTGATCTACGGTGCCCTTTTGTTGCGCCTGCCCGCAGCCAGGCGGGTCTGAGAGGGCGCGCCGATGGCGTGGTTTGAGTTCGTCACGGCCTGCTCTGTGTTCTTTCTGTCCCATTCCATTCCGGCGCGCCCACCAGTGCGGCCATGGGTGCAGGCGCAGCAGGCAGCGGGGACCCGCTGCGTGCTTCGCTCGGGCCAGCGGGCACCGTCTTATCCCCCGGCACCGCAGGCACCCCGCCCGGCACTTCTCCACGAGGGTTTTCCCGGCGGTGGCGAGCGTCGCCGCCTCGATATCGTCATATGTCCGGATCGTCATCGCGGGGCACGCGCAGGCAAGGGCTGGGGTCGGGTCTCACACACCCACCTTGACGCTTTCCTGACCCACCGTGCGCAACACCGGAGATCCTCGGGGCAGGCCCGGGGATGACGGCGGCGCGGGACGCACCGCGCGGTCCTCCCGCGAACCGGTCGGTTGGTGCGCGGAACCGGTCGGTTCCCCCCATGAGCGGCCACGTCACCGTTGCCATTGCGGGCCCCCTGTGACTACTCTCCCGACACCATGACAGGGAGAACATCCATGACCGATATCGTGATTCTCGACGGCTGCCGCACCGCCATCGGCACATTCGGGGGCAGCCTCGCGGGCACGCCGCCCACGACCCTCGGAACTATCGTTGCAAAAGAGGCACTTACACGCGCGGGCGTCGAGGGCGGGCAGATCGGTCACGTGGTCTACGGCCATGTCATCAACACCGAGCCGCGCGACATGTATGTGAGCCGCGTCGCCGCCATCGACGCCGGTATCCCCGACAGCGCGCCGGCGATGAACGTCAACCGCCTCTGCGGCTCCGGCGCGCAAGCCATTGTTTCTGTTGTTCAATCCCTGATGCTGGGCGATTGCGATTTCGGCCTTGCAGGCGGGGTCGAGAACATGAGCCGCTCGCCCTTCATCATCCCCGATCAGCGTTGGGGGGCCAAGATGGGCGATGTGACGACGCGCGACATGATGCTCGGCGCGCTCAACTGCCCGTTCGGCACCGGCCACATGGGCGTGACGGCGGAAAATGTCGCGTCAGAACATGGGGTTAGCCGCACGGATCAGGACGCCTTCGCGCTCGAGAGCCAGCGCCGCGCCGGGGTTGCCATCGAAGAGGGCCGCTTCAAATCGCAGATCGTGCCGGTCGAGGTGCGCGTGAAACGCGACATGGTGGCGTTCGAGACGGACGAACACCCCAAGCCAACCACCCCCGAGGCGCTGGCCGGATTGCGCCCCGCCTTCCAGAAGGACGGCAGCGTAACCGCCGGAAATGCAAGCGGAATCAACGACGGGGCCGCCGCGCTCGTCTTTGCCCGCGCCGAGGCGGCAGAGGCTGCGGGCCTGAAACCCCGCGCCCGCGTTCTGGGCTATGCCCATGCCGGCGTGCGCCCCGAGGTGATGGGCATCGGCCCGGTCCCGGCGGTGGAAAAGCTGCTCGCGAAAACCGGCCTGAGCGTGGCCGATTTCGACGTGGTGGAATCCAACGAAGCCTTTGCCGCTCAGGCACTTGCGGTCAACAAGGGCCTCGGCCTCGACGCCGGGCGCGTCAACCCCAACGGCGGTGCCATCGCCCTCGGCCACCCCGTCGGGGCCACCGGCGCGATCCTCACCGTCAAGGCGCTCTACGAGCTCGAGCGGACGGGGGGCAAGCGCGCGCTCATCACCATGTGCATCGGCGGCGGCCAGGGCATCGCGCTCGCCATCGAGGCGCTCTAAGCCTTTATTTTCAAGCGTTAACCGGGTGTTCACGACGATGCCGGATTGTGGGTCAACCACGATCCGGCGCGGCGGAGGACGGGCATGACCCTTGCCAACAAGCTGGCAGAGGAACGGCGCGCGCGCCTCGCCGCCGAACGTCTGCTGGAACAGAAACAGGCGGAACTGCACGCCGCTAACCGCAAGCTCGGGCTGCACGCCCGCGCGCTGAGCACCGAGATCACCGAGACCCGCGCCGAGGTCCGGACCGTGCGCCACGAAAACCAGCGCGTCAAATCCGACCTCGGCGCCGCCAACGAGAAGATCGAGATCGCCGAACGGCGGCTCTGGCACTCGATCCGGGCCATCGAGGACGGCTTTGCCTTCTTTGACGCCGACAGCCGCATGATCGCCGCCAACGCGGCGTGGCTCGCGGTCTTCGACGGCCTCGAGATGGTGCGCCCCGGTATCAGCTATGTCGAAATCCTGCAGCTCATCACCGAGGAGGGGATCGTCAATATCGGCGACATGGCCCCGCATGACTGGCGCGAACAGATGCTTGACCGCTGGCAGAGCCCCGCACCCAAGCCACAAGTGATCCGCCTCTGGAATGACCACTACATCCGCCTCACCGACCGGCGCGGCGCCGATGGCGACATGGTCAGCCTCGTGCAGAACATCACCGACACAATCCGGTATGAAAAGGAACTCAAGGAGGCCCGCCGCCACGCCGAGGCCGCAAACCGCGCCAAATCCGCCTTTCTCGCCAACATGAGCCACGAGATTCGCACGCCGATGAACGGGGTCGTAGGGATGGCCGACCTTTTGGCCGAGGGCACGCTCGACGATGAACAGCGGCTTTACGTCACCACCATCAAACATTCGGCAGAGGCGCTTCTCGTCATCATCAACGACGTGCTCGACTATTCCAAGATCGAGGCCGAAAAACTCGTCCTGCACCCCGAGCTCTTCGATCTGGAGCGCTGCATCCACGAGCTTGTCACCCTGCTGCAGGCCGATGCGCGCGATCGCGGCATTGATCTGCTGGTGGATTACGACCTGTTTCTGCCGACGCGCTTTATCGCCGATCCGGGGCGCATCCGGCAAATCCTCACGAACCTCGTGGGCAACGCCGTGAAGTTCACCGAGGCCGGACACGTGATGATCCGCGTCACTGGCGTGCCGGCAAATGAGGGGGCCGAGGCCGATATCCGCATCAGCATCGAGGATACCGGGATCGGCATCCCCGAGGACAAGCTCGATCACATATTCGGCGAATTCAACCAGGTGGATGACGCGCAAAGCCGCAAGTTCGAGGGCACCGGGCTTGGCCTTGCCATCACGCGCAAGCTGGTGCGGATGATGGGCGGCGATCTTTGGGTCGAATCCGAGCAGGGGCATGGCTCGACCTTCGGATTTTCGCTGCCGCTGCCGGTGGCCGAGGCCGGAACGCCCGAGGATGCCCGGCCCGACCCGGCGCTTGCGCACGCTCTCTTGATCGAGCCGCACGAGACCTGCCGCGCCCTGCTCGCGCGTCAGCTCGGCGCGCTCGGGATGCAGGTGACCGCCTGCGCCGATGCCACGGCCGCGCTTGATCTCGCCGCATCCGACACCCCCGATCTGGTGATCTGCGATCATCACATGCCGGGCATGGACGGGTTCGAGCTTGCCGCAGAGCTACGCGCGGCGGGCCATGCGATCCCGATCATCGTGCTCAGCACGAATTCCGGCAGCGCCGCGCCGGACCCTGCGCGCGACGCGGTGCAGGCGGTGCTTCAGAAACCGGTGGCACGCCACGATCTTCTCACGACGCTCGCCGGTCTTGGTGCGCCTGCACCCGCCCCCGCGTCAGCCGGACCCGACCCTGCCCCCGATTCCGCCCCCGACAACGCCGCACCACGCGTGATGCGGGTGCTCGCCGCCGAGGATAACAAGACCAACCGGCTGGTCTTTTCCAAGATGGTGCAGGCGCTCGATATCGACATCACATTCGCCGGAAACGGGCGCGAGGCGGTGGCGCTTTACCAAAGCATGGCACCCGATATCGTGTTCATGGATATCTCGATGCCAGAGATGGACGGCAAAGAGGCCAGCCGCACGATCCGCGAGATCGAGGCCGAGACAGGCGACCATGTGCCGATCGTGGCGATGACCGCCCATGCCATGACCGGCGACGGTGCCGATATCCTTGCCGCAGGGCTCGATCACTACCTCACCAAGCCGCTCAATCGCGCCGCCATCGTCGAGCGCATCAGCGCCGCCGCCACGCCCGAGATGCGCCCGCCCGAGGGCGCGCCGGTTCAGGATGCGGGCTGATCGCGCAGGAACACAGGGCGATCCGGCGCGGAGAGCTCCGGGGCGTGCCGATAGCCGCCGGTATCGAAATCCGTCAGGCTCTCCGGATCGGTGAGGCGGTTCTGGATGATGAACCGCGCCATCGCGCCGCGCGCGCGCTTGGCGTAGAAACTCACGACCTTGGGCGCGCCGCCGCGCTCTTCCATGAAGACCGGCGTGATCACGCGCAACCCGAGCGCCGAGAGATCGACCGCGCCGAAATATTCCTGGCTCGCGCAGTTCACGAGCGTATCTGCCCCGATCTCGCTGGCCTGCGTCTTGAGCGCGCGGGCGATCCTGTCGCCCCAGTAATCATAGAGCGTGCGTCCCCGCTCGGTCGCCAGCCGGCTGCCCATTTCGAGCCGGTAGGGCTGGATCGCGTCCAGCGGGCGCAAGACACCGTAGAGCCCCGACAGGATGCGAAAATGATCCTGCGCCCAGGCCATCTCGTCCGCGTCGAGCGATCCTGCCTCCAACCCCTGATAGGTATCGCCCGCAAAGGCGAGAGCAGCAGGCTTCTCCGGCATGTGGCCGAATTCGGCAAAGCGCTCTGCGTTGAGCCGGGCAAGGTTATCGCTGATCTTCATCAGCTTTTTCAAACCCTCCGCATCAAGCCTCCGCGCCACCTCTGCCAATTCCCGCGCCTCGGCGTCAAAGGCGGGGCGCGTGGCTCTGATCCCGTCCACCGGCGTCATGTCCAGTTTCTTGGCGGGTGAGACGACAACCAGCATGTTCTTCCCTCTCGTTGATCGCGTTGGGATTTAGCCCGCCCCGTGCAGAACGTCCAGAAAGGCCGCACCAAACCGCTCGGCCTTTTGCGAATCCATCCCCGGCAGGCGTTCGAGCGCGTCTAGCGTGGCGGGGCGCCGCTCGGCGATCTGGCGCAGAGTCGAACGGGTGCAGGAGAGCGGCCTGAGCGTGCCGCACTCACCGCGCGCCAGATCGCGCTGCACCTCGGTGAGCCGGTCATAGAGCGTGCCCTCGGGCCGCCCGGCAAGCTTGCGCCGCGTGGGGTGCACCGCCTCGCGCGCGCCGGTTATCACCTCCAGAAAGGTCGCGCCGTATTGTTCCAGTTTCTTCGCCCCCACCCCGCCGATGCGCGCCATCGCATCAAGATCGGCAGGGCGCGTCTCGGCCATTTCGATAAGCGTGCGGTCGGTGAAGACAATATAGGCTGGCACCCCCGCCGCCTCGGCCAGCGCGCGCCGCTTGGCCTTAAGCGCCGACAAGAGCGGCGCATCCTCCTCGGATACAAGTGCCTTGACGGCGGGGCGCGGGGCCCGTTCCGCCACCTCGCGGCGCAGGCGGACCCGCGTCTCGCCGCGCAGGATCGGGCGGGCGGCCCCGGTCATCGCCAGCGCGCCATGCCGTTCGGGATCGGGGCGCGCCAGATCATGCCCCATCATCTGCCGGAACACCCCTTGCCAGCCGCGCTTGTCCATGTCGCGGCCCACCCCGAAGGTGGGCAGATTGTCGTGCCCGCGCGCGCGCACCTTCTCGGTCGCATTGCCCATCAGGATGTCGATCAGGTGCCCCGCGCCGAACCGTTCCCCGGTGCGCAGGATCGCCGAGAGCGCCTTTTGCACCGCCTCGGTGCCGTCAAAGGTCTCGGGCGGCGTCTCGCACAGGTCGCAATTCCCGCAGGGGCGCGCCTCCTCGCCGAAATACCCCAGCAGCACCACCCGGCGGCACGCCTGCGCCTCGGCCAGCCCCAGAAGCGCGTTGAGCCGCCCGTGATCGGCCATGCGCCGCTCCGGCGGGGCGAGCCCCTCGTCGATCTGGCTGCGGCGCAGGCGGATATCGTCGGGACCGTAGAGCGTGAGCGTCTCGGCCGGCGCGCCATCGCGGCCCGCGCGGCCGATTTCCTGGTAATAGGCCTCGATGCTCTTGGGCAGGTCGGCATGTGCGACCCAGCGGATATCGGGCTTGTCCACCCCCATGCCGAAGGCGACCGTCGCCACCACGATCAGCCCGTCCTCGGTGTTGAAGCGATGCTCGACATGGCGGCGCGCGTCGGCCTCCATCCCGCCGTGATAGGCGCAGGCGTTGTGGCCTCCCTCCCGCAGCGCCTGCGCGAGCCCTTCGGTCTTGGCGCGGGTGCCGCAATAGACGATGCCCGGCTGCCCCTTGCGCGCGGCGGCGAACGTCATGATCTGCTGGCGCGGCCTGTCCTTGGGCTGAAAGGCAAGGTGGATGTTGGGCCGGTCGAACCCGTGCAGGAATATCTGCGGCGGCTGCCCGTCGAAGAGCTTGGCCACGATCTCGTCCCGCGTCTCGGCATCGGCTGTGGCGGTGAAGGCGGCGAGCGGCACACCGAGCGCGCGCCTGAGCTCCCCGATGCGCAGATAATCGGGGCGGAAATCATGGCCCCATTGGCTAACGCAATGGGCCTCGTCCACGGCGATAAGCGACACGCCCACACGTCGCAGCATCCCCAGCGCGGCCCCCGAGGCGAGCCGTTCGGGCGCGATATAAAGGAGCTTGAGCCGGCCCTCGTCGAGCGCCGCCCAGACCTCCGCCGTCTCGCCTTCGGTGTTGCCCGAGGTGAGCGCACCCGCCTCGACCCCCACCGCGCGAAGCGCGCGCACCTGATCGCGCATCAGCGCGATCAGCGGCGAGATCACCACCGTCACCCCGTCGCGCATCAGCGCAGGTAATTGGAAACACAGGGATTTCCCGCCCCCTGTCGGCATGATCGCCAGCGTGTTGCACCCTGAGGAGACGGTATGGACGATCTCTTCCTGACCGGGGCGGAAGGCGTCGAATCCAAAGACATCGCGCAAAAGCGTGGCAGCGCTCTTCATGGCGGTCCTGTCCGGTTTATCCTGCTTTCACGATGCGTGTTTCACACTAACATCCGGTGAACAAGGCCCGGCCTCAGTAAAACGCCGCCGCGTTGTTCATCAGGATGATCCGCAGCGCATAGACCCCGATCAGCACCACCAGCGGCGCGAGGTCGATGCCGCCCATATTCGGCAGGATGCTGCGCACCGGGGCATAGAGCGGTTCGAGCAGGCGATTTAGGCCATACCATATCTGCGCCACGAATTGCTGGCGCAGGTTCAACACCTGAAAATTGATGAGCCATGACATGATGACATGCGCGATGACGAAAAACCACAGCACGTCGAGCAGCAGCATCAGGATCTGGAAAAGCGATTGCATGTGGCGCGGCCCTCTTGTCGATTTGCCCAATTCCTATGCGGGCGGTAGCCCGGACGCAAGCCTGACGCGTGGTCGCGGTTGACGGCACCGGACCCGCCTGCCAATCCCGCGGCGCAACCAGCGGAGGCCGTGCCCCATGTATCCCGTTATCCGAATGCTCTGGCAACTCTGGCAGCACCGCAAATCCCCGCCGCTGCCGGTGACGGGAACTCATGTCTCGCATCATTATTGCCTGCCCTGGGATATCGACCTGTGGCGCGAGTTGAACAACGGGCGCACGCTGACGCTCTACGATCTCGGTCGCATCCCCCTGGCGGGGCGCGTCGGGCTGATCGCAGTGCTGCGGCGCGAACGCTGGGGGCTGACGATGGCGGGGGCGAGCGTGCGCTACCGCCGCCGCATCCGCGTGTTCGACCGGATCGAGATGCGCTCGCGCCTGATAAGTTGGGATGACAAGTTCATGTATCTTGAGCAATCCATGTGGTCGCGCGATGGCCACTGCGCGAGCCATATCCTCTATCGCAGCGCGGTGACGGGGCGCGGCGGGATCGTGCCGCCGGGCGATGTGCTGGCGGCCCTTGGACAGCCCAATCTTGCCGCGCCGCCCCTGCCCGGCTGGGTGCAGGCGTGGATCGAGGCGGAAGCCGCGCGGCCCTGGCCGCCCATGCAGGAATAGCTTGCCAGCCCCAAGCCGAGCCTGTCTTATCAGGGCAAAACGGGCGGGGGCAGCATGGCGGACGTATCAAAGCGCAAGCGCATTTGGGGCTGGTTCTTCTTCGACTGGGCGAGCCAGCCCTATCACACGCTGCTCATCACCTTCATTTTCGGGCCTTATTTCGCCTCTGTCGCCGCCGAGTATTACATGAATGCGGGCCTGCCCGAGCAGGCGGCGGATGCGCGGGCGCAGGCGCTGTGGTCCACCGGGCTCACGGTCAGCGGGCTCATCATCGGGCTGGGCGCGCCGATCATGGGGGCGTTTGCCGATACCACAGGGCGGCGGCTGCCGTGGATCATCGTGTTCTCGGCGATGTATGTGGTGGGCGCGGCGGCGATCTGGGGGATGATGCCCGACGGCTCGAACCTGTGGTTCGGCCTCATGGCCTTCGGTCTCGGCTTCATCGGGGCGGAATACGCACTCATCTTCATCAACTCGCAGCTGCCTTCGCTCGGCAGCGAGGAAGAGGTGGGCGCGATCTCGGGCTCCGGGTTTGCCTTTGGCTATGCCGGCGGGGTGCTGTCGCTTCTCCTGATGCTCCTGCTCTTTGTCGAACAGCCAAGCGGCAAGACGCTGATCGGCTTTGATCCGGCCTTCGGCCTCGATGCCGCAGCGCGCGAGGGCACGCGCTTTGTCGGGCCGTTCACGGCGCTGTGGTTCGCGGTCTTCATGGTGCCCTATTTCTTGTGGGTGCGCGATACCGGCCCGCCGCGTCAGGGCCGCGGAATCGGCGATGCGCTCACACTTTTGATTAGGACAATCAAGGGGTTGCGCCACCGCCTGAGCCTGAGCACATATCTCGGTTCATCCATGCTCTACCGCGATGCGCTCAACGGGCTTTACGGCTTCGGCGGCACCTACGCGATCCTCGTGCTGAACTGGTCGATCACCTCGGTGGGCATTTTCGGCATCATCGGCGCCATCTCGGCGGCGCTGTTCAGTTGGGCAGGCGGCAAGCTTGACGCGCGCTTTGGCCCCAAGCCGGTGATCATCGCCGCGATCTGGGGGCTGATCGCGGTCTGCGTCACTGTCGTCGGCATGGATCGCAGCCAGATTTTCGGAGTGCCGCTGGCCGAGGGATCGACCCTGCCCGACGCTGTTTTCTTTGGCTGCGGCGTGCTGATCGGCGGGCTTGGCGGCACGCTTCAGGCGGCGAGCCGCACGCTCATGGTGCGCCATACAGATCCAGCCGCCCCAACCGAGAATTTCGGCCTCTATGGACTGTCGGGACGGGCCACAGCATTCCTCGCGCCCGCGCTCATCGGGCTGGTCACCACGGTCTCGGGCAGCGCGCGGATCGGGGTGGCACCGGTCATCGGGCTTTTCGTGACCGGCCTCGTTCTGCTACACTGGGTCAGGCCAGAGGGAGACCGCTCACCGTGAAACGCTTCGCCATCGTTGCCGCCCTCGCCCTTGCGGGCTGCTTGAACGCCGAGGGCACGCCGCCCGCCGCCGGGACCCTCTCGAGCCAGAGCATCCCCGCAGAGATGCAAGGCATTGATGCCAAACAACTTTTCGGCGCGCAGGCGCGGGGGTCGGAGCATTCCCCGGCGGTCTATGGCGGCTATGCCAAGGGCTGTCTTGCCGGTGGCGTCGCCCTGCCCGAGAGCGGCCCCACGTGGCAGGCCATGCGCCTGAGCCGCAACCGCAACTGGGGCCACCCGGAAACCGTTGATTTCATTCAGAAACTATCGCAAAAGGCGGCGCAGCAGCCGGGCTGGAACGGGCTCTACGTGGGCGATATCAGCCAGCCGCGGGGCGGGCCGATGCTGTCGGGGCATCGCAGCCATCAAAGCGGGATGGACGCCGATATCTGGCTGCGCCCTGCCGACGACCTCACCCTCAGCCGCGCGGCGCGTGAAAATATCTCTTCGATTTCAATGAGAAGGGCGAATGGCGCCTATACCAACGACAACTGGACCCGCGCCCATCACGAGATCGTCAAGGCCGCCGCACAAGACCCGCGCACCGCGCGCATCTTCATTTTCCCCGGTGCCAAGGTGCAGATGTGCAACGACGAAACCGGCGATCGCGCCTGGCTGCGCAAGGTGCGGCCGTGGTGGGGGCACCATTACCATTTCCACGTTCGGCTGAATTGTCCTGATAATGCAGGGGGTTGCGAGGCGCAGGCCGCGCCGCCGCCGGGCGATGGCTGTGCCGGGGCCGAACAATGGGTGCGCAACATCCTCAACCCGCCGCCGCCCGACCCGGACGCGCCCAAGCCCAAGCCCCGGCGCGAGCTGACGATGGCCGACCTGCCGCGCCAATGCGTCGCCGTGCTGCAAGCCGAATAAAACCGCATCCTGCGATGAAATTCAGGCGCACCACATGATTTTGTTTTGACAATGGCGATTTCTGTGGCACGCTCGGGTCAGGTTCAACAAGCGAAAGGAGGTGGTCCAGTGTCGATAGAGGTATTGGAGCGAGGTGTCGGGACAGTCCGGGAGGCCGCCGTCAAGGGCAGCCCCGAGGCGTAAGCCAACCGGATTGGCGTGTGCCTGACCGGCCCGCCTCCGCAACTTCTGGAGGGCCGTCCCTGATCGGGGCGGCCCTTTTCAACCGCAAGGTTCAGCGCGCGAACCGCACGGTTCGCACCTGGATACGCGCGCCCCGTTAACCGGATTGCCCCATGCTGAGGATTACCAACGAGATCGCCATCGAGGATTGGGAGCTGACCGAGCAGTTCGTCCGCGCCTCCGGCCCCGGCGGGCAGAACGTCAACAAGGTGGCGAGCGCGGTCGAGCTGCGCTTCGAGGCCGACCGCTCGCCCAACCTGCCCGGCCCCGTGAAGGCGCGGCTGCGGCGGCTGGCCGGGCGGCGGTGGACGAAGGAAGGCGCGCTGGTGCTTCAGTGCGACGAGACCCGAAGCCAGACCCGCAACCGAGAGATCGTGCGCGAGCGGCTGGCCGGGCTGATCCGGCAGGCCACGGTCAAGCCCAAGCGCCGCATCCCGACACGGCCCACGCTGGGGGCAAAAAAGCGCCGGTTGAAGGCCAAGAAGACGCGCGGCGAGGTCAAGGCGCTGCGCGGGCGCGTGGACGGGGAGGACTGAGAGGGCGGTGCCGGGCGTTGAACCCGATACCAGGAATTGGTATATTGCGCTCAAAGGAGCCGCCCCATGCCCCGCAACACCTCTGTCACCCTCAGCGATCACTTCGATGATTTCATCGCCCGCGCCGTGCAAAGCGGGCGCTACAATTCCGCCAGCGACGTGGTGCGCGCGGGGCTGAGGATGCTGGAGCGTCAGGAAATGGAACTGGAATTCGACCGGCTGAAAGCCAGTCTCGAGGAGGCTGACCGGCAGGCGGTCGCAGGTGAAACGCTGACTGTCGATCTCGAGAGCTTCCTTGACACCAAACGCAAAACATCGGCGTGACGGAATTTCGTCTCGCGCGGGCGGCTGTCGCCGATCTGGACGACATCTGGGACTACTCCAGCGAGACATGGGGGCCGGACCAGGCGGAGGCGTATGTCGCCGACATATTCGCGTGCTTCGCCCGCGCCGTTGCCATGCCGGAAACGGGGCGTGACCGGTCACGCTTTGTGCCGGGCGCACGGTCGCTGACGGCGGGGCGGCATCTGGTGTTCTACAGGCAGATAAAATCGGAGGTGGTGATCCTGCGCGTGGTGCATGAGCGGCGCAACTGGGCGGCACTGTCCTTTGCTGATGAGATCGAATGATCTGTTGTGAAAGCGGAGCCTCACTCCTGGCCTCATGGGTCATCGCCCCCCTTCATCTTGCCCCAAATATCCCCAGGGGGTGCGGGGGACGGCGTCCCCCGTTTGGGGCGCGCTTAACGCAGCGTTCATGGGTGACAAGCGCGCATTGCTCCGCCATCACTATGCCAGCCAAGGGAGCCACGCCATGACCACCTATCCGCATCTCCTCGCCCCGCTCGATCTGGGCCATGTCACGCTGAAGAACCGCGTGCTCATGGGCTCGATGCATACCGGGCTGGAAGAGACGCGCGACTGGAACCGGGTGGCGGAGTTTTATGCCGCGCGGGCGCGGGGCGGCGTGGGGCTGATGGTCACCGGCGGCATGGCACCCAACCGCGAGGGCGGCGTGTTTCCGGGGGCGGCGGGGCTTTTTACCCCCGAGGACATCGCCAATCACCGCATCGTCACCGACCGGGTGCATGACGCGGGCGGGCTGATCGCCATGCAGATCCTCCATGCCGGGCGGTATGCCTATGGCAAGGAGTGTGTCGCCCCCTCTGCGATCAAGTCGCCGATATCGCCCTTCACGCCGACGGCACTGGACGAGGACGGCATCGAGAAGCAGATCGCCGATATCGTCACCGCCGCCGCCCGCGCCCGCGAGGCGGGCTATGACGGGGTCGAGATCATGGGCAGCGAGGGGTATTTCCTCAACCAGTTCCTCGTCACGCACACCAACAAGCGCGAGGATCGCTGGGGCGGATCTTACGAGAACCGGATGCGCCTGCCGGTGGAGGTGGTGCGGCGGGTGCGCGAGGCGGTGGGGCCGGATTTCATCCTGATCTATCGCCTGAGCATGATCGACCTCATCCCCGAGGGCAGCACCCATGACGAGGTGGTGCAGCTTGCCCAGGCGGTGGAGGCGGCGGGGGCGTCGATCCTCAACACCGGCATCGGCTGGCACGAGGCGCGGGTGCCGACCATCGCGACCTCTGTGCCGCGCGCGGGCTGGGCGTGGGTCACGGCCAAGCTGATGGGCAAGGTGGGTATTCCGGTGATCACCTCGAACCGGATCAACACGCCGGAGGTGGGCGAAGACCTGATCGCGCGGGGCGTGGCGGATATGGTGAGCATGGCGCGGCCCTTCCTCGCCGATGCGGATTTCGTGAACAAGGCCGCTGAGGGGCGGGCGCAGACCATCGCGCCGTGCATCGCCTGCAACCAGGCCTGCCTCGATCACACGTTCTCGGGCAAGCTTACCTCCTGCCTCGTCAACCCGCGCGCCTGCCACGAGACGGAATTGCGGATCGCGCCCACGGACGCGCCCAAGCGCATCGCGGTGGTGGGCGCGGGGCCTGCGGGCCTGTCGGCGGCGATCACGGCGGCGGGGCGCGGGCACGCGGTGACGCTGTTTGATCGCGCGCCGCAGATCGGCGGGCAGCTCAACATGGCGCGCGTGATCCCCGGCAAGGAAGAGTTTCACGGGCTGGTGGACTGGTTCGGCGTGATGGTCGCCGAGAGCGGTGTCGAGGTGAAGCTGGGGCAGGATGTGACGGCGGGTGACCTCGCGGAGTTTGACGAGGTCATCATCGCCACCGGCGTGGTGCCGCGTGATCCGGGGATTCCCGGGCAGGACGGCCCCAATGTGCTGAGCTATATCGACGTGCTGCGCGGGGGGGCAAAGGTGGGCCGCCGCGTGGCCGTGGTGGGCGCGGGCGGCATCGGCTTCGACGTGGCGGAGTTCCTTGTGCACGAGGGGACAAGCCCGACCGAAGACCTCGGCCTGTGGCGCAGCGAATGGGGCGTGGGCGACCCGGCGGAGGTGCGCGGCGGGCTGGCGCCGGGCGGGCCGCAGCCCGGAGCCGCCCGCGCGCGCCGTGACGCTGTTGCAGCGCAAGGCCGAGCGCCCCGGCAAGCGGCTGGGCAAGACCACCGGATGGATTCACCGCGCGGCGCTGCGGATGAAGGGCGTCGAGATGGTGAGCGGCGTCAATTACGAGCGCATCGACGGCGACGGCCTGCATGTGAGTTTCGGCGAGGCGCGGGAAAAGCCGACGGTGATCGAGGTCGATACCGTCGTGCTCTGCGCCGGGCAGATGAGCGAACGCAGCCTTGCAGATGCGCTTGAGGCCGGGGGCGTCGCGGTTCACGTCATCGGCGGCGCGGATGTCGCCGCCGAGCTGGACGCGAAGCGCGCCATCGATCAGGGCACGCGCCTGGCCGCCGCGCTTTGATATTTATTCCACGGTGATCGTGATCACCCCGGACGTCACCGGCGGATCGTGCGGGACGTGGTTCATATCGCCAAGCACGAGTTGCAGCGTGTGGCTCCCCGGTTCGAGATCGAGCGTCACCTGCGTCTGTCCGCCGCCGAAATGGCGGTGATGGTCGTCGGCGGGAAGGCCGTAATCGAGCTCATCGGCCCCGTCCGGCCCCTGCCCGAGCGGCGGGCGGTCGATCAGGATGTGGTGATGGCCGGTGGCGGGCTTGTCGGTGCCTGCGGGTGCCACGCCCATGCCTTTGAGGCCGAAGACGACGGTGACCGGGCTCTCGACGGTGGTGCCATCCTCGAGATTGACAAAATACACCTCGGCCCCCTCGGGCGCGGGGGTGTCGCCGGCAAGCGCCGGGGTGGTGGCCGAGAGCGCGGCGGCGAGCGTGAGTGCGAAAAGCGGTTTCATGATTTTTCCTCTCTGAATATGGTTCCGAGCCGGGACTGATCGTAACCCGCCCACACGCCATGTAACCTCAATTTGCCGTGTTTCGGTGTTTCCCGCCCGGCGACGATCACGACACCACCCCGATATTGTCAGGCACGCGCCGCAGTTGCGCCCGATTTTTCCGTCATGACTACCCGTGATCGGACAAAGAGGTATCAGTATGGATCGCCTGACGGAAATGGAAGCCTTCGCCACCGTGGTGGATCAGGGCGGCTTTACCGACGCGGCCCGCAAGATGGGCATCTCGAAATCGGCGGTGTCCAAGCATGTCTCGTCGCTCGAGGCCCGCCTCGGCGCGCGGCTGCTCAACCGCACCACGCGGCGCGTGAGCCCCACCGAGATCGGCCTTGCCTATTACGACCGGGCGCTCAGGGTGCTCAACGACGCGGGCGAGGCGGATGCGCTGGTCAACTCGATGCAATCGGATCCGTCGGGGCTCTTGCGCATTTCGGTGGCCACGGATTTCGGCGTCAACCATCTGAGCCCGGTTCTGGGCCAATTCCTCGAGGATTTCCCCGA
Organism: Roseovarius sp.; assembly: GCA_034521935.1. Taxonomy (GTDB): domain Bacteria; phylum Pseudomonadota; class Alphaproteobacteria; order Rhodobacterales; family Rhodobacteraceae; genus Roseovarius. The sequence goes on from JAXHLV010000025.1 coordinate 164,268, forward strand.
TATCACCGTCAACATGGTGCTCAACAACCGCTATGTGGAGCTGATTTCCGAGGGCTTTGACATGGCGGTGCGCATCGGCGATCTGGAGGACAGCACCCTGCGCGCGCGCAAGCTCTCGGAGACCACCAAGCGCATGATCGCCAGCCCCGCCTATTTCGAGAAACACGGACGCCCCGAGCGGATCGACGATCTCAACGAGCACAAGCTGTTGCACTACTCGACCCAGGGCGGCAACGCGGTGTGGAAGCTCACCGCGCCCTCGGGCGAAAAGCGGCAGGTGCGCACCGCCGGGGGCCTGAGCGTCAATGACGGGCAATCGCTGCTCAATGCCGCGATTTCCGGGCTTGGCATCGCCTACCTGCCCTCGTTTCTCTATGCCCGCGCGATGGCCGAGGGGCTCGTGGAGGACGCGATGCCCGACCTGCCGGTGGAAACGCAGGGCATCTATGCAGTTTACCCGCCGGGGCGGTTCACCCAGCCCAAGGTGCGCGCCTTCATCGATTTCCTTGTCCACCAGTTCGCCAACAAGGGCCCGGCGGATTGGTGAGGGCAAGCCCCCTTATCTTCATTGCCGGCTTTGGCGACACCTCGCCGGACCCGCATCCAAGCTGATGCATTGCAGGTGAACGCATGGCCGGCAGCGGGATCACGCCGTCATCGACGAGAACCGGAGCGCGTAGTTCCATTCGGCGCACAGCCGAATATCCATGATATTCCGATATTCGCGCATTGCCACTGCACAAGCGAATGCAATTCAACACTGCCCGGACAAGAAGGACCATGGCTAATCAAGATATCCATCCGAATGCAGACAGCCCCTTTTCTACCACCTTTGGCAATGCTCCCCTTAGTCCAATCGTAGCATTCGGAGACGCCAACACGGCAAGGGCAACAAGCCAGGCTACATGCCTGCTTTCGGGAGATTTCAGTAGCGAAACCCTGTTCACCCGCAGAGCACACGAAAAAACAACGGTCACGGCGAATACATGGAAGCTCATCCACCTCCCCCAGTCCACAGCGACCAGATAAAGCGGCGAGAATGGTATCGCCAGCATCAACACAAATAACCAGATTTTCATTTTTTCACGACAAAGTCCAAAAATATAAATAAAAGGGGCAATGGAAATCCCATAGCTTATCAGGAATCCGGTAAAATTCTCCAAGTCAATCTTTGATAACACGGCTTGGTAACCGTAAGCCACGTCGTGATTTATCCATTGTATCGCACCACCGCATATGGAGTTGTCCAGCCCACGCTGCATTAGCGGCTCGCAAACAAGCCATGGATCGATCGAAAGTTACGTTGAAAAGGGATTTTTGCAAAATTAAGATCGACACGCAAACCACCACCGTGGAACAAAAACACGAGAGGGTTGCGTTTTTTCGGTGAAAATCCGTCACGAGCATGATTGCAAGAAAGGTTGGCAAGAATAAAACCATTGCTTCGTGCGCGATGATACTCAAGGATAAAACCATGGTGCCGAGCAAAAAGACAAGCCGCCCCCCCCGGACAGCCCAAGAGCAGAAAGGGTTAGGCCCGTGAAGGCAAGAATCTCCTTGCGCATAGATGCCTGAGGTGTAGCCATCCAATACACGGTGAATATCGCCGATGACACGACCAACAGTGGTATATAGTTCCCTTTCCTGAATTCCGAAAACGAACTGACGGAAAGCGACGAACAGGAATACAAGGCACGAAAACTGTATCGTGATGACAAGGGAAAGAGGGCTTACACGCAGGCTATCGCTTGCCGAGATTATGATTGACCCGAAAGAACCGCGCCGCACATCACCTGCTAAATTGTTTATTAACCAATCGCCCTGCTTCCACGGATCGCCCCCCGAAACGTAATCCTCCCAAGACAGCCCATGAAATAAACCCGAAGCTTGACAGCAGGAAGAGATCGATCAAGTATTTCAACTGCCCGAGGCGTTCAGGATTATTCATGTTGCGTTTGTCACCAAAGGTCACAATGTCATCCCTTGTCGAAGCGCGCTAAGCAATATTGTTCAAAAACCGCTATCGTTGCGCGATCCTGCGGTCTGATCCCCCTCCAGAAACCGGATCACCGTATCCCCATAGCGCCGCTCCTCGATCACGCGCAGCCCCTCGGGGGGCGTGATGGCGGCGCTCTCCTCCCAGACGATCAGCGCACCCGGCGCGATCCACCCGCCCTTGAGCGCCGCCGCCAGCGCCGCCTCGCCCAGGGCCTTGCCATAGGGCGGGTCGAGGAACACCAGATCATGCGGGGCCTGTGCGTTCATCCCCGGCTTGCGGGCGTCGAGGGCGAGGATGCGGGCCGCCTCCCCTGCCCCGCAGCGGTTGATATTGTCGCGCAAAAGCGACAGCGCCTTGCGCCCGTTCTCGATGAAACTCGCGCTTTCGGCCCCGCGCGACAGCGCCTCGAGGCCGAGCGCGCCGGTGCCGGCGAAGAGGTCGAGCACGCGCGCGCCGGACGCCGGGTCGCCATAGCCGCCCGCCAGCACGTTGAAAAGCGCCTCGCGCACCCGGTCGGAGGTGGGGCGCAGATGTGCTGCGGCGTCGCCCTTGCCGACGCTCGCCAACGCGCGCCCGCGCTGCGCGCCGCCGATGATCCTCATCCGAGGAGCGCCTTGAGATCGGTGGCGGGGTCGGCGACCAACGCGGGATCGGCGGTGCGCCCCGCCTCGATCAGGCGCTTGCCCACCATGTAGGCGCGCGGATCGTTCATGGCATCGACGGCCAGCAATCGGTCGCCCCGGTAATACCAGACCGACAGCGCCGCGCCCGTATCCCGCGTCACGATCCGGTCATGGCCCGCGCCGAGGCCCGCGATCTGCAGTTTCACGTCGTATTGATCCGACCAGAACCAGGGTTTCGGCACGTAATCGCGGGCCTGACCGAGGATGTTGTCGGCCACGCACTCGGCCATGTCGATGGCGTTGGGCACGCTTTCCAGCCGCAACCGTTCGCTGCCGTATGGAAACGAGGCGCAATCACCGGCGGCCCATATGGCGGGGTCGGAGGTTTGCCCCCGCGCGTCCACGGCGATGCCGTTGTCTATGTCCAGCCCCGCCGCCTCGGCCAGGGCGGTGTCGGGGGTGATGCCGACGCCGACGATCACCATGTCCACCTCCAGTTCGGTCCCGTCGGTGAGCCGCGCGCCGGTCACATGGCCGTCGCCCAGGAGCCGCTCCAGCCCCACGCCCTCGCGGAGATCGACGCCGTGGCGGGTGTGCAGCGCGCGGAAATAATCCGAGGTCTCGGGGGCGGCGACGCGTTGCAGGATGCGGGGGGCCATCTCGACGAGGGTGACGGTGAGGCCGCGCGCGGCGGCCACCGCCGCCGCCTCGAGCCCGATATAGCCGCCGCCGACGATGAGCACACGCGCCCCCGGCACCACGCCCGGCGCCATCGCATCAACATCGCCAAGCGTGCGCACCACGTGCACGCCGCCGAGGTCTCCACCGATCGCAGGCGGCAGGCGGCGCGGGCGCGAGCCGGTGGCGAGAACGAGCGTATCATAGCCCAGCCGGTCCTCGCCCGTCACCACCTCTTGCGCCGCGCGGTCGATGGCGGTCACGCGGGTGGCGGTGCGCAGGTCGATCCCGGCCTCGGCATAGGCGCTCTCGGGGCGCAGGAAGAGCCGCTCCAGCGCCATCTCGCCCAGCAGGTATTTTTTTGACAGCGGCGGGCGCTGATAGGGCGGCACAGGTTCCTCGCCCAGAAGCGTGATCGCGCCGTCGAAGCCCTGGCTGCGCAGCCGCGCCACCAGCGACGCCCCCGCCTGCCCCGCGCCGATCACCACCACATGCGTCATGCCCGTCCCCCATCTTTGCCGTGGCCCCTTGCGTAGCATCGCCCTATGGTTACATCCAACCGCAAAGCGACAGCAGAAAGGAAACGACCATGACCCTATCCACCGGCGACACGCTCCCCGAGGCGGACCTTCTCAGGCTTGGCGAGAGCGGGCCTGAAACCGTGGGCGTCGCGGCCCTGACGAGGGGGCGCAAGGTGGTGATCTTCGCGGTGCCGGGGGCGTTCACGCCGACCTGTTCCTCGGCCCATGTGCCGAGTTTCATCCGCACCAAGGCCGAGTTCGACGGCAAGGGCGTGGACGAGATCATCTGCGTCAGCGTCAACGACCCGTTCGTGGTCAAGGCCTGGGGCGAGGCGACGGGGGCCTCGGAGGCCGGCCTCACCCTGCTCGGCGATCCTGAAGGGGCCTTCACCAAGGCGATCGGCATGGCGTTCGACGCGCCCCCCGCGGGCCTGATCGGGCGCTCCAAGCGCTATGCGATGGTGGTCGAGGACGGCAAGGTCACGCTCCTGCATGTCGAGGAAAGCCCCGGCACCTGCGAGGCCACGGCGGGCGAATCCCTGCTTGCGGCGATGTGAACACAAGGCGGCGGGATATTGAGTATTTTGACCAAGAAGAAACTCCTCACGGCTTCTTCCTGGCGCAAATAACCCCTATCCGCCGTCTCAACCCGCGAGCCCGTCGAACTTGCGTGCGAGTTTCACGTCAAGCGCGCTCAGCCCGTCCACGTCATGGGTCGAGAGCGTGACCTCGACACGGTTATAGACGTTGAACCATTCGGGGTGGTGGTTCCATTTTTCCGCCCAGACACCCGCGCGGGTCATGAAGCCCAGCGCCTCGACGAAATCGGCGAACTTGTAGGTCTTGGCGATGGCGTCGCGGCCTTCGACCATCGCCCAGCCGTTTTCCAGCAGCGGCTCAAGCGTGGTCTTGCGGGCGGTGTCGCTCAGTTTCTCGGTCATTCGTGGTCCTCCATGGTGGTTTTGCGGAAGGGGCCGTAGCCGGTGAGCACCTCGATCTCGTCTTCGACGGCGGCGCGTTCGGCCGCGAGATACTGTGCCACGGCCTCGGAAAATCCCGGATCGCGCAGCCAGTGCAGCGAGTGGATGGGCCGGGGCAGGTAGCCGCGCGCGAGCTTGTGCTCGCCCTGCGCGCCAGCCTCTACCCTTTGCAGCCCCGTTTCAATGGCGAAATCCATCGCCCGGTAATAGCACAGCTCGAAATGCAGGCAGGGGTGATCCTCGGTGCAGCCCCAGTATCGGCCATAGAGCGCCGAGCGTCCGATGAGGTTGAGCGCGCCAGCCACCGGGCGCCCTGCGCGCAGCGCGAGCACCATCGCCACGTCACCGCGCAGGCGATCCTGCGCGAGATCGAAAAAGGCGCGCGTGAGGTAGGGCGTGCCCCATTTGCGCGCGCCGGTATCGAGGTAGAAACCCCACATCGCCTGCCAGTGCTCGGGGCGCAGATCGTCGCCGGTCAGCATGACAATCTCGCCGCCGAAGGCTTGCGCGCGGGCGCGTTCCTTGCGGATGGTCTTTCGCTTGCGCGAGGCGAGATCGGCGAGGAAATCGTCGAAGCTGTCATAGCCGCGGTTTTCCCAGTGATATTGCTGGGTCTGCCGCCGCAAAAGGCCCGCGCCCTCGCCCGCCCCGGCCTCATCCCCGGTGCAGAAGGTCACGTGCAGCGATGACAGCCGGTTGCGGTCCGCGAGGGTCATCGCGCCTTGCAGAAGCGCCGCGCGGCCCTCGGCTTCGAAGCCGGGGCGCACCAGAAGCCGCCGCCCGGTCACGGGCGTGAACGGCACGGCGGCCTGAAGCTTGGGGTAATAGCGCCCGCCCGCGCGCTCATACGCGTGGGCCCAGTTGTGATCGAAGATGTATTCGCCCTGGCTGTGGGATTTGAGGTAGAGCGGCGCGCAGGCGATCACCTCTCCGGCGCGCTCCACCGTCAGGTGATGCGGCTGCCAGCCCGAGCCGGGGCCAACCGATTTGCTGTCTTCCAGGGCTGCCAGAAAGCGGAAGGTGGTGAACGGGTCTTCGGGGCGCCCGCCGTCTGTGGCCTCGGGGCAGGCGCAGGCATCCCACGCCGCTTGGCCCACGGCGTGGATGCTGTCATGCGCGGTGACGGTGAGGTCGGTGTCGCTCATCGTGCCTGCTGTCCCCTTCGTGCGGCCCCTGATGTATCTGGCGCGCGCTCCGGGCGCATCAAGCGGGGATGTCGGGCAGATACCCCTCGAAGGTGATGCTATCGGCCACGCGGCGGGCGCGGACCTCGTCCTGCGGCGAGCGCACCGTCCAGCACAGGATGCCCGCGCCCTGCGCGCGCAGGCGCGCGAGATGCGGGTTGTCGAGATCACCCGCCTCGTGGCTGACGAACGATGCCCCGGCGGCGGCGTAATCGGAGATCGTGCGCAGGCGTGCGCGGGTTTCTTCGCCCAGGAGCGGCCAGTTTTGCGCATCGAAGGCGCAGGTGACGAGGCCGCGCGGGACCTGTGGCGCAAGCCCGGCCATCGCGATCATCATCTGCGGGTTGAACGACATCACCGCCACCGGCCCCGGGTAGCCCGCGAGCGCCGCCGCCGTCGCGGCCTCCAGCGTGCCGTCGGTCTGCCCCATCTGGCCGTGCTGGTCCTTGAGCTCGATCAGCAGCGGCACCCGGCCCGCCACGAGGCCAAGGATTTCGGGCAGGTCCGGGATGCCCTCGTCGCCGCCCCTGAGCGGGATTTGCGCGAGTTCGCGCGCGTCGCGCCGGCGCAGCGGGCCGGTCTCGGGGGTGAGGCGCCCGAGGTCGTAGTCATGAAACACCATCGCCGCGCCGTCGCGGCTGGGTTGCAGGTCGATCTCGATGCCGTAGCCCTGCACAATGGCCGCGCGGATCGCGGCGCGGGAGTTTTCGGGGCGGCCATCGGCCGCGTCGTGCAGGGCGCGATGGGCGAGCGGCGTGCGCAGGAACGCGGTTGGCAGCGCGGTCATCGAACCTGGAAAATCCCGTCGATCTCGACCGCGACGCCGAACGGCAGCGACGCCGCGGACACGGCGGCGCGGGCGTGTTTGCCCGCCTCGCCCAGCGCCTCGCCGAGGAAATCGGACGCGCCGTTGATGACCTGCGGCTGCTGGGTGAAATCGGGCGTCGAATTGACGAAGCCGGTGAGCCGGACCACCTGCACGAGGCGGTCAAGGTCGCCGCCGCAGGCGGCCTTGACCTGCGCCAGAAGGGCGATGGCGCAGACGCGCGCGGCCTCGGCCCCGGCGGGCACGTCCATGTCACCCCCGAGCTTGCCGGTGAGCAGGCGGTCGCCCTCCTTGGCAATCTGGCCGGAGACGTAGAGCATGTCGCCCACCTGCACGTAAGGCACGTAATTGGCGGCGGGCATCGGCGCGTCGGGGAGGGTCACGCCCATCGCGGCAAGTTTGGTCTCATATGTGCTCATGTCGCTCTGCTCCTGTGGCGCGGGTTGGCCCGACGCTAGCGGCGGCGGCGGGCAATGAAAAGCCCCCTCACTCGCGGAACGCGCGGGCGAGGTAATCGGTGAACGGCTTGGCGAGATAGGCCAGCGGCGTGCGGTCGGCGGTGCGGATGAAGGTCTCGACCGGCATTCCCGGCACCAGCGTCACATCCTCGGGGAGGCGCGCAATCTGGCCCTCGCCGAGCACGATCCCGGCGCGGTAATAGGGGGTGCGGGTCGTCTCGTCCTCGAAGGCATCAGCGGAGATGCGCGTCACGCGGCCCATGAGGGCGGGCGTGGTGCGCTGATCGAGCGCGGCAAAGCGCAGCGTCACCTCCTGCCCGATGAAGAGCTTGTCGATATGGATCGTGTCGACCCGCGCGTCGATGACGAGGGGCCGGTCCTGCGGGATGATGTAGAGCAGCGGCTCGGCCGCGCGGATCACCGAGCGGGGGGCGAAAACGCGCATGTCGTGGACCACGCCCGCCACCGGCGCGGTGATCTCGAGCCGGTCCGTCTGTTCGCGCAGGGCGCGGCGCTGTTCGCGCAGTTCCAGCTCGCGGAATTGCAGGTCGCGCAGGGTGGTGATCGCCTCTTCGCGGCGACCGGTGCGCAGGCCGAGACTCTCGATCCCGATCTCGGTGATGCGGCCCTCGGCCTGCGCCTTTTGCGCGGCCAGTTCGCCCATCAGACCGTCGAGCCGGGCGCTTTCGCGCTGCAGGCCAAGCACGCGGCTGGCCTGTGCGAGACCACGGTCGAGCAGCGATTGCTGATCGGCGTGCTCGCGGGCGATGAGGTCACGCTGACGGGCGAGGGCGGCGCGCTGCGCCGCGATTCCGGCGATCTGGTCGGCGATCTGGTCGCCGCGCTTGGCCAGTTGGTCGATGCGCGCGGCGATGGTCTCGGCGCGGGCGGCGAGCAGCGCCTGCTGGCCGCGGACGAGGGCGGCGGTGTCGGGGTTGGCGGCGGCCAGTTCGTCGAGGAGGGGATCGGGGCGCAGCCGGTCCTCGCCGTCGCGCTCGGCCTCGAGCCGGGCGCGGCGGGCCATCAGTTCGGCAAGCTGGTTGTCGGTGATCGCGAGGCGCGAGCGCAGCTCGGTGGCGTCGAGGCGCAGGAGCACGTCGCCCGCGCGGACGCGATCACCCTCGGCCACCGCGATTCCGGCGACGACGCCGCCATCGGGGTGCTGCACAACCTGGCGGTTCTGCTCCACCTCGATGCGGCCCGGCGCGATCACGGCGCCCGAGATCGGGGTGAGCGCCGCCCAGGTGCCGAACCCGCCCAGGAGCACCATCAGCGCCAGCGCGCCCGCGATGAGCGGGGTGCGGGCGGAGAAGGCGGCGGGGGCGGTCATTGCACGCCGCCCTGCGGGCGGGCATCTTCGGCCCCGACGAGGGCGTCGTGGTTGCTCACCACCTTGCGCAGCACCTCGTCGCGGGGGCCAAAGGCGCGCACCTGCCCCTGTTCGAGCATCAGGAGCAGGTCGCATTCGCGGATCACCGCCGGGCGGTGCGCCACCACCACCACGGCGCGGCCCGCCGATTTGAGGCCGCGAATGGCGCGGTTGACCGCCTCGCTGCCAGCGTTGTCGAGATTGGAATTCGGCTCGTCGAGGACCACGATCACCGGATCGCCATACATCGCGCGCGCAAGGCCGATGCGCTGCATCTCGCCGCCCGAGAGCCGCCCGCCCGACGCGCTCACCTGCGTGTCATAGCCGTCGGGAAAGCGCAGGATCATCTCGTGTGCATCGGCACGGCGGGCGGCGCGGACCACCTCTGCGGCGTCGGGTTCGGCGGTGAGGCGGGCGATATTGGCGGCGATGGTGCCGTCGAAAAGCTGCACCCGCTGCGGCAAATAGCCGATGAGCGTGCCAAGCATGGCGGGTTCGTAGTGATCGAGCGCCGCGCCGTCGAGGCGGATCTGGCCCGCCACGGGCGGCCAGACGCCGGTGAGCGCGCGCGCCAGCGTCGATTTGCCCGCGCCCGACGGCCCGATGATGCCCAGCGCCTGGCCGGGCTCGACGGCGAAGCCCACCCCGCGCAGGGCGGGCGTGCCCTCTCCCGGTGGCACCACGGTGAGGCCGCGCACGTCGAGCCGCGCAGCCGGGCGCGGCAGTGCGGTGCGCGGCAGCTCGGGCGGGACCGCGCCGAGAAGCTGCGCGAGGTTCTGCCAGCCACGCGCCGCGCGCTGCACCAGTGGCCAGCCGCCGATCGCCGCCTCGACCGGGGCGAGCGCGCGGCCCAGCAGGATAGAGCCCGCGATCATCGCGCCCGGCGTCACCTCGCCGCGCAGCACCAGCAGCGCGCCGAGGCCCAGCATCGCCGATTGCAGCAAGAGCCGCAGCGCCCGGCTCACGCTGGTGAAACTGCCGCCGAGATCAGCGGCGCGGATCTGCTCGCGCAGCGCCGCGCCGCGCGTGTCCTGCCAGCGGTCGAAAGCCGCGCCGCGCAGGCCCATCGCCTCGATCATCTCGGCCTCGGCGCGCAGGCGATCAGACATGGTGTCGGCTTGGAGCGTGGCGCGCGCCGCCTGCCGCGCCGGGCCGCCGGTGGCCCATTGGTTGAGCATCGTCACGCCGATCAAGAGCACGCCACCCGCCGCCGCCAGCGCCCCGAGCCAGGGGTGAAAGATCCAGATACCGGCGATGAAGACCGGTACCCAGGGCATGTCGAACAGCGCCATCAGCACCGGCGCGGTAAGCAGGCGCTGCACCGATTCGAGATCGCGCAGGCCGGTGGCGCTGAGGTGGTCGTGGCCGAGCGCGGCGCGGCGCATCACCGCGTCGAACACCCGCCGGTCGAGCGTTGCCTGGAACCGCGCGCCCACCCGCGCCATGATCCGCCCGCGCGCGTGATCGAGCACCGCCATCACCGTGTAGAGGAACGCCACCAGCGCCGAGAGCGCGATCAGCGTCTCGACCGAGCGGCTGGAGAGCACGCGGTCATAGACCTGGAGCATGTAGATCGGGCCGGTGAGCATCAGCAGGTTGGCGAACACGCTGAACAGGCCCACGGCCCAGTAGAGCCCGCGGCTCCGGCGGCGCGCGGCGCGCAGCTCGGCCCGCCCGGCCGCGATCCTGTCGGTCTCTGGTGGCATGTCCGCGCGCGATTGCATGAGGCCCCCCTGACGGCTACCTTCGCATGAAAAGGTTGGCCCGTCATTAAGACGCCTGTCCCCATTCTGCCACAGGAATGTGATGGAGTATTGCCTTGGGGGTGGGTTTGCCAGGATGATGGGTTATGTCACACATACCGCGACTCAGGATTTGGATTTCACCGTGCATTCGACCGCTTCCCCCCACCGCTTTCGCGCCATCCCCGCGCTGCTTTTGACCGCCGTCATGCTGGTTGCGGGATGTGCCACGCAGGACGCCGCCGCAACGCGCGACGTGTTCGACCCTTACGAGGGCGAAAACCGCAACATGCACGAATTCAATCGCGGGCTTGACCGCGTCCTCGTCCGGCCCGTTTCCAAGGGCTATACCAGCGTGGTGCCCGACGATATCGAGACAGGCGTGGTGCGGCTGGCCGAGAACCTGTCGCTGCCTGCCGACATCGTGAACAACCTGCTTCAGCTCAACATGCGCGGCGCGATCCAGGACACCGCGCGGCTGGTGGTCAACACCACCGTCGGGCTTGGCGGGGTGTTCGACCCGGCGAGTGAAATGGGCATGGCCGCCCCCACCAACACCGATTTCGGCCAAACGCTGCACGTCTGGGGCGTGCGCGAAGGGGCCTATATCGAATTGCCGGTGCTCGGGCCGTCGACAACGCGACGCACGTTCGGCCATTTCTTCGATCTGTTCACCAACCCGCTGACCTATGTGTTCGACAGCCCCGAGAACCTCATCGGCACGGCGGCGGGCGTCGCCTCGGGCCTGTCGCGGCGCGAGCGGTTCTCGGAGACGATCAACCAGATTCTCTACGAGAGCGAGGACAGCTACGCGCTGTCGCGCTCGATCTACCTCCAAAACCGCCGGTTCCAGCTTGGCGGCACGGCGGGCGAAGGCTACACGGACCCGTATGAAGGCACGACCGGCGGCGATGGCGCTGCGGCGACCGCTTTGGAGGACCCTTATGACGAGTAACCAGACACGACGTTCCGTGATGGCATCCGGGCTGGCCGCGCTTGGCCTTGCGGCGCTGCCGGGCACGGCCCGCGCGCTGACAAAGGCCCGCGCCCGCACGCTCATCGACCAGGTGGTGGGGGACATCAACAAGGTGATCGCGTCGGGCAAGCCGCTATCGCGGATGATCGCGGATTTCGAGCGCATCTTCACGCGCTACGGCGACGTGCCGATCATCGCACGCTCGACCCTCGGGGCGGACGCGAACCGCATTTCGGGGGCGCAGATGCGCGCCTATACCGAGGCGTTCCGCGGCTATATCGCGCGCAAATACGGCAAGCGGTTCAACGAGTTCGCAGGCGGAAAGATCGAGGTCAAGGACGTGCGCGAGGTCAAATCCTGGCACGAGGTGCGCTCCACCGCCTACCTGCCCGGTCAATCGCCCTTCGAAGTGAGCTTTCTCGTCTCGGACCGCTCGGGGCAGGACAAGTTTTTCGACATGGTGATCGAGGGCATCAGCCTGCGGCTGAGCGAGCGCACCGAGATCGGGGTCATGCTCGACCGCCGCAACGGCGATATCGGCGCACTCATCAACGACCTGAAACGGGCGGGGTAGCTGCCGCAAGCCCGGTCTTGTCTGCAAAGCCGGGCTTGCATGATTTCCGACGACGGGGCTTTGCGGGCGCGGGTGGCGCTTTGGACGGGATGCGGGCGCTCGCTCATCCATCGCGCCGAGGGGGCTGCACGGGCTGAGGCGGGTGGCACAGGTGTGCGGAGACTCGTGGATTGGCCTGACGCGGACGGTCGCGCAACGCTCGGGAGCCGCGCAAGGGGGCCGGGCCTTGAACGGCGGCTCCAGGCCAGTCACACGCCCCAACGCTAATTCCCGAAAATGCTGCGCAGGATCGTCTCGATCGGGTTGTTGATCGTCCCCGGAGCGCGCCGCCTTGGCGGGGGGGCGGTGGCGACGGGGTCGCGGGGTGCGGGGCGCTGCATCGGCAGGGGCGTGGGCGGCAGGCCATCGTGGACGCGCAGCATCGTCTCGCGCCAGATCTCGGCGGGCAGGCCGCCGCCTGTCACCCCCGTCAGCGGCGTGTTGTCGTCATAGCCCATCCAGACGCCCGCCACGTAATCGGCGGTGAAGCCCAGAAACCACGCGTCGCGCGCCGCCTGCGTGGTGCCGGTCTTGCCCGCCACCTCGCGCCCCGGCAGGCGGGCGCGGGTGCCGGTTCCGGCCTCGACCACCCGGCTCATCATCCAGACCAGTTCGCGTGCCGCCGCCTCGCGGATCACCCGCTCGCCGATCCCGGTCTCGCGGGTCATCAGCGGCGTGTTCTCGCCCATGAGCCGCAGGTCGGACATGCCAAAGGGCGTCACCGACGAGCCGCCGTTGAGGATCCCCGCATAGGCCCCGGTCATCTCCAGCAACGTGCTCTCGGACGCGCCGAGCGCCAGCGCCGGGCCGTCGGCGAGATCGCTCTCGATGCCGAAATCGCTGGCCACGCGGCGCACATTGTCGAGGCCTGCGCGCTGCGCCACCTTGACCGCGGGCACGTTGATCGACTGCGCCAGCGCCTGCGTGAGCGTCACCGGCCCCTTGTAATCGCGGGTGTAGTTCTCGGGGCACCAGCGGCCCGAGCCGGGGATGTCGAGGCAATAGGGCTCGTCCACCACCACCGAATTGCCGCTCTCGCCAAGCTCGAGCGCAGCGGCATAGACGAAGGGCTTGAACGCCGAGCCGGTCTGCCGCTTGGCCATGATCGCGCGGTTGAACGCACCGATGGCGGTGGTGTCGCGCCCGCCCACCATCGCGCGCACCGCGCCGTCGGCGCTCATCACCACGATGGCCGCCTGCGCCTTGGAGCCCTCGCGCACCTTTTCGGCAAAGATCGTTTTCATCGCCGCCTCCGCCGCCGCCTGAATGCGCGCGTCGAGCGTGGTGCGGATAATGACATCCTCGGTGGTATCGCGGGTCAGGAATTCGGGTCCCGCGCCCATCAACCAATCGGCGAAATAGCCGCCCGCCTGCTGTTCTGCCGCCTCCGACAGCCGCGCGGGGCGGGCAAGCGCGGCACTGGCCTGCCGCTCGCTCAGGTAGCCCTGCCGTCGCATCAGCCCGACGACCACCCGTGCGCGATCCTGCGAGCGTTGCAGATTGGCGGTGGGCGCGAGCGTCGAGGGCGCGGTCAGAAGGCCTGCGATCATCGCGCTCTCGGCGGCGTTCAGCTCCGCCGCCGATTTGCCGAAATAGCGCTGCGCCGCCGCCTCGGCCCCGTAGGCCCCCGCGCCGAGATAGGCGCGGTTGAGATAGATGGTGAGGATCTCGTCCTTGGTATATTTCGCCTCCATCGCCAGCGCATAGACCGCCTCGCGCAGCTTGCGCCAGATCGATGAGCGCCGGCAGTAGGAGACATACTCGGCCTCGCTCTGCCAGCGGGCCTCGTCATAAGTCTCTCCGAAACAGAGCAGTTTCGCGGTCTGCTGCGTGATGGTCGAGCCGCCATTGCCCGACAGCGGCCCGCGCCCCTCGCGCAGGTTGATGCGCACCGCGCTGGCGATCCCGATGGGATCGACGCCGGGATGATAGCGGAATCGGCGATCCTCGGTGGCGATGACGGCGTTTTTCAGGTGCGGGCTGACTGTATCAGCGGTCACGATGCCGCCGAACTGATCCCCGCGCCAGGCGAATACCTCGCCATCGCGGTCCAGAAGCGTGACCGAGCCGCGCGCGCGTCCGTCAATCAGCCCCTCGTAGGCGGGCAGCGTGGTGTAGGTATAGGCCACCGCGAGCCCGATGACGAGCATGAGCGCGACGCCCGCGCGCCAGCCCACCCCCCAGACCAGCCGCCATATGAGCCGCAGGATCGCCCGCACCAGCCGCACCAGCGGGTTGCGCGACCGCGCGCGCCGTCGTGGCGCGCGGCGCGTGCCCTTGCGCGCCGGGCCGCGGCCCTTGCCTGTGCGCCTTGGTGCCGCGAGCGGCGGCTTGCGTCGTCCCGAATTGCCCATGCCTGTCCTGTGCCTGCCCTGCCCGGCCGCGTTTGTCTGTGCATAGTTTAGCGCGGGAGCGCGGCGATGTAGAGACCCCGGACCGCCCGTGCCGCGTTAACATTCCGCCTAAACTATACGCAATTTAATACAGTCGCCCAAATTTTGAACATTCCGGGCGCCTCCAGGGCCCGTAACGCCCGCAATTTCCTTTCCGATCAGCATCAGAGCGATTTTTCTGCACCTGCAAAGCGCGTCCATCACGCGCGACAGGCGAAAGGGGAAGACGTGAAACTCATCATCGCAACGATCAAACCATTCAAGCTCGAGGAGGTCCGCGAGGCGCTGACCGGCATCGGCGTGCGCGGCATGATGGTCACCGAGATCAAGGGCTTTGGCGCGCAATCGGGCCATACCGAGATCTATCGCGGGGCCGAATATGCCGTGAATTTCGTGCCCAAGATCAAGATCGAGGTCGCCGTCTCTGCCGGGATGGCCGACCAGGTGGTGGACGCGATCACATCGGCCGCGCGCACCGGCAAGATCGGCGACGGCAAGATTTTCGTGCTCGACATCCAGCAGGCCCTGCGCGTGCGCACGGGCGAGACCAACGAGGACGCGCTTTGAGAGCGCGCGAGGGAAAGGACAAACCAATGAACTCGACACTGAAATTCGGCCTTGCCGCGACGCTGATGGCGCTGCCCTCGATGGGGCTGGCGCAGGAGGCAGAGGCCGCCGCACCGGGGTTTGACGAAATCGGCCCCTATATCATGA
Source organism: Roseovarius sp. (assembly GCA_034521935.1). Taxonomy (GTDB): domain Bacteria; phylum Pseudomonadota; class Alphaproteobacteria; order Rhodobacterales; family Rhodobacteraceae; genus Roseovarius. The sequence goes on from JAXHLV010000025.1 coordinate 179,344, forward strand.
CCACCCTGCTGTTCCTGCATGGCAGGTTTTCTGGTGTTCTGGATGGCATGCAGGTTTCGCCATGCTCGAGGGGGGCCTCGTGCGCTCCAAGAACGTCACCATGCAGCTGACCAAGAACATCGCGCTCTTCTCCATCGCGGCGATCATGTACTGGCTGATGGGCTTCAACCTGATGTATCCGGGCGAGTTCAACGGCTTTGTCGGCAGCTTCTTCGTGCCGACGGTGCTCGATCCGGTGGGTGTGGCCGCGGCGGATGCCGACCTTGGCTATGCCTCCATCGGGTCGGATTTCTTCTTCCAGCTCGTGTTCGTGGCCGCAACCGCCTCGATCGTGTCGGGTGCCGTGGCCGAGCGGATCAAGCTGTGGCCGTTTCTGGCCTTCGTGGTGCTGCTGACCGGCGTGCTCTACCCCATCTCCGGGTCCTGGCAGTGGGGCGGCGGCTGGCTGTCCGAGGCGGGCTTCTCGGACTTCGCCGGCTCGACCGTGGTGCACTCGGTCGGCGGCTGGGCCGCGCTGGCCGGGGCCATCGTGCTGGGGCCGCGCCTTGGCAAGTATGGCAAGGACGGCAAGGTCAACCCGATCCCCGGCTCGAACCTCGCGCTGGCGACGCTGGGCACGTTCATCCTGTGGCTGGGCTGGTTCGGCTTCAACGGCGGCTCGCAGCTTGCGATGGGCACCGTGGGCGACGTCGCCGACGTCAGCCGCATCTTCGCCAACACCAACATGGCCGCCGCGGCCGGCGCGGTGACCGCGCTGATCCTGTCACAGGTGCTGTTCAAGAAGCCGGACCTCACCATGGTGCTCAACGGCGCGCTGGCGGGTCTGGTGTCGATCACCGCCGAGCCGCTCGCGCCGACGCTCTTCGGTGCGCTCTGGATCGGGGCCGTGGGCGGTGTCATCGTGGTGCTGGCCATCCCGATGCTCGACAAGCTCAGGATCGACGACGTGGTCGGTGCGATCCCGGTTCACCTCTGCGCGGGCATCTGGGGCACCATCGCGGTGGTGTTCTACAACAGCGACGCAAGCCTCACCACGCAGCTTCTGGGGATCGCGGCCTACGGTGTCTTCACCTTCGTGGCCAGCCTGATCGTGTGGTCCATCCTCAAGGCCACCATCGGCATCCGCGTGGGCGAGGAAGAGGAGATGAATGGTCTCGACCTGAGCGAGCTTGGCATGGAGGCCTACCCCGAATTCTCCAAGGGCTGATCCCTCCTCCTTCCTGTCAGCCTGAAGAGACGGCCCCGGGCGTGCGCGCCCGGGGCTTTTTCGGCCTCACATTCCTGTTACTCTTTGACAAATCCGGCCCCTCGCGGCATAAGTGACGAAATTTCAGACATCAGAGGTGAAATCATGAAAAACGCCATTTCCACCCCCGTTTTTCTCGCGGCGATGCTGGTCGGAACGTCGGCGCTGGCCGGGATGATTGATGAAGAACCGATAGCTCCGTCGACAGGCTCCAGCGCGAAGGACGACACCGCCGCGTTCGTCGGGCTCAACTGGACCTTCGGCGCGACCTCCACGCTCGAAGGCGTGCTCGGCGTGCTCTACCGCGAGACGGATCGCGGCGGCGACGTGACCGGCGCGCGTCTCTCGGGGCATTTCGACCTCCTGGGCCGGGGCCGCGCCCCGAGCCTGCGGCTGACCGGGATCGCCGGGGACGAGGACATCGCCGCCGAGGCGGGGCTTGGCATCGGGTTTGACGGGTCGCCCTATGGCGTTCTGGGGGTTGTCGGCGATTATTACAATCTCGGCGGGACGCTCGGATTTGATGGCACGCTCGGCGGCTATGTCGGGGCGCACAGCTATGGAGATTTCGGCGATGGTCCGGCCCCGCGGCGCCGATTAGAAATTATCGGTGTGACCTGACACCCCGAGGCTGACCCCGGTTTCAGCGCAGAACACATGGCAGTCCGGCGATGACGCGCTCGCAGCGCAATGATGGGGCGGACCCGGCGCGACGCGTGATGCTTCGCGGGATCGCCGGGACGTGTCTTGCGGGGCTTTTGGGAGGCCCCGCGCTGGCGCAGGGTCCCGCGCCGCGCCCCGGCGCGCTGGTGGCCTTCCTCGACACGCTGCTGCCCGCAGATGATTTCGGCCCGGCGGCGAGCGCGCTGGGGATTGACGCCGAAATCCTCGCCTATGCGCCCGACGGCTCGGACCTGCACCGGCTGATCGCGCTCGGGAGCAGCTGGCTCGACGGGCTCGACGCCCGCGCCTTTGCCGATCTGCCCGCCGCCACGCAGCACGACGTGCTGCGCTACATGGAGGGCGCAGACCGCGCGCAGGTGCCGGGGCGCTTTTACGCCGTGCTGCGACAATTCGCGATGGAGCTTTACCACGCGCGGGCCGACACGACAGCCGGCCTGCCGCTCAACCCCGCGCCGCAGCCCGAGGGCTACCCTCCGCCGTGGAACTGAGGCGATGCGCGCGGACGTGGTGATCGTGGGATCGGGCGCGGGCGGCGCGGCGTCCGCCTGGGCACTCACCGAGGCCGGGCTGCACGTGCTGCTGCTCGAGGCCGGGCCGCAATTCGTGCCTGCGCGTGACTACCCGCTCGACACGCCCGACTGGGAGCGTCGCCGCTTTCCGGCCCCCGAGGGCAGCCGCGCGCGCATCCTCTACGGCGACCTCGGGCGGCTCGACCCCGCAGACGCCACCCTGCAAGGCTGGAACGCAGCCGACGGCCGCGCCCCCCTGCCCGCCCGCCGCATCGCGAGCCGCACGGGCTATGCGCATGTGCTGGGGGTGGGCGGCTCGACGTTGCATTACGTGGGCGAGGCGCACCGGTTGCACCCGGAGAGTTTCAGGCTGGCGCGCGATCACGGGGCCGGGGCCGACTGGCCGTTGGGCTATGACGAACTGGAGCCGTTCTACACCGAGGTCGAGGCGCTGATCGGCGTGGCCGGGCCGCAGGAGACCGGGGCGCGCTGGCGCGCGTCCCCCTATCCGCAGCCCGCCCATCCGCTCAGCCCTGCGGCACGGCGGCTCGTGCAGGCGGGCGCGCGGATCGGCCTGCCGTTCGACGCCAATGCGCGCGCGGCGCTGTCGCGGCCCCATGACGGGCGACCGCCCTGCAACTATTGCGGACAGTGCTCGCGCGGCTGCCCCTTGGGCGACAAAGGGTCGGCAGATGTGACATTCCTGCGGCGCGCGGAGGCAACGGGACGCCTGACGCTGATCCCCGGGCGCGCGTGACACGGATCGAGATGGCGCGCTCCGGGCAGGTGGCCGCCGTGCACTATCACCACGCCGGGACAAGCCACCGTCAGGAGACACCGACCCTGATCCTCGCCGCGGGGGCGGTGCAGACGCCGCGGCTCTTGCTTGCCTCGCACGGCTCCGACGCGCCGGAGGGCGTGGCCAACGGCTCGGGGCTGGTTGGGCGCAACTTCATGGAAACCCTGTCGTGGACCTCGACCGCGCTGCTGCCGGGCCTCTCCAACAGCCATATGGGCCTGCCCGCCGACGCGATCTCGTGGGCCGAGAACGCGCCGGGGGCGGTGCCCGGCGCGGTGGGCGGCTGCCGCTATACCTCGGCGGTGCAGGAAATCGGCCTCACGGGCCCCGCCGCCTATGCCACGCGGCTGCTTTCGGGCTTCGGCAGCGACCTCAAGGCGCGGCTGCGCGCGGTGTTCGGCAGCGCGATTTCGGTCGGGGCCACCGGCGCGGTCCTCCCCGATGATCGCAGCCGCGTGACGCTCTCGGACAGCCGGACCGATGGCGACGGCGTGCCGCTGCCGGTGATCCATTCGGTGCTGACCGACAACAGCCTCGCGCTCTTGAACCACATGGCACGGACCGCCCGCCACCTGCTGCGGGAGGCCGGGGCCGAGGCCCCGGTCGAGGAATTCGGATCGTGGGACCGGTTCACCGCCACCCATGTCTTCGGCACCGCGCGCATGGGGATCGACAGCGCCAATTCGGTCACTGATGCCTGGGGGCGCAGCCACGACCACCCCAACCTGTGGATCGCCGATGCGAGCGTGTTTCCCGGCTCGGGCGGCGGCGAGGCCCCGTCGCTGACCATTCAGGCGCTGGGGCTGCGGCAGGCGGCGCGGATCGCCGGTTGAGGGCAACGCCGCTCTGGCAGAATCGCCCGCGATCATGCTAAGTCTTGCGGGATGAACAGCCCCACACCCAATATAAGCGCCCCACGCCCCGCGATCCGCCAGCTTGACGAGGCGGCGGTCAACCGCATCGCCGCCGGTGAGGTGATCGAGCGGCCCGCCTCGGCGGTCAAGGAACTGGTGGAAAACGCGCTCGATGCCGGGGCCAGCCGGATCGAGGTGGCGGTGGCCGATGGCGGCAAGACGCTCATCCGCGTGAGCGACGATGGCTGCGGCATCGCGCCCGGGGATCTGGCCCTCGCGCTGGCCCGCCACGCCACCTCCAAGATCGACGGCTCGGACCTGCTCGATATCCACTCCTTCGGCTTTCGCGGCGAGGCGCTTGCCGTCGCTCGGCGCGGTCGGGCGGCTGTCGATCGCGTCGCGCGCCGAGGGCCTTGACGCCGCCGAGATCACGGTGGCGGGCGGGCGGATGGGCGAGGTGAAGCCGGTGGCGCGCGGGCGCGGCACCACCGTCACCCTGCGCGATCTCTTTTACGCCACGCCCGCGCGGCTCAAGTTCCTGCGCACCGACCGCGCCGAGGCGCAGGCGATTTCCGACACCGTGAAGCGCCTCGCGATGGCGGCACCCGGGGTGGGGATCACCCTGCGCGATGTCTCGGGCGGCGGCGAGGGGCGCGTGACGTTCCGCGCCGAGGCCGAGACGGGCGATCTCTTCAACGCGCTCGAGGCGCGGCTGCGGCGCATCCTCGGGGCCGGGTTTGCCGATAACGCTCTGCGCCTTGATGCCACGCGCGAGGGGCTGCACCTTGGCGGGCTGGCGGCATTGCCCACCTATTCGCGGGGCGCGGCGGTGGCGCAGTTCCTGTTCGTCAACGGGCGGCCCGTGCGCGACCGGATGCTGACGGGGGCGCTGCGCGCGGGCTATCAGGACGTGCTCGCGCGCGACCGGCACCCGGCGGCGGCGCTCTTCATCGACTGTGATCCGGCGCTGGTGGACGTGAACGTCCACCCCGCCAAGGCCGAGGTGCGGTTTCGCGATCCGGGCGTGGCGCGCGGCCTCATCGTCTCGGGGCTGCGCCACGCGCTGGCCGAGGCGGGGCATCGGGCGTCAAGCACCGTGGCAGGCGCGACGCTCGGCGCCTTCCGCGCGCCCAACCCCGGCCATGTCTACCAGATGGATCGCCCTTCGGCGCAGGCGCGGGGGGCGGCCTATCAGGCGCAGGCCCCCGGTTTCGCCGAAGTCACGGAGGGCTGGAGCGCGCGGGCCGAGGCGGCCCCGGAGACGACCGAGGCCACCGCCCTGCCCCTCGGGGCGGCGCGCGCGCAGGTCTTTGAGAATTACATCATCGCCCAGACCGAGACCGGCATGGTCATCGTCGATCAGCACGCCGCCCACGAACGCCTCGTCTATGAACGCCTCAAGCGCGAGATGGCGCGCGGGATCGCGGCGCAGGCGCTGCTCATCCCCGAGATCGTGGATCTGTCCGAGGCCGACTGCGCGCGGCTTCTCGGCCATGCGGACGCTCTCGCCACCCTCGGCCTCGGGATCGAGGCGTTCGGGCCGGGGGCCATCGCCGTGCGCGAGACCCCGGCGATACTGGGCGAGGTGAACGCCGGGGCGCTCCTGCGCGACATCCTCGACGAATTGCACGATGCAGGGACAAGCGGGCTGCTCGGCGCGCGGATCGACGCGGTGCTGTCGCGCATGGCCTGTCACGGCTCGATCCGCTCGGGCCGGCGGATGAGCGCCGACGAGATGAACGCGCTGCTGCGCGAGATGGAACGCACGCCGCTTTCGGGCCAGTGCAACCACGGGCGGCCCACCTACGTGGAATTGCAACTGACGGATATCGAGCGGCTTTTCGGGCGCACATGATCCAGATCGGCCCTGTCACGCTCGACGCCTCAGACCCGCTCACCCTCGCCGCGCTGATCGCGGGCGGGGGGCTCCTGCTGATCCTTGTGCTGCTCATTCTCGCGCTGCGGGCGGCCAATCGTTCGGCGCGGATGACCCAACCGCTCGCCCGGCAGATGGCGCATCTCGGCGAGCGGGTGCAGGGGCTGTCGGACGGGCAGCATCAGCTTGCCGGCGGGCTCAACCACGTCTCCGAGGCGCAGGCGGCGGCGCAGGCGAACATGCTCAACCTGATGGAAAAGCGGCTCGCGCAAGTCACGGAAAAGATGAACGAAAACCTGCACGGCTCGGCCCGGCGCACGGCGCAATCCCTGGGCGAATTGCAGCAGCGGTTGCAGGTGATCGACCGCGCGCAGGACAATATCACCAAGCTGTCGGGGGACGTGCTGTCCTTGCAGGATATCCTCAGCAACAAGCAGACGCGCGGCGCGTTCGGGGAGATACAGCTCACCGATATCGTCACCAAGGCGCTGCCGTCGGACAGCTATACGTTGCAGGCCACGCTGCCCAACGGGCGGCGCGCCGATTGCCTCATCCACCTGCCGGAGCCCCCGGGCCCCATCTGCGTCGACAGCAAGTTCCCGCTCGAGGCCTACGAGGCGCTGCGCCGGGCCACCACGGATGCCGAGGCGACGGAGGCCGGGCGCTTGCTGCGCGCCTCGGTGCGCAAGCATATCCGCGACATTTCCGAGCGCTACATCGTCGAGGGAGAGACCGCCGACGGCGCGCTGATGTTCCTGCCATCCGAGGCCATCTATGCGGAATTGCACGCGAATTTCCCCGAGGTGGTGCGCGACGGCTTTGCCGCGAAGGTGTGGATCGTGTCGCCCACCACCTGCATGGCGACCCTCAACACCATGCGCGCGATCCTCAAGGATGCGCGGATGCGCGCGCAGGCGGGGGCGATCCGGCGGGAGCTGGCGCTCTTGTTTGCGGATGTCGAGCGGCTGGGGGGACGGGTGGAAAATCTCGACCGGCATTTCAGCCAGGCGGCCAGGGATATCGAGGAGATCAAGACCTCCGCCGACAAGGCCGGACGCCGGGCGCGGCGGCTGGACAATTTCGATTTCGAGGAACTGGCCCCGGAGAGCGAGGGGGCGCTGCCGGTGCCGGGAGACGGGTGAAAATGACGGGCTGCATCGCGTCGGTATCGCGTCGGTATTGCGGCGGTGCGGGCGCGCGCGGGGTGAGGGCGGCGTTAACCGCTCCCGCGCGAGGGTGATCCGACCCAACCGGAGACCCCGCATGGCCCGCATGACCAAGACCGAACGCCTCGCCCGCGACACGCTGATGCGCGACCTCATCCACCTGAACCGCGACGGCTGGATCACCGCGACCCTGCCCGAGGAAGTGCCCGACGCCTGGCACACGCTGGAGGCCGATCTCGACGTGGAGGAGCCGCGCGAGAAGGTGACGCTCTATCTCGACCGCTCGGTGGCGCGGTTCTATCGCGGCATGGGGCGCGGCTACCACGCGCGGATCAACCGGCTGCTGCGGACATGGGCACAGATGAAGATCGCGGGGGAGGTGCAGTTGGATGCGTATCTGGCGAAGCGGGTGGCGGGAGAGGGGGCGGAGACGCCGGAGGAGAGCTGAGCCTCTCCCTACCTAGTCCCCAAGCCGCGCGATTGGCTGACGCGCGCGGTCAGTCCAGCGGCTGGAACTCGGTAAAATCGAGGTCGGAAAGATCCTGATCGAGGAAGGCTTCGGCCTCCTCGTCCGTTGTCATGTAGGGTATCAAACGCTCTTCCATCTCGCACCCAACCTTTCATGCATGTGATCGGAACTCCGCAGAAACCTTACGCGAAACTCGCGCCGGAATAGAGGCGGCGCAGCGCCGCCGCGCGATCGCCGACGCGCCCCCACGCGGCGGCGATTTGGTGAGGCTGGGCGCGCCGGATCGAGGTTTTGCGGATGTGGCGAGATAAAGTGCCCCGCTCACCCGTCGGATCGCCCCGCGCGCATCGGCAATCGCGCGGCTCTGATAACACCCGAGATGCCAATGACGGCCCGGTTCTGTCCGACAGAAAGGTCAGGTGGGCGATTTTGCCCACCGCAGCGCAGGTCGAGGCTGGTGGGCAGGACTTGCCCGCCTTACGCTTGCTCAAAATCCACATTCATCGCAGTAATCGATGCAATCGATTAATTCTCTTCTGGGCTTTGATAACACTGGTCGATTAACAAGGAGAGTGGCGATCTGACAGAGTCGTGCCTAACAAATCTTGAGCTTCGTCGATTGAATAAATCTTTTCTGGATGTGCAATTGGATTTCGGAAACCTGGCGAAATATATCGAGCATTCCCTTTGTTGCTTCATCTTAGCGCTCCACGTTGGTCTCAGATGCGATACCATATCGGCCCACATGGCAGGAATCGTGTTCACATTCTCTTTGCACACGGAAAAATATAGCTTTTTCAGTGTTGCCTCGGTCCCTCTTCATTAAATGAAAGGCGGCAGCTGTCGGTCTCTCCACGGCGATACGGGCGCATGCTTCTCTAAAGTTCTACTTTAGCATCTTCAGTGAGAAGTGCGAAGGTTGCATGGCCGAGATCTTTCAGGTTCTGCAAATAAACTTTCCAATTTATAGCGCTTTATCTTGTGGAAAATACGCAAATACCTCAGCGGAACTCGGCTAATGCAGTCAGGCCTTCATATTATTGCACTATTTCTGAAAGCTTCAGCTTGCGTGCGTGTGCATGAATGCATTTGGTGATCGTTGCTACTTTTTTCTCTAATTCTTTTCTAAAAATCAGAAGCTCCCAAGCAGCGTTAAGGCATACTTCATGCTATTTTCTACTTAAAAAAGAAAGAACAAAGTCAATCTTTCCAGAGGCCTACCTCTGATCTTATATCTGAGTGAGGACGTAGATCCATAAGATACCGGAACGCTGTGCCGAAAAAAATAAATTTATAGAGATTGTTACGTTGCATTTTCACCCCTTTGGGATTGAGGTTCAATATAATTCACGCTTCGGCTTCTTACAATCAAATTAAACCGAGTCCAGCGCGCACTTCGTCTTTGCCAAACGCTTCCACGCGAGCGTGAAGTTTCGTTGGCGCGGAGCATCCCCCTCACCTCGCAAACTTCTTGTACTTCACCCGCTTCGGCTCCAGCGCGTCCGGCCCCAGCCGGCGCTTCTTGTCTTCCTCGTAGGCCGAGAAGTCGCCCTCGAACCATTCCACATGGGCCTCGCCCTCGAAGGCGAGCATGTGGGTGCAGATGCGGTCGAGGAAGAAGCGGTCGTGGGAGATGACCACGGCGCAGCCGGCGAAATCCACCAGCGCGTCCTCGAGCGCGCGCAGGGTTTCGACGTCGAGATCGTTGGTCGGCTCGTCGAGCAGCAGCACGTTGCCGCCCTCTTTCAGCAGCCTTGCCATGTGGACGCGGTTGCGCTCGCCGCCCGACAGCAGCGAGACCTTCTTCTGCTGGTCGCCGCCCTTGAAGTTGAACGCGCCGCAATAGGCGCGCGAGTTGATCTGGGCGTCGCCGAGCACGATCACCTCGGCCCCGCCGGAGATCGATTCCCACACCGTCTCGTCGGGGCTGAGGTCGTCGCGGGACTGATCGACATAGGACAGCTTGACGGTGTCGCCGTAGGTGATGGTGCCAGCGTCCGGCTCCTCCTGCCCGGTGAGCATCCGGAACAGCGTCGATTTGCCCGCGCCGTTGGGGCCGATCACGCCGACGATGCCGCCGGGCGGCAGCGAGAAGCTGAGATCCTCGATCAGAAGCTTGTCGCCCATCGCCTTTTTCAGCCCCTCGACCTCGATCACCTGTGAGCCGAGGCGCGGGCCGTTGGGGATGACGATCTGCGCGCGGCCCACGCGCTCGCGCTCGGACTGGCCCGCCAGCTCGTTATAGGCGTTGATCCGGGCCTTCTGCTTGGCCTGGCGGGCCTTGGCCCCTGCCGCATCCATTCCAGTTCGCGTTCCAGCGTCTTCTGCTTGGACTTGTCCTCGCGGGCCTCCTGCGCGAGGCGCTTGGCCTTTTGCTCGAGCCAGGCGGAGTAATTGCCCTCGTAGGGGATGCCGCGGCCGCGATCGAGCTCGAGAATCCAGCTGGTGATCGAATCGAGGAAATAGCGGTCATGGGTGACGATCAGGATCGTGCCCTTGTAGTCGATCAGGTGGCTTTGCAGCCAGGCGATGGTTTCGGCATCGAGATGGTTGGTGGGCTCGTCCAGAAGCAGCATGTCGGGCGCCTCCAGGAGCAGCCGGCAGAGCGCCACGCGGCGCCGCTCGCCGCCCGAGAGCGAGGCCACCTCCGCCGTGTCGGGGGGGCAGCGCAGCGCCTCCATCGCCACGTCGATCTGGGAATCCAGATCCCACAGGTTCTCGCCGTCGATCTCGTCCTGGAGCTGCGCCATCTCGTCGGCGGTCTCGTCGGAATAGTTCATGGCGAGCTCGTTGAAGCGGTCGAGCTTGGCCTGTTTTTCGGCCACCCCCAGCATCACGTTGCCGCGCACGTCGAGCGCGTCGTCAAGCTGCGGCTCTTGCGGCAGGTAGCCCACCCGCGCCCCCTTTGCCGCCCAGGCCTCGCCCGAGAAATCGGTGTCGATCCCGGCCATGATGCGCAGGAGCGTGGATTTACCGGCGCCGTTGGGGCCGACGACGCCGATCTTGACGCCGGGCAGGAAATTGAGGTGGATGTTCTCGAAGCATTTCTTGCCGCCCGGATAGGTCTTGGACACATCCTGCATGTGGTAGACGTATTGATAGGCTGCCATGATCCGCGCTCCGTTGGGGAAATCCGTGATGGCACGGGGATAACGGGCGCGGGGGCCGGGGGCAATGGTCAGCGCGCATGGCCGCGCGCGGGGCGGGGCGCGGGCAGAGCGGCGGGCTGTGGTGGCGTGGCGAAGGCGTCGGTGCCGGGTCGGGCTGCGCGGGTGCCCAGCCAATCGATGAGGGCCGGCAGCGGCATCGGGCGGGCGAGGCCGTAGCCCTGGATCACCGGGCAGTTGGCACGGTGGAGCATGGCGCGCTGTGCCTCGGTCTCGACCCCCTCGGCCACCACCGACATCTGCAACAGGCGGCACAGCCGGATGATGGCGCGCACGATGACGCGGTTGCGCGGGTCCTGTTCGAGCCGGGCGATCATCGAGCGGTCAAGCTTGATCGCGTCCACCTCGAAGCTGGCCATGTGCGAGAGCCCCGCGTAGCCGGTGCCGAAATCGTCGAGCGCCACGCGCAGGCCGAGCCGCTTGAGCCGGGCGACCGCGCCCATCACGTCGGCGCGCGAGCCGTCGAGGATGGTGGTCTCCAGCACCTCGACGCAGATGCGCCCGGGGTGAAGGCCGCGGGTTTGCAGCGCCCAGTGCAGCAGGCCGGGGTAATCGGCATCGGCGAGGATCGCGGCGGAGACGTTGATCGACATGGTGAGGCCGGTATGGCCCGCCGCGTCGAGCGATTGCAGCGCGTCGAGTGCCATCGTCATCGAGCGGTAGTCGATCTCGGCCATGAGGCCGAGGCCGTCGGCGGCGTCGAGGAACGCGGCCGGTGCCAGCAGGCCGCGCGTTGGGTGGTGCCAGCGGATCAGCGCCTCGCAGCCGCAGATGCGGCCCGAGGCCAGCGACAGTTGCGGTTGCAGGTGGATCGCGAACTGATCGCCGTTCACCGCCTCGCGCAGGTCGCGGGCGAGGGTCTGGCGGGCGCGCTGCGCGCGGCCGAGATCGGCGGTGTAATGGACCACGCGGCCGCGCCCGCGCGCCTTGGCATCAAAGAGGGCGGCATCGGCGCACTGGATCATCTCCTCGCCGGTCTGTGCCCCCTCGCCCGCCGCGCAGGCCCCGATGGAGGCACCGATGCGGATGGTCTGATCGAGCCACACGAGCTGATGTGTGAGCGCGCGCAACACGTCCGTGGCGCGCGCGCCAAGTGCCGCCGCCCCCTCTGGCAGGGCGCAGACGAGGATGAACTCGTCGCCGCCGGTGCGGCAGGCGAGATCGCCCGGCGCTGCCGCGCGCGCCAGCGCGCGGGCCACATGGCACAGGGTGCGGTCGCCCGCGCCGTGGCCCAGCGTGTCGTTGATATCCTTGAACTTGTCGATGTCGATCACCAGAACGCCGACGCGGCCCCCGGCGATTTCGGCGCGCAGGGCGGGCTCGGCGAGATGCTCGGCCAGACGCTTGCGGTTGGCGAGCCCGGTGAGATCGTCGTGATGCGCGGCGCTGCGCAGATCGACCTGCACCTGCCGCAGCGCCATTTCGGTGCTCACCTGATCGGTCACGTCACGGCAGGTGATGACGACGCGGCGATCCTGCGGGTCGGGGCCGGGGGCGATGAGCGCAAAGCTCTGTTGTGTCCAGAAGGTGGTGCCGTCGCGGCGCACGTGGCGGCCAAGCCGGTAGCGGCGGAAGAGCGCGCTGCCCGGATCATAGCGAAAGCGCGCGATCTCGTCCGCCGTGGGCCGCGCCTCGGGCGGGAGCAGGAATTCCTGCGGTTTGCGCCCGCGCATTTCCGCCAGCGACCAGCCGTAGAGCCGTTCGCAGGCCGGGTTGACCCATTCGATTCGCGCCGCCATGTCCTGCACCACGATGGCGTCATGCGCATCGGCGACGATGCGGGCAAAGAGCCCCTGCCCCGCCTGATCACCGGTAAAATCTTCACTGGCAAAATCTTCACTGGCAAGATCACCGCTGGCAAAATCATCCGTCATGCGGCCCCAAGCCTCCTCTTCGTGGCCCGACCCTAGCCGCAAGCGGTTAACAGCCCGTGGTCCCCCGCCGCCGCCGCGCCGGGAAATGCGAAAAATTCGACCGATCCACGGATCACGCCGCTGGCGGCGCGATTTCGGCTTTGCCGTCAGCGGCCCGGCGGGCATAAGGTAACCCAGGAAGAGGAGAGCCCGTGCGCCGCCTTGTCGCGATCCTTGTGCTGGTGACGCTCGCCGCCTGCGGCGGGGCGCGCGATGTGGCAGTGCTGCAGGAGGACACGGCAGAGCCGCCCGCGTTCCATTTCGTGAGCGACCGCGTGATCGAGGACGCGGGCGCGGACGCCCGGCGCTTTACCGTGCGGCGCAATCCGGCGATGCGCTTTGGCGTGGCGGATATCGACACCGGCGACGCGCCGCGCCTGCGCGCCGCGCGCGAGACGGTGGTGTTTCCGTCCACGCCCCTGCCGTTTTCGGTGCAGGGCGGGCAGCCCGTGACCGAACCGCAGGCCGCCCGCGCGCAGGCCCGCGCCGAGGCGGCGATGCGCGACGCGCTGGCGCGCGCCCTGCGCGACAGCGGACGGCGCGATATCCTGTTCTATGTCCACGGCTTCAACAGCCGGTTCGATGACACGATGGAGACGCTGGCGCGGCTGTGGGAGGCGACCGAAGCCACCACGGTGCCGGTGGCGTTTAGCTGGCCCGCGGGCAACCCCGGCGCATTCGCCTATTTCAAGGACCGCGAGAGCGGGGAATTCTCGATTTTCCACCTCAAGCAGACGCTGCGCGTCCTCGCAAGCGTGCCCGGTCTGCGGCGCATCCATGTGGTGGCCCACAGCCGGGGCAGCCAGGTGGTGACCACCGCGCTGCGCGAGATGGTGATCGCGGAGCGCGCCGCCGGACGCGACCCGCGGGCAAGCCTGAAGGTCGACAACCTGATTCTCGCCGCCCCCGATCTCGATTTCTCGATCGCGCGCCAGCGCCTCATCGCCGAGCGGTTCGGGCCTGCCTTTGGCCGGATCACCGTCTATATCAACCCCGGCGACAGCGCGCTGGGGCTGGCGCAGGTGCTGCTGGCCGGGGTGCGGTTCGGGCGGATCTCCTTCGGTCAGCTGGGCGCGTCCGAGCGCGAGATTTTCAAATCCATCCGCAACGTGCATTTCATCAACGTGAGCGGCGTGGTGGGGGGATCGAGCCACAATTATTTCAAGCAGAACCCCGAGGTGCTGCACGACATGGCCGAGGTGATCGTGTCAGGGGCCGAGCCCGGCAACCCGGCGCGAAATCTCGATCCCGACGAGGGCAATTTCTGGCGGCTGGTGCAGGAGCGCGCGACCGTCGACCTTGACGCCGGCCCGGACCGCTGAGCGCGGATTCCGCTTTACTTGGCGCGGCGCTGTGGCAATGAGGGGCGCATGATCCAAGGCTTGCCGCCCTCGCGCCCCGGGCAGGTGATCGGGCTGTTGGGCGGCTCGTTCGACCCGCCCCATTCGGGCCACCTGCATATCAGCCGCGAGGCGCTGAAGCGCTTCGGGCTGGACCGGCTGTGGTGGCTGGTGAGCCCCGGCAACCCGCTCAAGGCGCACGGCCCCGCCCCCCTGGCCGGGCGGATGGCGGCGGCGCGGGCGCTGGCCACTCATCCGCGCATCGACGTGACCGATATCGAGGCCCGCCTTGGCACGCGCCACACGGCGGCCACGCTGGCGGCGCTGACGGCGATCGCGCCGGGGCGGCGGTTCGTGTGGCTGATGGGGGCCGACAACCTGGCGCAGTTGCACCGCTGGCAGGACTGGCGCAGCATCATGGAGCGGGTGCCGGTGGGGGTGCTGGCGCGCCCCGGTCAGCGCATCTCGGCGCGGCTGTCACATGCGGCGCGCGTCTATGCGGGGGCACGGATCAAGGGGCGGGCGAGCCACGTTCTGGGCCGCGCCGAGGCCCCGGCGTGGTGTTTCGTCAACGTGCCGATGACCGACATCTCGTCGAGCGCGCTGCGGGCGCGGGGCGCGGGGGGCGCGGAAAAGTGAGCCGTCGCAGGGACAAAGCCGATTGCGCGCGGCCCCGCGATCCGGTTACGGTCGCGCCATGACACAGCCCGTTTCCAGACGCCTTTTCCTTTCGTCGGCGCTTGCCGCGCTGGCCACGCCCGCGCTGGCAGAGGCCCCGGCGGTCTCGCTGCGCCCGGTGATGCGCCCGGCGGGCGTGCGCGCGGCGGGCGGTGCCGCGGCGACCGAGGCGCTGATTGCCGGGGCGAACCTGTCGGGCGAGGTGGGCTATGCGGTGCTGGACGCGGCCACCGGCGACGTGCTGGAATCGCGGGCGGCGGGCACCGGCCTGCCACCGGCGAGCGTCACCAAGGCGGTGACGGCGCTCTACGCGCTGGAAACGCTCGGCGCGGGGCACCGGTTCGAGACCCGCCTCGTGGCCACCGGGCCGGTCACGGAGGGCGTGCTCAGGGGCGATCTGGTGCTGGCGGGCGGCGGCGATCCGACACTCGACACGAACGCGCTGGCCGACATGGCCGCGGCGCTCAAGCGCGCGGGCGTGCGCGAGGTCACAGGCAGCTTCCGCGTCTGGGGCGGGGCCCTGCCCTACGCCCATGCGATCTACGAGCACCAACCCGTCCATGCAGGCTATAACCCGGCGGTGTCGGGGCTGAGCCTCAACTACAACCGGGTGCATTTCGAATGGAAACGCGCGGGCGGGACATATGCCATCTCGATGGATGCGCGCTCGGGGCGCTACCGGCCCGACGTGACGGTGGCGCGGATGCGCGTCGCCGATCGCCGCGCGCCGGTCTATGCCTACCGCGACGCGGGCGGGCATGACGACTGGACGGTGGCGCGCGGTGCGCTGGGCGGCGGCGGGGCGCGGTGGCTGCCGGTGCGCAAGCCCGCGCTCTACGCCGGCGAGGTGTTCGCCACCTTCGCGCGGTCGCAGGGCATCGTGCTGACGGACCCCAAAGAGATCGAGGGCGTATTGCCCAAGGGGACCACGCTAATCACCCACAAAAGCGATCCGCTGGCGGACATCCTGCGCGGGATGCTGCGCTATTCCACCAACATCACCGCCGAGATGGTGGGCATGACGGCGAGCGCGCGCAGGCGCGGGCGGCCGCTGAGCCTCGCGGCCTCGGCGCGCGAGATGACCGGCTGGGCCAGGGCCACACTGGGGATGAAGAACACCGACCTGCGCGATCATTCGGGGCTGAGCGACCGCTCGCGGCTCTCGGCCACGGATATGGCGCGGGCGCTGGCGGCGGCGCAGCGCCGCGCGGCGCTGCGCCCGCTGCTGCGCGAGAGCGCGCTGCGCGACGCGCGGGGGCAGGCGGTGCGGGGTCACAAGGTTCAGGCCAAGACCGGCACGCTTTATTTCGTGAGCACGCTGGCGGGATACGTGACGCCGCCGGGCGGGCGCGACATGGTGTTTGCCGTGCTGACAGCAAGCGACAGCCTGCGCAGCCGCATCGACCCCACCCGCGACGAGCGCCCGCCCGGCGCGCGCGGCTGGAACGGCCGCGCCAAACGGCTGCAACGGGCGCTGATCGAGCGGTGGAGCGCGGCCTATGGCGGTTGATCGGGTGTGACAGGACGCGCCACGAGTGTCGGCGGCTGATGGCCTGTCGCCGCCATTCAAGGCAAAGCCCCTTGCGCGGAATCAAGTATCCGTCCGGGTCAAGCGGGTTTTGGTTGCCATGTCCTGTCCTCGCTTACGAGCGTGTTGGCGAGTTGGATGAGCTTTCTCATGAGGGTTGTAAGCGCGACCTTGTGGGGTTTTCCGGCTTCGCGCAGCCGGTCGTATTTGGCACTGAGGTCGGGGTTTTTCTTCATCGCGACGAGGGCGGGCATGAAGAGGGCCTCGCGCAGGTGCCTGCGCCCGCCGCTGATCCTCGCCTTGCCCTGCCACGCACCTGACTGTCGCGTCATCGGCGCGAGGCCGGCGAGGGCGGCGATCTGCTTGTGACGCAGGGTGCCGATTTCGGGACATTCCGCGAGGATGGTGCGCGCGGTGATGCGTCCGATTCCGGGGATCGAGGTGAGGATCTGCGCGGCGCGTCGGCGCTTGGGGCAGGCGTCGAGGCAGGCGTCGATCTCGGCGTCGAGCGCGGCGATCTGGCGCTCGGCCTGGGCGAGACGCGCCTTCACGAGCCGCCGGACGAGCGGCAGCCGCGCCGCTGCAAGCCGGTTCATCAGGGCGGTCCGGTCGCGCACGAGGCCCGAGCGGGCGACGCGCAAGTCCCTGAGAACGATCTGGATTTCATCCGTGGGCCGGTCCGGGACCAACTCCAGCGCCCGCCCCATGAGCGCCAGCATGGCCGCGTCCACGGCATCGGTCTTGGCCCGCGTGCCATGCGCTTGCGCGAAGCGCCGCGCCTGAAGCGGGTTGACCTTGCAAAGCGGCAGGTGCCCGGCGAAGGCCGCCTCGAAATCGCGGTGGCAGGGACCGGTCGGCTCGAAGACGATCAGGTCTGGTTGTGCCGCACCGAGCCAGCGTTTGAGCGCTTTGAACCCGGTGGCGGTATTGTCAAACCGGGCGCGCTCGCCGGTCGTGAGGCGGTGCGCGTCGAGATGGGCTTTCGAGATGTCGACGCCGATGGTATCATTGTTCATCTTCGCTGTCCTATGCTTGTCGTGCAGAGCCGTCGAGCTGCTGCGTATCCGTTCAGGCCTCAGGCGAAGACGGTGGTCGATCTCACTTGATTACGGTCCTCCATGACCGGGTGCGAAACGATCCAACCACCGCCAGTGGCCGCCATGCCGAACATGGTGGCCACTGACCCCACATTCGCACAAAAGCCACCAGAAGTATGAGACAAGGTGCCGCAAGGCACCGCCGCGCAGCGGTCATGCCAGAGGCATGCCTCCGGCAGCCGGTCGCACCGGAGGTGCGCCGATATAGCGGCACGCCTTTGGCGTGACGGGCGGCCTATTCAACGTTTCAAGTTATTGAGAACGTTGGAGTATGCCGCACCATAAAGCGCATCATCTCACCGTCGGAGCGCCCACCCGCGGTCGGGCGCTGCGCGGCTCACCCCAACGTCCGCTCAAGGCCAATCACGGACCGACGCCATGCTCTCAAAGACGGCACGCGCCGGCATGGCGGCCCGTCGCACCCGAGCCACCCGAAAGGAAAAGCCCGCATATCGCGGGCTTTTCTTCCGGCATGGCCTGCATCGGCGTCAGCGCTTCTCGATATCCACGTAGTCGCGCAGCGTTGCGCCCTGGTAGAGCTGCCGGGGGCGGCCGATCTTGAGCTGCGGATCGGTGATCATTTCCTTCCACTGGGAAATCCAGCCGATGGTGCGCGACACGGCAAAGATCGGCGTGAACATCGAGGTCGGGAAGCCCATCGCCTCGAGGATGATGCCCGAGTAGAAATCGACATTCGGGAACAGCTTCTTGTCGGTGAAGTAGTCATCCGCCAGCGCCTGTTTCTCGAGCTCCTTGGCGACCTGAAGCGTCGGGTTGTTCTCGATACCGAGGAGTTCGAGCACCTCGTCGGCGGATTGCTTCATGACCTTGGCGCGCGGGTCGAAATTCTTGTAGACCCGGTGGCCAAAGCCCATCAGGCGGAACGGATCGTCCTTGTCCTTGGCCCGCGCGATGTAGTCGGGGATCTGGTCGGGCGTGCCGATCTCGCGCAGCATTTCCAGACACGCCTGATTGGCGCCGCCATGCGCCGGCCCCCAGAGACAGGCGATCCCGGCGGCGATACAGGCGAACGGGTTGGCCCCCGACGACGATGCCAGCCGCACCGTCGAGGTCGAGGCATTCTGCTCGTGATCGGCGTGAAGCGTAAATATCCGGTCCATCGCGCGCGCGAGGATCGGGTTGACCTCGTAATCCTCGGCCGGCACGGCAAAGCACATGCGCAGGAAATTCGACGCGTAATCAAGATCGTTGCGCGGATAGACGAAAGGCTGGCCGATGGAATACTTGTAGGCCCAGGCGGCGATGGTCGGCATCTTGGCGATCATGCGGATCGACGCCACCTCGCGCTGCCACGGATCGCTGATATCGGTGCTGTCGTGATAGAAGGCCGACATCGCGCCGACCACGCCCACCATGATCGCCATCGGGTGCGCATCCCGGCGGAAGCCGCGGAAGAAATAGACCATCTGCTCGTGCAGCATGGTGTGGTTGGTCACGCGGCTCTCGAAATCCTCGAGTTCCGCAGGCGAGGGCAGTTCGCCGTAAAGCAGCAGGTAACAGACCTCGAGGAAATGCGATTTCCCGGCCAGCTGGTCGATCGGGTAGCCGCGATGCAGAAGCTCGCCCTTGTCGCCGTCGATGAAGGTGATGGTGCTGTCGCAGCTTGCCGTCGAGGTGAAGCCGGGATCGTAGGTAAACACCCCCGCCGTGCCATAGAGCTTGCGGATATCGACCACGTCCGGCCCCGCCGTCGGCGAGAGTATCGGCAACTCGTAGGTCTTGCCGGCGATTTCAAGCTTGGCGGATCGTTTCTCGTCTGACATCGGGGGTCCTCCCTCTCAGCGCCCGGCCACACCCTGCGGCGTGCCGGGCTGGGTCTCTCATTCTTCTTGCCAGAGGATCACCCCTCGTCGCAAGCCGCGTCGGTCAGCCGGGCGATGGTTTCATCCCGCCCGAGGACCAGCATCATGTCGAACACGCTCGGCGTTGCCGTGCGTCCGGCCAGCGCGGCCCGCAGGGGGCCCGCCAGCTTGCCGAATTTCATTCCGTGCGCTTCGGCCACGGTGGTCGCCACAGCTTCAAGCACGTCTCGGGTCCATTTAGCATTTTGCAGGTGCGGCGTCAATTCTGTCAGCATACCACGGGATACATCATCCAGCAGTCCTGCCGCCTTCGCGTCCGGCTCCACCGGGCGATCCGCCATGATAAATGCTGCTTTATCAAGAAGTTCTGGATAGGTCTTGGCCCGGTCCTTGAGGCAATACATGGCCTTTTTCAACAATATCACCTTGTCGTCAGAGAGCGGCGGCTGGCCGGTTGCGACAAGAAATTCCTGCAATTCGTGCTGCAACGCAGCATCATCACCCGCCGCGATATGCTGCCCGCAGAGATTCTCCAGCTTCTTGAAATCGAGCCGCGCGGGGGATTTTCCGATCCCGTCGAGGCCGAACCACGCAACCGCCTGCGCGTCGGTAAAGAATTCGTCATCGCCGTGGCTCCAGCCCAGCCGCGCGAGATAATTGCGCATCCCCGCCGCCGGGTAGCCCATGCGCTGATATTCCTCCACCCCGAGCGCGCCGTGGCGCTTGGAGAGCTTCTTGCCATCGGGGCCGTGAATGAGCGGGATATGGGCGTAAACCGGCAGCGGCCAGCCCATCGCCTGATAGATCAGCATCTGCCGCGCGGCGTTGTTGAGGTGATCGTCGCCCCGGATCACGTGGGTCACGCCCATGTCGTGATCGTCCACCGCCACCGCCAGCATGTAGACCGGCGTGCCGTCGCTGCGCAACAGCACCATGTCGTCAAGCTGATCGTTGCGGATCGTCACCTCGCCCTGCACCGCGTCGGCGATCACGGTGGTGCCGTCGCGCGGGGCCTTGATGCGGATGACATAGGGCGCGTCGGGGTGCGTGGCGGGATCGGCGTCGCGCCACGGGCTGCGGTAGAGCGTCGAGCGGCCCTCGGCGCGGGCGGCCTCGCGCCAGGCCTCGATCTCGGCTTGCGTCGGCAAAGCATTTATAGGCCTGCCCCGCGTCGAGAAGCTGATGCGCGACCTCGGCATGGCGCGGCGCGCGGGCGGCCTGGCTCACGGGCTCGCCATCATGGTCGAGCCCCAGCCACGCCAGCCCGTCGAAGATCGCCTGCGTCGCCTCGGGCGTGGAGCGCGCGCGGTCGGTATCCTCGATCCGCAGCAGGAATTTGCCCCCGCGCCCGCGCGCGAAAAGCCAGTTGAAAAGCGCCGTGCGCGCGCCGCCGATATGGAGGTATCCGGTGGGCGACGGGGCGAAACGGGTCACGACCTGATGCGTCATGGGCGGGCTTAACCTTTTCTTAACGATGCGGCGGCGAGGATGCGGGCTGTCTATCGGCCCGCCGGGAGGGAGACAAGTGGCGCGCATCCCTCAGATGATCGAGCGCGGCTGGCTCCTCCAGCGCGGGGCGCTGTTTCCCTGGGTGCCGGTGCTGCTCGGCTGCGGCATCGGCGGCTATTTCGCCCTGCCGGTCGAGCCGCCGGGCGCGCTGCTCGCCGCCTGCGGCGCGCTCGCCGCCGGGACGCTGGCGCTGGCGCTGTGGCGCGGCCGGGAATGGTCGGGGCCGCTGGGCTGCGCGCTGGCGGTGCTGCTCGCCGGGCTGGCCATCGCCGGGATGCGCACGCACCTGGTGTCGGGGCCGGTGCTCGGCTTTCGCTATTACGGCCCCGTCGAGGGGCGGATCGTGGCCATAGACCGCTCGGCCTCGGACGCGCTTCGGCTCACGCTCGACCGGGTCACGCTCAACCGGGTCGATCCCGACCGCGTGCCACGGCGGGTGCGGCTGTCGCTTCACGGTGGGCACGGGGGGCACGGGGCCGTTGACGCGGTGCCGGGGCTGCGGGTGATGACCACCGCGCATCTCACGCCCCCCTCCGGCCCGGTCGAGCCCGGCGGCTTTGATTTCCGCCGCCACGCCTGGTTTCAGGGGATCGGCGCGGTCGGCTATACCCGCGTGCCGGTGCTGGCGCTGGCCGATGCGACGGGCGCGCAGCGGCTGTTTCGCACCCGGATGGCGCTGGCCAACCATGTGCGCGCACGCCTGCCGGGACAGACCGGCGCGTTTGCCGCCGCGATCATGACCGGCGACCGCTCCGGCCTGTCGCAGGACACGCTCGAGGCGATGCGCCTGTCCAACCTCGCCCACCTGCTGGCGATCTCGGGGCTGCACATGGGGCTTCTGGCCGGGTTCATCTTTGCCGCCACGCGCCTTGCGCTCGCGGCCTTGCCGGGGGTGGCGCTGCTGTGGCCCGTCAAGAAGATCGCCGCCGGGCTCGCGATCCTCGCGGGCGCGGGATACCTTGGCCTGTCGGGCGGCAACGTCGCGACCGAGCGCGCCTTTGTCATGGTCGCGGTGATGCTGGTGGCGGTGATCCTCGACCGCCGGGCCATCAGCCTGCGGGCCGTCGCCGTGGCGGCGATCATCGTGCTCTGCCTGCGCCCCGAGGCGCTCCTGGGGCCCGGATTCCAGATGTCGTTCGCCGCGACCGTGGCGCTTGTGGCCGTGTTCGGCTGGCTGCGCGACGCGAAGGTGCCGATGGGGCCGCGCTGGCTGCGCCCGGTGCTGGCGGTGGTCATCTCCTCGGCGGTGGCGGGGGCGGCCACGGCACCTGTCGGGGCCGCCCACTTCAACCAGTTGGCGCAATACGGCCTGCCCGCCAACCTTTTGAGCGTGCCGTTGATGGGGGTGCTGGTGATGCCCGCGGCGGTGGTCGCGGCGCTGCTCCTGCCGCTGGGGCTCGACGGTCTCGCGCTGTGGGTCATGGGGCTGGGGCTCGACTGGATTCTCGGCGTCGCGCGCTGGGCCGCGGCGCTCGACGGGGCGCGGATCGCGGTGGTGGCCCCCGGCGCGGGGGTGCTGCCGCTGATCGCGCTCGGCGCGCTCTTCGTGGTGCTGTGGCAGGGGCGCGCGCGGCTGCTGGGCCTCGGCCCGGTGGCGGTGGCCGCGTGGCTCTGGGCCGGGGCCGAGCGCCCTGCCCTGCTCATCGCCGACAGCAGCGGGCTGGTGGGGGTGATGACCGAGGCGGGCCGCGCGCTCAACAAGCCGCGCGGGGCCGGGTTCGTGGCGCGCAACTGGCTGGAGAACGACGGCGACCCGGTCTCGCAGGCAAAGGCCCATGCCCGCTGGCACGACGATCTTCTGGCCCCCTTCGCGGTCACGGTGCGCCTGGGCCGCGCGGCCGCGCGCGGCCCGCTCGAATGCGGTGCGGCGCATATCCTGGTGCTGAGCGCCGATCCCGAGACGCCGCCGGGGGGCGGCTGCCTCGTGGCCGCGCCGCGCACGTTGCGCGCGACCGGGTCGCTGGCGCTCGACGGGAACGCCACGCTGTTGCCGAGTGCTGCGGCGGTGGCCGGGCGGCGGCCCTGGGCTCCGGGGCCGGATCAGTAAGTGCGGATGAGCCCGACCAGACGGCCCTGCACGCGCACCATCTCCTCGGGCAGGACGCGCGGCTCGTAGGCGGGGTTCGCGGCCTCGAGCACGATGGTATGGCCCCGGCGCGAGAACCGTTTGAGCGTCGCCTCATGATCCTCGATCAGCGCCACCACGATATCGCCGTTATCGGCCACCGAGGTTTCGCGCACGATCACCACATCACCGCTGTTGATACCCGCGTCGATCATGGAATCGCCCTTGACTTCGAGCGCGTAGTGGTCGCCGCGCCCCGAAATCATGTCGGCGGGAACGCAGACATTGTGGCTGGCATGGGCGATCGCCTCGATCGGCGTGCCGGCGGCGATACGGCCCATCACCGGCAGCGAGATGGCAGCGCCCGTTTCGACCGGCAGGGCGTTGGCGGGCTGTGGCGGGGTGGGCTGGCGATCCCCCTCGATCACCTGCGGCACGAACCCGGCCTGCCCCTGATCGGCGATCATGTCGGGCAAGCGCACGATCTCGATGGCACGGGCGCGATGCGGCAAGCGCCGGATAAATCCGCGCTCCTCCAACGCCGTAATCAGCCGGTGAATCCCTGATTTCGACCGCAAATCAAGGGCTTCGCGCATTTCGTCAAAGCTTGGCGGCACACCGTCGCGCTGCACGCGCGTGTGGATGAAATCGAGCAGGTCGCGTTGTTTTCTGGTCAGCATCCCGACCTCCGATTTGATACTCTGCGTTCGTTCTACTAGTGTTCCCCTTTTGTGTCAATCCGTGGATTCTCCTCCGTGGGCCTCCACCCCGGTTGGAATGTGTAGCGTGACTGTAACGTGACAGCAGAGTTTAAAGTGTTTTACGGTGAAGACGCTGGCAACCAATTTCAGGACATGACATGGACCGGCGGTGTCAACGTTCGGGGCGGTGTCCCGTTCCGTGGTGCAAGAGACCGCGCGCGAAGCCCCGGCGTAGCGCGAGCCGCGCGGCCGGTGGTGACGTCGAGTTCGAGTTTCATGGGATTTTCGCGTTTTCGTCTCGGAGACGTGCCTTTGATCATTGCGCACCACCCGATGACACTATCAATGGTAGTGTTGGCGTGCGAATCACCGTGTGGTCAGGCGCTGATCTTTATCCGCAAAGGCTGCGGCACCCACGCGGTTGAAATCGGATGCAATACGAGCCCGGGCCGTGCAACGGTCGAAGCATCGGATTGCTTTACACACAAGGGGAAGGACCCAGAATGGCACTCGAAAGTCTGTTAGTAATACTGCTGGTCGGAGCGGTGGCCGGTTGGCTCGCGGGGCTGATCGTGAAGGGGTACGGCTATGGTCTGCTTGGCAATATCGTGATCGGCATCGTCGGCGCATTCCTGGCCGGCCTCATTCTGCCGAAACTGGGCTTGAGTATCGGGTCCGGCATTGCCGGTGCGATCATCCATGCAACGATCGGAGCCGTGATATTGCTGTTCCTGATCCGCTTGATCAAACGCGCCTGACCTCTGCCGCGAACGACCGTCAGGCAGGAGCAGGATGGTGCCACAGGATGTTCCGGTCCGGTGTGACCAGAGGCCTCAGCCCGCCGGGCGCAGGTCAAGGGTCCGGACGAGCCGCTCGCGGTCGCGGACCGGCTCGCCCTGACCGAGAAACGCGTCGCCTCGATCACCGGCAGGTCGCGCGCCTGCCCGAACGTGGCGTTGCGCGCGGCCCCCGGAGCGACGCGGTTCTCCTTGCACCACTTCGAGAAACGGCCGCCATGCGCGCGGAACGTGCCCATGATCATCGTGCAAAGGCAGCGTCCCACCACCACTGCAAACTTCACCCCGTGCCCAACCGCCTCTCGCGACAGCGCGCAAACCCCTATTTTCCAGGGCCCATTCGGCAACTTCCGCCACAGGTTCGGGTGGTCCGGCATCACTGTAATAATGAGTGTCACCCAACAACGTTTACAGCGAAGATTATGGCGCATCGCAGCGGCCTCGAAGGCCGGGATCAACACCTCATGAAAGCACCCGGTGCGGCTAACAAGACCGGCCCCGCCCGCCGCGAAGATGAGGCCGTGCCGTCAACCCTGCACCAGAGGACGACCGGACGCCGTGGCTTGCAACGGTTTCACGCTATTCGCAAGGGTTGGAATGGTGGGTGATGAAGGATTTGAACCTCCGACATCTTCGATGTGAACGAAGCGCTCTACCACTGAGCTAATCACCCGTGAGCGGCTCTTTAGCGTCCATTCGCGGGGTCTGCAACACCCTCTTTCGCGTCCGTGTCATCGCCCGGGGCACCATCCGCGAGGCGGCGATTGTTCTGGCGGATGCGGGCAGCCATGACCCGGCCATTGGCCATCTGCCTGGTGCGGTTGATCTTGACCTTGCCCATCGGCGCGAGGTTGAGGTCGCGCCCCTCGGCCAGCGCCTCGCCAATGAGCGCCAGCGCCGCCTCGAGCACCGGCTTGGCGAATTTCTTCTTCACCTCCGACCGCGCCACCACCTGCGCCAGCAATTCCTGCCGCTTGAGATCGGGCTGCGCCAGGTCCGCCGGGGTCTCCGCGACCACCACAGGCGCGGCGGGCACGGCCCTTGGCTCTGCCGGTTTGCGCGCGGTCGTCGGGGTCGTCGCGGTCGTGTCGCGCGCGGGCGCTGGTTTCGTTGCCGGCTTGCGCGGGGCTGACTTGGTTGCCATGAAATGTCTCGTTGCTTGAATCCACTGATGTCTTTACAGCAACAGCCTAACGCCCGAGCGGCGACAACGCCACCCAACAGTTGACGCCGGCAAAACCGACCGCTTGCGCCTGTGGCGCTGCTGACTCGAATTCGGGGAACATGACTTGAAACATCCCGCCATCGTCGCGGCCTCTCCCAGCCTTGCCGGAACGCTCAGCGATCCCGTGGTCGCGCCCGAGGTCGTCGTCGCCGAAACGGTCGATGCCTCCGGGGACAGCACCCGGTTGATCATCCCGCTGATGCTGCTGATGATCATCGTCGGGATGGGCTACGGCCACTGACACCCCGGATGCGCGCGAAACGGTGACAGGTGCGGGGCGCGCCCGGCACGGGCGACAACCACCCGCGACAATTTCCATGCGCAAAATGACAGAGTCGTGATATAATCCGAAAATATCGGCGCGCGTGATCCTGCGGGGTCCGTCCCTCATGGTCACCGCGCTGTCTGAAAACCGGGGGGTATCATGAAAAAAATCATATGTGGATCAGTGCTTTGTGCCTCGCTCACGCTGGCGGGCATGGCATATGCCAAGGACCAGGCGCGGATGAGCGCCAACACCATCCGTAACGCGACCGTCTCGACGCAAGGCACCGGACCGGGCAGCGCGGGGCCGGAAGTCGTGGTCTGGGCCCTGCTCGCTATCGTCTTCATCGCCGCGCTCGCCTCCACCGGCGGCGGGGCCGCGCCGATGATGGGCTACCCCAGCGACGAGGCGCTCAAAACCGACATCACCCGCGTCGGCACCTCGGCGCAGGGCTTCGGCATCTTTGAGTTCCGCTACAAGGGCCACAAGCAGCGCATCCGCGGCGCGATGGCGCAAGACGTGCTGCGCCTGCGCCCCGAGGCGGTGAGCCGCCACGAGAACGGCTACCTGATGGTCGATTACGGCCAGATCGACGTGCGCCCCGCGCTCATCGACTAACCAAATAAAACGGCGGCGCGGGATCACCCCCGCGCCGCCGCCTGTCTCGCAATCGCAACGCGGCTCAGTGCGCCACCGTGCCCCGCGCCTCGTTGCCGCCCGGTTTGAGCGCGGCCTCGGCAGCGGCGGCCTCGTGGGCCTCCTGATCCCAGTCCACCGGCACCGGCTGTCGCACCAGCGCCAGCCGCAGCACGTCGCGGACGTGGCTCACGGGGATGATCTCCAGCCCCTCTTTCACGTTGTCGGGGATTTCCGTCAGGTCCTTCTCGTTTTCCTGCGGGATCAGCACCGTCTTGATGCCGCCGCGCAGCGCCGCGAGCAGTTTCTCCTTCAGCCCCCCGATGGGCAGCGCATTGCCGCGCAGCGTGACCTCGCCGGTCATGGCGATATCCTTGCGGACCGGAATCCCGGTCAGCACCGACACGATCGACGTGACCATCGCCAGACCCGCCGAAGGCCCGTCCTTGGGCGTCGCCCCTTCGGGAACGTGAACGTGGATGTCCCATTTCTCGAAGCGAGGCGGCTTGATGCCCAATTCCGGCGCAACCGAGCGGACATAGGAAGAGGCCGCATCAATCGACTCCTTCATCACGTCGCCCAGCGTGCCGGTGGTCTTCATCCGGCCCTTGCCCGGCAGGCGCAGCGCCTCGATATTCAAGAGCTCACCGCCCACCGAGGTATAGGCGAGGCCGGTGACCACGCCCACCTGATCGCTCTCCTCGGCGAGGCCGAACTTGTATTTCCGCACGCCGAGGAAATCGGAAAGGTTGTCGGACGTCACATCGACGCGCTCGGCCTCCTTGCGGATGATCTTCGTCACCGCCTTGCGCGCGATCTTGGCGATATCGCGCTCGAGGTTCCGCACCCCGGCCTCGCGGGTGTAATACCGCACGATATCCGTCAGCGCCTCATCGCTGAGCGTGAACTCGCCCTTTTTCAGGCCGTTGTTCTTCACCTGCTTGTCGAGCAGGTGCTGCTTGGCGATCTCGCGTTTTTCATCCTCGGTATAGCCCGCCAGCGGGATGATCTCCATCCGGTCCAGAAGCGGCGACGGCATGTTGTAGCTGTTGGCCGTGGTCAGGAACATCACGTTGCTGAGGTCGTATTCCACCTCGAGATAGTGATCGGAAAACGTGCTGTTCTGCTCGGGGTCCAGCACCTCGAGCATCGCGCTCGCCGGGTCGCCCCGGAAATCCTGCCCCATCTTGTCGATCTCGTCGAGCAGGATGAGCGGGTTGGTGGTCTTGGCCTTCTTCAGCGACTGGATGATCTTGCCGGGCATCGAGCCGATATAGGTCCGGCGGTGACCGCGAATCTCGGATTCGTCGCGCACCCCGCCGAGCGAGATGCGGATGAATTCGCGCCCCGTCGCGCGGGCCACCGATTTGCCGAGGCTCGTCTTGCCCACGCCCGGCGGGCCGACAAGGCACATGATCGGGCCTTTCAGCTTCTTCGAGCGTTGTTGCACAGCCAGATATTCGACGATCCGCTCCTTGACCTTTTCAAGCCCGTAATGATCGGCGTCGAGCACCTCCTGCGCCTTGTTGAGGTCCCTCTTGACCCGGCTCTTGGTGCCCCACGGGATCGACAGCATCCAGTCGAGATAGTTGCGCACCACCGTGGCCTCGGCGCTCATCGGGCTCATGTTCTTGAGCTTCTTGAGCTCCGCCTCGGCCTTGTCGCGCGCCTCATTGGAGAGCTTGGTCTCGGCAATGCGCGCTTCCAGCTCGGCGATCTCGCCCTCGCCGTCCTCGCCGTCGCCCAGCTCCTTCTGAATGGCCTTCATCTGCTCATTCAGGTAATATTCGCGCTGCGTGCGCTCCATCTGGGATTTCACGCGGGTCTTGATCTTCTTCTCGACCTGCAACACGCTCATCTCGCCCTGCATCAGGCCATAGACCTTCTCCAGCCGCTCGCTCACGCTCAGCGTCTCCAGAAGCTCCTGCTTGCGCTCGACATCAAGGCCCAAATGCCCCGACACCAGATCGGCGAGCCGCGCGGCGTCCTCGGCCTCGCTGACAGCGGCCAGCGCCTCGTCGGGGATGTTCTTGCGCACCTTGGCATAGCGCGCGAATTCCTCGCCCACGGTCCTGAGCAGCGCCTGCGTGGTGGTCACATCGCCCGGCATCTCATCGAGCGGCTCGGCGCGGGCGGCGAAAAATTCCTCCTGCCCGAGGTAATCGAGAATGCGCACCCGCCGCACCCCCTCGACCAGCACCTTCACCGTGCCGTCGGGCAGCTTGAGCAGTTGCAGCACATTGGCCAGCACGCCGACGCGGAATATCCCCTCTTCCGTCGGATCGTCATCGGCGGGGTCGATCTGGCTCGACAGCAGGATCTGCTTGTCGTCGGCCATCACCTCTTCCAGCGCGCGCACGGATTTCTCGCGCCCTACGAAAAGCGGCACGATCATATGCGGGAACACCACGATGTCGCGCAGCGGCAGCACCGGGTAAGAAGCGTTGAGTTGGTCTGTCATGCTCGAATTCCTGTCTTTGGCAAGAGGACCGGCCCCGGCTCGGCGGCAGCACGGGCCCTCTCCGTTGCGTTGTCCCGTATTTGGGGCACATGCCCCCGGATTTCAACGAATTGACGCGCAGAATGCCCCGACAGCCCCCGCCGCACAAGGGCGGATCACCCTCACAGCGGCGGAATGTCCCCCTCGGCACGCACGGCGTGAAAGCCGGCCTGCCACCCGGCAAACCGCCCCGCGACAATGGCCGCGCGCATCCCCGCCATCAACTCCTGATAATAATGCAGGTTGTGCCAGCTCAGCAGCATCCCCGCGATCATCTCGCCCGCGCGGTAGACATGGTGCAGATAGGCGCGGCTGTAGCCCCGGCAGGCCGGGCAGGTGCAATCCTCGTCCAAGGGGCGCGGATCGTCCGCATGGCGCGCGTTCTTGAGGTTGACCACCCCCCGGCGCGTCCAGGCCTGCCCCGTCCGCCCCGAGCGGGTCGGCAGCACGCAATCCATCATGTCCACCCCGCGCGCCACGGCGCCCACGATATCGTCGGGTTTCCCCACGCCCATGAGATACCGGGGCTTGTCTTTTGGCAACATTTGTGGCGCGTAATCCAGACAATTCAGCATTGCTTCTTGTCCTTCACCAACCGCCAGCCCGCCAATGGCATATCCGTCAAAACCGGTGGCCCGAAGTGCCTCGGCGCTCTCCCCGCGCAGGTCGCGCTCCAGCCCGCCCTGCTGAATCCCGAAGAGCGCATGGCCGGGCCGGTCCCCGAACGCCGCGCGCGACCGCGCCGCCCAGCGCATCGACAGCGCCATGCTGTCGGCGATCCGGTCGCGGGTCGCGGGCAGCGCCGGGCACTCGTCGAACGCCATCACGATATCCGAGCCAAGCAGCGCCTGTATCTCCATCGACCGCTCCGGCGTCAGCTCATGCCGCGCCCCGTCGATATGGCTGCGGAACGTCACGCCCGCCTCGGTCAGCTTGCGCAGCCCGGCAAGGCTCATCACCTGGAACCCCCCCGAATCCGTCAGGATCGGCCCTGCCCAGTTCATGAACCGGTGCAGCCCCCCCAGCCGCGCCACCCGCTCCGCGCCGGGGCGCAGCATCAGGTGATAGGTGTTGCCCAGCACGATCTGCGCACCCGTCGCCGCCACGCTCTCGGGCAGCATCCCCTTCACGGTCCCGGCGGTGCCCACCGGCATGAAGGCGGGTGTCGCAATCTCGCCACGGGCGGTGTGAATGACGCCCGCCCGCGCCAAACCGTCGGTTGCCTTGAGAGAATACTTGAAAGATGCTGACATTCCGGCCTCATATCACGATAACGGCCCGTATCGAATGAATCCGCGCCCATGACAAGGAACCGCCGCCCATGACCGACACGGCCCAGACACCCCAGCCCCTGCAATTCGGCTGGGAGGAGTGGATAGCGCTCCCCGATCTCGGCGTGCCTGCCCTGAAGGCCAAGGTCGATACCGGCGCGCGCACCTCCGCGCTCCATGCCTTCGATATCGAGACCTTCGGGCCGTCGTCACGCCCCAAGGTGCGCTTTACCGTCCACCCCATTCCGGGGCGCGACGATCTGGTGATCCCCTGCTCGGCGGTGATCGTGGACCGGCGCGAGGTCGCGTCGTCCAACGGCGAAAAGGAACTGCGCTACGTGATCCAGAGTGCGCTCTCGGTGGGCGGCAATAGCTGGCCCATCGAGATCACGCTGACCAACCGCTCCACCATGACCAGCCGGATGCTGCTCGGGCGGCAGGCGCTCAAGGATCACATCTCCATCGTCGCCACCGACCGCTTTATGCAGCCGGAACTCAGCTACGACGTCTATCACAGCTCGAAAATGCGCGCGGCACAGCCCAAGCGGTCGCTGCGCATCTGCGTGCTGTCGCGCGAGGACAACTATTCCACGCGGCGATTGGTCGAGGAGGGCGAGAAGCGCGGCCACACCGTCGAGGTGATCGACACCACGCGCTGCTACATGGCGATCAACGCGCTGGCCCCCGAGGTGCATTACGACGGCAAGCGCCTGCCCCGCTACGACGCCGTGATCCCGCGCATCGGCGCCTCGGTCACCGCCTACGGCGCCGCCGTGATCCGCCAGTTCGAGACCATCGGCACCTTCTGCGCCAACACCTCCGCCGGCATCATCGCCAGCCGCGACAAGCTCTATGCCCATCAGCTCATGGCGCGCGCGCAGGTGGGGATGCCCAACACCGCCTTCGCCAACTCGCCCAAGGATACCGGCAACCTGATCGGCCTCGTCGGCACCGCGCCGCTGATCGTCAAGCTGCTGGAATCGACCCAGGGCAAGGGCGTGGTGCTGGCCGAAACGAAAAAGGCCGCCGAATCGGTGATCGACGCGTTTCGCGGGCTCAAGGCCAATTTCCTCGTCCAGGAATTCGTCAAGGAAGCGGCCGGCGAGGATATCCGCTGCCTCGTCATCGGCAACAAGGTGGTGGCCTCGATGAAGCGCACCGGGGCCGACGGCGATTTCCGCTCCAACCTGCACCGCGGCGGCTCCGCCAAATCGGTGCGCATCACCCGGCACGAGCGCGAGACCGCGATCCGCGCCGCGCGGGTGTTCGATCTCAACATGGCCGGGGTGGATCTCCTGCGCGCCGAGAGCGGGCCCAAGGTGCTCGAGGTCAATTCCTCCCCCGGATTCGAGGGGATCGAGAAATCGACCTCCAAGAACATCGCCGGCGCGCTCTACGAAATGATCGAGACGCAGGTGCGCCCCGCACCGATCCGGCGGCGTAAAACTGCGCGCTAAAGCATGTTGCTCAAAAGTGGGAACCGGTTTTGAGCTTCCCGAACATGCGACATTAACAAGTCGGACCGTGCGGTGCCCGCGTGAACCGTGCGGTTCGATCCCGGAACCGTGCGGTTCGCCCTCTGGACGCGGGCGGGCTTAAATCTTATATGTTTAATCGGAAACACCGCAGGAGCCGCCCGCCATGACCGCAACAGAGCCCCTCGAGGGGGCCCCGCTGATCGCCCCCTCCAGCACCGACCACCCGCTCTACGAGCAGATCGTCGAGGCCTGCCGCAGCGTCTACGACCCTGAAATTCCAGTGAATATTTACGATTTGGGGCTCATCTACACGATCGAGATCAGCCCCGAGAACGCGGTCGGGATCGTGATGACGCTGACCGCGCCGGGCTGTCCCGTGGCCGGCGAGATGCCCGGCTGGGTCGCCGACGCGGTCGAGCCGCTTCCGGGCGTCAAACAGGTCGATGTCCAACTCACCTGGGAGCCGCCCTGGGGGATGGACATGATGTCCGACGAGGCCCGGCTGGAACTGGGCTTCATGTAACGAAATCAACGCACTGGAAGGCATTCCTCATGTTTGGCATCCCCGGAAAGCAGGCGGTCTCGATGACCCCGAAAGCCGCCACACAGATCGCGAAACTGATGGGCCGCGACGGCCATCAGGGCCTGCGGATCGGCGTCAAGAAGGGCGGCTGCGCGGGCATGGAATACACGATGGAGTATGTGACAGAGGTCGATCCCCACGATGAGGTGGTCGAACAAGACGGCGCGCGGGTGATGATCGCGCCGATGGCACAAATGTTCCTCTTCGGCACAGAGATCGACTACCAGACCTCTCTGCTGGAATCGGGCTTCGTGTTCAACAACCCGAACGTCACCGAATCCTGTGGCTGCGGCGAGTCGATCAAGTTCGCCGACACATGAAGACAGCCCCACAAGTCACTGTAAAGGAACGGAGTTAATGGCGCGAAAGCTGGCCGCTGGCAACTGGAAGATGAACGGCACCAATGCCAGTCTCGCACAAATAAGCACCCTCGCCGCCGCTCACTCCGCGCCAAGTGTCGACATCCTGATCTGCCCCCCCGCCACGCTTCTGATGCAGGCGGCGGCCCTCACCGCCGACAGCACGATCATGATCGGCGCGCAGGATTGCCACCCCGCACCCTCGGGCGCGCACACCGGGGATCTTTCCGCCCCGATGCTGGCCGATGCGGGGGCTGCGGCGGTCATCCTCGGCCATTCCGAACGCCGGGAAAATCACTTTGAAACCAACGAGTTGGTGGCTGAGAAGGCACGCGCCGCCCACGATGCCGGCCTCATCGCCGTGGTCTGCCTCGGCGAAACGCTGGCCCAGCGCGAGGCCGCGCAAACCCTCGACGTGATCGCCGCGCAGGTGCACGCCTCGCTCCCCGACACCGCAACCGCCGCCAACACGGTAATGGCCTACGAGCCGGTCTGGGCCATCGGCACCGGCCTCACCCCATCGACCGCGCAGATCGCCGAGGTTCACGGCCTGTTGCGCAGCCTGCTCACCGAGCGCCTGGGCAAGCCCGAGGCCGCGGCTCTTCGGCTCCTCTACGGAGGATCAGTTAAGGCCTCCAACGCGTTGGAAATATTTGAAATTCCAGACGTGGACGGCGCGCTTGTCGGCGGCGCGAGCCTGAAATCCGCAGATTTCTCCCCGATCATCACCGCCCTCGAATCTGCCTCCTGACGTTTCTTCTTGGGGCAAATACTCCGGGGGAGTCGCGCGAACGCGCGACGGGGGCAGCGCCCCCAACCCTGCTCACAGTGGCAGCGCTGTGGTGGACTTGATCTCCTCCATCGACAACAGCGCCGTCACCGTATGGATCGACACCTCCGCGATCAGCGCCTGGTAGAACACGTCATAGGCGCGCGCGTTGGCCACCCGCACCTTGAGGATGTAGTCCACATCTCCCGCCAGCCTGTGCGCCTCCATCACCTCTGGGCGTTTTTTCAATGTTTCCAGAAACTTCGCCTGCCATTCTGCATCGTGCGCCGAGGTGCGGATCAGCACGAAGAAACACGCCTCCAGCCCCAGAGCCTCGGCGTCCAGAAGCACCGTCTGCTGCCGGATCACCCCCGCCTCGCGCAGCTTGCGAATCCGGTTCCACACCGGCGTCTTGGAACTGCCGACTTCGCGGGCGATCTCGTCGAGCGACTGTGCAGCGTCGCGCTGCATCTGCCCGAGGATTTTCCGGTCAAGCTCGTCAATCCGGACTGTCATTCCACCTGTCCTCCAAAACCGGAACTCTGCGCCACAACAAGGCCAGTGGCAGAACATACGTCCTTATTCATGGCGCTATCTAGCATCATATCGGGAATATTTCCTATATTGGCGGGGAAGTCAAACAACCCCGGACCCGTGCCGCCATGCCCACCCTGCTCACGCCCCAAACCATCCCCACAGCCCTCGTCGGTGCCGGCCCCGGCGGGGCAGACCTGCTCACGCTCCGCGCGCTGCGCCTGATCGAGGCGGCGGATGTGGTGATCCATGACCGGCTGGTGGGTGACGATATCTTGCGGCTCGCTGCGGCCCGACGCACAACTTGTGGCCGCCGGCAAGCAGGGCTTCGGCCCCGCCACCCCGCAAGAGGCGATCAACGCGCTCATCATCGGCCACGCCCGGACCGGCGCGCGCGTCGTGCGGCTCAAGGGCGGCGATCCGGTGCTCTTCGGGCGGCTCGACGACGAGATCGCGGCGCTCGAGGCCGCGGGCCTGCCTTACGAGATCGTGCCGGGCATCACCGCCGCCTCCGCCGCCGCCGCCGCCATCGGCCAGAGCCTCACGCAGCGCGGGCGCAATTCTGGTATCCGCCTGCTCACCGGCCACGACATGCAGGGCTTTGCCGATCACGACTGGCGCGCGCTGGCACGCCCCGGCGAGGTGGCCGCGCTCTACATGGCCAAGCGCGCCGCGCGCTATGTGCAGGGCCGGCTGATGATGCACGGTGCCGCCCCCGACACCCCCGTGACGCTGGTGGCCAACGCCGCCCGCCCCGATCAGCGCATCCTCGCCACCACGCTGGCCGACTGGCCCGCCGATCTCGCCGGTGCCGCGCTCACCGGCCCCGCCCTCACCTTCCTCGGCCTCGCCCCGCGCGCGGCCCGCGCCGAAATTTCGCAGACCCTACAGGAGCTTGCCTGACATGCCCCGCGCCTTTACCCCCAAGGTCATCACCGCCAACGCCCTCATCGAGGGCGACGTGGTCTATCTCACCGCCGAGGATCGCTGGACGCGGGTTCTCACCGAGGCCGAAATCCTCACCGACGAGGCCGATGCCGATCTGCGGCTCTTGCAGGCGCAGGCCCGCGCGCACGAAGTGGTGGGGGCCTATCTCGCCGAGATGCGCCCCGGCCCGAACGGGCCGGAGCCCGCGCATTTCCGCGAGGCGTTCCGCGCCACCGGCCCCTCCAACCGCTTTCACGGCAAGCAGGCCGACGACCTGCCCCGCGCCTGACCCGAGAGGAGACGCCAGATGTATCGCTACACCGAATTCGACCACGCCTTCCTCGCCGCCCGCAACCGCCAGTTCCGCGCGCAGGTGGAGCGGCGCATCGACGGCAGCCTCACCGAGGACGAGTTCAAGCCGTTGCGCCTGATGAACGGGCTCTACCTGCAACTGCACGCCTACATGCTGCGCGTGGCGGTGCCTTATGGCTCGCTCGACCCGGCGAAGATGCGGCAGCTCGCGTATCTGGCCGAGCGCTGGGACAAGGGCTATGGCCATTTCACCACCCGCACCAACATCCAGTATAACTGGCCGAAATTGCGCGACATTCCCGACATGCTCGACGCGCTCTCGGAGGTGGGGATGCACGCGATCCAGACCTCCGGCAACACCATCCGCAACGTGACGTCGGATCATTTCGCAGGGGCAGCGGCGGATGAGATCGAAGACCCCCGCCCGGTGGCCGAACTGATCCGGCAATGGTCCACCGACCACCCCGAGTTCCAGTTCCTGCCGCGCAAGTTCAAGATCGCGGTGATCGCCAGCGACACCGACCGCGCGGT
Source organism: Roseovarius sp. (assembly GCA_034521935.1). Lineage (GTDB taxonomy): Bacteria > Pseudomonadota > Alphaproteobacteria > Rhodobacterales > Rhodobacteraceae > Roseovarius. The sequence continues at coordinate 214,955 of JAXHLV010000025.1, forward strand.
GATGAAGAGCCACGATATCGGGCTCAGGCTCGTCGAACAGGACGGCGCGCGCGGCTTCGAGGTCTGGGTCGGCGGCGGCATGGGGCGCACGCCGATGGTGGCGCAGCTTCAGCGCGCATTCCTGCCCGAGGCGGACCTGCTGCCCTATCTCGAGGCGATGGTCGCCACCTATAACCGCATGGGGCGGCGCGACAACAAGTACAAGGCACGCATCAAGATCACCGTGCACGAGCACGGGCTCGACGCCTTCCGCGACGCCGTCGAGGCCGAATTTCCGGCCCGCCGCGCGGCGTTCTCGGGCGTCGATCAGGACTGGCTCAATGATATCCGCGCGCGCTTCGTCACGCCTACCCTGCCCGAACGCGACGCCGCCGCCTACCATGCCGCCCGCGACACCGACCCGGTGTTTCGCGCGTGGAGCGATACCAACGTCACGCCGCACCGGCACCCCGATCACGGCATCGTCACCATCAGCCTCAAGGCGCATGGCGCGACGCCGGGCGATGCGAGCGCCGATCAGATGCGCCTTGTCGCCGATCTGGCCGAGCGCTATGGCCACAACGACATCCGCGTGAGCCACGCGCAGAACCTCGTGCTGCCGCATGTGGCACTGGCGGATATTCCCGCGGTCCATGCCGCGCTGCGCGAGGCGGGGCTGGGCACCGGCAATATCGGGCTGGCCTCGGATATCATCGCCTGCCCCGGCATGGACTACTGCGCGCTGGCCACGGCCCGCTCCATCCCCGTGGCTCAAGGCATCGCCACCCGGCTCGACGCGCTCAAAATCGAGCACGATGTCGGCCATCTGCAGATCAAGATCTCGGGCTGCATCAATGCCTGCGGCCATCACCATGTCGGCCATATCGGCATTCTCGGGCTCGACCGGGCGGGGGTGGAGAATTACCAGATCACCCTTGGCGGCGACGCCTCCGAGAGCACGGCGATCGGCACCCGCACCGGGCCGGGTTTTGCCTATGACGAGATCGTGCCCGCCATCGAGCGCCTGATCTTCGCCTATCTCGACCTGCGCGAGGGGCCGGACGAGACCTTCCTCGAGACCTACACCCGGCTCGGCATGGCCCCGTTCAAATCCGCGCTCTACGATGCAGAGGCCCGCGCCCATGCCGCCGAATGACCTCAGCGCAAGGGTGGCCGCGCTCAACGCGCGCTACCGCCACCACTCGGCTGCGTCGGTGCTGGCCCACGCGCTCAGCGACCCGGCGGCGGGGCGGCTCGCGCTGGTGTCGAGCTTCGGGGCCGAATCGGTGGTGCTGTTGCACATGGTGGCGGTGACGCGCCCGGCGACGCCGGTGGTCTTCATCGACACGGAAATGCTCTTTGCCGAGACGCTGGTCTATCAGCACGAGCTGGCAGAGCGGCTCAATCTGCGCGATCTGCGCATCATCCGCCCCGACGCGGATGACCGCGCACGCACCGACCCCGCACAGACATTATACCGACGCGATACCGACGCCTGTTGCGCCCTGCGCAAGACCGCCCCGCTCAACCGCGCGCTTCGGGGTTTTGACGGCTGGATCACGGGCCGCAAACGCTATCAGGCGGACACCCGGACCACGCTCGACTTCTTCGAGGTGGAGGACGGCACCGGGCACCTCAAGGTCAACCCGCTCGCCCACTGGGCGCGCGCGGATGTGCAGACCTACATGGAGGAAAACCGCCTGCCCCGGCACCCGCTGGTCAGCAAGGGCTACCCGTCCATCGGCTGTATGCCCTGCACCACGCCGGTGCAACCGGATGAAGATCCCCGCGCAGGCCGCTGGCGAAACTCGGAAAAAACCGAATGCGGCATCCACATCAAGGTTGGCCGCGTCATCCGCAAAGGAGTCTCCGCATGAGCATTATCGTCACCGACCGGGGCTTTGGCCCCGATGACTGGACCGCGCCGATCGTGGCACTCGAAGATTCCCGCCCCGGCGTGGGCATCAACCTGCCCGCCAGCGCCGACCCGATGGAGCTGGCCGGGCGTCTGCGGGACACGCCGCTCATCCGTGTGAATTTCGACAGTTTCGCCGATGGCCGCGGCTTTACCATCGCGCGGCGGCTGCGGCTCATGGGCTATCAGGGGCGGTTGCGCGCGGGCGGGCACGTGATCGCCGACCAGTATGCGATGGCCCGGCGCGCGGGCTTCGACGAGGTGGAAATCAGCGACGGGATCGCCGCCCGCCAATGCGAGGATCAATGGCAGTTCCGCGCCGATTGGCGGGCGCACGACTATCAGTCGCGGCTGCGCGGCTGATCGCCCCCTTCACCTGACCTGGATCAAGGATTACATAGGAGTGCCGGTTTAAAACCCGGCAACAATTGCAATGACCGAGATGACCGCCGTGACAGACGCACCCGCCACCAAGGCCCCCAAGACGCCGACCCTGCCCGACGCGCAGACGGTGACGCAGGTGAAGCATTACACCGACCGGCTGTTCTCGTTCCGCGTGACACGGCCCGCGAGCCTGCGGTTTCGCTCGGGCGAGTTCGTGATGATCGGGCTGATGCAAACCGATGAAAAGACGGGACGCGAGAAACCGCTTTTACGCGCCTATTCCATCGCCTCGCCGTCCTGGGATGACGAGCTGGAATTCTACTCGATCAAGGTGCAGGATGGCGCGCTCACCTCGCGGCTTCAGCATATCGAGCCCGGAGACAAGATCATCCTGCGGCCCAAGCCGGTCGGAACGCTGGTGCATGACGCGCTGTTGCCGGGCAAGCGGCTTTGGCTTTTCGCCACCGGGACGGGCATCGCCCCCTTCGCCTCGCTCCTGCGCGACCCGCAGACCTATGAGGATTACGAGGAGGTGATCCTCACCCATACCTGCCGCGAGGTGGGCGAGTTGCAATACGGCGCGGACCTCATCGAGAGCATCCGCAGCGACGAATTGCTGGCCGAGTTGATCGGCGAAGGCTTTGCCGACCGGCTGCGCTATTACCCCACCACCACCCGCGAGGAGAGCCCAAAGATGGGCCGCATCACCGACCTGATGCGCGCGGGCGAGGTGTTCGACGATCTCGGCGTCAAGCCGCTTGCCCCCGAAACCGACCGCGCGATGGTCTGCGGCAACCTCGCCTTCAACCTCGAGATCAAGCAGATGCTCGAGGATTACGGGCTGCGCGAGGGGGCCAATTCAGAGCCGAAGGAATACGTGGTGGAAAAGGCGTTCCTCGACTGAGAAACGCCGCCTCTGACAGACAAAACCCGCACAAGGCCAATGCCTTGCGCGGGTTTCTTCATGTATTGGACGAGATCAGTAGCCGAGCGCATCTCGCGCCGCTTCGAGCGCGCCCTTGAGCAGTTCGGGATCGTCCTGCGCTGCCTTGATCCCCTCGACCAGCAGGTTTTCCTGCATCGCGCCCAGATCGGCATCTTCGATCAGGCGCTGCGCAAGCTGCATGTCGAAACCCTCGACGGTGAGCGCCTCGGGGGCCTGCCCGTCATCGGCGGACAACTCTTCCGCCACTGCGGACTCTTCGGTGACAGTGTCCGTCGCGCCCTCGGCTGCATCCTGTGTGGTGCCGCCTTCGGTGTCCGTGGTCGCCGTGCCCGCAGGCTCCGCGGTTTCGCCTGTGGCCGCCTCAAATGCTTCGCGGGCGGCTTCGGCGGCCTCTTCCTCGGTGGCCTCGGCTGCTTCCTTGGCGCGCTCGACCGTTTCCTTTGCGACCTTTTCGGCCTCGACCGCGGCCTCTTCGCCCGCCTTTTTGATCTTCTCCATGGCCTCGTCGGCGGCCTCGCTGGTGGCTTCGCCCGCATCTTCGGCGGCATCTTGCACCACGTCGGCGGCCTCGCTGCCGGTCTCTTCCGCAGTATCGACAGCCCCGCTCACGGTATCCTCGATCGCCTCGACGGCCCCCGTTGCGGTGTCCTCTTCGCCCTGTGCTGCGTCGGCGCCGGCCTCCTCGGCCGTGTCGACCGACGCATCCGCCGGGTCCGGGTTCTCTTCAAGCGCCTCGGGCGCGTCGATCACCTGCGCCGGTTCGTTGAAACTGTCGACGACTTCCGTGACCGACTTGCCGGTCACAAGCATGTAACCACCGCCCAGCACGACGGCGGCCAGCACGATCCAGATCAGGTTCTTCATCCCCCAACTCCTCAATATGTCCGTGGGACCGGCATCACGGTGGCCCCTTCCGTGTCTTCGCACCTCAGATGAGGGTATTGCCCCGGCACCTCAAGAGAAAAAATCGCGCCGCGCACCCCGCAGCGCCGGATTTTGCCGCTTGAAAGCCGTGCCCCCCCCGTTTACGTTCCACGATCAAATCTACTCTCCGAGTGTAACGACAAAAGGACCAAAGCCATAGCCCGCAGACCTCACAACGCGCCGCCCACGCGCGATACCGGCCCCCGCGTGAACGACCGTATCCGCGCCGACGAAATCCGCCTCATCGGTGCCGATGGCGAGAATGTCGGCGTCGTCTCCCCGGCGCGGGCCCTCGTCATGGCCGAGGAGATCGGGCTCGACCTCGTGGAAATCTCGCCCAACGCCAATCCGCCGGTCTGCAAGATCATGGATTTCGGCAAGTTCAAATACGAACAGCAGAAGCGCGAGGCCGAGGCACGCAAGAAGCAGAAGACCATCGAGGTCAAGGAGGTCAAGTTCCGCCCCAACACCGACACCCACGATTACGACGTGAAGATGCGCAACGTGTTCAAGTTTCTCGAAGCGGGCGACAAGGTCAAGGTGACCCTGCGCTTTCGCGGTCGCGAGATGGCGCACCAGAACCTCGGGCGTGAATTGCTCGAACGCATCGCGGGCGATGTCGAGGGGATCGGGCGGATCGAGAACATGCCCAAGATGGAAGGCCGCCAGATGATCATGATCATCGGCCCCGGCGCGAAATGACGCGGGTTGCGGCCCCGGCCCGGTGAGCCGCGCCATGCCCGGGCATGAATACCGCGTCGTGCCCGCGCCCGCGCGCGGGCGCAAGGCCCCCGGCGTCAAGACGCCCGAGGGCCGGTTCGCCCTTGGCATCGAGGATATCCTCAACGAGATGGCCCGCGACGGATGGCGCTACCTGCGCAGCGACATCCTGCCCAGCGAGGAACGGCAGGGGCTGACCTCGACCACCACGGTCTACCGCTCGGTGCTCGTGTTCGAGCGCGCCCTGCCCCCCGCGCCCGACCCCGAGCCCGAGCCCGAAACGCAGCCCTCGGCGGAATCGATGGCGCGCTCGCTCATCCCGGATCACCCGGAGAACTGAGCGGCTTTGCCGTAAACCTCTTTCGATTCAATAACCTGACCAAAAGCCACCGGAGCATTCCCGCTCGCCAGACATGACTCATTCACGCGTTTTTTTGTCTCGCCCCCCTTCTATTTGCTGCGTTTTGGCATACACTCTGCGCCCTGACTCGGAAAGGATCGCGCATGTCCAAGACTGACCCATTCGGCTTCGATCTGTCCGTATCCTCGGCCAAGCGCAAGAAGCCGCGCGGGCGGCGGGCCATGTCCGGCGCATCCGAGACCTCGACCCGCGTCTGCGAACATCCCGGCTGCGAGGAGGCCGGGCTTTACCGCGCACCGAAATCGCCGGACGTGCTCGACGAATATTACTGGTTCTGCCAGGAGCATGTGCGCGAATACAATCTCAAGTGGAATTTCTTCGAGAGCACCACCGAGGCCGAGATGAACGCGCAGATGTCGCGCGACAAGGTCTGGGATCGCGAGACCAGGCGCTTCACCGATCCCGAGGCCCGCGCCTGGGCCCGGCTCGGGATCGAGGACCCCCACCAGGTGCTGGGCGAGAACGCCACCCGCAACCCCGGCCGCCAACAGACCGGCAAGCGCAAGCTGCCACCGACCGAGCGGCGCGCACTGGAAATCCTCGAGGCCGCCGACCATGCAAGCAAGGCCGAGTTGCGCAAGGCCTACAAGTCGCTCATCAAGGTGCTGCACCCCGATATCAACGGCGGCGACCGCAGCCAGGAAGAGCAGTTGCAACAGGTGGTCTGGGCCTGGGACCAGCTCAAGGACAGCCGCAATTTCAAGTAATCCGTGCCGGTCCTGCGTGACCAGATCACAGAGCGCCGCCGTTTGATGGTGTAAGGTAACAGGGTCAACAGGCGCGATTCGCGCCGCCAACCACGAAGGTGACACCATGCTCAAGAAAAACGTCGGAACCATCGACCGCGCGCTGCGCATCATCCTCGGCCTCGCGCTGCTGGCCGGGTTCTTCCTCGACAGCGGCGGGGCCTATAGCTGGCTCTACCTCATCGGGATCATCCCGCTGGCCACCGGGTTGATGTCGTCTTGCCCGCTCTACTCGATCTTCGGCATGTCGACCTGCCCGATGAAAAAGTAAGCGTGAGGATACGCATCTCGCTTGCACCCGGTTTCGGTATCGGGTGCGAGCCAGGGTGGCAGGCATAACCGGGCCGTCGCCTTGAACGCGTAAAAGGCTGGCTACTCGCGCCAGCCCGCGCGCAGAATCCGCGAATACGCCTCGCTGCTCACCCCCGCCACATCGTGACGCGGCAACGCTGCGCGCGCCTTGAGCTCCGAGAGCGGCACCGCGTCGCCCCCCGGCAGAACGCCCAGATCGAACAGATAGCCCGGCAGCCGCCCGGACAGGATGACCCGGGGATCGAACACCGCCCTGTCCGACACCCGGCGCACAAGCCTGTAGGGCATGGTCGTGCAATTGGTCCACAGCGTGTGATACCATTGCGGCTGCTGTGCGAGGGCGTTGCCATAATCCAGGAACGTCCGGAACAAGGCCGTCCGCTGCGCCGGGCTCATCAAAACCGGGTAAAGCGACACCGCCTCCCCCCGCGCGTCGGTGCGCAGATGCACGATGTCACGCTCGTCGGCGGCAATCAGCACCAGCTCGTAGCGTTTGAAAAACCCGCCCAGGGCCGAGAACGCCTCGCCCTTTTCCTTGCGTATCTCTCCAGAAAAGACGATGTGCCGCCCGTCGGAAAACCCGAAGCTGACCAGAGTATGGGCAATCTCCGGGCTGTCCCAGACCGACATGATCATATCCACCGAGTCGATCTGCTGCGGATCGACCTCAAGATCATACCAGTCCTCCACGGCCTCGGTCGGGCTGGACCAGCGAAAGTTGCGGATGTCGCGGACGCGGACGAGGCCGCCCGCAACCGGCTCTGCCGTCACACCGCGCGACACTTCCACCATCCAGTCGCGATCCTGACGCGGCGATATGCCGGTCCACCACAGCGACCAGACCACCAGCACCGCGCCGCCCAACCCCCAGACGCGGCCCCACTGCCCCAGCAGCACCATTCGCCCCGCGAAGACACACACGAGCGCGAGGGCGAGGTAGAGCGGATAGACCAGCGGGGTGGCGACCTGGAAATGCAGGCTGAGCCCGATCCAGACCACGAGCCCCGAGAGCAGCACCACGCCCACACTCCGCCCGAGTAAAGACGCGGCCCGGCGCATCGCTCTATTCCGCCGCCACCCTGCGCGCGCTCAGCATCTGCTTGAGGTAGCGCCCGGTATGGCTGCGCCCGACCTCGGCCACCTCTTCGGGCGTGCCGGTGGCGACGATCTCGCCGCCGCCATCGCCGCCCTCGGGGCCGATGTCGATGATCCAGTCGGCGGTCTTGATGACGTCGAGGTTGTGCTCGATCACCACCACGGTATTGCCCGCCTCCACCAGTTCGTGCAGCACTTCGAGCAGTTTCTTCACGTCCTCGAAATGCAGACCCGTGGTCGGCTCGTCGAGGATATAGAGCGTGCGCCCGGTGGAGCGTTTCGCCAGTTCCTTCGAGAGCTTCACCCGCTGCGCCTCGCCGCCCGAGAGCGTCGTCGCCTGCTGGCCCACCTTGATATAGCCAAGGCCCACGCGGTCCAGCGCATCCATCTTCTCGCGGATCGACGGCACCGCCTTGAAGAACTCCTGCGCCTCCTCGACGGTCATATCAAGAACGTCGGCGATGCTCTTGCCCTTGAACCTGATTTCCAGCGTCTCGCGGTTGTAGCGCGCGCCCTTGCAGGTCTCGCATTCAACGTAGACATCCGGCAGGAAATGCATCTCGATCTTGATCACGCCGTCGCCCTGGCACGCCTCGCAGCGCCCGCCCTTGACGTTGAACGAAAACCGCCCCGGCTTGTAGCCGCGCGCCTTGGCCTCGGGCAGCCCGGCGAACCAGTCGCGGATCGGGGTGAAGGCGCCGGTATAGGTGGCGGGATTGCTGCGCGGCGTGCGTCCGATGGGGCGCTGGTCGATGTCGATCACCTTGTCGAGATGCTCCAGCCCCTTGATCGTCTCGCAGGGCGCGGGCACCTGCCGCGCGCCGTTGAGCCGCATCGACGCGGTCTTGAACAGCGTCTCGATGGTCAGCGTCGACTTGCCGCCGCCCGACACGCCGGTGACGCAGACGAACTTGCCCAGCGGAAACTCGGCGGTCACGCCCCGCAGGTTGTTGCCGGTGGCCCCCACCACGGTCAGCTTCTTGCGGTTGCCCTTGCGCCGCCGCGCCGGAACGGCGATCTCGCGCACCCCCGAGAGGTATTGCCCGGTGATCGAGGCGGCATCCGCCGCCACCGCTTCGGGCGTGCCGTGGCTGATAACCCGCCCGCCATGCACCCCTGCACCGGGGCCGATGTCATAGACGTAATCGGCGGTGCGGATCGCCTCCTCGTCATGCTCGACCACGATCACCGTGTTGCCCTGATCGCGCAGGTTCTTCAGCGTCTGCAACAGCCGCCCGTTGTCGCGCTGATGCAGCCCGATGGAGGGCTCGTCGAGCACGTAGAGCACGCCGGTCAGCCCCGATCCGATCTGGCTCGCCAGCCGGATGCGCTGGCTCTCGCCACCGCTCAGCGTGCCCGCGTTGCGCGACAGCGTCAGGTAATCGAGGCCCACGTTCACGAGGAACCCCAGCCGCTCGCGGATTTCCTTGAGGATGGCGCGGGCGATCTCGTTCTTCTGGGTCGAGAGGTGGTCGGGCACCGTCGCGCACCAGTCAAACGCCTCGCGGATCGACATCTGCACAACCTGGCCCACATGCAAATCAGCGATTCGCACCGCCAGCGCCTCGGGGCGCAGCCGGTAGCCGTCGCAGGTGCCGCAGGGGCGGGTGTTCTGGTAGCGCTCGAATTCCTCGCGGATCCACGCGGAATCGGTCTCGCGATAGCGCCGCTCCATGTTGGGGATCACCCCCTCGAACACGCGCGACACGTTGTAGACGCGCCCGCCCTCGTCATAGCGGAACGCGATCTCCTCGTCGCCCGAGCCGTGCAGGAACACCTGTTTCACATGGGCGGGCAGGTCGCGCCACGGGGTCGCCTTGTCAAACTCGTAATGCTTGGCGATGGCGTTGATCGTCTGCGTGAAATAAGGGCTCTTGCCCTTGCGCCAGGGCGCGATGGCCCCGTCGGTGATCCGCAGCGCGGCATCGGGCACGATGAGCTTTTCGTCGAAGAAAAGCTCCACCCCCAGCCCCCCGCAATCGGGGCAGGCCCCGAACGGCGCATTGAACGAAAACAGCCGCGGCTCGATCTCGGGGATGGTAAAGCCGCTGACCGGGCACGCGAATTTCTCGGAAAACGTGATCCGTTCCGGCTCTCCCTCGCGCGGGGCGGTCTCAAGCACGGCGATGCCATCGGCCAGATCGAGCGCGGTGCGGAAACTGTCCGCCAGCCGCGTCTCCAGCCCTTCTTTCACCACCAGCCGGTCCACCACCACGTCGATATCGTGGCGGAATTTCTTGTCGAGCGTGGGCGGCTCGTCCAGCTCGTAAAACGCGCCATCCACCTTGACCCGCTGAAACCCGGACTTGCGCAGCTCGAACAAATTCCTTGCGGTATTCGCCCTTGCGGTCGCGCACGATGGGGGCGAGCAGGTAGGCGCGCGTGCCCTCCTCCATCGCCATGACGCGATCGACCATGTCCTGCACCTGCTGTGCCTCGATGGGAAGGCCGGTGGCGGGCGAATAGGGCGTGCCGACCCGCGCGAACAGAAGCCGCATGTAATCGTAGATTTCCGTCACCGTGCCGACGGTCGAGCGCGGGTTCTTCGATGTCGTCTTCTGCTCGATGGAAATCGCAGGCGACAGGCCGCTGATATGGTCCACATCCGGCTTTTGCATCATGTCGAGGAATTGCCGCGCATAGGCGCTCAGCGATTCGACATAGCGCCGCTGCCCCTCGGCATAGATCGTGTCGAACGCGAGGCTCGACTTGCCCGAGCCGGAAAGCCCGGTGATCACAACCAGTTGGTCGCGCGGGATGTCCACGTCGATGTTCTTGAGATTGTGCTCGCGCGCGCCGCGCACCGAGATCGTCTTGAGTTCGGCCATCCTGACCCCCTTGCCACCGCCTATGACATAGAGGAGCCTGCCGAGTCGTCCAAGCCGAAATTGTGAACGGATGGTGAACGCAAGACCGCGCCGGACGGATTCCCCGTCATCCCCGCGAAAGCGGGGAACTCCCGGCGGCAAGAGGTGCTCGGGTCAGGCCCGAGAATGACGGTGCGCGCATGGTCTCACCCTAGTTCTGCGCCAGCGCCCAGGAACAGATCGGAAAGGCCGGATCGTCGGTCAGGTCGTCGGTGTCGGGATCATGGGGCGGCGGCCACGGCACCTCGAGGTTGCGCCGCGCGGCGGCGCGGTTGCCCCATTGCCGCGCGGTGATCCCGTCGGGCGCAAACCCCGCCTCGATCAGCAGGTTCTTCAGCCCCCGCGCGCTCCAGCGCGAGCAATCCACCGGGTCGCCGTGATAGGGGATGAAGAACGGCACCGCGAGCCAGAACCGCCCCCCCTCACGCAGCATCTCGCGCACATGCCGCGTGGCGGCATAGGGCCGATCGAGATGCTCCCAAACCTGGTTGGCGAGGATGAGGTCGAATTGCTGCACGGCCCCCGTGGCATCCGTGAACGGCCCCTTGCAAATGTCGTGCCTGGGATAGCGGAACCGTGTGTAGCTGCGAAACGCGAACCGGCGCCCGAACTTGCCCGAGATTTCGGCGGTATCGAGCGTTTCCGGCTCCAGCGCCTCGATCCAGCGGCGGGTGGCCTTTTGCATCACGATCCGGTTGAGACTGGCCACGCCAGGGCCTCCATCAAGCTGTCAGGCTGCGACAGTGCCCGACCGCCGCGCAGGGCGCAAGGCGCTACTCCTCGTCCACCACCGAGAAGAGATGTGGCACCGCCGGGCACGGCGCGAGGCCGTTGCCCACCACGTCGCTCAGCCGCGCCTGGTGCAGGAACACGTAGACATGCGCGCTCAAGCCCTCCCAGAGACGGTTGCTGAGCGATTGCGCGCGGCTGCCGCTCGCCCCGCCCGAGGCCCCTGCCCCCTTGTGCAGCGCATCCACCGTCTCGTCCACCGCCGCCAGAATTTCGGCCACGCGGATTTCCGCCGTGGGCCGCGCCAGCCGGTAGCCGCCACCCGGCCCGCGCACCGACTCCACCAGCCCGGCCCGCCGCAGCTTGACGAAGAGCTGTTCGAGATACGGCAGCGAAATATCCTGCCGCCGCGAAATCTCGCCCAGCGTGACCACGCCGCCCGCCGGCTGAAGCGCGATATCCACCAGCGCCACCATCGCGTAACGCCCCTTGGTGCTGAGTTTCATGGCCTCTCCCTCCGCGATACGAACCGACACAGATTGACCTCGGACAGCGCAGGGCTTATCTGCGGTCGAACCCCCCGGTGCCGATGGTTCCGCTTGCCTAGAGCGCGGGGCCGGTGCCGTCAAGAAAATCGCCCGCGCAGGACGACGACAAAAAGAGAGCATAAATGCCCGAGGTTATCTTTCCCGGTCCCGAAGGCCGGCTCGAAGGCCGGTATCACCCGCAGCACGACCGCGATGCGCCGATTGCCATCGTTCTGCACCCGCACCCGCAATTCGGCGGCACGATGAACAACAAGGTGGTGTATAATCTGCATTACGCCTTTCACAGGATGGGCTTTACCGTCATGCGCTTCAATTTCCGCGGCGTGGGGCGGTCACAGGGCGAATACGATCAGGGCGTGGGCGAACTTTCCGATGCCGCCTCGGCGCTCGATTACCTGCAATCGATGAACGCCAATTCCAAGCATTGCTGGGTCGCGGGGTTCTCGTTCGGGGCGTGGATCGGGATGCAGCTTCTGATGCGCCGCCCCGAGATCACCGGCTTCGTCTCGGTGTCGCCGCCCGCCAACATGTACGATTTCTCGTTCCTGGCACCCTGCCCCGCCTCGGGCCTCGTCATCAACGGCTCGGCCGACCGCGTGGCCCCGCCCGCCGATACCGACATGCTCGTCGCCAAGCTCAAGGAACAGCAGGGCATCACCATCACCCACGAGGAAATCGAGGGGGCGGACCACTTCTTCCGAGAGCCCTACATGGACACGATGGTCGACAGCGTCACGACATACGTCAAGCGCCGCCTCACTGAGACCACCCGCTGAGGCCGCATCATGGGCGTGACCGAGGATCTTGCCGACGAACTGGCCCGCGACGTCATCAAGGCGATCGAGGCCACCGGCGACGAGGATATCATCGGCGAGATCACCAAGGTGCTCGGGGCCTCTTCGCAGACCGCCGAGGAGGCGTTCCTGACCGCGCTGCGCGTGCGCCGCGCCAACCTCAAGGCGCGCGCCCTGCTGATGGAGCGGCTGCGCCGGTTCAAGGCGGATAGGGAGGCCGGGGGCGAGAGGTAGCCAGGGGTTGTGAAAGGCTGCTGTTGGCCTGTTGCGGACGGTCGGGCTGAGCCGCGCCATCGACAGGCCGCGGGCTGGCGATCCGACGGTGTTTCAGGGCACTTTATCTCGGCATCCGCGAAACCTCGAATGTCGCGCAATACTTGACGTCAATATCGCCAGTCCGGCGGGCGGTCGCGCGCTGGCGCGGCGGCCTTGCGGCACCTTGATTCCGCGCCGGGGCATGGCGTCGACCGTCCGCTCAAGGCCATCACCCCACCTCTCTGCTTGCCTCATCCCCGGAGCCGCGCCCCCTGCGGATCGAACGGCGGCCCGTCGAGGATGCGCGCGCGGTGCGGCTGCCCCAGCACCATCACCTCCACCGCATCGCCGGGGCCGACCTCACCCTTCACATAGCCCAGCGCAAGGCTCATCCCCACCGAATAGCCATAGGCCCCGGATGTCACCCGCCCCACGCCCACGCCGCCCCTGAAGATCGGCTCGCCGCCCGTGGCATCGGCATTCGACGCGGTCACATCGTCCTCGTCGAGCGCCAGCATCACCAGCCGCTCGCGCGGGGCCTCGCCGATCACGCGCGCCAGCGCCGCCTTGTTGAGAAACTCCTTGTCCATCTTGCACAGCCGCTCCAGCCCCGCCTCCTGCGGCCAGTATTCGGGGCTGTATTCGCGCCCCCAGGAGCCATAGCCCTTCTCGATGCGCAGGCTCATCAGCGCGCGGCTGCCCACCGGGCCCACGCGCATCTCGCGCCCCGCCTCCAGAAGCGCTGCGTAAAGCCGCCCCTGATCCTCTGTGGCGCAATGCACCTCCCAGCCCAGATCGCCGGTAAAGCTCACCCGGATCGCCACGCAGTCCACCCCGGCAATCTCGATCCTCCGGCTCGCCATGAACGGGAAATCCTGCGCTTCCAGAGAGGTATTCGTCAGCCGCTGCAACAGCTCGCGCGAGCGTGGCCCCGCCACGTTGAAGCCGCACACCGCCTCGGTGAGGCTCTCGAAACTGGTCCCCTCCGGCAGCGGCACCGCGTCAAAGAACCGCTTGTGATAGCGCTCTGCCATCCCCGACGAGATCACCCAGAACTCCGCGTCGCCGAGCCGCGTCACCGTCGCATCCCCCGCGATCCCGCCGCGCACCCCGATGAGCGGCGTCAGGCACGACCGCCCGACCGCGCGCGGCATCCGGTTGGCGAAGACGGCGTTAAGCCAATCCTCCGCCCCGGGCCCGGCCACGCGATACTTGGCAAAGTTGGAGATGTCGATGATCCCGGCGCGGTCGCGCAGCGCGCGCGCCTCCTCGCCCACCGGGGCCCACCAGTTCTGCCGCGTGAACCCGTTGGTATCCACCGTGCCGGGGGTCTCGGCAAACCACAACGGATGCTCCCAGCCGTAGTTGAGACCAAACACCGCGCCCATGTCGCGCTGCGCCTCATAGACGGGCCGCACCCGCAAGGGCCGCCCCGCGGCGCGCTCCTCGTTCGGGTAATGGATGGCGAACCGATGCGCGTACTGATCGCGCACCTTCGCCTTGACGAACGCGCGGTCATTGGCCCAGAGACCGAACCGCGCCACATCCCAGGCGAACATGTCATAGGGCATCTCGCCACCCACCAGCCACTCGGCCACCATCCAGCCCATGCCCGCCGACTGGCTGAAGCCGGGGATGATGCCGTTGCAACAGAAATAGCCCTTCAGTTCCGGCACCGGGCCAAGGATCACGTTGGCATCGGGCGACCAGATCATCGGGCCGTTGATCACCCGCTTGATCCCCGCCTCGCCCACCGCCGGCACCCGGTCGATGGCGCGCATCATGTTGTCCTCGATCCGCTCCAGATCGTCGGGGAAAAGGTCATGCGCGAAATCCAGCGGCGTGCCATCCTCGGCCCAGAACCGCATGTCGCGCTCATAGGCCCCGATCAGCAGGCCCTTGCCCTCCTGCCGCAGGTAATATTCGCCGTCGCGATCCGCGACCGAGGGCAGGCGCCGGTCCATCCCGGCGATCCCGGCAATCGCCTCGGTGACGAAATACTGGTGCTCGGTGGGCTGCAAGGGCAGCTCGATCCCCGCCAGTTTCGCCACCTCGCGGCCCCACAGCCCCGCCGCGTTGATGACCCAGGGGGTGTGAATGTTGCCCTTGGGCGTCTCGACGATCCACGAACCATCCGCCTGCGGCACCGTCGCAATAACCGGGGTGAACCGATGGATCTCCGCGCCGCGCTGGCGCGCGCCCACCGCATAGGCATTGGTCACGCCCGACGGGTCCACATTACCGCCATCGGGCTCGTACATGATGCAGCGGATGCCGTCGAAATTGACCAAAGGATGCAGCCGCTCGGCCTCGTCCCGGCTGACCTCGTGGAAATTCATGCCATACAGCCTGGCCTTCGCCTCTTGCAGGCGCAACTGATGCGCGCGGTTCTCCGTCTGCGCGAGGTAGAGCGAGCCGGGCTGAAACACGCCGCAGCTTTGCCCCGTCTCGGCCTCCAGTTCCTTGTACAAATTCATCGTGTAATGCTGCAAACGGCTGATATTGGCGCTGTCGTGCAGCCCGTGGATGTTCGCTGCGGCGTGCCATGTGGACCCGCTCGTCAACTCGTCGCGCTCCAGCAGCACCACGTCGCGCCAGCCCAGTTTCGCCAGGTGATAGAGGATCGAACACCCGATCACCCCGCCGCCGATCACCACCGCCTGTGCATGGCTCTTCATGGTCCGCTCCCTCGCTCAAACACGCCCATCCTGACGCCGCACCCCGGCCCCCGATAGCCGGTCTCCGACATATCCTGTCGCTTCGCGGCTTCGTCCGCCATGTTTCTTCTTGGCTCAAATACTCATGGAGCAGGTCCCCGAAAGGCGCAGGTCCGACAACACAGGCCCCCCCTGATCACACGCCTTGAAAATTAAACGACACATCCTGTCGCAAACCGACATGCGGTCTCGCGCCACGACCGCAGTTTGGGCAAAACCCAACCGCAGGAGGCCGCTCATGAAAACCACCACCCGCGTTTGCGTCATCGGCGGCGGCGTCGTCGGCGCTTCGGTCCTCTACCACCTGACGAAACTCGGCTGGTCCGACGTGATGCTGGTCGAGCGCTCCGATCTCACCTCGGGCAGCACATGGCACGCGGCGGGCGGCTTTCACACGCTCAACGGCGACACCAACATGGCCGCCCTCCAGGGCTACACGATCCGCCTCTACAAGGAACTCGAGGAGATCACCGGCCTCAGTTGCGGGCTGCACCACGTCGGCGGCGTGACCCTCGCCGACAACCGCGACCGTTTTGATATGCTGCTCGCGGAACGCGCCAAGCACCGCTACATGGGGCTGGAAACCGAGATCGTCGGCCCCGAAGAGATCGCGCGCCTCGCCCCCGTCACCGACACCACCGGCATCCTCGGCGCGCTCTACGACCCGCTCGACGGCCATCTCGACCCGTCGGGCACCACCCACGCCTATGCCAAGGCGGCGCGCATGGGCGGCGCGCAGATCGAAACCCACTGCATGGTGCGCGAGACCAACCCGCGCCCCGACGGCACCTGGGACGTGGTGACCGACAAGGGCACCATCCATGCCGAACACGTGGTCAACGCCGCCGGCCTCTGGGCGCGCGAGGTGGGGGCGATGGCCGGCATCTACCTGCCGCTGCACCCGATGGAGCACCAATACCTGGTGACCGACGAGGTGCCCGAGATCGCCGCGATCATCGACGCGGGCGGCGAGCACCCGCATGTCATGGACCCGGCGGGCGAGAGCTATCTGCGGCAGGAGGGGCGCGGCCTCTGCATCGGGTTTTACGAGCAGCCCTGCCGCCCCTGGGCGGTGGACGGCACGCCGTGGGAGTTCGGCCACGAACTCTTGCCCGACGATTTCGACAAGATCGAGGACAGCATCGAATTCGCCTACCGCCGCTTCCCCGCGCTCGGGCGCGCGGGCGTCAAGTCGGTGATCCACGGCCCCTTCACCTTCGCCCCCGACGGCAACCCGCTGGTCGGCCCGGTGCCGGGCCTGCGCAACTACTGGTCGGCGGTGGGCGTGATGGCCGGGTTCAGCCAAGGCGGCGGCGTGGGCCTGATGCTGGCGCAATGGATGACCGAGGGCGAGTGCGAGCGCGACGTGACGGCAATGGACGTGGCCCGCTACGGCGACTGGATCACGCCGGGCTATACCCGCCCCAAGGTGGTCGAAAACTACCAGAAGCGGTTTTCGGTGAGCTACCCCAACGAGGAGTTGCCCGCCGCGCGCCCGTTCCGGCAAACGCCGATGTATGATGTCTTTGAGGCGATGGGCGCGGTCTGGGGCGCGCAATACGGGCTGGAGGTGGTCAACTACTTCGCGCAAGGCTATGGGGCCTCAAGCAGCGAAGCGGTAGGCCAACAAAAAGAGCCACGCTTCGAGACGCCGAGTTTCCGCCGCTCCAACGCCTGGGACGCCACCGCGCGCGAGGTGCGCGCCGTGCGCGAGGGCGTCGGCATCAACGAGGTCCACAATTTCGGCAAGTATCTCGTCACCGGGCCAAATGCGCGCGACTGGCTCGACCGGGTCATGGCGGGGCGCATCCCCAAACCGGGGCGGCTCGCGCTCACGCCGATGCTGTCGCCCAAGGGCCGGCTCTGGGGCGATTTCACCGTGTCGTGCCTGAACGAGGAAACCTTCCAACTCACCGCCTCCTACGGCGCGCAGGCGGTGCATATGCGCTGGTTTGCCATGAACGAGGCCGACGGGGTCAGGGTCGAGAACATTTCCGACCAATTGAACGGCTTCCAGATCGCCGGCCCCCGCGCGCGCGACGTGCTCGCCGCCTGCACCCGCGATCCGGTGGCGGACATGCGCTTCCTCGATGTGCGCCACGCCACCATCGGCATGGTCGATTGCCTCGTGCAGCGGGTGAGCTTTACCGGCGACCTCGGCTACGAGATCTATTGCGATCCGATGGCGCAGCGCGCGCTGTGGGATGTGCTCTGGCACGAGGGACAAAAGCACGGGATGCAGCCCTTCGGGATGCGCGCGATGATGTCGCTGCGGCTCGACCGGTTCTTCGGCGCCTGGCTGCGCGAGTTTTCACCCGACTACACCCCCGGAGAGACCGGCATGGACCGCTTCATCGCGTGGTCGAAGAACACCGATTTCATCGGCCGTGCAGCGGCGGAGGCCGAGCGCGCGGAGGGGGCCGCGCGCAGGCTCGTGGCGTTCGAGGTCGAGGCCAATGATGCGGATGTGAACGGCTACGAGCCGGTCTGGATCGACGGCGCGGTGCGCGGGTTCTGCACCTCGGGCGGCTATTCGCACCACGCGGGCAAATCCATCGCGCTGGCGCTGGTGCCCGCTGATCTTGCGAAAGAGGGCTTGCAGGCCGAGATCGAGATATTGGGCGAGAAATGCGCGGCGACCCTCGTCACCGAACCGCTTTTCGACGCCGATGGGTCGCGTATGCGGGGATGAAGCGCCCGGCCAGACCAGTGAAATTGGATATTTTCAGCAAGATGAAGGGGCAGGCTCAGTCCTGCCCCTCACCGGGGTCGGGCTGGCCCACGCCGAGAAAGACGCGCCTGAGCGGCACGATCCAGATCACGCCGAGCACCACGAAGACCGCCAGTTCGAGACCACCCGGCAGCCCGTCGTAGCGCGCGCGCAGCCAGTCGGCCAGCGTGACGGCCACCACGATATACGCGGGCAGCGCGATCAACAGCACCACCAGCGACCAGCGTCTGCGCGCCTTGTAACCCAGTGCCATGCATCCTCCTCAGTCGGCGAACGGGTCGGTCACGAGGATCGTGTCTTCGCGTTCGGGTGAGGTGGAGAGTAGCGCCACCGGGCAGCCGATCAACTCCTCGACGCGGCGCACATACTTGATGGCTGCGGCCGGCAGATCGGCCCAGCGGCGCGCGCCCTCGGTCGAGGCGCTCCAGCCCTCCATATCCTCATAAACAGGCGTGCAGCGCGCCTGTTCATCCGCCGCCGTCGGCAGGTAATCGAGGTGGCGACCGTCGAGATCATAGCCCGTGCAGATGCGCAGCCGCTCAAACCCGTCGAGCACGTCAAGCTTGGTGAGCGCGATGCCGTTGACGCCCGAGGTGGCGCAGGTCTGGCGCACGAGGCAGGCGTCGAACCAGCCGCAGCGCCGCTGCCGCCCCGTCACCGTGCCGAATTCATGCCCCCGCTCGCCGAGGCGCTGGCCGTCATCGTCGTGCAATTCGGTGGGGAACGGCCCCTCGCCCACGCGGGTGGTATAGGCCTTGACGATGCCCAGCACGTAATTGATCGCGCCGGGGCCGAGGCCCACGCCGGTGGCCGCCTGCCCGGCGATCACATTCGACGAGGTGACAAACGGATAGGTGCCGAAGTCGATATCGAGAAGCGCCCCCTGCGCGCCCTCGAAGAGGATGCGCTTGCCCGCGCGGCGCTTCTCGCCCAGCACCTTCCAGACCGGCGCGGCATAGGGCAGGATCTGCGGCGCGATCTCCATCAGTTGCGCGATGAGCGCCTCGCGGTCCACCGGCGCGATGCCGAGGCCCCGGCGCAGCGGGTCGTGATGCTGAAGCGCCCGGTCCACCCGCGCAATGAGCGTCGCCTCGTCGGCAAGATCGGCCACGCGGACCGCGCGACGGCCCACCTTGTCCTCGTAGGCGGGGCCGATGCCGCGCCCGGTGGTGCCGATCTTGGTGCCCTTGGAGGCGGCCTCTTCGCGGGCGCGGTCCAACTCGCCGTGGATGGGCAGGATCAGCGGCGCATTCTCGGCCACCATCAGCGTTTCGGGGGTGATCGTCACGCCCTGCCCGCGAATGGCCTCGATCTCGCGCACCAGATGCCACGGATCGAGCACCACGCCGTTGCCGATGACCGACAGCTTGCCCGTCCGCACCACGCCCGAGGGCAGCGCGTTGAGCTTGTAGACCTGCCCGTCGATCACGAGGGTATGGCCCGCGTTGTGCCCGCCCTGGAAACGCGCGATCACGTCGGCGCGCTCGCTCAGCCAATCGACGAGCTTGCCCTTTCCCTCATCGCCCCACTGGGCCCCCACGACGACGACATTGGCCATGATCTCTCCCCAAGGCTCGGCAATTCCGCGCGTCTCTATAGCGGGAGCCTCGGCGGGGCGAAACCGGAATTTTGGCCCACGCACCCACTGGACAGGCGCGCCGGGGCGGGCGAGAACCGGGGAACATGTTCATCGCGAGGGGGCACAACATGGGATTTCTCGTCAGGTGGGTGGCCGCCTTCGCGCTTCTGGCGCTGACCTTCAACCCGACCGAGTTGAACTACGTGACCTGGGCGCGCGGCAGTTTCAACGCGCAGATGCCGCTGGTGCTGTTGCTGGGCCTCATCCTCATGGTGGGCTACATCATCTACCTGCGCGCCACGCTGCGCTCCATCGGCGGGATCGGCATGGGGCTGGTGCTGGCCATCACAGGGGCGCTCGTGTGGGTGCTGCACGATTACGGGATCGTCTCGTTCGACGACCCCACGCTCAACACCTGGCTGGCGCTGGCGGCGCTGTCGCTGGTGCTCGGCATCGGGCTGAGCTGGAGCCACGTGCGCCGCAGGCTGTCGGGGCAGGCGGATATGGATGATGTGGATGAATGAGGGGACCAGGTCGTCTCGCAGGACCGGTTCAAGCCCACATTTGACGGTGCGATCCGCCTCGAAATCTGCAAAGGCCGTCGCCCGGTATCCGCACCGAAGCAACCCTTCGCCCATGTCGGCAGCCTGTTGCGCGTTCAACAAGTGCATGGCGTCGCAAACGCCCGCTTCAACTCTGACCACGTTTCACCCAAGAGCTGCGACAGGCAAAAACCTGAAAGGAAATGCCTCATGATCGACACCATCCGCGCCGATCAGCCGAAAGAGGCCCTGCTGCAAGACCTGTACGAAATGCAAGGGCGCATTCCCCTGAGTTTCGAGGTCTTTCCGCCGAAGAATTCGGATGGGCGCGCGGTGCTGCATGAAACGGTCGATCGGCTCGCCCCGGTGGCCGGAGAGGGGTTTTCGGTGACCATGAGCGCGGGCGGGGCAACGCGGGAACGCACGATTGATACTGCGGTCGAAATCGCGTTGCGTACGCGCCGCCCGGTGATGGCGCATCTGGTATCGCTGGGCCTGTCGCGTGACGCGGCGCTGACCACGGCTGACGCGCTTTGGGAGCGCGGTATACGGCACATTCTGGCCTTGCGCGGGGATCGTCCCAAGGGAGAGGCAAGCGCCATGCAGCCAGAGTTTGAACATGCATCAGACCTGGTCGCGGCTCTGCGCGGGCGGCATGACTTCGAGATCGCGGTCGCGGCGCATCCCGAAAAGCACCCCGAAGCGGAAAGCCTCGAGAAGGACATGGATCACCTCAAACGCAAGCTGGATGCCGGGGCCGGTTCGGCCTATTGCCAGTTCGTGCTGGACCCGGCTGCCTATGGCAGATTTCTCGAAGCATGCGGGCGACGCGGGATCAATGCCCCCGTCATTCCGGGTCTGATGCCGCTGGAGAGGTGGCCCCGGCTGAAACGATTTGCGCTGATGAACGGGGCGTCGGTCCCGGACTGGCTGAACCAGCTCTTCGCCCGAACCGAGGCCACACCCGAGCTTGAACCCTATCTTGCCGCGGCCATGACGATCGAACATGCGAGGCGGCTGATCGCATATGGAGCCCCCGAGTTGCATGTTTACACCATGAACCGCTGGACGCTTTCAATGGCACTGGCCATGACCCTCGGACACAAGTGATGTGCGCAATGGGTGCCTCGCCACCCTTTCCGCGCTTCGGCCGGTCGCGCCCTGATGCCTTTCCTGCTCGGCGCGACCTCGCAAATCCCGCATCCTGCGCATTTACAACGATCAGTAGGCGCGCCGCCGCGCGCTGGGCGCATGTCTGAAAGGCCAGCATGACGACGCGTCAGCGCGTTTTTCCATACCGTTCCAATGCCGCAGTCACTCCAGCCGCATTGCCGGGTTGCGGGATCGCGCGGAATTGCATAGATACCGGCCAACACGCGCAAAGACAGGCCCTGCCCCACATGGAAAACGTCGTCCTCACCATCCACCTGCTGCTCGCGCTCGCGCTCATCGGCGTGGTGCTTCTGCAACGCTCGGAGGGCGGGGGCCTTGGCATGGGCGGCGGTGGCGGGGGCGCGGTCACGGGCCGCGCGGCGGCCACGGCGCTGGGCAAGCTCACATGGATTCTCGCGGCGGCCTTCATCGCCACATCGCTCACGCTCACCGTGCTGGCGGCGCAGAAATCGGCGGGAACCTCGGTGCTTGACCGCCTCGGCAATACCGAAACGCCCGCAGACGCGGACCCGGCCGCGCCCGGCCTGCCCAATGTGGACGACCTGCTGCCGCCACCGTCGAGCGACGCGCCGCTCACGCCGACGGCGGATTGACCACAAACCATTGCGGGGGCCATGTGCATCCGCAACATGATCTAGCGTCCGTCTTGCGCGGGCGGGCAAAATCCTATATGAGTTAAATCCCGTGATCGGGTGGCTTTTTCAGGGCCGTCCGGGGCTTTGACCAGCGATCAAGACGCAGCATCACGGGGGGCCGCATGGCCAGAGCACGTTACATATTCATCACCGGCGGCGTGGTCTCCAGCCTCGGCAAGGGGCTCGCCTCGGCCGCACTCGGCGCGCTCTTGCAGGCGCGCGGCTTCTCGGTCCGGCTGCGCAAGCTCGACCCGTATCTCAACGTCGATCCGGGCACGATGTCACCGTTCGAGCATGGCGAGGTGTTCGTCACCGATGACGGGGCCGAAACCGATCTCGACCTCGGCCATTACGAGCGCTTCACCGGCGTGCCCGCGCGGCTGACCGATTCCGTCTCGTCGGGGCGCATCTATTCCAACGTGCTCGAACGCGAGCGGCGCGGCGATTACCTCGGCAAGACGATCCAGGTGGTTCCGCACGTCACCAACGAGATCAAGGATTTCCTCAAGATCGGCGAGGACGAGGTCGATTTCATGCTGTGCGAGATCGGCGGCACGGTGGGCGATATCGAGGGGCTGCCGTTCTTCGAGGCGATCCGCCAGTTCAGCCATGACCGCCCGCGCGGGCAGTGCCTGTTCATGCACCTCACGCTGCTGCCCTACCTCGCCGCGTCGGGCGAGCTCAAGACCAAGCCGACGCAGCACTCGGTCAAGGAATTGCAGAGCATCGGCATCGCCCCCGACATCCTTGTCTGCCGCTCCGAGCATCCGATCCCCGAAAAGGAGCGCGAGAAGATCGCGCTCTTCTGCAACGTGCGCAAGGAACACGTCGTCGCCGCCTACGATCTCAAGTCGATCTACGAGGCCCCCCTTGCCTATCACCGCGAAGGGCTCGACCAGGCGGTGCTCGACGCCTTCGCCATAAGCCCCGCGCCGCGCCCCGACCTGCGCCGCTGGCAGGACGTGGTGGACCGCATCCACACCACCGACGGCGCGGTCAATATCGCCATCGTCGGCAAATACGTGCAGCTTGAAGACGCCTACAAGTCGATCCGCGAGGCGCTCACCCACGGCGGCATGGCCAACCGGGTGCGGGTCAATGTCGAATGGGTCAACGCGGAGATATTCGAGCGCGAGGACCCGGCCCCGCATCTCGAAGGCTTCCACGCCATCCTCGTGCCCGGCGGCTTTGGCGAGCGCGGCACCGAAGGCAAGATCAAGGCGGCGGAATTCGCCCGCACCCGCAAGATCCCCTATCTCGGCATCTGTCTCGGGATGCAGATGGCGGTGATCGAGGCGGCGCGCAACGTGGCGGGGCTGAAAGAGGCCGGGTCAGAGGAATTCGACCTTGAGTCGGGCGGCAAACGGTTCGAGCCTGTGGTCTACCACCTCAAGGAATGGGTGCAGGGCAACGAGAAGGTGAGCCGCAAGCCCGGCGACGACAAGGGCGGCACCATGCGCCTCGGGGCCTATGACGCGGTGCTCAAGGAAGGGTCCCGCGTGGCGCAGATCTATGGCACGACCCATATCGACGAGCGCCACCGCCACCGCTACGAGGTGGATACCAGGTATCGCGAAAAGCTCGAGGAATGCGGGCTGATCTTCTCGGGCATGTCCCCCGATGGCCGCCTGCCCGAGATCGTGGAATGGTCCGATCACCCGTGGTTCATCGGCGTGCAGTATCACCCCGAACTGAAATCCAAGCCCTTCGCGCCGCACCCGCTCTTTGCCGATTTCGTCCGCGCCGCGATCGAGACCTCGCGGCTGGTATAAGCACGGCAAGGGCTGTGCCGCGACCCGGCACCGGGCCCTGACAAAGGCGCGACAGCCCCCCGCCTTATTCCGCCGCCTGCGCGGCGCCCGCCTCGATCTCGGCGGCGCGGCGCTCGACCTCGTCCACGATATGCTCGATCATCCGCTCGTTCGACATCTTGTGGCTCGCCTTGCCCGCCAGATACACCATGCCGTGCCCCGCGCCGCCGCCGGTAAAGCCGACATCGGTCATCAGCGCCTCGCCGGGCCCGTTGACCACGCAGCCGATGATCGACAGGCTCATCGGCGTCTTGATATGCGCCAGCCGCTCTTCCAGCGCCGACACGGTCGAGATCACATCGAACCCCTGCCGCGCGCATGAGGGGCACGAGATGATGTTGACGCCGCGATGCCGCAGGCCCAGCGACTTGAGGATGTCATAACCGACGCGCACCTCTTCCACCGGGTCGGCCGAGAGGCTCACCCGGATCGTGTCACCGATCCCGGCCCAGAGCAGGTTCCCGAGGCCGATGGCGCTCTTGATCGTGCCGGTCATCAGGCCCCCCGCCTCGGTAATCCCCAGATGCAGCGGCGCGTCGGTCGCCTCGGCCAGTTGCATGTAGGCGGCCACCGCCATGAACACATCCGACGCCTTCACGCTGATCTTGAACTCATGGAAATCGTTGTCCTGAAGGATGCGGATATGGTCGAGGCCCGATTCCACCATCGCGTCGGGGCACGGCTCGCCATACTTGTCGAGCAGGTGCTTTTCGAGACTGCCGGCATTGACCCCGATCCGCATCGAACAGCCGTGGTCGCGCGCCGCCGCGATCACCTCGCGCACGCGCCGCGCGTCGCCGATATTGCCGGGGTTGATGCGCAGGCAGGCCGCCCCCGCCTCCGCCGCCTCGATGCCGCGCTTATAGTGAAAATGAATATCGGCGACGATCGGCACCGGACTTTCGCGGACGATCTCTTTCAACGCCTTGGCAGAGGCCTCGTCCGGCACCGAAACACGCACGATATCGGCCCCCGCCTCGGCGGCGGCCTGCACCTGTGCCACGGTGGCGGCCACATCCGTGGTCGCTGTGTTGGTCATGGTCTGCACGGTGATCGGCGCGCCGCCCCCCACCGGGACCGGCCCCACCATGATCTGCCGGGATTGGCGGCGCTCGATATTGCGCCACGGTCGGATGGGATTGTGCGTCATCGCGGGGCCCCGCTCGGATCAGATGCTCTCGCGACAGAGATAGCCCGCCGTGCCGCGCGCGGCAACCGGGGCTATTGCTGCGGATCCTGCGACAGTTCGGCGACAACGCTCATCAGGTCGGAATCGGCCTGCGGATCGGCCTGCGCGTAGCGCCCGGTCAGCGCCTCGGCGGTGAGCGACAGGTTCGCGGTCACGGCACCGCTCGGCCCGGCGGGCCCGTAATGCGCGCCGTTCACGGCGAAATACACCGCCCCGGATTCGCCCACGCGCAGCGTTGGCGGCTCTTCGGTGGCGGGCACCTCGTAGGTATCGCCCGCGTTCATGATTCCCTCGAAGATCACGCTGCCATCGGCCGACCGCACCCGCACCCAGGCGGGGCGCACGGCGACGACCTGCACCGCCTCGGGCGCGCCCTCCACGACCTGCGGCACCGAAGGTGCGTCGGCGGGCATCTGCTGCGCCTCCAGCACGGCGCGCGCAATCGCGCTGTCGCGGTCTCCGGCCACCGGCACCGACGGGCTCAGCGTGCCCACTTCGCGCGGGTCAAGCATCGAGATCGGCGCATCGCGCGCCACCATCACCGGCACGTCCAGCGCCTTTGGCCGGTAAAGCCTGCTCAGCCGGTCCTCGCGCGGGGCCTGAAATCCTGCCTGAGCCGCATTTGCCTCATCCGCATCCGCGCCCGCCTGCTCCAGCGGGTCGAGATCGGCCAGCACCAGCGGCGTGTTTTCCACCGGCGAAAGCTGCACCTGCTGCACCTGCCGCAGCACGCTCCAGCCACCATAGCCGATGGCCCCGATGAGCGCGACCAGCACCAGCGCCGAGCCGATGGCCCCGGGCTCGATCCGCGAGAACACGCTCTCGCGCGCCGGAACAAAGGCCATGCCGCCACCTGTCAGCGTGGCTCCCGCCCCCTTGCGCGCCTTTGGCACCGCCCGGCGTTCGGGCCGATACCGCGACGACGCCTTTTCCGACATGCCATGCGCGATCAAGAACCCCGATTCCGAACAGAACGCGGCAAACGCCCTGTCCGGGTCCATGCCGAGGTAACGGGCGTAGGACCGCACATAGCCGGGAATGAAACCGGGGGTGTCGAACACGGACGGGTCGGCATTCTCGATGGCCGCCACGTAATTGGCGCGGATGCGCAACTCGCGCTCGACATCCAGAAGCGATTTTCCCAAGGTGGCGCGCTCTCCGCGCATCAGGTCGCCCAGACGCAGATCATACGCGTCAAAGCCGCGAATTTCCGCCTCATCAGAGGTCGCTTCAAACGTTCGACGGCGGCCAATCATGCGCCACGAGCCTCTCACATGTCCCTGCCAAGATGCCGAATTCTCTGATTCGACCTCTATCTTTTCTTTATGACATCCTAACACAAGGCAAGCCGCATTGCACGTTCGGGCGCATCACCCGGTCTTTTCGGCGCGATTCAGCGCACATTGGCTCCAGAGCGCATCCATCCCGCGCACCAGCGCATCCATCTCTTGCGGCCCGTGCACCGGCGACGGGGTAAAGCGCAGCCGCTCGGTGCCACGCGGCACGGTGGGAAAGTTGATCGGCTGCACGTAGATGCCGTAGCCCTCCAGCAGCATGTCGCTGAGCGCCTTGGTATGCACCGGGTCGCCCACGATCACCGGCACGATATGGCTGCCGTGGTCGATGATCGGCAGGCCAAGGCCCTTGAGCCGGGTCTTGAGGATTTTCGCCTGCGTCTGATGCCGCTCGCGCAGGTCTTGCCCCTCCGAGGTCTTGAGCAGGGCCACGCTCGCCGCCGCCCCCGCCGCCAGCGCCGGCGCGAGCGAGGTCGAAAAGATGAATCCCGGCGCGTAGGAGCGCACCGCGTCGCACATCTTTGCCGATGCCGCGATATAGCCGCCCATCACGCCATAGGCCTTGGCCAGCGTGCCGTTGATGATATCGAGCCGGTGCATCAGCCGGTCACGCTCGCAAATCCCCGCCCCGCGCGCACCATACATGCCCACCGCGTGAACCTCGTCGATATAGGTCAGCGCGCCGAATTCATCCGCCAGATCGCAGATCGCCTCGATGGGGCCGAAATCGCCGTCCATCGAATAGACCGATTCGAACGCGATGAGCTTGGGCGCGTCGGGGTCGTCTGCCGCCATCAACTCGCGCAAATGGTCCACGTCATTGTGCCGGAAAATCCGCTTGGCCCCGCCATTGCGGCGCACCCCCTCGATCATCGAGGCATGGTTGAGCGCGTCGGAATAGATGATCAGGCCGGGAAAAAGCCTGGGCAGCGTGCTCAGCGTCGCGTCGTTGGCGATGTAGGCCGAGGTAAACAGAAGCGCCGCCTCCTTGCCGTGCAGATCGGCAAGCTCCGCCTCCAGCCGCTTGTGATAGACGGTGGTGCCGCTGATATTGCGCGTGCCGCCCGATCCCGCGCCGGTGGCGTCAATCGCGGCGTGCATCGCGTCAAGCACCACGGGATTCTGCCCCATGCCGAGATAGTCGTTGCCGCACCAGACGGTGATCGGCTGCTCGTTGCCGTCGGGCCTGCGCCACATGGCGTGCGGGAACGCGCCCTGCTGCCGCTCGATGTCGATGAAGGTGCGATAGCGCCCTTCCTCGTGCAGACGCGTGATCGCCCTGTCCAGCCCGGCCTCGTAATCCATCGTCTTCCCTTCCCGTTCGGCACCGGAGGCCAATCACGGCCCTCCACCCCTAATTTAGCGATTTTCGCCCGGATGTATACCGCACGCGGGCGTTTGGAACAGGCTACAAAACGCCGCGACCCGCCTCCTTGACATGCATCAAGCGTCTGGACAGCACCATCGCGCCTGATACCCTCCCGCGCAACACCGCAAAACCCGAAAGGCCCGGACCATGACCCTCACCGCGACCCTCGCGCATATCGACGATCATCTCGACGCGGCCCTCGACCGGCTCACGGAGCTGTTGCGCATCCCCTCGATCTCCACCGACCCGGCCCATGCGGCCGATTGCGAGACCGCCGCCGACTGGCTTGTGGCAGACCTCAAAAGCCTCGGGGTGCGGGCGGAGAAGCGCCCCACGCCGGGCCGCCCGATGGTGGTGGGCCATGTCGACGGGGACGGGCCGCACCTGCTGTTCTACGGTCATTACGACGTGCAGCCGGTCGACCCGCTCGAGCTATGGCACACCGATCCGTTCGCGCCGGAAATCCAGGATACCGCCCACGGAAAAGTGATCCGCGCGCGCGGGGCCTCGGACGACAAGGGCCAGCTCATGACCTTCGTCGAGGCGTGCCGCGCATGGAAAGATGTGCACGGCACCCTGCCCTGCCGGATCACCTTCTTCTTCGAGGGCGAGGAGGAATCGGGCTCGCCCTCGCTCATCCCCTTTCTGCGCGACAACGCGCCCGAGCTGTCCGCCGATCTCGCGCTGATCTGCGATACCTCGATGGTCGCGCCCGGTGTTCCTTCGATCGCCTCGCAACTGCGCGGGATGCTCAAGGACGAATTCACCATCCAGGGCCCGAGCATCGACCTGCATTCCGGCCATTACGGCGGCCCCGCGCTCAACCCGCTGCGCGAAATCTCCCGCCTCATCGCGTCCTTTCACGACGATGAGGGCCGCGTCGCGGTCGAGGGTTTCTACGAGGGCGTTTCCGAGGTGCCCGCCGAGTTGCTGCGCCAATGGCAAAACTGCGGCTTCGACGAGCAGGAATACCTGTCGTCGGTGGGCATGACACAGCCGCATGGCGAGGCGGGCTATTCCACGCTGGTGCAGCAATGGGCGCGCCCGACGCTGGAAATCAACGGCCTCTGGGGCGGCTACCAGGGCGCGGGCACCAAGACGGTGATCCCGGCCGAGGCGCATTGCAAACTCACCTGCCGCCTCGTCGGCGACATGGACCCCGACGCGCTGCGCAAGCGCATTCGCCGTCACGTCGAGGATCGCCTGTCGCCCGACGCGAAAATCACCTGGGACCAGAATCTCGACGGCTCGCCCGCCGCCGTGATGAACACCGACCGCCCCGAATTCGAGGCCGCCCGTCAGGCGCTCTCGGACGAATGGAATCGCGAGGCGGTGTTCGCCGGCATGGGCGGCTCGATCCCCGTCGCGGGGTATTTCAAGGACATCCTCGGGCTGGACGCGATGCTCATCGGCTTCGCGCAGGAGGATGACGCGATCCACTCGCCCAATGAGAAATACAATGTCGAGAGCTTTCACAAGGGCATCCGAAGCTGGGCGCGGGTGCTGGATGCGCTGTCGACATGATCCCCGGCTTCACCACCCACCACACCGGCCCCCTCGCCTACAGCATCGGCGGCAACGGCCCGCCGCTGCTGCTCCTGCACGGCTTCCCGCAGACCCGCGCGATGTGGTCCCACGTCGCGCCCGCGCTGGCGCGCACCCATACCGTGATCTGCCCCGACCTGCCCGGCTACGGCGCCTCGGCCAAGCCCGAGAGCCTCACCGCCTACAGCTTTCGCGCGATGGCCCGCGAAATGCTGTCCCTGATGGATCACCTCGGCCACGCCACCTTCCACCTCGCGGGCCATGACCGGGGCGCGCGCGTGGCGCACCGCCTCGCGCTCGACGCGCCCGAGCGCGTCACCACCCTCGCGCTGATGGACATCATCCCCACCCACACCCTGCTGTCGGACCTGCGCTGGCAGGTGGCGAAATCCTATTACCACTGGTTCTTCCTCGCCCAGCCCGCGCCCTTCCCCGACCGCATGATCGAGGCCGACCCCGACGCCTTCTTCCACGCCTGCCTGCTCGGCTGGGGCGGCGCGCAACTCGACGATTTCGACGCCACCCAACTGGCGCACTACCGCGCCGCATGGCGTGACCCCGACACGATTCGCGGCATGTGCAACGATTACCGCGCCACGCTTGCCCTCGACATGGCCGACGACAGCGCCGACGCAAACGCCCGCATCACCGCCCCCGCCCATATCCTCTATGGCGCGCAGGGCGCGATGGCGCAGCACTACGACGTGCCCGCCACATGGGCCAGAAAATGCACCGCGATGACCGCCGCCCCCATCCCCGGCGGCCATTTCTTCCCCGACACGGCCCCCGCCGACACCCTCCGGGAATTGCAGGATTTTCTCGCGTCCATGACCGGCTGACCGGCCCTGACCAGTGCCCTGCAAGGCCGTGCAAGCCGGAATACGTTGTTTGATGCCAGTTACTTGCGCGACTCAATTGACATGCGGCCCCGATCAGGACAGGCTCATACGGGTAGGAAAGTATCAGGGAGAACACTATGACCACATACGCCAAACGCACAGTCACGGCGCTTGCCACCACCAGCATTCTGGCCCTCGGCGCGACCGCCGCGAACGCCGATACGTGGCGCTACGCCTTCGAGGAGGCCCTTACCGACGTGCAGGGCGTCTTCGCCCAGAAGTTCAAGGAAGAGGTCGAGGCGAACACCGACCACCAGGTGCAGCTCTTCCCCTATGGCACGCTCGGCGAATCCGCCGACACGATGGAACAGGCGCAGGCCGGCATCCTGCAATTCGTCGACCAGTCGCCCCGGCTTCACCGGCTCGCTGATCCCCGAGGCGCAGGTCTTCTTCGTGCCCTACCTGCTGCCGCAGGACACCGAGGCGCTTGGCGAATTTTTCCGCACCTCCAAGGCGATCAACGAGATGTTCCCCGAGCTCTATGCCGAGCAGGGGCTGGAACTGCTGACCATGTTCCCCGAGGGCGAGGTCTGCATCACCACGCAAGGAACCGGTGACCGAACCCGCCGACCTCAACGAGGTCAAGGTGCGCGTGATGACCAACCCGCTGCTGGTCGAGAGCTATCAGGCCTTCGGCGCCACGCCGACGCCGCTGCCCTGGGGCGAGGTCTACGGCGCGCTCCAGACCGGCATCATCCAGGGCCAGGAAAACCCGACCTTCTGTCATCGAATCGACGAAGATGTACGAGGTGTCCGAGTATATCACCTGCATCGGCCACAACAACTTCACCACCGCGGTGATGGCCAACAAGGACTTCTATGACGGTCTGTCGGAAGAGGAACAGCAGGTCGTGCAGGATGCCATCGACGTGGCCTTCGAGCACATCATCGACTACCAGCAGGGCCTGCACGAAGAGAGCATCGCGAAGATCAAGGAAGCCAAGCCCGAGATCGAGATCAACGTCCTGAGCAAAGAGCAGCGCCAGCCCTTCATCGAGGCCGGCCAGCAGGTCGAGGACCAGTTCATCGAGATGACCGGCGACAGCGGCAAGGCACTCCTCGAGCAGATGAAGGCAGGACCTCGAGGACGCGACCGAATAAGGCCGGCAACCAGACACCGGGACGGCCGACGCCCAGGCCGGGCGCCCGGCTTCCATAACACAATCGAGTCCACGGGAAGGCCAGCCGGTGAGCGACAAGCCTGACACGAGACGGCCGCAGTCGCAGCCGGAATCGACCGATACGCGCCATCCGCCGCCGACGGCCTATATCTCAACCCTGCCCGGCTTTCTCGGCACCATCGACACCCTGATCGCGCGGATCGAATCGCTCATGCTCGCCGTGGGTGTCCTGCTGATGGCGGCCAATACCGTGGCCAATGTCGTCGGGCGCTTCGTGTTTCAGTACAGCCTGTTCTTCTCCGAGGAACTCAACCGCATCCTGATCATCCTCATCACCTTCGCGGGCATCAGCTATGCCGCGCGGCAGGGGCGTCACATCCGCATGTCGGCCATCTACGACGCGCTGCCGCCCAAGGCGCGCAAGCTCCTGATGATCGTCGATCTGCGCTGGTCGACGGCGATCTTCATGTTCGGGCTGCGCATGGTATTCGTTCCAGTACATCGTCACGCAGGCGGGGCGCGGGCGCGTCCTGCCGTCGCTGCAAATCCCCGTCTGGATCCCGCTTGTCTGGGTGCCGGTCGGCTTCTTCATGACCGGGCTGCAATACCTGCTCACGGCCATCAAGAACATGCTGTCAACGGATATCTACCTCTCGACCGCCGTGCTCGAGGGATATGACGACACCGAGAAGGAGGTCTGAGCCATGGCCGCAACGATTTTCTCGATCATGATCGTCCTCTTGCTTCTGGGCTTTCCGATGATGATCCCGCTGATCGTCGCGTCTTTCGTGGGCTTCTTCACGATGTTCGGCGGCATGGGCCAGATGGAGACGATGATCCAGCAGATGATGGCGGGCATCCGGCCGGCCTCGCTGATCGCCGTGCCGATGTTCATCTTCGCCGCCGACATCATGACGCGCGGCCAGTCGGCGGGCCGGCTCATCGACCTGGTGATGGCCTTCGTCGGCCACCTGCAAGGGCGGGCTCGCGGTCTCGACCGCCGCGGCCTGCACCATGTTCGGCGCGGTCTCGGGCTCGACCCAGGCGACCGTGGTCGCCATCGGCTCGCCGCTGCGCCCGCGCATGCTCAAGGCGGGCTACAAGGACAGCTTCGTGCTGGCGCTGATCGTCAACGCCTCCGACATCGCCTTCCTGATCCCGCCCTCGATCGGCATGATCATCTACGGCGTGGTGTCCAACACCTCGATCGCCGAGCTGTTCATCGCCGGCATCGGGCCGGGGCTGCTGATCCTGCTGCTCTTCTCGATCTATTCGTGGATCTACGCGGTGCGCAACAACGTGCCCACAGAGCCCAAGACAAGCTGGCCCGACCGCGCCCGCGCCCTGCAACACGCGCTCTGGCCGCTCGGCTTTCCGTTGATCATCATCGGCGGCATCTATGGCGGCATCTTCTCGCCCACCGAGGCGGCGGCGGCCTGCGTGCTCTACGCGCTCATCCTCGAGGTGGTGGTGTTCCGCTCGCTCGATCTTCGGGCGTCTACGACACGGCGAAATCCACCGGGCTCATCACGGCGGTGGTGTTCATCCTGGTGGGCGCGGGTGCGGCGTTTTCCTGGGTGATTTCCTTCGCCCAGATCCCGCAGGAAATCCTCAGTGCCATCGGCATCGACCAGATGGGCCAGGTCGGCGTGCTGTTCGTGATCTCCATCGCCTTCTTCATCGGCTGCATGTTCGTCGATCCCATCGTGGTGATCCTCGTCATGGTGCCGATCTTTTCACCGGTGGTGAACGCGGTCGGCCTCGACCCGGTGCTGGTGGGCACGATCATCACGCTTCAGGTCGCCATCGGCTCGGCCACGCCGCCCTTCGGCTGTGACATCTTCACCGCCATCGCGGTCTTCAAACGGCCCTACTGGGAGGTGATCCGCGGCACGCCCCCGTTCATCGTCATCCTGCTGTCGGTTGCCGTGGCGCTGATCTACTTCCCGCAGATCGCCCTCTTCCTGCGCGATCTGGCCTTCAAATAAACCCGGGGAGACCACCCATGTTCAAATCGATCCTTGTGCCCTTCGACGGCTCGCCCAACGCGAAAAAGGCGCTCGACCACGCGATGAAAATGGCCCGCCTCGCCAATGCGGCGCTGACCATCCTGACGGTCTACCGCCACCACTCGATGCTCGAGGCGTCGCTGTCGATGGTGCGGCCCTCCGATCCGGGCAACCTCGACGACATCATGTCGTCCCATGCCAAGGAGGTGGCCGATTACGCCAAGAAACACGCCACGGATGCGGGCTTCACCGACGTCCGCGCCTTCGTCAAGGCCGGTCCCACATCGCGCACCATCGTCAAGTTCGCCAAGGAGCACGACAACGACCTGATCGTGATCGGCAGCCGCGGCATGGGCTCGATGGAGGGCTACCTTCTGGGCAGCGTGTCGCACAAGGTGACGGGGCTGTCGGAGGTGCCGGTGCTGGTGGTCTGACAACCACCACAAGCACATGAAATTGCGGAAAGATGGCGCGGTTGACGGGGCTCGAACCCGCGACCTCCGGCGTGACAGGCCGGCACTCTAACCAGCTGAGCTACAACCGCGCGAGGCACGCTTCGGGATCGTCGCGGGGCAGCAATGGCGCGGTTGACGGGGCTCGAACCCGCGACCTCCGGCGTGACAGGCCGGCACTCTAACCAACTGAGCTACAACCGCCCGCTGCCTGCCCGATCCCTCGGACGTGCAGCGCTTCTAAGCGCCGCCCGCGCCCGCGTCAAGCGGCTGCAAACGCGAAAACCGAGTTTTCACGGACGGCCCGCGCCGCGCCACAGGGATGGGGCATGGTGGCTGATGAGAGACTCGAAGTCTCACGTTAATTAATAACATCGATACCTTATGTGTGATTTTGTAACCGTGTAACCACCATCGGAATGAACCTGATTAATCGCATGAGTATAGCATAAAGGTCGCGGTTGTCAGCAGAGCGAACTGGTCCGGCAATGACCTGATCCGCGAGCCTCTCAGCGTGTGTGCTGTCTTGCGATTCACGCCTCAAGGGCGCGTAGGTTCCCTAGAAATTCTGTCGGCAAGATGTCTCTACGACATAGCAGTTTTCATGCCCGCTAAGGCATCGAAATTCGCATTAATGCCCGCCCGTTCCCCATCAGGCCGTCGCTATACAGAAAGTAAGCAGCTGTCGCGCTGTGAGACAACTGACTGAAAAGGGAACGACAATGCCGAAGAAACCTCACGCCGGCACCGAGCTCGCGAAATACATCGAGCGCCGCATTGTGGAACTGAAGCCCAAGAAGACGCAGGCCGAGATCGCCGCGCAGGCAGGCTTCGTGAACCTCCCGAAAGCAGGCAGTCTGTGGATGCTCAGAGTTCTTTTACATGTTTAATGCGTCCAAATCTGACGCCCCCCCCTGTCACAATGTCCTCATCAACAACGAGGACGCATATGACACGATTCGAAACCCTGACACTCCTGACCTGCGCATCGCGCGTGGCACAGACGTTTTCATACCGCACCAAGCCTGCGAATGAGCTATCCGAATGGCTGGAGCGCCATCCGCTTGGGTTCGACTGGAGCCCCGAGACGGTGCCGTTTGCACCGACCCAGGTGTCGCGGCAGGATTGGAATGACCTGCAAGACAAGCTTGCGCGTGAAATAGCGCGTGTGCGGAAGGCGCGCCCTGACGCGATGGCGCGTAATTGCGCCGATCTTGCACACTATCTGGGCCTGAACCGGGTCGAGGCGGATATCTGCATGCTCTCGGCGCGGGCGGCGCAGGGCGGGCCGCTGGGTGCGCTGGTCGACAACCTGGTCGATGACGCCCGGCTGCCGCTTGATCAGGCCATTGCCTGCCTGACCGCACGACCGGCCTCTGCCATCCGCAAGGCCATGAGCGTGACGGGCAAGTTGATGAACTCTGGCCTGATCTCGCGCGAGGGCGGACGGCACAACAATCACGGCCTGTCGCCCAATAGCCGACTGTCGCGTGCGCTGGAGCCGCCGACGCGTGGGTTGCAGGACATCCTGCACGGCCTCTTCACAACGCCCGCCGCCCCCGAAACGACCTGGCAGGATTTCGATCATCTGGGCGAGGCGCGCGATTTCGCGGAACGTCTGCTGAAAGGGGCCCTTGGTCGCAAGGCCGCTGGTGTAAACATCCTGCTCTACGGCCCGCCCGGCACGGGAAAGACCGAATTCTGCAAGGTGATCGCGGCGCATCTGGACGCGCAGCTCTTTGCTGTCGGCGAAACCGATGACGATGGCGATGAGCCCTCGCGCAGTGAACGCCAGATGCAGTTGCGGTTGGGGCAGCGGTTGCTGGCCGGACGCCGTGATGCGCTGGTCCTGTTCGACGAGATGGAGGATTTGCTCGCGCAGCCCGATCTGGGCTTCCTGTTCGGCATCAACCGGCGTGGTGGATCAAAGGTGCATCTGCACCGGCTGCTGGAAACCAACCCTGTGCCGACGCTCTGGACCACGAACAGCATCGACCGGGTGGATCCGGCGCTTCTGCGCCGGGTGACCTTCGCACTGGAATTGCGCCAGCCACCGCAGCATGTGCGGGCCCGCATCTGGGCGCGGCTGTCGGACAAGCACCGCATGAAGCTCGATCCCGCGACCCAGAACCAGTTGGCGCGGGAAAGCTCTGATGCGCCGGCACTGGCCGACACGGCCCTGCGTGCTGCAAAGCTCGCAGGCGGACGCGAGGCCGATCTGCACCTTACCCTGCGCGCTTCGGCCAAGGCCGTGCGCGGCGGGCGCGAACCGGCTCCGGTGGCGCAGGCCGAGGCGACGTTCGACCCGCGCCTTGCCCATGCGGATATCGACCTGAACACCATCCTGGAACGCCTGACCGCCAAGGAGGCCCCGCGAGCCGTGTCGCTGTGCCTCTCCGGGCCACCCGGCACCGGCAAGAGCGCTTACGCCCGCCATCTGGCCGAAGCGATGGGGCTGCCCGTGGTGCAAAAGCGCGCCTCTGACCTGATGGGGATGTATGTCGGGCAGACCGAAGCACGCATCGCACGCGCCTTCGCGCAGGCGCGGCAGGAAGAGGCTTTCCTGATCTTTGACGAGGCCGATAGCCTTTTGTCCAATCGCGAGGGCGCACAGCGCAGTTGGGAGGTGAGCCAGGTCAACGAGATGCTGACCTGGATGGAAAGCCACCCGCAGCCTTTCGCCTGCACCACCAACATGGCTGACCGGCTGGACCCGGCTGCGCTGCGCCGCTTCAGCTTCCGCGCGACATTCCTTCCGCTGACAGCATTGCAGCGCATGGCTGCGTTCCGGCAGTTCTTCGGGCAAGAGCCGCCCAAGGACCTGCAATCGCTGGACTTGCTGACGCCCGGCGATTTCGCGGTGGTCGCCAAACGCGCAAGGCTGCTGGATATCCGCAGGCCGGTCGATCTGCTGGCGGAACTGGCGCGCGAACAGGCGGCCAAGCCCGGGGCGCGCGCGCCGGTCGGGTTCCGAAATGCTTGATCGCAAACGCCGATCGGGGCAGCATCGCGGCGAAAGCGAAGCCCCGATGCGTTATGCTCAAGCCAAGAACCTGATCACGCTCGCCCTGCGCATGCAGGGCACCGCCGAGGGGCTGTCGCTGGCCGACATCATGGCGCAATTCGAGGTATCGCGCAGCACGGCTGAACGGATGCGCACCGCCCTGCGCGATGCCCTGCCGCAGATCGAGGAACGGGGCGAGCCGGGCGGCGAAAAGCGCTGGCGTCTGTCCGCACGCTGTCTTGGCGGGATGACCCTGCCCACAGTAGATGTCACATCCCGGAAGGTGGTATGGCGAGATGGCTAATACAGGGCTTCTTTCAACTGCGGCATGGATGATCAAGGCGCCAGCAGTCAGTGAGGTGAGTGAACTAAAGCGCTTATATAACGGCCTTCCCGGAAAGCCCGGGCCATCGATTGCCAGAGCGTCTGGGACGGCGAGGACAGCCTGTTCAACATCGCGGGCATCGCGCGCGGGCAGGTCAAGAAGCTGGAGGCTGCCGAGGTCACCACGATGGAAGCTCTGGCCAGTCATGACGCCCCCGTGCGCGGGATGGCCGCGCCGACGCTGGAAAAGCTGCGCGTGCAGGCGCGGCTGCAGCACGCGCGCAAATCCGGCCCACCCACCTATGAATTGCGCCCGGCAATCCCCGGCAAGGGGTTCGACCTGCTGCCCCAGCCACAGCCGGGCGATCTGTTCTACGACATCGAGGGCGATCCGCATTTTGAGGGCGGTCTGGAATACCTGCACGGCGTCTGGTTTGACGGCCAGTTCCGTGCCTTCTGGGCGCATGACCATGCCGAGGAAGCGCAATCGCTGGCCGCCCTTCTGGCGTTTTTCCGCGACCGGCTTGATGAATTTCCCGAAGCGCGAATCTATCACTACGCCCCC
Organism: Roseovarius sp.; assembly: GCA_034521935.1. GTDB lineage: Bacteria > Pseudomonadota > Alphaproteobacteria > Rhodobacterales > Rhodobacteraceae > Roseovarius. The sequence goes on from JAXHLV010000025.1 coordinate 252,550, forward strand.
TATGAAATCACCGCACTGCGCCGCCTGACCACGAAATACGGAACCGGCGAGGCGTTCCTTGACCGTCTGCTGCGCGAACGGCGCTTTGTGGACCTTTATGCCGTGGTGCGCGGCGGGGTGATTGCCTCGGAGAAAAACTATTCGATCAAGTCGATGGAGAGGTTCTACGACATCACTCGCGACGGCGATGTGAAAAGCGGTGGCGGGTCGGTCGTGGCCTATGAGGCATGGCGCGAAACCGGCGAACAACGAATTCTGGACGAGATCGAGGATTACAACAAGATCGACTGCATCTCGACCGAGCGCCTGCGCGACTGGCTGGTGGGCATCCGCCCCGATGGGCCTTGGCCTGTTTTCGAGACAGATGCGCGCGACAAGGAGGTCGAGGAGGATGAGGCCACGTCGCGGCTGCGGCAGACGCTGGCGGCCTCAACGCTGCCCGAGGATCGGCAGGACATGCTGTTCAACCTCGGCCAGTTCCACAAGCGCGAGGCCAAGCCCGCCTGGTGGGCGATTTTCGACAGCCTCGGCAAGGATGACGAGGACCTGATCGATGATCTGGACGCCTTGGGTGGATTGGTCGCAACGGGAAAACCCTTCGCCATCAAACGCTCGACCGCGAAGCGCTATCGATACCCCGCCCAGCAGACAAAGCTGCGCGAGGGAAGCTCGGCCAGCGTGCCGACCGTGGAAGGCTTTGATACGGTCACGATCGAGGAGATGGACCCGGAGCGCGGCGAGGTGACCCTCAAGGTCGGAAATGCTCGCGCCGAAGTCCTGCGCCCCAGCCTGAACCTGCACCCGAACAAGCCGCTCAAGACGGATGTGCTGCGCACCGCAATCGCCGATGTGATCCGCGATCAATGCGAAGGGCGGGTCTTCCGGGCCGTGGATGACCTGTTGTCACGAGCTGCGCCGCGTCTGACCGGGCCGAAGGGAGATATCCTGCAAGGCGATGATATTGTCGCAGGCATGATCGATGCCGTCTCGCGCATGGATGAAACGGTTCTGCCCGTGCAGGGACCGCCCGGCACCGGCAAGACCTATGTCACCGCGCGCGCGATCCTTGCACTGGTGCGCAAGGGGTATCGCGTGGGCGTGGCCTCGAACAGTCACGAGGCCATCCGCAACGTGCTGATGGGCTGCCTCACCGCCTTGGAGGAAGACGACCTGCCGATCGACCTTGAGCTTGTCCACAAGGTGTCGGGCGATCAGGACGGCTATCCCGACGATTGCGATGTCACCCGAACCACCGACAATGCCACCGCCGCCGCGACCGGGCATGTCGTGGGCGGCACGGCCTTCTTCTTCGCCCGCGATGAAAACCTGCAGGCCTTTGACTGGCTGTTCGTGGATGAAGCCGGCCAGGTCGGCTTGGCGAACATGGTCGCCATGGGCCGGGCTGCGCGCAATATCGTGCTGGTGGGCGATCCGCAGCAATTGCCGCAGGTCATTCAGGGCGCGCATCCATCACCTGCGAACCTGTCTTGCCTCGAATGGATGCTGGGCGATCATGCGACCGTGCCGCCGGACCGGGGTATCTTTCTTGGCGTTACGCGGCGCATGCACCCAGAGGTGAACCGCTTCATATCGGAACAGGTCTATGAGGGGCGGCTCACCAGCCATCCGGATACCGCAGGACAGGGCGTCAGTGGCACATCCTTTCCACAGGCTGGGGCCTTCTGGGTTCCCGTTTCGCATGAGGGCAATGCGCAGATGGCCCCTGAGGAGGTCGAGGCGATCCGGCTCACCTGTGACGATCTGCTGAAAGGGTCGTGGACCGACAAGGACGGACAGCGCCGACGCCTGCGCAAGAGCGACATCATCGTCGTCGCGCCCTACAATTTGCAGGTCAACGCCTTGCGCGCGGCTTTGCCCGAACAGACCCGCGTTGGCACAGTCGACAAGTTCCAGGGGCAGGAGGCACCAATCTGCATCGTTTCCATGACCGCATCCTCAGCCGAGGAAACCTCGCGCGGCATGGAGTTCCTGTTCTCGCTCAACCGCATCAACGTGGCCGTGTCGCGAGCCAAGGGGCTGGCGCTGGTCTTCGGCGCACCGCGTCTGCGCGAGGCGAAATGCGAGACGGTCGAGCAGATGCGGCTGGTGAACACGCTCTGTGCGTTTATTCAAACAAAGACGAGGTTGCGGAAAAGGATTGAGAATTGAATGACGACAAGAAAAACACCGCATATCCCAAGACGAAGAATTTTTCAACAGTATCAGACCAAAACGGGCTCTCGCACAAGGCTCTGGCTCTGCAGGCGCGGCATCGGATTGCCGCCTCTTATTTAGGAATCAGCTTGCGTTGGCAGGAAGCGAAATCGTGCGGTTTCTGCTTCCCCCCCAACTTCGACAGTTCGCGACTGATTTTTCAGTATTTCGCGCCGCTGTGATCAACAGAATAAGGTGTTTTGTGGCTCGGAGATGTAGATTTTCTAAAATCTATGTTGTGGCACGCGGCACATAATTTGCGCTTTGAAGATTATTGGAACCTGCTAGTATCGTTGCGACATGTATACGAAGATCACGCGATCAGGCGGTCGCCAGTACCTTCAGCTTGTCGAGGGCTACCGCAACGAGCAGGGCAAGGTCCGCCATCGGGTCGTTGCAAACCTCGGGCGGCTGGAGGACCTGAGCCCCGCGAAGCTCGATCCTCTGATCAATGGCCTCAACCGAGCGCTCGGGCGCAGTGAGAACACCGCCTTTCCCGTCGAGATCGAAAGCTCCAAGGCCTATGGCAACGTCTTCGCGCTCCACGAGCTTTGGTCGGATCTCGGGTTCGACCGCGCCCTTGGGCGCGCGATGCGCTCAGGGCGGCGGCAGATCAAAGCCGACGCCTTGGTGAGGGCCATGGTCTTCAACCGCCTGTGTGACCCCGCGAGCAAGCTGGGGTGCCTGCGCTGGCTGGACACCGTGGCCATGCCCGATATGCCGGCCAAGGTCGAGCATCATCATCTGCTGCGCGCCATGGACGCGCTGATGGACAACGTCGACAGGGTTGAGACCGAGCTGGCCCGCCAGATCCGCCCTCTGGTCGACCGCGACCTGACGGTCGTCTTCTATGATCTGACCACCGTGCGCATCCATGGCGAGGGGGAGGTCGAGGAGGACATCCGCGCCTTCGGCATGAACAAGGAGACCGGCGGCATCGCGCGCCAGTTCGTTCTGGGCGTCGTGCAGACCGCCGAGGGCCTGCCGCTCATGCATACCGTGCATCCGGGCAACGTGGCCGAGACCAAGACGCTGCAGGCCATGCTGACCACCGTCCTGCAGCGCTTCCCGATCGAGCGCGTCATCCTGGTGGCCGATCGCGGGCTCCTGAGCCTCGATAACATCGGTGCCCTGACGACACTGGCCGAGCAGGATGGGCGCACGCTGGAGTTCATCCTGGCCGTCCCTGCGCGGCGTTACAGCGATCTGGTCGAGACCTTCCGGGCGCTGAGCTTTGACGAGGATGGGCTGGCCGAGGACCGCTTTGCCGGGCACCGCCTGATCGTCGCCCATGACCCGCTGCGCGCGGCGGAACAGGGCGAGCGGCGCCGGGCGCGCATTGCCGAACTGGAAGCCATGGCCGAGAAGATGGTCGGCAAGCTCGATGCGCGCAGGGATGCCGGGAAGACCGCCAAGGGGCGCCGCGCCTCGGATCGCGGGGCTTACAGCCGCTTCACCCGGGCCGTCGCGGAGGCCGAGATGACCCGCTTCCTCAAGGCCGATCTCAACGCGGATCGGTTCAGCTGGTCGGTCGACGAAGACGCCGTCGCACAGGCAGAGCTCTTCGACGGCAAGCTCGCGCTGATCACCAACGCGCCGGACCTCACCCCCGCCGAGGCTGTCGCGCGCTACAAGGGCCTGGCCGATATCGAGCGCGGCTTCCGCGTGCTCAAATCCGACATCGAGATCGCGCCGGTTCACCACCGGCTGCCCGACCGCATCCGCGCCCACGCCATGATCTGCTTTCTGGCCCTCGTCCTCTACCGCGTCATGCGCATGCGCCTGAAGGCCAAGGGCCACAGCGCAAGCCCCAGAACCGCCCTCGATCTTCTGGAGCGCATTCAGCAGCATGTGGCGCGCATTGGCCCCGCCACCAAGACAACACTCAACCGGCAGCAACCGGAGCAACTCGACCTCTTTGACGCCCTCGATCTGAAAACACCCTTCTGAAACTGCCCGGTTGTGGCAAAAACGGCCATCCCGCTTGAATAATATCAATCGCTTACGCGTTTAACTGTCGAAGTTGGGCTAACCGATCATCAGAAATCGATCTCGATCGTCTCAGATCAGCCATCGAACGAGCATCGGCACGATGATGCTGGTGAGCAGAGCATTGAGTGCCATTGCGATGCCGGCATAGGCCCCCGCGGTCGGGTTCACCTGAAAGGCGCGCGCAGTTCCGATGCCGTGCGATGCCAGCCCCACGGAGAAACCTCTCGCACGCCAATCCGTGATGTGCAGCACTGTCATCAGCGGCGTTACGATGACGGCCCCGATGATCCCGGTCAGTATGACCAGCACCGCCGTCAGAGCGGGAAGGCCACCAACCGCTTCGGAAATCCCGAGCGCCACGGGCGCGGTCGTGGATTTCGGGGCGAGCGAAAGAACCACCTCGGTCGACAGACCAAAAGCCTGCGCCAGCAGAATGGCCGACCCTGCGGCGGTCACCGAACCTGCCAGAAGCGCCAGAAGGATTGGCGCGACGGATTGACGAATGGTCTCGCGGTTGTCCCAAAGCGGCAGCGCCAGGGCGATCGTCGCCGGTCCGAGCAGGAAATGTATGAACTGCGCACCCTCGAAATAGGTCGCATACTCTGTCTGCGTGATCCAGAGCACCGGCGCGATCAGAAGGACTGAGAGAATCACCGGATTGGCCACGGGATGATTGTCGAGCCGTCGCGCCACCGCGTCGGCGACGACGTAGGCCAGAAGGGTCGCGGTCAACCAGAGAAGGGGCGTCGCGGACAGATAGCTCCAGAGGTTTGCCACGCCATTCATGTCGATCGCTCTTCCGTTACGCGGCGCACGGCAAGGAAGGTGCCGACAGCCGCCAACATGGCCAAGAGCGTGGACAGCACCAGAACGACGAGGAGCGCGAACCAGTCCTCCGAGAGAACCTCCAGATTGCCGATCACGCCGACGCCCGCCGGCACGAAGAGCAGGGACAGATTGGCCAGGATGACGGTGATGGTCGGTCGCAGCTTTTCGGCAAGTGTCGGCCTGAGGCGCAGGATGAGAATGAGCAGTGCGAGCCCGATGACAGGTCCGGGGATGGGAAGGCCCATGCCGCGGGCGGTGACTTCTCCGGTGAGCTGGCAGGCCAGAAGCAGTCCAAGTGTTTGCAGCATCGCAACTTTCCTTCTCACAGACCGCCGCTGGACCATATATCCTCGCAAGGACTATCCGTGGCCGAAAATTCGGGTCTCGGCGATATGCCTCACTCGCACGTCGCAGTCTAAGCGACCGTTACGCTCCGCGCATCGCGCCATGCAAGTGTCGCCCGGTTTGTGGTCAATCTTCACCGGTCACGGTCAGACCCAGCAGACGCCAGACCTGCATGCCGCCGCGGTAGTATGAGATCCGCTCGGCAGGGTAACCGGCCTCGATCATGTTGCGGATCGCCGTCGGGGATTGGCCGCACCAGATCCCGTTGCAGAAGAGCGCGACACGCTTGGCCCCCGCACAGTCCCAACCATCGAAATCCGGCTCGCACCCGAGCCGGCCGAGCTCGTCGACGACATGCGTATAGGGAATGTTGATCGAGCCCGGGATCGTGCCGCCCTGAAACCAGTCGGGCGTTCGGCTGTCCACGACCACCGCATCCCGGTCCTGCAACATCTCCAGAAGCTCAAGCTCCCCGATCGTCGACACCCCTGAAGCGGGCGTCATCGGCTGGATGCAGAAATCCGGGCACGGGCGCGACGTTCGCGCCCAGTCGCCGGTTATCTCGTGCGACGGATCCTGAATGCGATCGATCACCTGTGGGCCGCTCTCGGTCGGCACGGTCACGTGGGGCATCGTTTTCGTGATCCCCACTGTAGGGTCAGCCTGAGCTGATCCAGCGATGAGTGCGGCAGCGAAAGCAGTGGCAAATGTCTTCATTTTGTCCTCCAGTCTGTTCAATTCCATGCGCGGCGTAACGGTGATGGGAGCGGTTTTTCACCTTCCCTACGGGCAACCGCTCGCATCGGCAAGCGCGGGTCATCCGAAAATCAGAAAGCCGGCACCTGACCCATCGGTGCTTGCACTTCTGAGCCTCACCGCACATCCTGAGCGAGAAAAAGTCAGGGACGGTAATGGGCTGCAACGATAACAAGAGCCTCGTGCGGCTCTGTTGCACAAATCCCGTGAGGGATTCATCTTGTGAATCCAGTGTGGTAGCTGGACTGCATGAGCAGACCCATCCCCCCCGCCTACAAGACCAGGAACTGGCCGGCCTATAACGAAGCGCTCAAGCGCCGTGGCTCGCTGACGATCTGGTTCGATCCCGCCATGACCTGGAAGGCCGCGCCCACCGGTAAGCGTGGTCGCCAGCCCGACTACAGCGATGCGGCGATCCAGACCTGCCTGACGATGAAAGTTCTGTTCGGTATGGCGCTCAGGCAGACGACCGGGTTTGTCGAGAGCCTGCTGCGGTTGATCGGTTTGGACTGGGCGGTGCCCGACTTCAGCACCCTCAGCCGTCGCCAGAAGACCTTGAAGGTCAACATCCCCTATCGCGGCTCAGGGGCCGCTGCACCTGCTGATCGACAGCACCGGCATCAAGGTCGAGGGCGAAGGTGAATGGAACGCGCGCAAGCACGGTGGCACCAAACGCCGTGTCTGGCGCAAGATCCACATTGGGATCGACGAGAAAACACTGGAAATCCGAGCTGCGGAGTTCACCACCAGCGACATAGGCGACGCGCCTATGCTGCCCGAACTGCTCGACCAGATCCCACCCGATCAGGAGATCGCCAGCGTCACCGCCGATGGCGCCTTCGACACCCGTAAATGCCACGAGGCCGTCGCGGCCCGCGGTGCCGACGCGATCATTCCACCCCGCAAGAACGCGAAGCCCTGGAAACCTGATACCGCCGGGGCGATCACCCGTAACGAGATCCTGCGGACATCGAAACGCCTCGGTCGGACCATCTGGCGACGATGGAGCGGGTATCACCGCCGAAGCCGCGCAGAGACCAAAATGCACTGCGTCAAGCTCCTGGGCCAACGCCTGTCCGCCAGAGATTTCGACCGTCAGGTCGCCGAGTTCCAAGTCCGTGTCGCCGTGCTGAACGGCTTCACCGCGCTCGGCATACCCGTCACGGAAGCCGTGGGATGAGTCTGTCCGGGGAAAGGGAAAGTCTGGCCATCAACCGAATTGTGCAACAGAGTCGCGTAGCTGGTGCACTTGGTTCAGCGTGGTCATCCCGTCGGCTCGATCAGCGCCTCTCCCTCATCCCTGATACCGAACCGCGCAACCGCATGATGCTTGACGCGGTAGCCTGCACCGAGGTCGGTCCGGTCGGACCTTGACAGCCAGTCGTCACGTTCTGCGCTGTCGAGGATCACCGGCATGCGGTCATGGATCGGGGTCACGGTGTCATTCGCCGCGCGCGTCAGGATCGCACAGGTGCGCAGGTCGTTCCAGACCGACAGGAGGCCCGCGAACCACAGCGTCTCCTCGTTACCGGCGCTGGAGAAGAAATGCGGCTGCTTGGGGCTCTTGCTGCCGGTCCACTCGTAATAGCCACCAGCGGGGATCAGGCAGCGGCCATGGCGCCAGGCGCCGCGAAAACTGGGCTTGGTCGCGGCCTCCTCGATTCGCGCGTTGATCGTGCTCGCGCGCCAGTCCTTCAGATCGCCCTTGTGCCAGCTTGGGATCAGGCCCCACCGCGCGCAGGTCAACGCGTTGCCGAGGAGCACATAGACCTCCTGCGTCGGCTTGACGTTGAAGCGGCGCGGGAATGGCGTGATCTTGAGCTCGGCGAACTCGAATTCGGTGCCGCGCAGGTTGGGGTCTATGAAACGTCCGCACATGAGATGACGGTGGCAGGTCCAGTGCCGATTCTACAAGCATTTGCGCTTTCGACAGCGCCCCGCAGGTCCGCCGAGTTCTTCGTGCCCGGTCACGCAGGGGGGGGCACCGCAGTGCCACCGTGTTGCCGACGTTGTGAAACAGGCAGGCGAGGGTATATCATCCTGAGGCGGATGACCCTGCCATCCCGGTCGCGTGTTCATCCGATCAAGGAGATTCATCGTGAAGCCGATAACGCCCCTCGCAGTTCTTGTCCTGCTCGCCAGCCCGGCCTTTGCCGAAACGTGGCGGTGCCAGGTGCCCTATGACGAAGTCAACGGTGGCGGCCATGTCACCCTTGAGGACGACCGAATGGTCTTCGTGTCCAACTGGCCGCATCGTGACCCCGAAATCCTGAAATGCATCAGGACCGGTCTGACAAGCGAATGCATGTCGGCGGATCTTGTCGCGAACAGGGATGGCGGTGCGTCCGTATTCGCAAAGCTCTATTCCATCGTCTGGCAAGAGGACGGTGGACCCCCGACGACGATCACGACACGGCACCTATCCGCGATCTTCGAGGACCATGAAGACGGCTACGCAATGGCCGAGGCCTTTCCTGCCATCGGTTACACGTTCCCAGTGACCGACTGCAAAGCAGACTGACCGGACGAAGGCAGCCAAGCTGCGGCACCGGCATCCCCGTCCGTAGACGGGCCGCTGCGCCAGACTATCTCGACGATGGCAAAGGAGAAACGAATGTCCCTTCTCGTCGTCGTCACCGGCGCGATCTTCCTGATTGCCGACGCCGTCATGCTATCACCGATGACATTCGAACCTTGTCGGCTTTCAAACTACCCCCTCGGTCAGGATTTGAAGAGCGATTTCAGAGTATGAGGCTGGCTGCGCCAGTATTGCGGAGGCGCGGTGACGTCAGCGCCAAGTTCGGCAGCGGCATGCCAAGGCCAGCGTGGATTATACAAAATACCACGAGCCAGGGCGACCATGTCAGCGTCGCCCGTGCCGATGATCGCCTCAGCCTGCTGCGGTTCGGTGATAAGACCCACGGCGATCACCGGTATATCCACCTCGGTGCGCACGGCCCGGGCCAGTGGCACCTGGTAGTTCGGGCCAAGGGGGATTGATTGGCGCGGGTCCAACCCGCCGCTCGACACATGAATGGCTGCGCAGCCCAGCCGCTCCAGCTCCTGCGCAAAGGCAATTGTCTGCTCAATGTCCCAACCCCCGTGGGTCCAGTCAGTGCCCGATACCCGCACTGTCACGGGGCGATCCGACGGAAACGCGGTGCGCACGGCTTTGAATACCTCAAGCGGCAGGCGCATGCGGTTTTCGAGACTGCCGCCGTAGGTATCGGTGCGCGCGTTCGACAGGGGCGACAGGAACTGGTGCATCAAATAGCCGTGTGCGGCATGCAGTTCGACCGCATCGAACCCCAGACGCGCGGCGCGGCGGGCCGCCTCGGCGAAATCATCGACGAGACGTTTCAGCGCCTCGGCATCGAGCGCCTGCGGTGGTCTGTCGTCTGATGCAAAAGGCAAGGCCGAGGGCGCGACGGTTTGCCAGCTGCGTGGGTCATCGGCGGTCAGTTGCTTGCCGCCTTTCCAGGGCTGCGCACAGCTGGCCTTGCGACCGGCATGTGCCAGCTGCAGCGCCAGCGGCATGGCTGGCGCCCATTGGCGCACGGCCTGCACGACACCACCCATCGCGGCCTCGGTCGCGTCATCGTAAAGCCCGCTATCGGCCCATGAAATCCGCCCCTCAGGCGCTACGGCAGTGGCCTCGAAGATCAGCAGCCCCGCTCCCGACATGGCCAGCTGACCGTAATGCATCACGTGCCAGTCGGTCAGGCAGCCGTCCAACGCGGAATACTGGCACATCGGCGCGATGACGATACGGTTTTCCAACTCGAGCGAGCCGATATGGGTGGGGGTGAATAGCGCGGGGATGCTCATACGGGTCTTCTCTTTCCTTGTGAATTGCGCGGGGTTTTCGGCAGGCGCCAACAACCCTCGCATGATAGCATACGACTGCGCGGCCCGTTGCGCAGCTCATCGTCGAATTCGAGGCGCTGCATGTAATGGCTACGGGCAATCTGGTCAGGCGCGAGAGGATAGCGCGCCGGGTTAGGCTGCGCCCGCCCTGCCCCGGCCTTCTGTTCGGCAAGAGCGATCTGGTGTTGAAGCTGCGCAACCGCGCCCGCTAGCAGCTTGAGCGCCTGGCGGCAATCACCGCCAGGAGGGGTGCGCAATTCGGTCTTGCCGACGATCCCGCGTAACTCTTTCGGCACCACCAGCCGGGCATGGTAGCGCCCGCTGCGATTCACCAAATGCCTGACCTTGCCTGCCATGTCAGTGACCTTTTGTAACCAAATCTGTAACCACAGAACAGACCAAAGCCCTTGTTGCAAAGGTTTTATTTGATTTCAAAGGGATGGAATGGTGGGTGATGAGAGGCTCGAACTCCCGACATCTTCGGTGTAAACGAAGCGCTCTACCCCAATCTGCGTGCGTATCAATGCACTGTAGTCCACTGTCGCCACGGGCACATGATCAAGTCAGATGTCCTGTATTGTCAGTGAGTTATTCATGACAGCTTGCGATGCCGAATGCAACAGGACACTGCGTCAACGCCGACAAAACAACGCTCCACGCCTGCGTGGAAACTTAGCCTGACTGCAGCGGAGGCGCAGCGGAGAGGTGGGCAACGGGGGAAGTTCGCGCGCTCGGACGCATAGATGGGGGCTCGAAAAAATGTGCCAGAAAATCATCCGGACTTCACGCAACGATTAAGCGCAGCTAGTGTACAACCCAAACGAGCAGTTATGCTGATGGCTGCCCTGAACCTTTGAGCCACAGGCACCGCATGCGATCACCCAAGTTTATCTTTTCTGAGCCCAGTATCAAAGGGTGTACCGCCAGTCACCACATTCAAAGAGCGTGGAAGGACAAGGTGAAACGACAACTAAGGCGGCAGGTTCTATGGGACCTGATAGAATTTCGGGACATTGACCGAGAACTGCCAGTCGCGTCTTCACCCAGATAGCTAAGGACATCGCCAGCGCTTCGTACAGTGTAAGGAAACCGCAGACTCACCCCGTGGAGAAAGTCGCGCGGCTTGTGCAGACAAATGACGCTGATCCAACCACAAGACCTCGTCGTGTTGCAGTGCCTCTCGACGCGAGTTCACGCGCAGATTGTCCGTGGTTCGCCTTCAAAGGCGGCGTTCTTTCGACCCGGTACGAGGTTGAATCGGTGGACAGGAAAGATGACCATGCTCGTAGACGATGACTACGGATCGGTCGCGTCCTGGAAAGGTTCCAGAAGCAAGTCCTTAAATTTTCACGGGAGAACAAGTACGTAGTCATTACTGACGTCGCGAATTTCTATGACTTTATCAACTTTAAGCACCTCAGGAACATAGTCGCTTCCATCTGTACTGTATGTTGAGGAAGCAGTCCTCGACCTTCTCATCTATCTTCTCAATGAACTGGCGTGTCGGTGCCCGATTACATGCCCAGGCTCGAAATGGGGTATGCCTCGATTGAAACGGAAGCACCACGTGTCTTACTCGCGAACGCCATGCTTTTCGAGCTAGATCGGGTCGTTGAGCAGCACTCGTATCGCAACTATGCCCGTTTCATGGATGACATCGACTTCGGCGTTCAGACCATTGTCGAGGCCAAACGTGCAGTTCGCGATATCGACCTGACACTCCAATCACGTCAACTCAGGCTAAATTCCGCAAAAACCCAAATTCTCACGCAACAGGAAGCCTTTCGGCACTTCTGCGTAAAGGAAAACAGCAGATTTAGACAGGTATGCGAAGTTAATTGCGGTTGACCGGTTTCTTTCATATACTCAAACCTCAGGTCTGGGAACTCGCTCACTCGGTTTTATGAGCGGTGGCTTAAACGGACACCGAGTGGAGCGCCCGGAAAGTTATCAGTCCTGACACAAGGAAACAGCTAGAAAATACACAAGCGTATCTTCACTCTTATGCGAAAGTGCGACGTGCACCCCCCGATAGACGATCTCGTCTGGCTTGTAAGAAACTCACCGGGCATGCGATCTACTGCACTTCGGACGATGGTTCATACCAACAAACCTAATGAGGCATTCTACAAAATACTCAGCATCCTTAAGGACGGCATCTTCGTTGACGACATCGCAAATATTGAGTTTGCTAACTTCTGTGTACACGCACGGTTGAAGCGGACCACAAAGCTCCTCACTGCCCTTGAGGAAGCGTCTAACGTACTCAAACATCGCGGGATAATTGGGGCTTATGCTGCCACGCTTGTATTGGGACGTGCTGGCACACCACGGAGAATACTTGACCATGCCATTGAACTCCAACCTCGAATGGAAAGTAGACTATGGTTAGGTCGATGCATAGCCGGGCTGCATGCTCGGACTTCACAAAGCATCGGGAGCAATCGGAAGGGAATATCTCCAACTTGTCGATCAGCCAATAACCCTGCGTGCGACCGAGTTGTAGAATATCACTTTGCGCTTATAAATGATGCGCCATTTGTCAAGCAGTGCTCGAATTATCTGAGGCATGACAACGAGAGTTTCCCATTAAAGATATTTTCTCCGAAGGCACTGCAGATGCTCTCGGTCGAACACAACACGTCAACCGCTTCCGCATACGCAGCAATTCTTGCTAAGCAGCCTGCGTTGAGTAGCGACCCGTTCTTTCAGGAGTGGGGCTTTTGAGTGACCGAGCTGCTCAAGTTCATCGACCGCAGGAATTGCAGGAGAGGTCGTGAACACGCCAGCTTCCAACGCTTTGCTGACGAGCCGTCACAGCCCCTCGGCGTCGCGGAGCGAGGCTCAGGAAGCCCCGGTGGGGCGACGGCGCGCTTGTCTGGTCAGGTCGAACGAAAGAAGACGGATGCAGCCGCGCGAAGGTGGGCGAGGCTTACGCCCCGCCCTTTCTAGATTGTCCCGCTTCCACAATGGCTGAAGGTTCCGGTAGTGGCAGAGCCGTACCAGTTCCGCCAAAGACCCGGCAGGCGGAGAGCGGTACGATGTGATCGACTTCCCACTGCCCGTACCGCTCCCATGTCATGCCTTCAGTAAACCGAACCTCCAAGTGCGCCCGCAATTTGTCATGTGAGCGCGCAACCGCCGCAGAAGGGCTTACACGCCCTCTGAGCACCTGCCCCGATCTGCGCTGTACTGACCGGAACATGCGGTAGGATGGGTCTGTAGCACGCCTGAGGCGCTCTCTGGCCGTGGTCGTGTCAGCATTGCATTGAACGCACTGACCGTTGCTTACATATCGCTCTGCAAAATGCCCACTTTTGCACATGCGTCGCGGTCCAGGAAACAAGAAAGACCGCACTGGGCGGCCTCTTCTCGGGTTATCGGGGTTTGCTGTGCTTCTGGCTTCATGCGACCAAGGTGCCTTTCAGCACCCGCTTGCGCCGTCGCGACGCTTTCGTCGGGATGCGTGCCTGTCCCGGCTCGACACCTTGCCCGTCTCCAGCCAATTGGTCGGAGGGTGCGCAGTCCGAATAGAAGGAAGATAGGCTGTCACCTTGTGTCGTGGCCCCGCCGGTTGCCCGGTCCCGTTCACGCCGCCCTTGCGAATGGCTGACCGAAAAAGCCACTGCACCAGCTCCGTGAGCGCATACGCGTCAGCGAAGTCCCCGGCTTCGGGGCTGCCGCGGCTGATACCCAAGGAAGCTGAGTAGCTGCGGCTGCGGGTGCTGGTCGTACAGGTAAATCGCGTGAGTGCAGTCGCTGTACTTGTTAGTGCCACGGGTGGTATTTGGAACGAACTGTACGCCGGTTGTGCTCCATTCCTTCACCTCGTCCTGCTTGTCTTCGGCAAAGCGTACTCGCTGCGTGGCATGTCCGAACAAGCGCGTGCGAACGGCAAGTTTGCCAGCGGCAGGCCGGTCCCCGGTCTTATGGGCACACCAGACGGCGCGGGCTGAGGGTCGAGTTGACTTTCTGCAGATCGACGTTACCGAGAGCACGGATCTTTGAACTTCCGAAGAGCGTTCCCGACTGGCACGCATTGTGCCTTGGTCTTGAAGCCGCGTAGTTGAGCCGAATGGGTTCCACTTCCACCGCTCCAGTTCGGGGATGCCGTGGATCGTCAGGGCCTGTGCAACGTCCACTCGCCAACTCTCCTCCACACCTGTGGGCAGGCCAGTGACCTCCAACGTGAACAATCCCGGGTACTGGGCGAGTTGTTTCCGTCAGGAAGTGTAGAAGCACGGAACCCTGCGAGAGGTACGTATAGATCGTCACCGCCTTAGGCCGGGTCAGCAGCTCGAACGGTACGGTCAGAACAAATAGATTGTCGCTGACCTTGTCGAGGGCACCGGACTTGGCCTTTTCGTACAGCCCCCGGTCAAAGGTTCGGTTGCCCGCATCATAAGTGCGGGTCCACAGACTTCGGTGGCACAATCCGACCGTCGCTCTCAACCCGGGCCATTCCGAGGTCAACGTAGTCCTGCGAAAACTCGGTCGGCTTGACCGATGTTGCATGCTCAAACGGCGTGATAACCTCGTCGATAATGAGATTGTAGCCGTCTAGCAGGTGGCCGGTTTTCACCTTCGGAGCACTCTTGCCGTCAAACTCAACTGCCTTGATTGTCTGGGCTTGCACGGTGGCGAGGCTACCCAAGCGATAGAACAGGGCGCTGGTGCAGATCACTGACTTCCCGTCCCTGATCAACTTCTCGCAGTGGTCAGTCTTTCGACCATCTGATGCTTCCGGCTGGGTCATACGCACACGGATGCGGCCAATGCACCAGCAATAAAGCGGTCGATCTCACTGAGTGTCGGAACAACCGTGATATACTTCTCGGTCTTCCTGTAGCTCGCGAGGATTTCAGTGAGATTTGCCGTAGCCGCACGGGCGGTCAACAATACGAATATGGGTCATAATGACCTCCAATGGTTGCGGTCCTTCGGACCAAGCTCTTAAAGAGACAGACCATCGCAGCCGGGCCGCAGATGAAGCGGGGGACAAGCCTGTACTCTATAGAACGAAGGGCCAGCACCACTTGCGCGGCAATGCGTTGAAATAACTATATATTCTTCATTTTGGTGTCGGGCTTACAATCAATTTTCTGCCCTAGCTCAGAACTTCAGAGAACACGTTGGCGTGATTGAAGGTGGCTCAAAAGCTGGCAAATTTACTGAGACTGATCTTTCGGAAGCCTCAGGTTTAATTCAAATTAATCATATGCTTGCGAACAGCTGATACCACGGCAAACGGCAAACGTCTGCTTGGAGGCCCCTGCTCGTCGCCTGATGCCTTGGTCGCCAGCCGGGTAACCCCAGTTGAACTCACGAGCCGGGGCCAATGGTAGATATCAGGCGGCTATGGGCGTTGGCAGTCGCCTTGCAGCATCACGCGGTTCCTTTCAGCTTTGCCACAATGTCATCTGTCTGGAGGTGGGTGTATCGCATGAGCATGCGCAGATCGCGGTGGCCACTTATCATCTGGACCTGTGCCAACGACAGGCCGCTTTCAACGAAGCGGACACTGCTTCATGCCGGATGTCATGGAAAGTCAGATCGACGACCCCTGCCCGCGTCCGCAAACGGTCGAAAGCCAAGCGCACAGAGTTGCCAGACAGCGGAACGCAAAGCGCAGCATTACGGGGCAAGGTGGCCAGCACACGCACCGCAGTCGGGCTCAGAGGCACTGTGCGGGCGCGTCCGTTCTTGGTCTGGGGCAGAAAGACTGTGCAGCGTTCCAAGTTTACATGTTTCCACTGCATGGATAGCAACTCGCCACGTCGCATGCCCGTCGCGAGCGCCAGAGCCAGCAAAGGCTTCATAAGGGGAAGTCGGACCTCGTTCACCGCATCCAGCAATGCTTGCCACTCGCCCACCTGCAAACGACGTTCCCGCCTGTTGTTGATACGTGGTCTGCGCACCTGCTTCACCGGGTTGCCTTCGCACACACGCTGGCCCCAATCGGTGCATGCAATGTCGATAGCGTGCTGCATCCAGCCCAATTCACGCACTACCGTTGCCGGTTTCATTTTTTCGGCGCGCTGGTCTCTGTGGGCAATGAAGTCGGGGGCTGTCAGCTTGAATCTGTTCTTATCCGCCAACTTCGGGCAAGACCGCAAGAAACCATCAATTGCATAGGTCCAGTCAGCACACCGCTTCGTGCTGGTCACCTCATGCGATACCGTTCCAGCACTTGCCCAAAGGACATGTTGGCATCCACATGGGTAGCTAGGTGCTTTCGTAACCCCTGCTCTGCCTGCAACTCAGTCTCACGTGCCCATTTCGCAGCGTCAGCGCGCTTAGTAAAGGATTTGGAGTGCGACCTCCCGTCCTCGCGCACCGTCGCCTGCCACTTGCCACTCGGTCTCTTGTTTAACTGCCGCCATCTTCTGCATCTCCGTTGATTGGAGACATCCGCAGGGTCTAAGTGCAGCGGAGGTGCAGCCGACCCTTGAATACGCAGCGCATAGGACGATTGCGCAATTCACGTAAGTGCCTGATACATAGAGCAGAAGTTGTGGTGGGTGATGAGAGGCTCGAACTCCCGACATCTTCGGTGTAAACGAAGCGCTCTACCAACTGAGCTAATCACCCGCGCCCCGCCTGATAGCGGGCCGCCCGGCCCCGCGCAAGAGGGCGTGAGGATGGTGCGCGGTCCTGTCATCCTCGGGCTTGACCCGATAGCCTCGCAGGCGGCGCACCTGCCCGTCGATAGCATCGTAAAGCCGTGTCTCGATCGGGTTGATCACCAGATACGATCTGCCATGCTGCGGCAGAATCGCGGGGCAGGCGTCGTATATTGGCCTCTTGCGGACGGTCGAGGCGAAGCCCCGGCGCGGAATCAAGGTGCCGCAAGGCGCCGCCGCGCAGCGCCCGACCGCCCCCGGGCGGGCGCTATCTCCAACGTCTGCAAGTTACCTGAGAACGTTGGAGTATGCCGAACCATAAAGTGCATCATCTCACCGATGGAGCGCCCACCCGCGGTCGGGCGCTGCGCGGCTCCTCTACCGTTGTCCCAAAGTCCCCTTCAGGCCAAAACCGACCCCGGCACACTCTCGCGTCGAGCGTCCAACGCCCCTTCATGCCGACACCAGCGCAGCACCGCGAGGTTGTCGCCGTAATAAAGGTGATTGCCCATTCCGCCCTTCCCTGCTTTCGCGCCCCAGAGAAGCCCCTTTTTGTTAACATCCAGTACAGGAACGTCGGAGGGCGACTGTTCCCGGCGTCCGCGCCGTTAACCCCGCCCCCCGCCGCAATCGGCACCGACGCGATACCGACAGGATACCGACGCGATGCCGACCGGGATTTTGCCGGGATTCCCTTGCGTTAACCCTGATTCGCCACCGCCCGGCGCACCATGTCCCAATAGACCGCCTCGACCTCCGCAAGGCTCAGCCGTCCACGCTCGCGAAACCATGTGTTGACCCCGGTCAGCATGGCGATAAGCGCCATCGCCGTGATCCTCGGCTCGGCCACGGCAAAGCGGCCCTCGGCCACGCCCCGGCGCAGGATCGCCTCGAGGCGGGTCTCGTAATCGCGGCGCAACCCCTCGATAATATTGAAGTTTTCCGGAGTCAGGTTGCGCAACTCCATGTAGGAGACAAAGACCGCCCCGGCCCGGCTCGTGTTGAACCGGATGTGGAACCGGGTGAACGCCTCGAGCGCGGCCTGCGCCGTGCCACCGGCGGGGGCCCGCGCATCCCACGCCGCCAGCAACTCCTCCATATGCGCGCGCATCAGCTCGAACAGCAGCGTCTGCTTGTCGGGCGTGTAATTATACAGCGCGCCCGCCTGCACGCCCACCTCTGCCGCAATTTTTCTCATGGAAACAGCGGCATAGCCATGTTGCGCGAAAAGGTGCAGCGCCGCCTCGCGCACGCGGGGGCCGGTGATGTCGGAATGCGATCCTTGCGTGCGTGCCATGCGACAGGTTTATCTGAACATCCGTTCAGATCAAAGCCCGACTTGCCCCCGCGCCTCCGGAATGGCAAGACAGGGTGTCGGTTCTGCCACGAGGTCACGATGCGTCCCCTGCCCGCCTGTCTTGCCGTGGTTTTCACCCTCGCCGCCTGCGCCGAGCCCTATCCCCTGCCCCCCGATCTCGCGGCTTCCGGCGCGGATGCGCCCTACCCCGCTCTCGTCCCCGTCGAGCAGATCGCGGCGCAGGTGCCCCCCGCCGCCACCGCCGCCCCCGCCGAGGCCATCGGCACCCGCGCCGACCGCCTGCGCGCCCGCGCAGCACGGCTGCGCGGCCCGGTCATCGACGCCGGGACGACCGAGAGGATGCGCCGCGGCGTGGACGGCTGAGCCGCGTTGCAAGCCGCGTGCGAACCGGTTACATCGCGGCCAACCGCGCGCCTGTAAGCATCGGAGACAGCCATGACCACCCCCCTGCGCCTCGGCATTGCCGGGCTTGGCACCGTCGGCACCGGCGTGGTGCGCATCGTGCGTCAAAAGGCCGATCTGCTGGCCCGCCGCGCGGGACGCCCGGTGACGATCAGCGCCGTTTCGGCCCGCACCCGCGACAAGGATCGCGGGGTGAGCCTCGCGGATTACGCCTGGGAGGATGATCCCGTCGCCCTGGCGCGGCGCGGCGACGTGGACGTGTTCGTCGAGCTGATGGGCGGCCCGGACGGCCCCGCCAAGGCCGCGACCGAGGCCGCCATTGCCGCCGGCAAGGACGTGGTCACCGCCAACAAGGCGATGCTCGCCCATCACGGCCAGGCGCTCGCCGTGGCCGCCGAGGCGGCGGGCCGTGTCATCCGGTTCGAGGCGGCGGTGGCAGGCGGCATCCCGGTCGTGAAGGCCCTGACCGAGGGGCTGGCGGGCAACGACATCATCCGCGTGATGGGCGTGATGAACGGCACCTGCAACTATATCCTGACCCGGATGCAGGCCACCGGCCAGGGCTACAACGCGCTCTTCGAGGAGGCCGACAAGCTCGGCTATCTCGAGGCCGATCCCAATCTCGACGTGGGCGGCATCGACGCCGGGCATAAGCTGGCGCTGCTGGCATCCATCGCCTTCGGCTGCCAGGTGGATTTCGATGGCGTGACGCTGGAGGGCATCCAGGAGATCACCCTCGACGATATCCGCCGCGCCGCCGACATGGGCTACCGGATCAAGCTTCTGGGCGTTGCGCAAATGACCGGGCGGGGGCTCGAGCAACGCATGTCACCCTGCCTCGTTCCGTCGGCAAGCCCGCTGGGCCAGCTCGAGGGCGGCACCAACATGGTGGTGCTCGAGGGCGACCAGGTGGAACAGATTGTGCTGCGCGGCCCCGGCGCGGGCATGGGCCCCACCGCCAGCGCGGTGATGGGCGACGTGATGGATATCGCGCGCGGCGCGCGGATCACCACCTTCGGACAGCCCGCGGCAACGCTGGCCTCCTGCACCCGCGCGGGCACCACGACGCCCGCGCCCTATTACCTGCGCATGGCGCTTCGCGACAAGCCCGGCGCGCTTGCCAAGGTGGCCACCTGTCTCGGCGAGGCCGGGGTTTCCATCGACCGGATGCGCCAGTATCGCCACAAAGAGACCACCGCCCCGGTGCTCATCGTCACCCACAAGACCAACCGCGACGCGCTCGACACGGCGCTCTCGGGCATCTCCCGCCTCGACGTGCTGGCCGCCGACCCTGTCGCGCTGCGCATCGAATCGGTCTGAGCCGCCGCTTGTGCGCGCGCATCGCGCTGATTACTGTTGCCAAAGCCCCTTCACAAGGATCGTTCCATGACCTCCGACATCGCTTTCAATGACCGTATGCTCTCGCTGGGCCTCGCGCGCGTGGCCGAACAGGCCGCGCTCGCCTGCGCCGACCTGATCGGGCGCGGCGACGAGAAGGCCGCCGACCAGGCCGCCGTCAACGCCATGCGCGACCAGCTCAACATGCTGAGCATGAAAGGCGTGGTGGTCATCGGCGAGGGCGAGCGCGACGAGGCCCCGATGCTGTTCATCGGCGAGGAGGTGGGCACCGGCGACGGCCCCGGCGTCGATATCGCGCTCGACCCGCTGGAAGGCACGACGCTCACCGCCAAGGCGATGCCCAATGCGCTGACCATCATCGCGATGGCCCCGCGCCACACCATGCTGCACGCGCCCGATGTCTACATGGACAAGCTCGCCATCGGGCCGGGATATCCCGAGGGCGTGGTGTCGCTCGACATGAGCCCGCGCGAGCGGGTCGAGGCACTGGCCGCGGCGCGCGGCTGCAAGCCGTCCGGGATCACCGTCTGCGTGCTGGAGCGCCCCCGCCACCAGGAAATGATCGACGACATCCGCAAAACCGGCGCGGCGGTGTTCCTGATCACCGATGGCGATGTCGCGGCGGTGATGCATTGTGCGGAATCGGAGCTTACCGGCATCGACATGTACATGGGCCTTGGCGGGGCACCCGAGGGGGTTCTGGCGGCAGGCGCGCTCAAATGCATGGGCGGGCAGATGTGGGGGCGGTTGACCTTTCGCAACGATGACGAGCGCGCCCGCGCCGCCAAGGCCGGCATCACCGATCTCGACCGCGTCTACGCACGCGACGACATGGTCACCGATCAGGTCATCATCGCCGCCACCGGCGTGACCGACGGGTCGGTCGTATCAGGCCTCAAGCGCCGCCCCGGCTATATCGAGACCGAAACGATACTGATGCGCTCGCGCACCGGCTCGGTGCGGCGGATGATCTATCGCAGCAAGCGTGACTGAGGGCAGAGCAGGCAAGGGGGCGCTGCCCCCGTCGCCGCGAGCGGCGACTCCCCCGGAGTATTTGCCCCAAGAAGAAGCCGGAGCGTTTGCATGACGGCCTATCTCGGCGTGGAGACTTCCCTTGGCGGGCGGCGCTGGATCGGGCCGGGGACAGAGGTCGAGCGCCACGCGGCGGCAATGGCGCAGGAGACCGGCCTGCCGCCCGCCCTGTGCATGGTGCTGGCGCGGCTTGGTGTCGCCGCGCGCGAGGCCGAGGCATATCTCGCCCCTACCCTGCGCGACCTGATGCCCGACCCGCGCAGCTTGCGCGACATGGAGACGGCGGCGGCGCGGCTTCTGACGGCGGTGCGCGGTGCCGAGCGGATCGCGGTGTTTGCCGATTACGATGTCGATGGCGGGGCCTCGGCGGCGCTGCTGATCGACTGGCTGCGACGGATGCAGGCCCCGGCGCCGACGCTCTATATCCCCGACCGGATCGACGAGGGCTACGGCCCGAACGTGCCCGCGATGACGGCGCTGGCACGCGATCACGACCTGATCGTCTGCGTCGATTGCGGCACGCTGAGCCATGAGGCATTGGCGGCGGCGAAGGGCGCGGATGTGGTGGTGCTCGATCACCACCTCGGCGGCGAGACGCTGCCGCCCGCGCTGGCGGTGGTCAACCCCAACCGGCAGGACGAGAGCGGCGATCTCGCGCATCTCTGCGCGGCGGCGGTGGTGTTCCTGATGCTGGTCGAGGCCGGGCGGCAGGTGCGCGCGGCGGGCCGCACGGGGCCGGACCTGATGGCGATGCTCGACCTGGTGGCGCTGGCGACCGTGGCCGATGTCGCGCCGCTTGACGGGCGTCAACCGCGCCTTCGTGCGGCAGGGCTTGCGGGTGATGGCGCGGCGCGCGCGGCCCGGCCTGGTGGCGCTCTCGGACGTGGCCCGGCTCGATCGCGCGCCTGCGGCCTATCACCTCGGCTTCGTTCTGGGACCGCGCATCAATGCCGGGGGCCGCATCGGGCAGGCCGATCTCGGCGCGCGGCTTCTGGCCACCGAGGATGCGGGCGAGGCGCGTGAGTTGGCCGAGCAGCTCGAACGGCTCAACGAAGAGCGCCGCGAGGTCGAGGCCTCCGTGCGCGCGGCGGCGCTGGCGCAGGCCGAGGCGCGCGGGCTTGACGCGCCGCTGGTGTGGGCGGCGGGCGAGGGCTGGCACCCGGGCGTGGTCGGCATCGTCGCGAGCCGCCTCAAGGAGGCGGCGAACCGCCCTGCCGTGGTGATCGGCCTCGACGGCGACAAGGGTCAGGGATCGGGGCGCTCGGTCGCCGGCGTCGATCTCGGGGCGGCGGTGCAGCGGCTGGCGCGCGAGGGGCTCTTGCTCAAGGGCGGCGGGCACAAGATGGCGGCGGGGCTGACGGTGGCGCGCGACGGGCTGGAGGCGGCAATGGACCGGCTTGGCGATCTGCTGGCGCGGCAGGGCGCGGGCGCGGGCGGCCCGGCCGATCTGCGGCTCGACGGCGTGCTCATGCCCGGTGCTGCCACGGTCGGGCTTGTCGAACGGCTGGAGGCGGCGGGCCCCTTTGGTGCGGGCGCGCCGGGGCCGCGCTTCGTCATTCCCGACTGCCGGATCGGGTATGCCCGTGCGGTCGGCGAGAGCCACCTGAAACTGCGGCTCGATGACGGGCTCGGCGGGCGGCTCGACGCCATCGCCTTCGGCGCGATGGAGGGTGATCTGGGTCCCGCACTCCTGGCGCATGGCGGCGCGCGGTTTCACCTCGCGGGGCGGCTCGACATCAACCACTGGAGCGGGCGGCAAAGTGTTCAGCTACGGCTCGACGACGCCGCCCCCGCCGGAGGAGGCCCCGGATGAGGCAACGGGAATTTCAAAGGCGACCGCGGGTTTTCCGCAAAATGCCTCTTGCGTCGCCCGGCGGTTTTTCATAGTGACACGTCACGCCAAGCGTGGCCCGTTCGTCTATCGGTTAGGACGCCAGGTTTTCAACCTGGAAAGAGGTTGAACTCCCTACGGGCTACCATTTTTGCGTAAAAAAGCTGTTTTTAAGGAATTTTCCGGGCAGCATGTTTTTGACCCAACCTTAAATCCACCCTTCAAGATTGCTGCATTTCGGCCACAAAAAAGCTGGGAGAATCCCGCCCGGTGCCAGACAGTCTGTTGGAAGTTTCACTCGCGATCAGCCAACTCAATCGCCTCATTGAGCGCCCATGCCTTTTCAATGGCTGCTCCGATCATGGGCCTCATGGCATTGCGGGCACGCTTGGCGGTGGGACACTCATCCGGCTCCTCTGCGGCGGTGTGCATCACGTCCATGCCAAAGGCACGCCTCCGGCGTGACGGGCAGGCGCTATTCACCGTTTCAGGTTATTGATAACATTGGAGTATACTGCACCACAAACTGCCCTCCTTCACCGCCGGAGCACCCACAAGCGGTCGGGCGCTCGCACGGCTCCTCCACCTTGCGCGCAAGGCCGGCCCCCTCACGCAAAGGGCCGGGTTTCCCCGCCATCCGCCGCCCCCCGCGCCCGCACCCGCGCCATCCCCGCCATGAGCGCCCCGGCCCCGCGCGCCGCATCATACCCGGCCACCACATGCGCGCGCCCCGCCTCCGACAGCCGCAGGCACAGCGCCGGATCGCCCGCCAGCCGCCGCAGCGCGGCGGCGAGGGCTTCGGGCGATTTCGGCGGCACCAGGATGCCGGTCTCGCCATCGGTGACGAGCTCCTCCACGCCCCCCGCCGCCGTGCCGACAACCGGCACGCCCGCCGCCATCGCCTCCATATAGGCGACACCCAGCGGCTCGTGCCAGCTTGCCAGCACGAACACATCCGCCGCCATCAGCTGCCTGCGCACCTCGCCGCCGTCGACCGCGCCCAACAGCCGCGCGTGCGCCTCCAGCCCCAGCGCCGCGATCCGGGCCTGCAATTCGGCGCGATAGCCGCTGCCGCCCGCGTCATCCTCTCCGGCGATGTCGAGCACCGCATCGACGCCCCCGTCGCGCAACTGCCGCAGCGCCGCAAGCAGGTCCTGATGCCCCTTCACCACGTTGAGCCGCCCGCAGGAGAAAAGCCGCAATCGTCCGCCGGGCGCGGGCGCACGATAAGGCGTCGCGCGCCGGAACGCGGCGGTATCCACGCCCATCGGCTGCACCACCACGTCGCCGGGCATATCCGCGCCCAGCGCCGCGCGCGCCTCGGCCTCGAGCTTGCGCGTGATGACCGTGGCAAACCCCGCGTGCCGCCACTTGAACCGCTGGCCAGGGCCGTAATCGCCCAATGGTCCGTGCAGCGTCAGGCTGTAGGACGGCCCCCCCATCCGCCGCGCCAGCGCGCAGATGAGCGCCGCGCGCCCGCAGCTATGGGCATGGACATGGCCGATCCCGCGCTTGCGGGCGAGCGCGATCAGCCCCCGCGCGGCAGGCAGGCAAATCGCCACATCCTTGAGGAACGCGCGCCCCTCCCCCTCGGCCAGCACCTCGCGCCACGGCGCGCGCAACATCCCCGAAAGCGCCGCCATCGGGGCCACCCGGCCCAGATAGGCGGTGCGCGCCATCGCCGCGTCAGACCAGTCATGCGCCACCAGCCCCGGCGGCGGCTTTCGCGTGCTCAGCAGATGCACCGCCGCGCCCAGCCTCTCCAGCGCCGCGATCTCGCGCCAGAAAAAGATATGCGTCTGCCCCGGAAACTGCGGCACGAGATAGCCGAGGGAGGCAGGATCAAGCGAGAGATCGGGCATTTTCGGTTCCGCTCGGGTCCGGTTACGCGCTATTGCTAGCATGTCGCCGCACGCCGCGACAGACCCGGCGCGCCCCAGCTACGAAAGCCCGCCCCGTGACCGCTTCCCCCCGCCTCAGCATCCTCATCCCCGCCCATGACGAGGCCGGTCATATCGCCGCCTGCCTGCGCGCGCTCCTCGCCTCCGATCCGGTGCCCGGCGGGGCCGAGGTGATCGTGGCGGCCAATGGCTGCTCTGATGCCACCGTGGCCGAGGCCCGCGCCGTGCGCCCGCTGCCCGAGGGCTGGCGCGTGAGCGTCCTCGACCTGCCCACCCCCGGCAAGACCCGCGCCCTCACCGCCGCAGAGGCGCGGGCGCGCGGCGCGATCCTCGCCTACCTCGATGCGGATGTGATCGTGTCGCCGCCCCTCTGCGCCGAGATCGCCACCGCGCTCGACCGCCCCGACCCGGCCTATGCCAGCGGCCGCGTCACCATCCCCGAACCACAAAGCGCCGTCAGCCGCCTCTACGCGCGCTTCTACCGCGAGGTGCCGTTCTTTCACGCGGGCGTGCCGGGCTGCGGGCTCTTCGCCATGACCCGCGCGGGCCGCGCGCGTTGGGGCGACTGGCCCGACATCATCTCCGACGACACCTTCGCGCGGCTGATGTTCACCCCGTCCGAGCGCCACGCCGTGCCCGCCCCCTATAGCTGGCCGGTGGTCGAGGGCTGGGCGGCGCTGGTGCGGGTGCGGCGGCGGCAGGATGCGGGCGTGGCCGAGATCGCCCGCCTTTATCCGGGGTTGATCGCCAATGACGACCCCCGCCCCGGTGCCCGCGCCCGCCTGCTGCGCGCGGCGGCGCGCAGGCCCGTGTCGGCAACGCTCTACGCGGCGGTGCGCCTCGCCGCCCGGCTGGGACGCGCGCAGGGCTGGGCGCGGGGGCGCTAACGATCAAGGCCCGACACGAAGGTGCCCAGTGCGGCGCGAGGTCCGAGTTTGGCCTGGAGGGGACAGTCGCGCAACGGTCGCGGAGCCGCGCAGCGCCCGACCGCGGGTGGGCGCTCCGACGGTGAGGTGATGCGATTTATGGTGCGGCATACTCCAACGTTATCAATAGCTTGTAACGTCGAATAGCGCCCGCCCGCAGCCCGCTGCCAGCGTGTCCTCGCGGGCTTGACCCGAGGATCTCCCGAATTCACAGAGACCACCCGGATCAGCCGGATGATGACACAGCCGACCGGAGCAGGTAATGCCGGAGGCGATGTCCTCTGGTGACGGCCGCTGCGCGGCGGTGCCTTGCGGCACCTTGATTCCGCGCAAGGGGGCTGTATTCCGACCGTCCCCTCAAGGCCATCCGCGGCGCCTGCCCCAAGGGACGCGCGCGGTATGACGGACCCGATGACCAGAGGGCAGCATCTGTCAGGTGTCGCACACCACACCCAAACGGCCCCGAAAACCACCCGATTGCGATGGAATTGACACGAAACCGCCGCCATGATGGGGCAGGTCACGCGATAACCACAAGCGAGGGACAATGCGCGCCGTCACGGCAATCTTCACCGGAGAGGGCCTCAAGGCCCGCGCGCTGCGCTCCTCGGCACTGACGGTGGCGAGCTTCGGGGCCACGCAGGCGCTGCGACTCGCCTCCAACCTCGTGCTGGCATGGCTGCTCTTCCCCGAAGCATTCGGCATCATGGCCATCGTCAACGTGGTCATCCAGGGGCTGATGCAGTTCTCGGATGTGGGCGTCAGCCCCGCCATCATGCAAAGCAAACGCGGCGATGACCCGGCCTTTCTCGATACCGCCTGGACGGTGCAGGC
Organism: Roseovarius sp.; assembly: GCA_034521935.1. Classification (GTDB taxonomy): domain Bacteria; phylum Pseudomonadota; class Alphaproteobacteria; order Rhodobacterales; family Rhodobacteraceae; genus Roseovarius. The sequence goes on from JAXHLV010000025.1 coordinate 278,778, forward strand.
GGTGCGCGGCGTGGCTCTTTTCCTCACCGCCTGTGCGCTGGCGTGGCCGCTGGCGCACCTCTATGCCGAGCCCCTGCTGATGCAGTTGCTGCCGGTGGCGGGGCTGTCGCTTTTGCTCACCGGGTTCAACCCCACGGCGCTCGATACTGCCAAGCGCCACCTGCACTGGGGCCGCCTGACCGTTCTCGATTTTGCCGTGCAGATCGCGGGCATCGTGGCCGCTGTGGCGCTTGCCTGGTGGTGGCAATCGGTCTGGGCGCTCATCGTCTCGGGGGTGCTGAGCGCGGGGCTCGCGCTTGTGCTCTATTGGGTCTGGCTGCCCGGCGCGCGCAACCGCCCCCGGATCGAGCGCACGGCACTCTCGGAACTCATCACCTTCGGCAAGTGGATATTCCTCAGCACGGTCTGCGGCTTCCTGTTCAACCAGGCCGACAAGCTCATTCTCGGCAAATACCTCAGCCTCGAAATCTTCGGCGTCTACAATATCGGCTTCTTCCTCGCCTCCTTTCCGATGCTGCTGGGCAACCTCTTCACATGGCGGCTGCTGATCCCGCTCTACCGCGAATTGCCCCCCGGCGAGAGCGCCGCCAATTTCGCCAAGCTGCGGCGGATGCGCTTTGCCGTCTCGGGGGCGCTGCTGATGCTCACCGCCGGCTTCGCGCTCCTCGGCGTCTGGCTGGTGGGCGTGCTCTACGATGACCGCTACGCGCTGGCAGGCGCGGTGGTGGTGGTGATGGCGCTCATGCAGACCCCGCAGATCGTGGCCATGACCTACGATCAGGCCTCGATCGCGGCGGGCGATTCGCGGCGCTTCTTCGTGCTGACGCTGGCCAAGGCGTCCGCGATGATCGGCGCGCTTCTGGCGGGGCTTTACTGGGGCGGGCTTCTGGGCGGGCTGCTGGGCTATGGCGCGGCGATGGTGCTGGCCTACCCGGTGGTGGTGTGGCTGGCGCGCCGGATGCGCGCCTGGGACCCGCTCCACGACGCCGCGATGACGGCACTCGGGCTTGCGCTGGCCGCGCTCGTGCTCTGGCTCAACGCCGATGCGCTGGCCCGTCTGGCGGCGCTTTCGGGCTGGTAGCCGCCCTTGCACGGGAATCGTCAATCCCGCGCCGGAATTCGGTCGCATTGTCGTGGCACCACCGACGCCATATATCGCAACTGTAGTTTCAGAATGGCCAGTGACATGAGTCCACCCCGGCCCGACGGCACGGAAATCGCTATCATCGGCATGGCCGCGCACCTCCCCGGCGCGCGGAACGTGGCGGAGTATTGGCGGATGCTGCGCGACGGCCACCGCGCCATAAGGCGGCTGAGCGACGCAGAATTGCGCACGGCCGGTGAGAGCGCCGCGCGCATCGCCCGCCCCGATTACGTGCCCTATGCCGCCACCCTCGACGGCTATCAGATGTTCGATCCGGGCTTTTTCGGCTTCGGCCCCAAGGAGGCCGCGATCCTCGACCCGCAACACCGCCGCTTTCTCGAGGTGGCGTGGGAGGCGCTCGAGGATGCGGGCCACATGCCAGAGCATTTCCCCGGCCCCGTCGGCGTCTTCGCGGGCTGCGGCATGGGCAGCTATTTCTGGTCCAACCTCTGCTCCAACCGCGACCTCGTCGACGATGTCGGCCTGTTCCTGCTGCGCCATACCGGCAACGACAAGGATTTCCTGACCACGCGGCTCAGCCATATCCTCGATCTCAAGGGGCCCTCGCTCAGCCTGCAAACCGCCTGCTCCACCTCGCTGGTGGCGGTACATTACGCGGCGCAGTCGCTCTTGAACGGCGAATGCGACATGGCCCTTGCCGGGGGTGTCACCATCGAGTTGCCGCAGGGGCGGGGATACCTCTACAAGGAGGGCGAGATCCTGTCGCCCGACGGCGAATGCCACGCCTTCGATCATCGCGCGCAGGGCACGGTGTTCGGCTCGGGCGCGGGCGTGGTGGTGCTGCGACGGCTCGAGGATGCGCTGGCGGATGGCGATCCTGTCCACGCCGTCATCAAGGGATCGGCGGTCAACAATGACGGTGCCGCCAAGGCGGGCTATCTCGCGCCCTCGGTGGACGGGCAGGCGGCGGCGGTGGCCGAGGCGCAGGCGGTGGCGGGCATCACGGCGGATACCGTCGATTACGTCGAATGCCACGGCACCGGCACCTATCTCGGCGACCCGATCGAGGTGGCCGCGCTGACGCAGGCGTTCCGCGAAACCACGCAAGCCACCGATTTCTGCCGCATCGGCAGCGTGAAAACCAATATCGGCCATCTCGACACGGCGGCGGGCGTCGCGGGCCTCATCAAGGCCACGCTGGCGCTGGAGCATGGCGAAATGCCGCCCTCGCTGGGCTATGAGGCCCCCAACCCCGCCATCGCTTTCGACGGCAGCCCGTTTTCCGTCAACGACCGCCTCACCGCGTGGCCCGCCCGTGATCATCCCCGCCGCGCGGGTGTGAATGCACTGGGCGTCGGTGGCACCAACGCCCATGTCGTGCTCGAAGAGGCCCCCGCCCGCGCCGCCTCCGAGCCCGCCGACTGGCCCTTCATGCCGCTGGTCATTTCCGCCCGCACGAAATCCGCGCTGGATGCGGGCACCTCCCGCCTCGCCGCGCATCTGCGCGCCCATCCCGAACAGCCGCTCGCCGATGTGGCCTTCACCCTCAGGCACGGTCGCCGCGCGTTCGAGCGGCGGCGCGTGGTGGTGGCGCACGATCACGAAGAGGCCGCGCACCTGCTCGAGACGGGCAACGCACGCCGCGTTTTCAACCACACGGTTCGCGGCCCGAACCGGGAGGTTGCGTTCATGTTCCCCGGCGGCGGCGCGCAATATGCCGGCATGGCGCGCGACCTCTACGAGACCGAACCGGTCTTCGCCGACTGGATGGATCGCGGGCTCGATATCCTCGCGCCCAAACTCGATTACGACATCCGCGCGCTCTGGCTGGCCGACCCTGACGATATGGACACCGCGACTGCGCGGCTCACCACGCCGTCGGTGCAACTGCCGCTGATCATGATCACCGAATACGCGCTGGCGCAGTTGTGGCAAAGCTGGGGGGTGCGGCCCACCGCGCTCATCGGCCATTCGATGGGCGAGAATACCGCCGCCTGCCTCGCCGGGGTGATGCGCTTTGAGGATTGCATCGGGCTGGTGCATCTGCGCGGGCAACTCTTTGATACCATTGACAAAGGCGGGATGCTCAGCGTGCCGCTCGCGGCCGGTGATCTGCGCCCGTGGCTGGGGGATGCGCTCGATCTCGCCGCCGTCAACGCGCCGGGTCTCAGCGTCGCCTCCGGCCCGCAGGCGGCGCTTGACGCGCTCGCCGCGCGCCTTGACGCCGAGGGGATCGAGACCCGCCGCATCGCCATCGACATCGCCGCGCACAGCCGGATGCTCGACCCGATCCTAGACCGGTTCGGCGATTACCTGCGCAGCATCCCGCTTGCCCCCCCGCAAATCCCGGTCGTGTCCAACCGCAGCGGCGATTGGCTCACCGACGAGGAGGCCACCGACCCCACATATTGGGTCTCACACCTGCGGCACACTATACATTTCGCCGAAGGCCTCGCCCGCCTCGCGGAAAACCCGGATCGCGTCTATCTTGAGGTCGGCCCCGGCAAGGCGCTGTCGTCGCTGGCGCAGGCGCAGGGCGGCATTGATGCCGACCGGATCATCGGCAGCCTCCGCCACCCCGAGGACGACATCGCCGATGACCTCTATTTCATGACCATGCTGGCCCGTCTCTGGGCGGCGGGGGTCGACATCGACTGGGATCAGATCTGGGGTGAGGCCCCGCGCCGCCGCGTGCCGCTGCCGACCTATGCCTTTGATCATCAACCCTATTTCATCGAACCGGGCAAGCCGCAGCACGAAGCGGCCCCCGACCTGCCCGCGCGCCATGACGATATCGGCGCATGGGGCTATGCGCCCCACTGGCACCCGCGCCTGTCGGAGGTGGAGATTGCCACCGACGCCGATCTCGCCGCCCTGCCGCCCGAGACATGGCTGATTTTCGAGGATGACTCAGGCCTTGGCGCGGCGGTGGGGAAACGGCTCGAGGCGGCGGGGCACCGCGTCACCCGCGTCACGCCGGGCGATACCTTTGCCCGGATCGGCGACACAAGATATAGTCTTTCGCCCGAACGCGGTCGCGAGGGGTATGACCACCTGATCCGCGCCCTCGTGGCCGAGGATCGCGCACCCACGCGGATCGCGCATTTCTGGCTCGTCACAAGCGACGAACGCCACCGCCCGGGATCGAGCTTTTTCCACCGCGTGCAGGAGCAGGGCTTCTACAGCCTGCTGTTTCTCGCGCAGGCGATGGCCGAAGAGGGGCTGGCCACGCCGCTGCACATCACCGCGCTCACCACCGGCGCGGCGCGGGTCAGGGACGAGGCCCTGCCCCACCCCGCAAAGGCCACCCTTGCCGGGCCGCTGCGGGTGATCCCGCGCGAATTGTCCCACATCACCGCGTCGAGCCTCGATCTCGACTTGCCCGCGCGCGGCGCGCCCGACGCAGGCCTCGTGGCCCGCGTGCTCGAAGACCTGATGCAACCGCCCCGCAACCACAGCGCCGCCCTGCGCGGCGCGCGGCGCTACGAGATGGGCTGGCGCGCCGCGCCGCTGCCCGAGGCCGGGACCGCCCCCAACCGGGCGGCGTGGTGCTCATCACCGGCGGCTTCGGCGGGATCGGCCTGACGCTCGCCGAGGACCTCGTCACCCGCGAAAGCGCGCGCATCGCGCTGCTGTCGCGCCACGCCCTGCCCCCGCGCGCAGACTGGCCGCACATCAAGGCCGAGGGCGGCGCGACCGCGCGCCGCATCGCGGCAGTGGAACGGCTCGAAGGCGCTGGGCGGCACGGTCATGGTGATCGCCGCCGATGTCAGCAATATCGAGGAGATGCAGGCCGCGCGCACCGCCATAGAGGCGCGCATGGGCCGCGTCACGGGCATCATCCACGCCGCCGGAACAATCGCCGACGCGCCGCTCCTGAGCAAGGGGCCGGAGACCATCGAGGACGTGTTCACCCCGAAAATCCACGGCACGCAGGTGCTGGAACGGGTGTTCCCCGACGGCGATCCCGACTGGCTGGTGCTGTGTTCGTCAAGCTCTACCGCGACCGCCCCGGCGGGGCAGGTCGATTACGTGGCCGCCAACGAATACCTCAACGCCTATGCCCGGTCGCGCGCGGGCGGCAAGACCCGTGTCACCGCGCTCGACTGGGGCGTCTGGGCCGAGGTGGGCATGGCCGCCGAGAGGGTGGCGGCACAAAGCGGCACCGCGCCCCCCGCCCCGCGCCTGCCGATCACGGCCCCGCTTCTTGATACGGCGAGCCATGACGCCGAGGGCGCGCGCGTCTTTCACGCCACATACGCGGCAGGCACCCATTGGGTGTTCGACGAGCACCGCACGCGGCAGGGCCACGCGCTCTTGCCCGGCACCGGCTATCTGGAAATCATCGCCGAGGCGCTGGAGGCCCAAGGCGAAACCGCGCCGGTCGAGCTGCGCGACGTGATGTTCCTGCGCCCCTTCAACATGCCCAAGGGGGCCGCGCGCGAGATGCGCCTGACGCTCAACCGCAGCGATCAGGGCTACGACGCGCGGATCGAGGCCGAGCACGCACAGGCCGGGCGGCACGGCTGGGTCACCCTCGCCGAGGCAGGCATCGCGCTTTTGCCGATGGAGGCCCCGCCGCCGCTCGACCTTGCGGCCATACGCGCGCGGATGGACACATGGGAAGAGGCGGACGAGACAGCCCTCACCACCCCGCAGGAGGCGCATCTCGATTTCGGGCCGCGCTGGCGGGTGCTCGACGCGCGCGGGCTTGGCGCGGGCGAGGGGCTGGCGCGGCTGCGCCTTCCGGTCCTCGCGGCGGGGGACGAAGGGTTCCACCTGCACCCCGCGCTGATGGATATCGCCACCGGCTGGGCGATGTCGCTCATCGGCGGCTATCGCGGCGCGGCGCTCTGGGTGCCGGTGTCCTATGGCACGGTGCGGGTATTCGCGCCCCTCGGCCACGAGGTCTGGAGCCATGTGCGCCTCGCCGGCGGCACGTCCCAAAGCGGCGTGGCGCGGTTCGACATCACGCTCGCGGACGCAACCGGCGCGGTGCTGGCCGACATCCGCGATTTCACCATGCGGCGGCAGGAGGGCGGGCTTGTGAGCGCCCCGCCCCGCGCGGACGAGATACGCTTTGACGAAGCGGCCCGAGCCGCCGAAAGCCCGGCAGAGGCGCGGCTCGCGGCGGCGCTGCGCGACGGCATACGCCCCAAGGAGGGGGCCGAGGCGTTTCAAAGGGTGCGCGCGGCGGGCCGCGCGCAAGTGCTGGTCTCGCCGGTCGATCTCGACGCGCTCATCGCGCAGGCCGAGGCGGGCACGCCCCCCGTGGCGGAGGCTGGCGCGCGCTTTGCCCGCCCCGATCTGGACGGCGATTACATCGCCCCCGAAGGCGAGATCGAGACGCGGCTCGCCGGGTTCTGGTGCGATCTTCTGGGGCTCGATCAGGTCGGGGCCGAGGACAGTTTTTTCGATCTGGGTGGCCATTCGCTCATCGCGGTGCGGCTTTTCGCCATGATCCGCAAGGCGTATCGGGTGGATTTCCCGATCTCGGTGCTGTTCGAGGCCCCCACCATCCGCGCCTGCGCGGCGCTCATCGAGGCACAGACCGGCCCGCAGGAGACAGGCGAGGCCCCGGCCGCGCCGGAGCGCCGCTTTACCCACCTTGTCCCGATGCATCGTGGCGAGGGCGGGCCGGGCACGCCGTTCTTCCTCGTGGCGGGGATGTTCGGCAATGTGCTCAACCTGCGCCACCTCGCGCATCTGCTGGGCGACACGCGCCCGGTCTTCGGGCTTCAGGCGCGCGGACTTTATGGCGGCGACGCACCGCATGACGACCTGCGCGAGGCCGCGCGCGACATGATCGCGGAACTGCGCCAGGTGCAGCCGCACGGCCCCTACCTGCTGGGCGGGTTTTCCGGCGGCGGCATCACCGCCTTTGAGATGGCGCAGCAATTGCGCGCGGCGGGCGAGGAGGTGGCGATGTGCGTGCTCATCGACACGCCGCTGCCGCGCCGCCGCCCGCTGTCGTTGCGGGACCGGGCGCTCATCCAATGGCAGGAGTTGACGGCGGGCGGGCCGCTCTACCCGCTGCGCTGGGCCGCGCGCCGGGTGGCGTGGGAGATCGCCAAACGCCGCAAGCAGGCCCCGGCGGAGACATCGGAGCACCAATTCCACGATCATGAGATCGAGGCCGCCTTCTACCGCGCCATCGACCGCTACGAGCCGCAACCCTGGCCCGGCGCGCTGCACCTCTTCCGCCCGCCGCTCTCGGGCAAGTGGCAGGTCTCGGGCGGGCAATGGGTGAGCGGCGAGCGCGCCTATGTGCTGCCCGACAATGACTGGTCGGGCCATGCGCCGAACCTCGAGGTGACCGAGGTGCCGGGCGATCACGATTCGATGGTTCTGGAGCCCAACGTGCGCGTGCTGGCATCCCGGATGCGCCGCGTCCTCGAGGCGGCGGAGGCGGCCCCGCACGCGCCCCAAATCCACCGCGAGGCCGCCGAATGACGGCCCCCCGCGTTCTCACCATCGTGCTCAACTGGCGCACGCCCGGGATGAGCCTCAAGGCCGCCGCCGCCGCGCGCCGGGCGATGGAGGGTCTGGGCGGCGAGGTGGTGATCGTCGACAACGACTCAAACGACGGCTCGTTCGAGGCGATGCAGGCGGGCGTTGCGGAGTGGGACCGCGTGCGCGTGGTGCAATCGGGCCGCAACGGCGGCTTTGGCGCGGGGATGAACGCGGGGATGCGCGCCGGGCTGTCGGATGGCGCGCGGCCCGATTACGTCTACCTGCTGAATTCCGACGCCTTTCCCGCCCCCGACGCGATCACCGCGCTGGTCACGCATCTGGAAAGCCACCCGCAGGCGGGGCTGGCGGGCAGCCATATCCACGGCCCCGATGGCACGCCCCACGTCTCGTGTTTCCGCTTTCCGTCGATCCTTGGCGAGTTCGAGGGCGCGGCGCGGATCGGCCCGGTAAGCCGCCTTCTGCGCCGCCATGCCGTGCCCCTGCCGGTGTCCGAGATCACCCGCCCCGTCGATTGGCTTTCTGGCGCGAGCCTGATGATCCGGCAGGAGGTGCTCGACGAGATCGGCGGCTTCGACGAGGCGTTCTTTCTCTATTTCGAGGAAACCGACCTGTGCCTGCGCGCCGCGCGAGCGGGCTGGCAGGCGCATTACGTCGCCACCGCCCGAGTCGAGCATATCGGCTCCGTCTCCACCGGGATGAAGGGCTGGAGCCGGGTGCCGGACTACTGGTTCGCCTCGCGGCGGCATTATTTCATCAAGAACCACGGGCGCGGCTACCTCGCGGCTGTCACGCTGGCGCATGTGACGGGCGCGGGGCTGGGGGCGCTGTGGCGCGTGATCCGGCGCAAGGGCGCGCCGCGCCCGCCGCATTTCCTGCGCGACCTGGTGCTGGGCGACCTGGCGGCGACGCTGCGGGGCGAAGTGAAGCGAAAGGCAGACGCATGATGCAGGCCATTCTCATCGGCAACGACACCCTCACGCGGCATTGCGGCGCGGCGTGGCGCGCGCGCGGGCACGGGCTTGCGGCGGTGGTGACGCGCCACCCGGACGTGGCGGCCTGGGCACGGGCCGAGGGGCTGCGCGTCGAGGCCCCCGGCGCGGGGCTCTCGGACCGGCTGGGCGATCTGGCCTGCGACTGGCTTTTGTCCATCGCCAATCTCGACCTTCTGCCTCGGAGCGTGCTCGCGCGCGCCACCTGCGGCGCGGTGAATTTCCACGACGGCCCCCTGCCCCGCCACGCGGGCCTCAACGCGCCGGTCTGGGCGATCCTCGAGGGCGAGGCGCAGCACGGCATCACCTGGCACCTGATCGAGGGCGGTGTCGATGAGGGGCGCATCATCGCGCAACGAACAATCGACATCGCGGGCGACGAGACCGCGCTCAGCCTCAACGCCAAGTGCTTTGCCACGGCGCTCGACAGCTTTCCCGCCGTGATCGACGCGCTGGAGCGCGGCCTGCCGGACCTCAGCGCGCAGGACCTCGCGCAGCGCAGCTACCACGCCCGTGATGACCGGCCCGAGGCGGCCTGGCTCGATCTCACCCGCCCCGCCGCCGATCTGGCGCGCGTGGTGCGCGCGCTCGATCACGGCGGCTATCCCAACCCGCTCTGCATGGCGCGGGTTCGGGCCGGGGGCCGCGTCCTGCTGGTCGGCAAGGCACAGCCGCTGCCGGGCGCGGGCGCGCCGGGCACGGTGCTCGACAGCGACGACACCACGCTCACCGTGGCCACCGGCAAGGGCGCGCTGCGGCTGGAACGGATCACCTCGGCAGAGGGCGGCGCGACCGATCTGACGGCGATGCCCAAGGGCTGCGTGCTCCCGCCCCCCTCCGAGGCGGACCGGCAGTCGCTGCGCCACCTCGCGCGGGACGAGGGGTATTGGCGCGCGCGGCTGGCCGAAATGCGCCCCGTCACCCTGCCCTTGGGCGCAGGCGAGCGTGGCGCGGGCGAGGGCGTCACGACAGAGCGCCGCGCGCTCGATCTGCCCACCGATACCGCGCTCGGGGCCATCGCGACATGGGCCGCGCGGCTGGGCGGCGAAGCCACGCATATCGCCTATGCCGGCCCCGCGCAGGAAGGGGCCACGGGCATGGCCTGCCCTTGGGTGCCCGCCGATGTCACGCGCCTTGAGGCAGAGATCGACGCCGCCGACGCGCGCGCGCCCTTCTCCCGCGATCTTTTCGCCCGCGACCCCGCGCTTGACCCTTCGCACCGCCCGCATCTGGGCCTGCGCCGGGCGGGCGAGGGCCTGATCCCCGGCACCGCGCTCACCGTCGATCTGGCCGATACCCCGGCGCTCCTTTACGATCCCGCCCGCCTCTCGCCCGCGATGGCCGATCTGCTGGCGCTCCGGCTCGAGGCACTGGCGCGCGGCGAGACGGCGGCGATGCCCGAGGCCGAGCGGCGGCTGGTCGTGGAGGCATGGAACGCCACCGACACACCCTATGATGCGCGCCCCGTCCATCGGCTGATCGCGGCGCAGGCGCAGGCTACCCCGGACGCAACCGCGCTCGTTTTCGAGGCCGAGAGGCTGAGCCATGCCGCGCTCGACGCGCGCGCGGGGCGCATCGCCCATGTGCTGCGGCAGATGGGCGTTGGCCCCGGTGTGCTGGTCGGCCTCTGCCTGCCGCGCTCTGCCGATATGGTGGCCACGGCACTGGCAATATGGAAGGCGGGCGGGGCCTATGTGCCGATGGACCCCGGCTATCCGTCTGAGCGGCTGGCGCATTACCTGAGCGACAGCGGCGCGCGGGTGGTGGTCACACGCTCGGACGTGGCGCGAGCGCGCTGCCACAGGGCACGGCGCAACGGCTGCTCATCGACACCGACACGCGGATCGCGAACGCCCCCGCCACGGCCCCCGAGGGCGGCGCAGGCCCCGACGATCTGGCCTACGTGATCTATACCTCCGGCTCGACGGGCCAGCCCAAGGGCGTCATGGTCACCCATCGCAACGTCGCCAATTTCTTCGCCGGGATGGACGACCGCATCCCGGCAGAGCCGAATGCGGTCTGGCTCGCCGTCACCAGCCTCAATTTCGATATCTCGGTGCTGGAGCTTTTCTACAGCCTCGCGCGCGGCTATACCCTCGTGCTCAGCGGCGACGAGGCGCGCGCGCTGGTCTCCTCGGGTCAGATCGCAACCTCGGATCGCGGCATGGAATTCAGCCTCTACTACTGGGGCAATGACGACGGCACCGGCCGCGACAAGTACAAATCCCTGCTCGAAGGCGCGCAATTCGCCGACACCCACGGCTTCTGCGCGGTCTGGACGCCCGAGCGGCATTTCCACGCCTTCGGCGGCCCCTATCCCAACCCCTCGGTCACCGGCGCGGCGGTGGCCGCTGTCACGCAGAACCTCGCCGTGCGCGCCGGAAGCTGCGTGGCACCGCTGCACCACACCGCGCGCATCGCCGAGGAATGGGCGGTGATCGACAACCTTACCAATGGCCGCGCGGGGCTGGCGATTGCGAGCGGATGGCAGCCCGACGATTTCGTCCTGCGCCCCGAGAACGCGCCGCCCAACAACAAGCCCGCGATGTTCCAGGCGATCCGCGATCTGCGCCGCCTCTGGCGCGGCGAGGCGGTGGGATTCCCCCGTGCCGACGGCACGATCCACGAGGTGGTCACGCAGCCGCGCCCCGTCTCACCTGATCTGCCCATCTGGGTGACGACCGCTGGCAACCCGGAGACATGGCGCGAGGCGGGGGCGCATGGGGCCAATGTGCTCACGCACCTGCTCGGGCAATCCATCGCCGAGGTCGGCGACAAGATCGCGCTCTACCACGCCGCCCTGCGCGAGGCGGGCCATGATCCGGCCGATTTCACCGTCACGCTGATGCTGCACACCTACCTGGCCGAAACCCGCGAGGAGGCGCAGCGCGTCGCGCGCGAGCCGATGAAGGACTACCTGCGCTCGGCGGCGGGCCTCATCAAGCAATACGCCTGGGCCTTCCCCGCCTTCAAGCGGCCCCAAGGCGTCGATAACGCGTTTCAACTCGATCTCGGCTCGCTCGAAGACGAGGAACTCGAAGGCATCCTCGATTTCGCCTTCGAGCGGTATTTCAACGAGTCCGGCCTGTTCGGCACCGTCGGGGATTGCGTCGCCCGCGTCGAGGAATTCAAGCGCATCGGCGTCGATGAGGTCGCCTGCCTGATCGACTACGGCATCCCGGTGCGGCAGGTGCTCGACGGGTTGCGGCCGCTGGCGCGCGTGCTGGAACGGTCGAACCGCACGGGCACGACCCGCGAAGATGATTTCTCCATCGCCGCGCAAATCCTGCGCCACGGCGTCACGCATCTGCAATGCACGCCCTCGATGGCGCGGATGATCGCGATGAATGACGAGGCGCGTCACGCGCTCGGGCGGGTGCAACACCTGATGCTGGGCGGCGAGGCCCTGCCTGGCAGCCTCGTGCAGGAACTGCACCGGATCACCGACGCCCGGATCACCAACATGTATGGGCCGACAGAAACCACCATCTGGTCCACCACCGGCCCCGCCGAGGACACCCCCGGCCCCTGCCCCATCGGCACGCCGATTGCCAATACGCAAGCGTATGTTCTGGATGCGGAGATGCAGCCCGTGCCGGTCGGTCAGCCCGGCGAATTGTGGATCGGCGGCGACGGGGTGACGCGCGGCTACCTTGGCCGCGACGACCTGACGGCGGACCGTTTCCGCCCCGATCCGTTCCGCGGCGCCGGCCGAATCTACGGCACCGGCGATCTGGTGCGCTGGCACCCCGACGGGCGGCTCGAATTCATCGGGCGCGCGGATGGTCAGGTGAAGCTGCGCGGCCACCGGATCGAGCCGGGAGAGATCGAGGCGGCGGCAGAGGCGTGCGCCGGTGTCGAGCAGGCGGTGGTGATGCTGCGCGAGGACACGCCCGACGATCCTCGCCTCGTCGCCTACCTGCGCGGCACCGCGACCGAATCGGCGGTGAAGGCGCATCTCGCCCAACACCTGCCCGCGCACATGATCCCCGCGCATGTCGTGACACTCGACGCCTTCCCGCTGACGCCCAACCGCAAGATCGACCGCACCGCGCTGCCGCCGCCCGCGCACATCACGCCGCCGCGCCCCGCCCCTGCCCCCGCCGCCCCCGCAACCAGCCTCGAACGCGAGATCGCCGCGATCTGGTCGCGTATCCTCGGGGTGGCGGAAATCGGCGCCGAGGACAGCTTCTTCGATCTGGGCGGGCATTCGCTGCTCGCGGTGCAGGCGCATCGCGATATCCGCGCAGCCCTCGGGGTCGACCGGCTGAGCATCACCGACATCTTCCGCTGCCCGAAACTGGGCACGCTCGCCGCACGGGTGGCCGAATTGCGCGGTGACACCCCTGCCCCGGCCAACGATCCCGGCCCCGCCCCGGCCGCCTCGGGCCGTGCGGAGGCGCGCGCCGAGGCGATGACCCGCCGTCGCGCCATGCGCGCCGCGCGCCGGGGATGAGCCTGACGGAGGCCTTGCGCACGATACTGCCGCCGGGCCTCGCGCTGGCAGAGGCCGATCCGCGCACGGCCCCCGACGGCCTCTGGCCCGAAGAGGCAACCGCCACCACACGCATGACCGGGGCCCGCCTGCGCGAGTTTGCCGCCGGACGCCGCGCCGCCCGCGCGGCGATGACGGCTCTCGGCCTGCCCCCTGCGGCGGTCCCGATGGGCGTGACCCGCGCGCCCATCTGGCCCGATGGCCTCACCGGCACGATCAGCCATGACGCCACCACCTGCCTCGCGCTGCTGGGGCGCGCGCGCGACTGGGCCGGGCTGGGCCTCGACCTGGAGCCCGACACCCCCCTGCCCGCCGATATCGCGGCGACGGTCTGCACCCCCTCCGAGGCGGCGGATGCGGCACAGGCGCGGCGCGTTTTCTGCGCCAAGGAGGCGGCCTACAAGGCGCTCTCCCCACGCATCAACACGGTGCTCGACTTTGCCGACATGACCGTGACCCTCGGCCCCGACACCCGGTTTACCGCGCGCCTCGCCCGCGCGGTCGGGCCTTTTGGCATGGGAACCGGCATCCCCGGCCACCTGTTCAGCGACGGGCGGCAGGTGGCGGCGCTGGTGCTGTTGGCGCACCGGACGGCTCTGTGAACACAGTGTTTCGCGATCCGCCCCGATAAATAGTGGCGCAAATGGGGCAACTTTGCTAAATTAAGGCGGAATTCGGACTTTTGTCTGTCAGGACCGTTTGGGGGCAAGCGGTCGGGACGGTCGCCCGCGCGTCGCGCAAGCGCTCCACCCGATCTGGCCTCTGACGGAATTGGTCCACGTGAAACGACGTGAAACTGATGGGTGACGCTTGAGTTCGATCCGCTCCATACCCGATATCATGCGGCTTCTGCGCCGCCGTCTCTGGCTCGTGCTGGCAATCGCCGGCCTCGGCTCCGTGCTGTCGGTGGTCTTCGCGCTGTCGCAGCCCAAGGTGTTCGAGGCCACCGCCGTCATCCAGATCGAGACACCGCAGGTCGGGCAGAACACCGGCGGCAGCACGGCGGTGAGCGATGCGCGGCTGCGCCTGCAACTCATCGAGCAGCGGCTGATGGCGCGCGACCACCTGGTCGAGATGATCGACAAGCACGGGCTGTTCGCCGAGGACGCCGATCTTCCGATCGCGCAAAAGATCTACCGGATGCGCATGGCGGCGCAGATCGAGCCGATCTCCGTCACCATGCCGGGATATGCCCCCGGCGGCACGCCGCCCTCGGGGCTGCGCGTCACCATGGCGCTTGGCGACCCGGACAAGGCCGCCGAGGTCGCCAACGATTTCGTGCAGGCGGTGATCCGCCAGAATCGTGAGCGGCGGCTGGTCGTGGCGCGCGAGACGCTCCAGTTCTACAGCGCCGAGGAGTCGCGCGTGAATGCCGAGATCGCGACGCTCGAAGCCGAAATCGCAGATTTCAAGCGCGCCAATGCCGAGGCCCTGCCCGCCAGCCTCGCCGCGCAGCGCGACCAGTTGACCACCCTGCGCGAGGCGATGCTCGAGATCGAGCGGCAGGTCGTGACGCTGGAGACCGAGAGCACGCGGCGGCGCGAGGAGGTCTATGCCCGCGACATCGCCCGGCTCACCGAGCAGCGCGACCTGATCGCCGCGCGGATCGCGACCATCGAAGACGCCATCGCCGACGCCCCCCGGGTCGAACAAGAACTCGGCGCACTCAGCCGCGAGCTGACCCAGCTCCAGGATCAGTTGAGCGCCATCACCCGCGCCCGCGTCGAGGCGGAAATGGCCAGCGCGCTGGAAAACCGCCAGCAGCAGGAACGGTTCGAGGTGCTGGAAACGGCGATCCCGCCAACCACGCCGGTCTCTGCCAGCCGCAAGAAGGTTGCGCTGGCGGGCGGGGTGGCGAGCCTTCTGGCCGGGCTCGGGCTGGCGCTGGCGCTGGAATTGCTCAACCCCAAACTGCGCACCGCCTCGCAGCTCCGCGACGAGCTCGACATCACGCCGGTCGTCACC
The DNA here is from genome assembly GCA_034521935.1 of Roseovarius sp. Classification (GTDB taxonomy): domain Bacteria; phylum Pseudomonadota; class Alphaproteobacteria; order Rhodobacterales; family Rhodobacteraceae; genus Roseovarius. Next base: position 293,806 of record JAXHLV010000025.1, read on the forward strand.
ATCCCCGTGGTGCGCCTGCCGCGCGAGCGGCGGGCTCGGCTGATGCGGTGGGTGCTGGGCGGTCTGGCGGTGCTGCTGGTCCTGCCGTTCCTGATCCGGCTGGCGCAGGATCACCTCCCGGCGCTGCGCCTGCCGGCGGCAAACTGAGGCGACGGGCGGCGGCATTGAGCGCGGTTTGCGACCCTCGCAGAGGGGGGTGGCTTCTGGCCTTGAGGGGACGGTCGGAACGGTCAGGCCCCTGCGCGAGAAGGCCGAAGCCGCCGCGATCCGCAACAGGCCACTCCCACCCCGTCGCGCCGCCGCCCTGCTAATACTCGTAGCGGGTGATATCCTCGCCTTCGGCGCGATTCATCACCACCCCGAGCAGCGGCGTGTCGGTGCCGAGCCGGTCGCGCAGGTCGCGAACCTCCTGCGCCGTGGACATGCCCCCCGCCACCACGATCAGAATCCCGTCGAACTGCGCCCGGAACGCCAGCACATCGTCGTGGTAGAGCGCGGGCGGCATGTCATAGAGCACCACGTCAGGCGCGAGCCGCGCGTGCATCCCCGCGAGCGCCTCGCTGGTGGCGGGCGATTGCAGCAATTCGGCCGCGTAGCTCTCGGTGCGGTCATTGACCCCGAGTGCCAGGGTTTCGCCGATGTTGAGATCGTTGGGCGCGGGGCGCAGCAGATGCGTTTGCGGCTCGATCTCGCCAAGCAGCATCCGCGCGAGCGGCCCCGGCTTTGCCACGCCAAAGAGCCTGGCGAGCGACGGGCGGCGCAGGTCCATATCCATCAACACCGCGCGCAGCCCCGGCTTGCGCGACAGGCTGATGGCAAGGTTGGCCGCGACGAAGGACTTGCCGCAACCGGGGGTCGCAGAGGTGATCGCGACGCGGCTCCAGCCCTGCTTGCGCAAGGTCGCCAGAAGCTTGGTGCGCAGCACGTCGAAGGCCACATGCGCCGGGTCCTCGCGCGTGGCAGAGATAAGCCGGTTGCGGGTAAGGTGCGCGCGATCCAGTTTCACCTCGCGCAGGGCCGCCCACGCGGTGGCGGGATCGGGCTGCGCATCGTCGGCCCCGACTGCGGCGGAAGGCGGCACAGAGCTTTGATCTTGCGGCTCCGGGTCGGGCACGGGCTCCGGACCGGGTTCGGGTTCGGGTTCGGGTTCGGGTTCGGGTTCGGGTTCGGGTTCGGTGAGGATCAGCGGATCGGGCACCGGGTCAAGCGGCGTCTCGTCGCGCAGCGCCGCGCCCGCATCCGTCCTGTCATCTCTCGCGGGGCCATCGGACTCGCGCGCGTCCTCGCCCGCAGCACCCTGCCGGGCGGCGCGGCGGCGCATATAGGCCTCATGGCGCGACAGCGTCATCGCGCAGCTCCTGCCTGTGCTTGTGGGCCCGGCCCTGCCATTCCCGTCTCTCCCGTCATTCGCCAGAGATATGCCCGCCAATTCCGGCAACAATACGTCACGAAAGCAGGAATTGTATGCCCGCTCAAAAACCGAGGAGCCCCGCCTCGTCCACGGCCCGTTGCAGGAATGTCTCGCGATCCGCCACCGGCTCCCAGCCCAGCAGCGCCTTGGGCCTGGCGTTGTCGAACCGCGCGTAATGCGCCCGCGAGCGCCAGTCGCGCAGCGAGGCGCGGACCACATCCCGGCGGCCCAGCGCATGAGTCTTGAGCGTGGATTTCACCGCATCCGCCGCCCAGAGCGCCGTGAGATTGCCCGACGTGACCTCGATACGCGCCCCGAGCCGCATGTGGATGGCGTTGAAATAGGCGCGCGCCGAGGGCCGCACATCGCCCACGAGGTTGAACGATTGCCCCTCCGCCCCCCGGCTCTCGCCCATGCGGATGAGCGCGTCGGAGACATCGCCGATGAGCACGAAGGGCAGCGGAGTGTCGCCGGTGCCCCAGAGCCGCACTGCCCCTGCCCCGTGCCAGCGCCCGATCCCCCAATGCTGCAACGGCCCGCCGCGCCCCACCACGATGCCGGGCCGCGCGATGGTCAGGGGCAGGCCACGCTCGCGCCGCATCTCCCACAGCCGCCGCTCGCATTCCGCCTTGGAGCGGGCATAGAGGTTGCGGTCGGTCATGTCGGCGGCAAAGGGCGTGGATTCGGTGATGACGGTTGCGGGGTTGGACATGTCGTAGGACGCGATCGTGCCGGTATAGACGAGCCGCCCCACCCCCGCCGCCAGCGCCGCCCGCGCGATCCGGTCCGAGACGCCGACATCGTGTTCAAGGCACTCGTTCCACGAGGTGCCAAGCGCGCGGGCGAGGTTGTAGACCACCTCGATCCCCTCCATCGCGCGGCTGAGCGCGTCCTCGTCGCGCAAGGAGACCGCGCAGGTTTCGACCTGCTCGGGCAGGTCATCGAACGGCCCGTGCCGCCCCCGCGACAGCACCCGCACGTCATGCCCCCGCGCCACCAGCGCGCGGGTCAGATCGCGGCCCAGAAACCCGGTGCCGCCGATCACCAGCGCGGTGGGTCTGGGCTTGCGGCGGCGCTTGGGCACACGCGCGGTCTCGCGGCCCTCATCGGGCATGAGCGCGATGGTGGCGTCGATGGCGCGCATGACCGCCTCCGCCGCCACCCCGTCAAAGCGCGGATCGAGCGGGCGACCGTCGCGAATCGCGTCATGGAATGCCTCGAACATCCCCGCGAAACCCAGCGCATAGGGCGATTTTCGGTTGAGCGAGACCGCCTGCCGCGCGGCATTGCCCACGCCCTCGCGCAGGTGCCCCCAGGCCCCGCCCATCTGCCGCAGCAGCGGGTTGAGCACCAGATCGGCGGTGTTCTCGCGTTCCACCGTCAGCACATCGGCGGCATAATCGAGCCGGGCAAGACCGGACGAGCCGCGCAGCGTCAGCGAGCGGTCATCCACGCTCTCGACCAGTTGCAGGTTGAGCGCGAGATCGACGCCCCCCGCCTCCGCCGTGATCCGCCAGCTTTGCGGGCGCGTGCCGCCGCCTTGCAGGCGGATGGGCTTGCCCAGCCGCAGCCCCGTCACCGTCACAGGGCCAAAGAGATCATGGGCAAAGGCAAAAAGATGCGGGCACAACTCGCGCAACAAATTCCCCGGCTCGCGCAGCATCCACAGGCCAAAAGGGCCCGAGCGCAGCGGGCCAAGCGGCAGCGCCCAGGTGATCTCGGCGCTGGAAATCCGCCCCAGTTTCCCCGCCTCCACCTGCGCCTTGAGACGGCGATAGGCGGGCAGCCCGAGGAAATTGTGCCCGGCGGCGAAATGGCGATTCGCCGCGCGGGCGGCCTCGGCCACGCCCGCCGCCTCAATGCCCGAGAGCGCCACGGGTTTCTCCACCAGAACGTGCAGCCCGGCGGCAAGACATTTGCGCGCAAGATTTGCATGGCTGTCGGGCGGCGTGAGGATATGCACCGCCTCGACCTCACCCGAGGCGATCAGATCATCGACCGAGGCAAAGGCCCGCGCCCCGTGCGCCGCCGCCAGCGCCTCGGCGGCGGAGGCTGACAGATCGCACACCGCCGCCAGCCGCACCCCCGGCACGAGGCGCAGCGCCGCCGCGTGCCAGCCCGCGATATAGCCCGCGCCGATGAGGCCCACCTTGATCACTTTATCCGCCATGATGAATTCACTTGTATTCAATGATCCGCATCGTCGCCCCGCGCCACTTGCGCAGCCGATAGGTCAACATGCCGATCAGGTTGGGAAATTTCGAGAGGGTCAGAAAGACCCCGTGATGCAGCGCGCGCGGCGTCGCCACCCCGTCGCGTCGCAACCCCAGCACCGTCTTTATGTAAGAGAGCACATAGGCCGCGACGACCGCCCCCAGCAGCGGCCACCACAACAGCCCCGCCAGTGCCAGCACGGGCAGCACGAGACCATAGAGCCAGACGCGCCGACGCTCGCGCGCGAAGTAGCCCGGATGCATGTCGCCCACCTGCGCAAAGCCATGCCCCGACCGCACCGCGCGTCGCCACCATTGGCCAAAGCTTCGCATCGCGGCATCGTGCCGGGTCATCTGCTCTGGAAGACGGAGGAGTCGCCACCCGCCCTTGCGCAAACGCTGACAGAATTCCTCGTCCTCGGAGGCGATGATCGTCACGTCAAAGCCGCCCACCTGCTGATAGGCCGCGACCCGCACCATCATGTCGCCGCCGCAAGTCGTGATCTCGCCCGCCGCGCGGTGCCATTCGTGATCGCAAAGCGCGTTGTAGACCGAGGCCTCCGGCGCGATCTCGGACCGCCAGCCGGTGACGAGGCCAAGCCCCGCATCGGCCTCGAGCGCCGCACGCCCCGCCGCGAGCCAGCCCTCGACCACCGCGCAATCCCCATCGACGAATTGCACGAATTCGGGCGGGTCATCGCCCAGCGCAAGAAACCCCTCATGCCGCGCCCGCCCGGCGGTAAAGGGCGTGGCGGGGTCGAGTTGCACCACCTCCGCGCCCGCGCCCCGCGCTACCGCCACGCTGTCATCGCTCGATCCGCTATCGACATAGATCAACCGGTGCCCCTGCCCCGCGAGCGAGCCAAGACAGGCGTGGAGCCGCGCCCCTTCGTTGCGCCCGATGATGACGATGGCCAGCCTCATCCCTGCCCTCCGGGGCGAAGCCCCTCGGGCGGTGTGCCTGCGGCATAGCCCATGAGAAGCTGCGCCAGCCATGCCGCCTCGGCCTTTGAGTCGAACGCCCCGACCACCCGCGCGCGCCCCGCCTCGCCCATCGCGCGGCGCAGCGCCGGATCGGACAGAAGGCGCGCCAGCGCCGCGCGCAGGGCCTCGGCATCGCCCGGCGGCACCATGAGCCCGCTCACCCCGTCCTCGACCAGTTCCGCCACCCCCGCGATGCGCGTCGCCACCACCGGCACACGCGCCGCCAGCGCCTCCATCAGCACCACCGGCAGCCCTTCGGCGAAACTTGGCAGCACCAGCGCCGTGGCCCCGCGCAGCAGCGCCGCTACCTCGTCCTGCGACTTGTAGCCCACGAAATCGACATGGGTGCCAAGCCCCCGCGCCTGTGCCTCCAGCGCAGCGCGCTCCGGCCCGTCACCCACCAGCGTCAGGCGCAGGTCGGGGTGATCGGTGATCAGCGCCTGCATGGCCTCGAACAGCACCGGCACGCCCTTGACCGCCGCGAGCCGCCCCACGAAGAGCAGATGCGCCCGCGCATCGGGTGCAGGCCCGTCATACCGCGCCGGATCGACCCCGCAATGCACGATATGCAGCTTGCCCCAATGCGCAGGGCTTGAGAACGCCATCGCCTGCGACCGCGCGAAATGGCTGATGCAGGCCACAAACTGCGCCCGCGCGATCTTCTCGTCCAGCCGCCAGCGATGCGGCTCGTAAAAGATATCCGGCCCGTGCAGGGTAAAGCTGTGGGGAATGCCCGACATTTCCGAGGCGAGCATCGCCACGGTGCCGCTCGACGTGGCGATGTGGTTGTGCAGATGCGTGAGGCCGCTCGCCCGCAGGTGATGGGCCAGCACGGCGGCCTCGGCGAGGTAGATGAATTGATAGAGCGTCGGTTCGATCCCGCCGGGGCTTGTCCGCCACGCCAGCCGCAGCGCGCGCAGCCACGCAACCGGCCTGCGCCACGCCGCGAGATGCGCAGTGACCAGCCGCCACGACAGAGCGGCCTCCAGCACATGAAACGTGCCCGCCGCCTCGGCTCTCTGCTCGGGGCCGGTGTGATGCTCGTGCGGGGTGCGCCGGATCGAACAGGTCTCGACCGTGAGGCCCCGCGCGCGCAAGGCCGCCACCTCGCGTTGGATGAACGTGTCGGTCGCGCGGGGGTATTCGCCGGTGAGATAGGCGATACGCGGGCTCATTCCCCCGCCTCGGTCGCGGCGGCGAAAGCAGCATCGAAATCGTCCTGCGGCTCCCAGCCGAGCGCGGTGCGCGCGGCGGCGATGTCATAGCGCACCGGCGTCATCCGCGCGCGCAATGTGGCGGGACGCAAGAGGCCCGGCAGGCGCGCACCAAGGGGCGACAGCAGCCACGCCACGGGCATCACCAGCCGCCAGTTGAGCAGCAGCACCCGGCGCGGCCAGCCGGTCCGCCGCAGCGCCGCGACATACCGCGCGCGGCTCGGCAGGTCCGCCCCGAGGATGTTGAGCGCGCGCCCCTCGCCCGGTGCCTCTGCGGCCAGCACGAAGGCCCGCGCGCAATCGGCGCGCGAGACCACCGGCACCTCGCCGCCGCGTTCCATCAGCACGAGCGTGCCGCCCACGCCCGGCCCCAGATGCGCCGTGCTCACCCGCCCCGGCCCGAGGATCAGGCCGGGCCGCAGGATCGTGTGGCGCAGCCCGCTCTCGCGCAGCATCGCCTCCTGCGCGATCTTGGCGCTTGCATAGGCGTCGCGGCGGTCCGGGCGGTCCTCGAGCGGGGTGGCCTCGGTCACAACACCCTTGGCCTCCGCGCTATAGACCGCGATCGAGCTTGCCAGAACCAGACGCGGCGGCAGCGGCTGTGCCTGCATCGCCTCGATCAGGCGGCGCGTGGCCTTGATCGTGTCGCGCGCCTGCACGGATCGCTCCCCCGACAGCGACCCGGCCAGGTGGATCACGCAATCCACCCCGTCGAGCGCAGGCAACGCCCCCGAGGCAAGGTCGAGATCATCCCGCGTGAGCGCCCGCACCGCGTGCCCGCGCGCCCGCGCCCCGGCCACCACCGCGCGGCCCAGAAAGCCGCCCGCGCCGGTGATGAGCAATGTCAGGCCCATGACGCAGCCTCCATCGGGGCGCACCCGCTCTGCATGATCTGCGGGCCGGTCTCCGCCCCGGCATTCTGAATCGCCAGCGTCACCTCGGTGAGGTGCAGGCCCATGTCGTTGCTCAGCCGACAGGCCCGCCCCTCGGCCAGCGCCGCCAGCATCTCTGCCGGGCCAAGCGCGAAATCCATCGATGCCGCCCCCCAGCGGCCCACCTTGGGCGGGGGCGTGCCCCGCGCACGGATGCGTCGCCCGAGGGGATGCTCGATCAGCCGCCGCCGCAGGGTGAAGCGGCGGTGAAACCGCACCGGGGCCGCGTTGTTCCAGGCCTCTTTCACCTGCAACACGCCCGCATCCCCGATCACCCGGATACGGTGATCGTGCGGCGCTGCGATGGAACAGGTCAGCCGCGCCACCGGCCCGGCCTCGAAAAACAGCACTGCCACCGAGAAATCGGGCGCGCCCCCGGCTCCGGGCTTGTCGGGGATCACCTGCGCCGAGGCCGCGACCACGCGCTCCACCCGCCCGAACAGGGCGATCAGCCAAGTGAGGTAATAGCCCGCATGTTCCAGCGTGCAGCCCACCGCGAATTCATCCGCGTGCGGCCAGGGTGCGCCGCTCTCGCTGCGCCATTTCCCATAGGGCGCTTGCGGGATGAACCCGTCGTCAAGCTCGGCATAGACCAGCCGAGGCACGCCCGCCACGCCGCGCCGCACCGCGCCCAGCAGCACCTGCGCCGCCTCGCCCAGCACCGAACAGGGGGCAGAGACAAGCATCAGCCCCCTGGCCTGCGCCAGGTCATGCAGCGCGCGCGCCTGCGCGAAATCCATCGCCAGCGGCTTCTCGGAATAGACGTGATGCCCCGCCTCCAGACACGCCCGGTTGATCGCGTGATGCGCGCCCGGATTGGTGAGGTTCACCACCACGTCGCCGGGGGCCAGCCGCGACAGCAAAGCCGCGAGACTGTCCTCGGCCTGCACGCCCCAATGCGCCGCGAAGACCGCCTGTCGCGCCGGATCCCGATCGTGGACCGCAACGACCGTCACCTCGGGATGCACGGCCAGAGACCGCATGTAGAGATCGGCCACGAAGCCGCAGCCGACGAGCGCCACGCGCCCGGCCCCTCGGGGGTTTGATGCTTTCTGCCCGCCTGTCATCTCGTGTCCCACTCACCACGGCAACATGGCGAGACTCCGACAATATTCGATCATTGCCAAGCCCCTGCGCCCGAAAACCCGCAATCGCCGCGATTTCGCCCTCTGGTCATCGCAAGCCGCACGCAGCTATACCATGACAGGGCAACGCAAGGGAGCGGCGGCGTGGAGCTTCGGGCTGCGGACATCACCATTCGCATCGCGCCGCGTGACCGCGCGGCGCTCGAGGCCGAGGTGGCGCGCCGCCTCGCCGCGCGCGAGGGATTCGCGCTCGCCACCGTCAACCTCGACCACATGGTCAAGCTGCGCCACGATCCGGCCTTTCGCGCGGCCTATGCACGCCATGACCTGATCGTCGCCGATGGCAACCCCATCGTCTGGCTGTCGCGCCTCGCGCGCCGCCCTGTGGGGCTTGTTCCCGGCTCCGACATGGTGGTGCCGCTGGCGCGCGCGGCCCAAGCGGCGGGTGCGTCGGTGGCGCTCGTCGGCGGCACCGAGGCGAGCCTGCGCGGGGCGTCAGAGCGGCTCATGGCGCAGGTGCCGGGGCTGCGCATCGTGGCACAGATCGCGCCGCCGATGGGGTTCGATTCCTCGGGCGCGCAGGGCGCAGAGGTGATCGAGGCCCTCGGGGCGTCGGGCGCGGGGCTGTGCCTGCTGGCGCTCGGCGCGCCGAAGCAGGAGATTTTCGCCGCCCGCGCGCACGCCGCCCTCCCGCATCTGGGCCTTGCGGGGATCGGCGCGGGGCTCGATTTCCTCTCCGGCGCGCAACGGCGCGCGCCGCTATGGATGCGCCGCCTCGCGCTGGAATGGCTGTGGCGGATGCTGTTGCAGCCCCGCCGCCTCATTCCGCGCTACGCGCGCTGCGCCCTGATCCTTCCGGGGCTCGCGGTGCAGGCATGGCGGCAGCGGCGCTAGCGCCCCCTTGCCAATCGCGCCGCCCCACGCGATGACAGGGGCATGAACAAGGTGCTTCTTTCCTTCGGTCACGGCTATTCGGCGCAAGCGCTGGCGCGGCACCTCCTGCCGCAGGGCTGGCGCATCTTTGGCACCACCCGTGACCCGGCCCGCGCCGGGGCGATGCGCGCCGAGGGGGTCGAGCCGCTCGTGTGGGGGCGCGACGATCCCGGCCCGGCCCTGCGCGAGGCCACGCATCTCCTGAGTTCCGTCGCCCCCGATCCCGAGGGCGACCCGGTGCTCGCCCGTCACGCCGACGCCATCGCCGAAGCCGCGCCGCGCCTGGACTGGGCGGGATACCTGTCAACCACCGGCGTTTACGGCGATCATGGCGGTGCATGGGTGGACGAGGACACCCCCCTCACCCCCTCCACCGAGCGAGGCAAGCGGCGCGTCGCGGCAGAGGCCGCGTGGCAGGCCATCCCCGGCCTGCCACTGCACATCTTCCGCCTCGCGGGTATCTACGGCCCCGGTCGCGGCCCGTTCGAGAAGGTGCGCGCACGCACGGCGCGGCGCATCGTCAAGCCCGGGCAGGTGTTCAGCCGCATCCATGTGGACGATATCGCGCAGGTGCTCGCGGCCTCCGTCGCGCAACCAAACCCCGGCGCCGTCTACAATCTCTGCGATGACGACCCGGCCCCGCCCGAGGACGTGATCGCCCATGCCGCCGAATTACTCGGTCTGCCGGTGCCCGAGGCGATCCCGTTCGACGCGGCAGAGATGTCGCCGATGGCGCGATCCTTTTATGCCGAATCAAAACGCGTCTCGAACCGGCGCATCAAGGAGGATCTCGGCGTGCGCCTGATCCACCCCGATTACCGCAGCGGGCTGGCCGCGCTCCTCGACGAAGAGAGCTGATCCGCTCCTTCATCTTGCCATAAATACTCAGGAGAAATCACACGCCGGAAAGAAAAAGGGCCGCGCAATGCGCGACCCTTTCCCTTGGCTCTCAGGCCGGGGCTGGCTTACATCATGCCGCCCATGCCGCCCATGCCGCCCATGTCGGGCATGCCGCCGCCGCCGCCGCCGGACCCTTCCTTCTGCGGCTTGTCGGCGATCATCGCCTCGGTGGTGATGAGCAGGCCGGCGATCGACGCCGCATCCTCGAGCGCGGTGCGCACGACCTTGGCCGGGTCGATCACGCCGAACTTGAACATGTCGCCATATTCATCGGTCTGCGCGTTGTAGCCGAACTTGAGATCGTCGCTCTCGCGGATCTTGCCCGCGACGACCGAGCCGTCCACGCCCGCGTTCTCGGCGATCTGGCGCAGCGGCTGTTCGAGCGCCTTGCGCACGATCATGATGCCCGCGTTCTGGTCGGTGTTGGCACCGGTCAGACCCTCGAGCGACTTGGCCCCCTGCAAGAGCGAGACACCGCCGCCGACGACGATACCTTCCTGCACCGCGGCGCGGGTGGCGTTCAGGGCGTCATCGACGCGGTCCTTGCGCTCCTTCACCTCGGTTTCGGTCATGCCGCCGACGCGGATGACGGCCACACCGCCGGCGAGCTTGGCCACGCGTTCCTGCAGCTTCTCGCGGTCGTAATCCGAGGTCGTGTCCTCGATCTGGGTGCGGATCTGGGCGACGCGCGCCTCGATCTCGTCCTTGCTGCCGTGACCGTCGACGATGGTGGTCTCGTCCTTGGTGATGTTGACGGTCTTGGCACTGCCCAGCATGTCCATGGTCACGCTCTCGAGCTTCATGCCGAGATCCTCGGAGATCACCTGACCACCCGTCAGGATCGCGATGTCCTGGAGCATCGCCTTGCGACGATCACCGAAGCCGGGTGCCTTGACGGCCGCGATCTTGAGACCGCCGCGCAGCTTGTTGACGACGAGCGTGGCGAGCGCCTCGCCCTCGACATCCTCGGCAATGATCAGCAGCGGCTTCTGCGACTGGATCACCTGCTCGAGCAGCGGCACCATCGACTGGAGGCTCGACAGCTTCTTCTCGTGCAGCAGGATGAGGCAATCATCGAGCTCGGCGACCATCTTGTCGGAATTGGTCACGAAATAGGGCGACAGGTAGCCACGGTCGAACTGCATCCCCTCGACCACTTCGGTCTCGGTTTCCAGACCGCGGGCTTCCTCGACGGTGATGACACCCTCGTTGCCGACCTTCTGCATCGCGTCGGCGATCATCTGGCCGATCGCGGTCTCGCCGTTGGCGGAGACGGTGCCGACCTGTGCCACTTCGGCGCTGTCATTGACTTCGCGGGCGGCGTTCTTGATGTGCTCGACGACCTTGGCGGTGGCGAGGTCGATGCCGCGCTTGAGGTCCATCGGGTTCATGCCCGCGGACACGCCCTTGATGCCTTCCTTGACGATCGCCTGCGCCAGAACGGTCGCGGTGCTGGTGCCGTCGCCGGCCTCGTCATTGGTGCGGTTGGCCACTTCCTTGACCATCTGCGCGCCCATGTTCTCGAACTTGTCCTCGAGCTCGATCTCCTTGGCGACGGTCACGCCGTCCTTGGTGATGCGCGGCGAGCCGAAGCTCTTGTCGAGGACCACGTTGCGGCCCTTGGGACCGAGCGTCACCTTCACCGCGTCGGCGAGGATGTTGACGCCGCGCATCATGCGATTGCGGGCGTCGGTGTCGAAACGTACGTCTTTTGCAGCCATGTTCGGATGCTCCTTTGTTGTTGGTATCCCTGGATCGGTCGAGACGCGACGATCAGGCGGCTTTCGCGGCCTTGTCGGCGTCGATGATCCCGAGGATATCGCTTTCTTTCATGATCAGCAGCTCTTCGCCGTCGATCGTGACTTCGGTGCCCGACCACTTGCCGAACAGCACCGTGTCGCCGGCCTTGACGGCCATCTCGATCAGCTCGCCATTGTCCTTGCGCGCGCCGTCACCGACGGCGACGACTTCGCCGTTCTGCGGCTTTTCCTTGGCGGTTTCGGGGATGATCAGACCCCCGGCGGTTTTCTCTTCGCTCTCAACGCGGCGGACAAGCACGCGATCATGCAGCGGTTTAAATGCCATCTTCGAGGCTCCTTGGCTCAAAGTTTCCCTGTAATGATCCCCGGTCAGGGATCATTAGCACTCACTCCCTGCGAGTGCTAATGACGCAGAAATAGGCAGCGCGACGGAAACTGTCAACTGCTTATCTCTGGAAAATGCAGCCCATCCATGCCGCTGGATGTCCCGCCCCCGACAGGCTATCTTCCGCGTGTCTGCAACCCCGTCGCGAAAGACAGGCCATGACCGCACACGCCGCGCCCGTGCGCGACAACCTGATGCGCCTGCTCGACCGGATCGAGGCCGAGACAGGCGACGGTGCCGTCTCGGTGCGCGACGTGCTGGGCATCCTCGGGCCGCGCGCCTTCACGCCCATGCTGCTGGTGCCGAGCCTCGTGCTGGTCTCGCCCGCCTCGGCGGTCCCCGGGGTGCCGAGCCTGTTGTCGCTGCTCGTGGGGCTGGTCGCGTTGCAGATGTTGCTCGGGCACGCGCGCATCTGGCTGCCGCGCGTCCTTCTGGACCGCGCGCTGGACCCGGCGCGCTTCGCCCGCGTGATGCGGGCGCTGCGCCGCCCGGTGGCAATCGTCGACCCGCTGATCATCGAACGGCTGACATGGCTTGCCGACAAGCCGGGCAACATCCCCGCGCTCGTCATCTGCGCCACCATCTCGTTCTTCATGCCGCTGATCGAGTTCGTGCCCTTCCTCACCTCGATCCTCGCCTCCGCCATCGCGCTCTTCGCCACCGGCATGTTCGCGCGCGACGGGCTGTTCATGCTCTTGGGCTACGGGCTGGTGGCAGGCGGCGCGGTGCTGGTGACGCAGGCATTGCAAGCGGTGATCGGCTAACCGAAAGGGTCCGGGTTTGGCCTTGAAGCGGACGTCGGGGCAAGCCGCGCCATCGACAGGCCGCGGCGCTGGCGATCCGACGTCTGTTCAGGTGCACGTCATCTCTCAGCATCCGCGAAACCTCGAAGTGGCGCGCATACTTGACGAAATCGCCAGTCCGGGGGGCGGCCTGGCGATGGCGCGGCGGCCTGCGGCCTTGATTCCGCGCCGGGGCCAAGCCGTGAACGTCCCCTTCAGGCCAGAACCGGTCCTTGCCTAACAGGTTCAAATAGCCGCATTGGGCTTCTCGCCGTCATCCAACCGTTCCGCTCAAGGATGCTGACCCCGGGCCCGACACCGGGCATCCATCGGGTTTCTTCTGTCAGGTGGCGCAGCCGCGCGCCTCCCCCTGTCCCGTCATCCTCGGGCCTGAACCGAGGATGACAGGGGAATCACCTTCCACGCCCCTTTCGCCGCAGTGCAGCATTGCCGGGTGACAAACCCTTCGCTTCCCCCTATAAAAGCGCGCGAAACACCCTCAGCATTCAGGACAGACAGCATGACCACACTCGTTTTCGGCCACAAATCCCCCGACACCGATTCCACCGGATCGCCCATCCTCTGGGCGTGGTATCTGAACGAGGTGCAGGGCACCGAGGCCGAAGCCGTCCTCTTGGGCGAGCCCAACACCGAGGCCGCCTTCATGCTGGGCAAATGGGACCTGCCCAAGCCGCGCATCATCGGTGGCGTGGAGGCCGGTCAGGCTTGCGTCGTGGTCGACACCAACAACCCCGCCGAGCTGCCCGCCGCGATCAACGAGGCCGACGTGCAGGCGATCATCGACCATCACAAGCTGGTCGGCGGGCTCGAGACCAAGGGCCCGATCGAGATCACCATCCGCCCGCTGGCCTGCACCGCCACCATCCTGCTCGACCTGATGGGCGATGACGCCGCCAAACTGCCCGATGCGATGAAGGGCGCGGCGCTGACCTGCATCCTCAGCGACACGCTCGAATTCCGCTCGCCCACCACGACCGACCATGACAAGGCAACCGCCGAGAAACTCGCCGCCGATCTCGGCATCTCGATCCCCGATTACGCCGCCGAGATGTTCGCCGCGAAATCCGACGTGTCGGCCTTTTCCGATGCCGAACTGCTGCGCATGGATTCCAAGGAATACGAGGTCGGCGGCAAGACATTCCGCGTCAGCGTGCTCGAGACGACCGCGCCGGCCACCGTGCTCGACCGCAAGGCCAGCCTGATGACCGCGATGACCACCGTCGCCGCCGAGGACGGCGTCGATCAGGTGCTGCTGTTCGTGGTGGACATCCTCAACGAGGAGGCGACGCTGCTGGTGCCGAACGATCTGGTCAAGGCGCTCGCCGAGAAAAGCTTTGGCGCGAGCGTCGCGGGCGACACCGTGGTCCTGCCCGGAATCATGTCTCGCAAGAAGCAGATCATCCCCAACCTCGCGCTCTGAATTTGCACCGCCGGAATACCGACGCAATACCGACGCGATACCGACATGAAAAAAGGCCCGCGGGTGGGACACCCCCCGCGGGCCTTCGTCGTGGCAAGGGCAGGCTTACGTCTTGCCCGCCTCGATCACGTCCTCGACCGTGCGCAGCCCGGTGCGCGGGGCCTGCACCAGCACCGCCATGTTGCCGGGCTTGTGTTCGTTGCGATACATCTTGGTATGCGCCTGCGGGATCTCGGTCCACGGGAACACCTCGGACATGCAGGGGTCCAGCCGCCGCTCGACCATCAGCTTGTTGGCCGCCGCCGCCTGCTTGAGATGGGCGAAGTGACTGCCCTGCAAGCGTTTTTGGTGCATCCACATGTAGCGCACGTCGAAGGTGCAGTTGAACCCGCTGGTGCCCGCGCAAATGACCACCATACCGCCCTTCTTGCACACCAGGCTCGACACCGGGAACGTCGCCTCGCCGGGATGCTCGAACACCATGTCGACACTGACCCCCTTGCCGGTGATGTCCCAGATCGCCTTGCCGAACTTGCGCGCCTCCTTGAGCCAGGCGTTGTATTCCGGCGTGTTCACCTTGGGCAGCTGCCCCCAGCAATCGAACTCCTTGCGGTTGATGACGCCCTTGGCCCCCTGATCCATCACGAACTGCCGCTTGCTCTCGTCGCTGATGACGCCGATGGCGTTGGCCCCCGCCGTATTGGCAAGCTGAATGGCATAAGAGCCGAGCCCCCCCGACGCGCCCCAGACCAGCACGTTCTGGCCCGGCTTCAGGTCATGCGGCGCGTGGCCGAACAGCATCCGGTAAGCGGTGGCGAGCGTCAGCGTGTAGCACGCGCTCTCCTCCCATGTCAGATGCTTCGGGCGCGGCATGAGCTGCTGCGCCTGCACGCGGGTGAATTGCGCGAACGACCCGTCCGGCGTCTCGTAGCCCCAGATGCGCTGCGTGGGCGAGAACATCGGATCGCCGCCATTGCATTCCTCGTCGTCGCCATCGTCCTGGTTGCAGTGGATCACCACCTCGTCGCCGACCTTCCAGCGCTTGACCTTGTCGCCCACCTTCCAGACGATCCCCGCCGCGTCGGACCCGGCGATGTGATACTCGGCCCCGTGGCCGTCGAACGGGCTGATCGGCTCGCCGAGGCCAGCCCAGACGCCGTTATAGTTGACGCCCGCCGCCATCACCAGAACCAGCACCTCGTGACTGTCGATCTCCCATGTATCGACCACCTCCACCTCGAAGCTCGTCTCCGGCGCGCCATGCCGCTCGCGGCGGATCGCCCAGGCATACATCTGCTTCGGCACATGCCCCAGCGGGGGCATCTCGCCGATCTCGTAGAGGTCCTTCTCGGGCGCCTCGTAGGGCGCGATACCGGTCTTCGTGTCCAAGGCCATCACCTGTCTCCTCTGCGCGAATGCCGCGATGCAGAATCGCGGCGGTCTGAAGACGGGATACTTTCCGAAGGGTAATATTGCAATAGACACAATGTATGTTTTTGTAATTTTATGACCCTGCGGATGCAGAGAAATCCTGCCCTTCGTCGCTGCACGCGCGAAAGTGATGGGCGATGGAGGCTGCGTAATAGTTGACCATCGCGCGCTCCCCGGGGACGATTTCAACGCGCTCGCCTGCCAGCGACACCATGCCGCGCCCGGCCAACGCCTCTACCCCGAACCGCGCCAGCGCCGCCGCACCGTCATCGCCATCTTCTGCCGGGTAAAGCGCCGCCCGTGGCACTTGCGTCAGCATCTGTGCCACCGCCTGCCCCAGCGCCGCGCGGTCCATCTCCCCTCCCGCGCAGGCCAGCGCCCGCGCCACCAGCGGCACCGGCAGCAACGGCACCTCCGCCCCGATCCTGTCCATCAGCGCGCGGGCCAGCCCCTCGACCCCTGACCCTGGGTGATCGCGCTCGAACGCCTTCAGCGACAGCGGCGCGCCGAAACCCACGGCGGCGCGGCCATGCCGGTGATAGCGCCCGCGCAGCCGCAGCCAGACCTGCCGCAGCACGAACCGCGCGATCACCGAAATGCGCGCCGGAAAGCGCCGCCCGCCCGCCTGACCTGCCGCCACAAGCAGGCGGTCCTCGAGCACCCGGTCGTAATTGAGCGCCACCGGCACGAACACCACGTCGCGCCCGCCGGGCTCACGTTCCTCCACCAGATACTTCAGCAGGCCCAGTTTCGGCGGCTGCAAGGCTCCCGAAAGGCTCAGCCCCCCCTCGGGGAACACTGCCTGCGTCACGCCGCCATCGGTGGCGAGCCCGACATAGCGCGCCAGCACCCGGCGATAGAGCGCCCCGCGCGCGCGGCGGCGGATGAAATAGGCCCCCATCGCCCGGATCATGCGCGACAGCGGCCAGACCCGCGCCCATTCGCCCACCGCGTATGAGAGCGCCGAGCGTTCGGCAGCCAGCCACGTCACCAGCACGTAATCCATGTTCGAGCGGTGGTTCATCACGAAAACCACCGTTGCCTCGCGGTCGATCCGTGCCAGCGCCGCCTCGTCGAACTGCCCCAGCCGCACCCGGTAGAGCGCCCGGCTGAGCATCCGCGCCGCGCGGATCGCCACGCCGAAATAAAGGCTGGCGCTGAAACTCGGGACGATCTCCCTGGCATAGCCGCGCGCGCGCTCGAAGGCGACGTTTTCGGGGATGCCCGCCTTGCGGGCGTGCTCCACGATGGCGCGGCTGACCTGGGGGTCATAGATCAGCCGCTGGATCATGTCATGGCGCCGCGCCAGCTTGAACGGCTCGATGGGCCGCTCCAGCCGTTCGTTGAGCTTTGCCACCGCCCGCTCCATCCGGCGGCGAAAGAACCAACGCACCGAGGGAAACAGGAAATGACTGGCAAATGTGACGGCGGCGAATGCCACCAGCAAAACCAGCGCCCAGAGGGGCATTTCGACCGTCTGTCCCATTGCGCGAGATAATCAGGGAACGCGCCCGGGGTAAATGGGCTTGGCACTGTGTGAGCACCCGGTGTGAGCGGGACGATCTCGGGCACCGCAACACCCTCGGCCTCGCCCCTTGCCGTCCGGCGGTTCCGCAGGCACAAAAGCCTTTCAACAGACGGAGATGCGGGAGTGGTCACGAAAATGCGCAACCGGGTCGATCCTCTGACCGGCATCCTGCTGGTCGCGATCACCGGTCTGGTCATCTTTCACGAATGGCACATCGCGGCGTGGATGGCACCGGCCAAGCCCGTGCTCGTGGTGGTTCTCGTCGCCCTTCTCGCCGCGCAGGTCCGGCTGTCGCGCAAGGCCTTCGTCGCGGTGGCGCTTGGGCTGACGCTGATGCTGGCGTTCAGCGAGGAGGACTGGCAGGCGGCGGCGCTCGACGGGTTGCGCTCGGCGGCGTTCATCGCGGCCTTCTTCTCGGCGCTGTCGACCCTGCGCAATGTCGCGCAGACCTCACCTGCCGTGCAGGCGGCGGGCCGGTTCCTGTCGGGCCAGCGTCCCGGTCGGCGCTATGCGGCGCTGACGCTGGGCGGTCAGGGCTTTGCGCTCTTGCTCAATTACGGGGCCATCCAGCTTCTGGGGGCGCTGGCGATGGCAAATGCCGGGTCCGAGCCAAATGCGGAAGTGCGCGGCCACCGCATCCGGCGAATGCTGCTGGCGATTCAGCGGGCCTTCGTATCGACGCTGCCGTGGTCGCCCCTCTCGTTCGCGATGGCGATCTCGGTGAGCGTCGTGCCGGGGACAAGCTGGGCGCAGGCGATGGTGCCGGGGCTGGTGTCCTCGGCGCTGCTGGCCGGGATCGGCTGGGGGCTCGACACTGCGTTCAAACCACGGCTGAGCGTGACGCCCCGGCGGCAAGAGCCGGAGGGGTCCTGGGCGCTGATGCTGCCGCTGCTGGCGCTGCTGGGGGTGCTGGTGGTCAGCGTCCTGGGCCTGTCGGCGATCACGGATGTACGGATCGTCGGGCTGGTGGTGGTGATCGTGCCGGTGATCGCGCTGGTGTGGATGGTGATCCAGCACCGGGCGCAGGCACCGGCGCGATCAGTGGTGCGGCGGGTGGGGGATTACGTGCTCGACCGAATTGCCGGGCTATCGCGGCGAGCTGACGCTGCTGATGATGGCGGGGTATATCGGCACCGTCGGCTCGGCCTTGCTGGCACCGCTCATGCAGCGCGCGGGGCTTGATCTGTCGGTGCTGCCGTCTTGGGTCATCCTCGTGAGCTTCGTCTGGCTCATCCCGCTGGCCGGGCAGGTCGGGATGAATCCGATCCTCGCCGTGACGCTGATCGCGCCGCTCATCCCCGGTGCCGAAAGCCTCGGCGTGACGCCAAGCGCTGTCGTGGTTGCCCTGACGGCAGGCTGGGCGCTGAGCGGAGCCAGTTCGCCCTTTACCGCCACGACCTTGTTGATCGGCTCCTTCGGGGGCATCAGCGCGCTGCGCGTCGGCTGGGTGTGGAACGGCGTCTACACCCTGCTTTGCGGTGTGGCCCTGTCGGTCTGGGTGGTGCTTTACGGCTTTGTCTTGTGATCAGGTGCGGCGCTGGAACGCGATCACGATCAGCGCCAGAAGCGACGAGCCGAGCATCAACAGAAGCGAGACCGCGTTCAGAAGCGGCGTCGAGCCTTCCTTGAGCCGGTCGAACATCGCGATGGTCAGCGGCGCATCCGACCCCACCAACATCAGCGTGGTGTTGAAATTCTCGAAACTCATCAGAAAGGCCACCACCAGCGCCCCCACCATCGCCGGCATCAGGAACGGCAGCGTCACCGTGCGCACCGCCGTCAGCCGCCCGGCCCCGAGGATTCATCGCCGCTTCTTCCAGCGAGCGGTCGAACTTCTGCAACCGCGCCGAGATGACCAGCGTCGCGATGGTGGCGATGAACGAGAACTGCCCGAGGATCACCAGCGTCAGCCCGGGACGCAGCGCCTGAACATCGTGTTGCGCCACCTCCCAAAGCCCGTTGGCGACGGTGGAGGAAAACACGAGGATCGAAATCCCCAGCACGATCCCCGGAATCACCAGCGGCAGCAGCATCAGCATGTAAAGCAGGCCCTTGCCCCGGAAATCGTAGCGGTTGAACAAAAACGCATTCGACAGCCCCACCGCCACCGCAAGCACCGACACGCAGAGCGCGACAAACGCAGAGGTGCCGATGGCGCGCAGGATGGGACGCTCGTGAAACACGCCGATCATGGGGCGCGCATCGCCAAAGAACCAGTCCCAGGTAAAGCCCTCCCAGGGCAGCGAGGGGAACTGGCTGTCATTGAACGCAAAGACCGCGACAACCGTCAGCGGCAAGGCAAGATAGGCAAAAAACAAGCCGACATAGGCCCCGTAGGCCAGCCGCATCGTAAAGGATCTGGGAATGGTCGGGATCATGTCCAGCGCCGCCTCATCGCATCGTCTCTTTCAGGGTCTGCCCGGTCAGCCGCAGCATCCCCCACACGATGAGCGACGACAGAAGCAGCAGCAAAAAGCCGAAGGCCGCCCCCAGCTCCCAGTTGAAGCGCACGATGAACTGCGAATAGATCAGCTCGGTGAACCAAAGGCTGTCCTTGCCGCCCAGCATCGTCGGCGTGAGGTAATTGCCAAGGCTCAGCATGAACACGACGATCGAGCCCGACACGATCCCCGGTGCTGCATGGGGGATGACGATCTCGCGCATCACCGAAAGCCCGTTGCCGCCCAGATCATACCCCGCCTCGATCACGCTGTCGTCGAGGCTCTCCATCGTGGTGACAAGCGGCACCACCATGAACAGCATCGAGGTATAGACCAGCCCGATCATGATCGCCGCATCGTTATAGAGCATCTCGACCGGCCGGTCGGCCAGCCCCGCCCATTGCAACAGGTTCGAAAACAGCCCGGTCTCGCGCAGCAGGATCATCCAGCCGAAGGTGCGCACCAGTTCGGAGACATAGAACGGGATCAGGCACAGCACGAACAGCACCGCCTGCAGCCGCCCCTTGGCGATCTTGGCGATGTAATAGGACACCGGAAAGGCGATGATCAGCGTGATCACGGTCGCCAGCACCGACATCACGGCAGTGCGCAGAAAGGTCCGCAGGTAGAGCGGCTCCTGAAAGAAGGTCAGGTAATTGGCCGCGCTCGTCTCGTATTCGCGCACGCCCACCCGTTCGCGGATCGACAGCAGGAACATGTCGATATGCGGGATGATGATGAGCAGCGACAGCCACAGCAAGAGCGGCGTCAGAAGCAGGATAAAGCCCAGCTTGGTGCCCGCGCGCATCTCAGCCCGCTCCCGGCGCGGGCCCAGGCCCGGCGGCAAAGCAATTGCCCTGCGCGCCCGACCATCCGATATGCAGGGCGTCGCCCTTTTGCGTGTCGGCGAACTCGCCCGATTGCGGCAGGGCGACCTCGATCTCCTCGCCGCCCGAGGCGGGCCGCAGCAGAACCCGGCTGGCCGCGCCGTTGAAGAGCAGGGTCGTCACCGTGCCCTGCATCCGGTTGTCGAACCCTTCGACCCCGGCGGCGTCATGGGCCACGCGGATCGCCTCGGGGCGCACGTAGATCTCGGCCCGGTCGCCCGCGCGCAACGCGCGCCCGTGCGGCGCGCCGCGCATCAGGATGCCGTTCTCGGTCCGCAATTCCAGCGCGCCGCCCTCGACCCGCTCGACCGTGCCTGGCCAGCGGTTCGTGTCGCCGACAAACCCGGCGACAAAGGCGGTCTCGGGCCGGTAGTAAAGCTCCTGCGCGGTGCCCACCTGCTCGAACACGCCCGCGTTCATCACCGCGATCTGGTCCGACATGACCAGCGCCTCGGACTGGTCATGCGTGATATAGACGAATGTCGTGTCGAACGCCGCCTGAAGCGCCTTCAACTCGATCTTCATCCGCTCGCGCAGCTTGAGGTCGAGCGCGCCCAGCGGCTCGTCGAGCAGCAGAACATCGGGCTCCAGCACCATGCAGCGGGCGATCGCCACGCGCTGTTTCTGCCCGCCGGACAGCTCTTCGACCTTGCGGGTGTTGATGCCCGGCAGGCCGATCCGATCCAGCACCTCGTCGACCTTGCGGGCGATCTCGGCGCGGCCCATGCCCTTGCGCCGCAGCCCGTATCCGATGTTGTCCTCGATATTCATCATCGGGAACAGGGCGAGGTGCTGAAACACCATGTTCACCGGTCGCTTGTTGGGCGGCACATCCTGCACCGGGCGTCCCTTGATCCGGATATCGCCGGATGTCGGCTGCAGGAATCCTGCGATCATCCGCATGATCGTGGTCTTGCCGCAGCCCGACGGCCCGAGGATCGAAAAGAACGACCCGGCGGGAACGGCAAAGGACACGTCATCGACGGCGCAGAAATCGTCGAACCGCTTGGTCAGCGCCCGGCATTCAAGATCGGGGCATTCAAGATCGGGGGTCATGCAGTTTTCCATGAATCAAACCGGCGGCACCCCGCAGAGGGGATGCCGCCTAACGTGGCGTGTCGGGCTCAGTTGGCCGCCTTGACCCGGTCGAGAACGCCGCCCTCGATCGCCTCGAGCCCGGCGGGCACCGGCGGATACCACTTGATGTTGTCCACCGCTTCCGGCGGGAACGAGGCCTGATAACGGGCCTTGAGCGCGTCATCGACAAAGGCGTCCGCACCTTTCGAGGCGGTGAAATTGCCCGCCGCATCGGTGATCATCGCCGCGACCTCGGGCTGCATCACGAAATTGATCCAGTCATAGGCGGCCTGATCGGCCTGCCCCTTGGCCGGCAGAACGAACGTGTCGATCCAGCCCAGCGCGCCGGAGGCAGGCGCGACAAAGGTGATGTCGGCATTGTCGGTGTTGAGCTTCCAGCCGCCGGTATCCCAGGCCATCGCCGCGACAACCTCGCCCGAGCGCACCAGCCCCATCAACTCGTCGCCGCCGCCCCAATAGGTCTTTACGTTGGGCTTGCACTCGACCAGCTTGGCCTCGACCTTGTCCATGATCTCGGTATAGGCGGCCTCGTCGCCATAGGCGGCGAACGGGTCCATCCCCATCGCGAAGGCAAAGCCGATCAGCGTCGGGCGCTTCAGGCGGTAAGATACCTTGCCCGCCACCTCGTCGCTGCACAGGTCGGTGTAATCCTCGACCATCCCCGCCTCGGTGGTGTCGAGCACCAGCCCCGAGGTGCCCCAGACATGCGGCACGCCGTAGACCTCGCCGCCGACGGTGGTGTTGGCCATCGTCGCGCTTGAGCATCGAGGGGATGAATTGCGACTCGTCGATCTGCGACATGTCGATGGGCTTGTAGATGCGGAACTCTTGCTGCGGACCGGCGATCCGGTCCTGGCTGGGCTGGGCCAGATCGAACCCGCCGCCCGCCGTGGCGCGCAGCTTGGCGATCATTTCCTCGTTGTTCGACAGGGTCACCTCGACGGTGTGGCCGGTCTCGGCCTCGAACATCTCGACCACCTCCTGGGGCGCATAGCCCCCCCAGGTCAAAAGCCGCAGCGTGTCGGCGCTGGCCGTCTGGGTCCAGCCCGCGACGGCCATGCCGATCACCGCAGCAAGAACCCGCTTTCGCGTGTTGCTCATGGTTTTCACTCCCTCTTCATGGATATCTTGTCAGGTATTGATCCCAGCTTGGGCTTTTTCTTCCCGCCGGGTCAATTCGTTTCTCGCACCCGGACGTAACAGCCATGTAACTGCCTCCGGGTGACGCCACGACAGGCGCGCCGCCAGCCGCCACGGATCGGGCGGTTGATCGACGCCGGGAATGATCGCCGTCCCCACGGCAGACGCGGTGGCGCATGGGCTGCCAGGCGCGTTCGGCATAAATGTATGCGGGCACTGTTCTGAAAACGAAAAAGGCCCCGGGAGGGGCCTTGTTTCATTGGTCGGAGTGAGAGGATTCGAACCTCCGGCCCCCGCCTCCCGAAGACGGTGCTCTACCAGGCTGAGCTACACTCCGACCGTGGAGGGCGGGATAGACGAGGGCGGTGTCTTTGACAAGGGGAGAAACACACCGCCGCCCGCATCACAGGCTCGCGTCGAGCGCCGCGAGAACCGCGTCGCCCATGCCTGCCGTGCTCACCGGCGTGCCGCCCTCGGGCCCCATCAGATCGGCGGTGCGCACGCCATCCGCCAGCACCTTTTCCACCGCCCGCTCGACGCGCGCGGCCTCCTCGCCCAGGTCGAACGAATAGCGCAGCGCCATCGCAAAGCTTAGGATGCAGGCGATAGGATTGGCCTTGCCCTGCCCCGCGATATCCGGCGCCGAGCCATGCACCGGCTCGTAGAGCGCCTTGGGTCTGCCATTTTCCATCGGCAGCCCCAGCGAGGCCGAAGGCAGCATCCCCAAAGAGCCGGTGAGCATCGCCGCGCAATCCGACAGGACATCGCCAAAGAGGTTGTCGGTCACGATCACGTCGAATTGCTTGGGCCAGCGCACAAGCTGCATCGCGCCGTTGTCGGCATACATGTGCGAAAGTTCGACCTCCGGGTAATCCGCGTCATGCACCTCCTGCACGACCTCGCGCCAGAGCACCCCCGATTCCATCACGTTGGCCTTTTCCATCGAGCAGACGCGGTTCGACCGCTTGCGCGCCAGCTCGAACGCCGAGCGCGCCACGCGGGCGATCTCGCTCTCGGTATAGCGCTGCGTGTTGATGCCGACGCGCTCGTTGCCTTCCTTGTGGATGCCGCGCGGCTCTCCGAAATAGACGCCGCTCGTCAATTCGCGCACGATCATGATGTCGAGCCCGGCGACCACGTCCTTTTTCAGCGAAGAAAAATCCGCCAGAGCGTCAAAGCACTGCGCGGGGCGCAGGTTGGCGTAAAGGTCCATTTCCTTGCGCAGGCGCAACAGCCCGCGCTCGGGCTTCACCGAGAAATCCAGATCGTCGTATTGCGGCCCGCCCACGGCCCCCAGAAGCACCGCGTCCACCTCTTGCGCGCGTGCCATCGTCGCGTCGGTGAGCGGCGTGCCGTGCGCGTCATAGGCCGCCCCGCCGACGAGGTCCTCGCTCACATCAAAAGCAATGCCGCGCTTGGCACCGAACCAGTCGATGATCCGGGTGACCTCGGCCATCACCTCGGGGCCGATGCCGTCGCCGGGCAGGATGAGAAGCGAAGGGGTGGTCATGGCGGTCAGTCCTCTGAAATGTCGCGTTGCGTGGATGGCCTACAGCCGGGGGGGAACGGGGTCGAAGAAGCCCGGTCACTCGATCAACAGATCGACCCAGACCAGCCGGTGCGGACCCGCGGTGACCGCCGCTTCGCGGCCCGGCGCGCCCTCGGCCGGCCAGTGAACTCCCGCGCCCGCGATCTCCAGATCGGCCGAGGGCAGGATAGAGCTTACCCGCAATGGGCCGGTAGGCTCCCAGTCCACCGTATCTTGCCCCGGCAAAGGATCGCGCAGGCGCGGATCGGCGAGCAGCGCGCGGATCGCCCCACGCCGCCCCTCACCCTTTTCGGGGTCGATATTGGCATCGCCGATGATCGCGAAACGCCGCGCAGGCGCAGGCCCGAACGCCCCGTCGAGATAGAGCTGCCAGAAGCGGATTTCGTCGTGGTTGCGCCGCCCGTTACGGTCCTCCTCGCCATCGAAAACCGGCGTTGTGGCGTGAAACGTCATGAGCATGAGCGGCCCCGACGGCAGCATCACCGGCACCGCCCAATGCCCCACCGACGACAACCGCTGCACCGCCTGCGCCTCGTCAGAGGGAAACGCCCGCCCGTCCGGCCAGCGCGGCAACAATGCGCCGGGCAGATCGCGCCACAGCATCGCGCTGAAATCAACCGCGCCCTCGCTGTCCAGCGGATAGCGCGACAGGATCGCCATACCGCCCTGCCCGGAAAACGTGCCATAGCCCTGGGCATCGCGCGGCCCGCCGCGCCGCCCGTCGCCATCCATGTCCAGCCCCGTGGGCCAGCCGGTATTGGGCCGCTGCGCAAACAGATGCGGATAATGGGCCCCCGCCTCCGCGATCCGGTCGCGCAGCGCCTCCAATGCGCGCAAGCGCAGATCGTAATCGACCCTTTGCACCACCAGAACGTCGGGGTTCACGGTCGCGATTACTCCGGCGATGGCGGCGAGTTCGCGGATCCTCGTCGCGCCGGATGTCGCGCAAGAGCAGCCCCGGCCCCGTCCGGTCGAGATCGAGGTGCCATGTCGCGACCCTGAGGGTTTCGGCCCGGGCCGCCAGGGCGGCGAGCAAAAGCGCCACCACGAATGCGATCCGCAGGCTCACACGCCCTGAAGCGCGCGGCCCTCCTCGACATGCGATTGTGCAGCGGCGTAGGAGCGGCGGCGCTTGTCCTCGATCATGGCGGCGATCCGCCGCATGGCGACACCGCGCATCAGCAGGCTTGCAGGCAGAAAGGCCCATGCGCTCACCGTCCAGATCAGGGTTTGCGGATCGCTCAGCGAAACCGGGCCGATCACCGCCACCGCCACTCTGACGATGACAGGAATGGCAAAGGGCAGCAATATCCCCAGCGCCAGGTTGAGCACCGCGTCGCGGCGAAGCCGGTAGAGCACGTCACCGCCGCCGGTCGGGTCAAACAGCGGCAGGTTGATCCACACGTTGAAGGGCCCGCTTCGGGTGGGCCATCCGAGAAACCGCACAAAGACCGCGAACACGAGCACCATGCCGAGCGACAGCACGTAAGCCAGCGCGCAGGCCCGGCGCAACAGCCCCGCGATCGCCGCATCCGCCTCAGGGGGCAGGAGAACGATCATCAGCCGCACCGGCGAATAGGGAAAATCCACCATATCGGCAACGTGCCCCGCGACCCGGCTCAATCCGGCTGACATCGCGGAGGGCGCGACCTGACCGCGCAGCATGACCGACAGCGCGACGAGAATGGCCGCGAGGGTAAAGAAACGCAGGCGGTTATAAGGCGGGGCAAAGCGGAACTCGAGGATACCGGGATAGCGGGAGTTGTATTCAATCACGGTAAAGACCGCGGCCAGCAGCGCCAGCACGAGCACGATCTGCGCGGTCGCCATGTGGGTGGACGGCGTCATCAGGGCCGGCGTCGCCACCAGCATGGTCATCAGGAGGGCCCGCGCAAGCGCGCCAGGTGTCTGAGAGACCACCGCTCTTTTCCCTTCATCCCGACCGGTCGCGATACGGTGCCGCGCCCTTGTGTCGATGTGATGCCGCCAAATGTGACGGTCTGCCTCAATCCTGCCCCATTCTTGCCGCGTTTCCCGCGATGCCGCAAGGGACAAGGCTCAGCCAACAAAGGACTTGGGGCGATTTCGTGGCGGAAGTGGTGCAGGAATGCATCAACACGCCGAAAAATTTCGGCGCGATTCCCGTCTCTTACATCATGTTGTGGTGTGCGGCGGCCTCGCTACCACGGCCGCCGCGCGTTCAGACCCACCCTCAGACCCAGGGGCGCGCCTGCGCGGCCTTTTCCTCGAACGCGTCGATCGCGGCGGCCTTTTCCAGCGTCAGGCCGATATCGTCGAGCCCTTCGAGCAGGCAATGCTTCTTGAACGCGTCCACCTCGAAGGTAAACACCTCACCCTCGGAGGTCGAAACCGTCTGCGCCTCGAGATCGATCTCAAGCCGTGCATTCGCCCCCTTCTCGGCCTCGCGCATCAGCACGTCCACCTGTTCCTGCGGCAGGGCAATGGGCAGGATGCCGTTCTTGAAACAGTTGTTGTAGAAGATATCGGCAAAGGACGGCGCGATGATGCAGCTTATCCCGAAATCCCTGATCGCCCAGGGCGCGTGCTCGCGGCTGGAACCGCAGCCGAAATTGTCGCCCGCGATCAAAATCTGCGCGTCGCGGTATTGCGGCTTGTTGAGCACGAAATCGGGGATCTCGTTGCGCTCGTCGTCATAGCGCATCTCGTCGAACAGGTTGACGCCCAGCCCCGAGCGCTTGATCGTCTTGAGGAACTGCTTGGGGATGATCATGTCGGTATCGACATTGATCAGCGGCAGCGGCGCGGCGATGCCGCTGAGTTTTTCGAATTTTTCCATTACATCATCTCCCGCACATCTGTCAGCCGCCCCGTCACCGCCGCCGCCGCGGCCATCGCGGGGCTCATCAGGTGGGTGCGCCCGCCGCGGCCCTGGCGGCCTTCGAAATTGCGGTTGGAGGTGGCGGCGCAGCGCTCGCCCGGTGACAGCTGGTCGGGGTTCATCGCCAGGCACATGGAACAGCCCGCGAGCCGCCATTCAAACCCCGCCTCCTTGAAGATGTCGGCAAGCCCCTCTTCCTCGGCCTGCGCCCGCACGAGGCCCGAGCCGGGAACGATCATCGCGCGCTTCACGGCGATCTTCTTGCCCTTCAAAATCGCCGCCGCCGCGCGCAGATCCTCGATCCGGCCATTGGTGCACGACCCGATGAACACCGTGTCGATCTCCACCTCGCTCAGCCTTTGCCCCGGCTTCAGCCCCATGTAGTCGAGCGCGCGTTTCGCCGCGTCGACCTTGCCGCCGGAGAAGCTGGCGGGATCGGGCACCACGTCGGTGATCGGCAGCACGTCCTCGGGGCTGGTGCCCCATGTGACAACCGGCGCGATCTCCTCGCCCTTCAATGTCACGACCTTGTCCCAATGGGCATCGTCGTCGGAATAAAGGCTCTTCCACCACTCCATCGCCATTTCCCATTGCCCGCCCTTGGGCGTGTGGGGGCGGCCCTTGATATACTCATAGGTCACTTCATCCGGCGCGATCAGCCCTGCGCGCGCGCCGCCCTCGATGGCCATGTTGCACACGGTCATGCGGCCTTCCATCGAGAGCGCGCGGATTGCCTCGCCGCAATACTCGATCACATGGCCGGTGCCGCCCGCCGTGCCGGTCGCCCCGATCACCGACAGGGTGATGTCCTTGGCCGTCACCCCCGGCGGCAACGTGCCGGTGATCTCCACCTTCATGTTCTTCGCCTTGCGCTGGATGAGCGTCTGCGTGGCCAGCACATGCTCCACCTCGCTCGTGCCGATACCATGCGCCAGCGCGCCGAACGCGCCATGCGTCGCGGTGTGACTGTCGCCGCACACCACGGTCATGCCCGGCAGTGTCCAGCCCTGCTCGGGGCCGACAATATGCACGATCCCCTGCCGGATATCGCTCACCGGGTAATAGTGAATGCCGAAATCGCGCGCGTTCGTGTCCAGCGCGGCCACCTGGATGCGGCTGTCCTCGGTCATCGCCTCGGGGTTCTCGCGGCCCTCGGTGGTGGGCACGTTGTGGTCGGGCACCGCGATGGTCTTGTCGGGCGCGCGCACGGCACGCCCCGCCATGCGCAACCCCTCAAAAGCCTGCGGGCTGGTCACCTCGTGAACGAGATGGCGGTCGATATAAAGAAGGCAGGTGCCATCCTCGGCCTCGTGGGCCAGATGGGCATCCCAGATCTTGTCGTAGAGCGTCTTGGGGGACATGGGTCCTCTCCCGTTGCTGAGTGGCTGCGGTCGGATGGATGGGTCGCGCGGCTTCAGAGCCGCGCCAGCACGCTGCGCTGCGCCCGAAAAAGCGCCACGGCAGGCGCGCGCGATCATCCATGTCGAAAACCCGTCTCATGACCCGCAGATACAGCGCCCCGGCCCGGCGATCAAGAGGCACCCACCCGGCTTCTTCTTGGTTCCAATACTCCGGGGAGTTGCGCGGATGCGCGACGGGGGCAGCGCCCCCCAATCCCCCTCAAGCCGCCTCGTGGCGCAGGATCGCCGCCTCCGACGCGCTCAGACAGCGCCGCGCGTGCCCGCCGTAAAGATGCGGCTCGTGCCCGAGATTGGGGTCGAGCAGCAAAAGCCGCGCGCGGTCCGCCTCGGTCAGGGTCGAGAGCGCCGCGCTCGCGGGGTGAAGCTCTCGGTCTCCACCCCGTTGGCCCAGATGATCTCGTGGCCGGGCAGCAGCAGGTGGATATAGGTCACCTCGCGCGACGCGAGATCAATGGCCACGCTGTCGTTGTTGATCAGGTCGCGGGCCATAACCAACACCTCGGGCGTGTTGAAGAGCGACCGCGCCACCTCCCCGCGCACCAGCACCCGGTGCTCGGGGCTGACCAGCAGGCTCGCGTCGGGCCGATCACTGCCCAGCGCGCCCGCGCGCAGCCGCACCGGGCGCAGCCGCGGCATGGCGAAAAGCCGCGCGCCGGTCATGCGGCGGCTGCCAATCCAGAAGACCTCCTGCGCGCCGCTGTCACGGGTCTGCACCCGGTCGCCCTCGCGCAACTCCTCGATCAGGCGCGGTCCCTCCGGTGTCTCGATCCGCGTGCCGGGAGTGAAACAGATCACACCGCCCGATGCCGGGCTCGTCGCCGCCCCGTTCATCGTGTCAAGCGCGTGATGCACCACCCACATTTCCGTGCGCTGCGGCGGTAAATCGTCCATGAACATCAACAGCGGCGGCGCACCGCCCTCGAGCTCGATCACCGTGACCGTGTAACTGCGCAGCCCGTCGGTGACGACAAACCCCAAATCGGTGAGCGGCTCATCCACCTCGATACGCTCAACGTCGCGCCGCCCGCTCATGGCCGCGCCCACCAGCCGCCGGCACCATCCGCGCCGCGCGCGCTGGCGCTGCACCGCCTCACCGTCCGCCATGCCCAGCCGCAACAGGTTGGGCGGGCCGTCCACGCGCACCGCCTCGCCCTGCCAGGACCATGTCATCCCGACAGACATGGCCTGCGGCGGCAAAGCGCCCTGACCATCCAGTTCCGTTTGCGACCAGGAGATGACGAACGTGCCACGAAAGCCCGTCCCCATGCTCTGATACCTGC